>JANXMZ010000021.1 GCA_025354385.1 Bacteroidota bacterium
AGAAAGGTTATAGATTAAAGAACTTAAACACTATTTTTGTAATGAAAACTAGTCATCAATTTTGAATCTGAAATGCAATCGAAAAATGAGGGGTCAGTTTACTCTGAAAATAGGGGGTTCCTTTGGGTGAATTTTGCAATATATTACTTAATCTAGTAATATATAGGACATTATCTGCTAAGATTGGATCTCGCTTATTCAATACAGCATTAAAACTCAACGCCAATAACGATAAAGAAAAATGTATGAGATTGGCTGTATTTATATAAAAATGGGGATATGACGGCAAATGAAAATAACGATTACTTTGTATTAAATCATAAAAGAAATAAAGGGAAAAAAAGGTCATAAAAATTGCTTGAATACAAGATAATGAACTAAAAGATTCTTCCCAGAATGATTTCACAAAGGTAAAATACAGAAAAAATGAACTTATATAGATTATCAGTGCAATGATAATAACTGTTCTTATTCTCCTTCCTATATAAAGAAAATAGAAATAGAATGTATATAATGGATATTCAATTAGATCATAAATATTGAATATAAAAGTGTGAGGTAATCGTACCCATTCAAGAATATCTTCAACAATCTGAAAGCAAATACCGACTAAAAGAAGATACGGAAATACGAGTAGAGGCTGTTTCCTTCTATTCGCTGAAAACAACGATAGTAAGAAAGCAAGGAACAGTAAGCAATAATAAATTTGTTTCAAGTATGTCAAGGGCAACTAAAAAGTGCCGTATAATTTATTGTACCAAGTGGTTCTTTATGAATAGGATATTTTTGATCAACATGTCCGGCAGGGAATCGAGCATCATTTTCAACATTAATTCTATATCCATTTGCATTTACAGGAAATAAATGAACAGTATTATGGGCTAATTCATCAACTGTTTCGGCAACTCTTCCAAAAGTGCCTACTATGTACTTCGTTTTTGTAGTTCTTATTAAAGATTGTAAGTAACTAGTATCTATTTGAAAGGCGGCCCGGTCAGTAGGATAATTACTCATAAATAATTTATACGCTAAGGCCTGATTATAGGCATCAGTGCACGGAATTGGGCTTAATGTTGTAGCATATTTTTTAGGACGTGGGGCACTAGTATCGGGAGCCCTTAATGCAGACTTAGAATTTGTTTCCTTTTGACTTTGTACAAGCAAACATGATAACACACAGGTGCTAATAGCTAGAATAAGGATGATAATATTTTTAATCATTTGGATTTTGAATTTATTGTTACAAACATACATAAATATTATTCTTTGATTTTATAGAACATACGTTCTAATTTTATTTAAAATGAAAATGAAACATATGTTCTATGTGATGGCAAAATAATTATTGCTGATTTGCATAAATAATTTTTAGTATGTATACAAATCAAATAGCACTTATTAGTCAGTCTGGTCAGATTACATCATCTGAAGTATCAAAGATTTCGGCAGCAATTCAAAAGCAAATAACTCGGGATTTCACGCCAATTTGGAATATCAAGTCAAGTATTGATGCTTTTGAAAAGCTTGAAGACGTTCCAGCAGGTTATTGGCCAATAATAATAAAGGATGATATTGGTTACGATGGTGCTGCAGGCATTCATCTTGATAAAAATGGTCAGCCATATGCATTAGTGCAGGCCGGTCAACTTACACCTTTAACATGTTCTCACGAATGTTTAGAAATGTTAGTAGATCCTTTTGGAAGTAGATTAATTTCTTCTGATTCTATTATAGAGGAGCAAGGAAGGGTGAATTATCTTCTAGAAGTTTGCGACCCTAGTGAATCTGAAAGATTTGGATATTCGGTAAACGGAATTTTATTGTCAGATTTCTACACCCCGAATTATTTTGATCCTATACCTTCAAAATCTGTGAGATACAGTTTTACAGATTCTATAAAAAAACCAAAGCAAGTTCTTAAGGATGGTTATTTAAGTTGGATGATACCTGAAACTAATGAATGGTGGCAAGCTGTATTCTTTGGAACCACTATTGATTTCAGAAATTTAGGTGTTTTAGAGAGAAAGTCAAGTCAAAGTTGGAGAGAAAAAATCGACACCATAACCATAGAACCAAACAGAAAAATAGCAAAAAGAGTATTGTCAAAAAATAAAAAAGTTGAGTCAAAAAACCTATTTGCCTCACTAATTATAGAAAACTCATCCAATTCCTGGGCAAAAAATTTGCAGGAAGATATTGGAAACGTAATCAATTCTACCAAGAATATCTAAAAATTAAATATTTAACTTAAATAATCGATAATATGAAAAATATAAAACAAATTATAGTTGTTACTTTATTGTTAGCAACACAATGCTTAAAAGCCCAATCAATTCAAATTGAATACAAAAATAAAGGTGCTATCTATCAACTTACCATCTGGAAATATGCAATGGAATCAGTCATGTCGAGAATTTTAAATGATTCTACTGGACATGAATATTGTATTAACTTAATTGATACTCAAAAGCTATACAGGGGACTTAATAACAGGGATGATAAGAAAAAAAAGTACTTATTTGATTCTGTTGTTAAGGATATAAAAAATCAATCTATTGCCAACTATAGTGTCATTCAGGCAGAACTCGATGCATCAATTGCCCAATTTATCTATGAGTTGAATAGACGTAATAGAATTTTTAAAAGATTTGATAAGATAAATAACTATTTTAAAAAGGGCCCAAAAAGCAAATTTAAATGCTATGACGCTAGAATTACTCAATTTAATAATGAATTATTTGATTACATAAAAGATTGTAAAACCTTTATTGAGATCTATGTTCCAAAGAAACACTCATCCTTACCGACTGCAGCCGGGGTGGCAGATATCGATCCTGTCGCTGTCATTGACCAAATATGGACAATATTTAAGGATTTGAAAGACATCCAGGCTAAGAAAATTGATAGTCTTATTGAAATGTTTGAAAAAATAAGACTTAAAAACTCTGAAGAATTAATAAAGCATAATTAATTATTAAAATCTACTTAATATTATGGAACTTTACTACTATCCTTCTTTTTCTATTGCTTTAGCCATAGGAACTTTTCTAATGATTTTATTTCTTGCTTTAAAGCATAAGAATTTATTAAAAGAGCAGAAATCTGACAATAAACTTAGCCCTCCCTACAGCTTTTCTCGTGTTCAGCTATTATTATGGACTTTAATAATCTGCCCAGCTTTTTGCCTAAACTGGGGTTTTAGTGAAAAACACACTCCGTTTATAAATGATGATGCTTTAATTTTATTAGGAATAGTGAGCGGAGTCACTCTTACTTCTGGAATAATTTCAAACGTAAAGATTAATAATAACAAATTAGCCAAGGATGTTATAAATATAACTTCACTGAAAATGAATTTAGAAAGTTCTAATTTTTTTTCAGATATATTAAAAGATGATGATGGTAACTTTTCAATTCCTAGATTACAAAACCTAGTATTTACTATGGCATTTCTTGGGATATTTATAGTTAGTTTCCTTGCAAATTGGAAAATGGAATATCCAGACTTTGACTCAAAAGCCTATGTATTGATGGGAATTACATCAAGTACCTATCTTATAGGAAAAGGATTAAGCAAGTAAAGATAAACACTAAGTTATTCCTTATGATGGTTTAATCTATTAAATACCAATATTAAATTTATGTATACTTTTTAACAAATTTGACAATAATTTTATGTCAAAATTTATTTTGAAAGCATTGATAAAAAATGTAATTTTATCAATTGAAAATCTATGGCACAGGATAAGAATATTGGAATTTGGATTCGTGTATCAACAGAAGACCAGGCTAAAGGTGAAAGCCCCCAGCACCATGAAGAAAGAGCACGAGCATATGCGAAATTAAATGATTGGGATATAGTTACTGTATATCACTTGGAAGGTGTAAGCGGAAAATCCGTAATGCTTCATCCTGAAGCACAACGGATGATGGAGGATATTAAGTCAGGTAAAATAACGGGGCTTATCTTCTCAAAACTTGCTCGATTGGCCAGAAGCACTAAAGAACTACTCGAATTCTCAGAATTCTTTAGAACATATAATGCTGACCTTATTTCTCTTCAAGAGAAGATAGATACTTCATCTCCTGCAGGTCGCTTGTTCTATACAATCATAGCTGCAATGGCTCAATGGGAGAGGGAAGAGATTGCTGATAGAGTTGCTGCTTCAATTCCAATTAGAGCAAAATTAGGAAAGAATTTGGGCGGCGCTGCCCCGTATGGATATGTTTGGAATGATGGGGTACTTCAATTAGATGAAAATGAAGCTGCGGTTAGAAAGAAAATTTTTGAATACTTTGGAGAACATAAGCGAAAGAAATATGTAGCAAAGCTTCTTAATGAGCAGGGGTATAGAACTAGGAATGGTTCACTTTTTACTAATACAACAATTACCCGGTTGCTCGAAGACCCACTCGCAAAGGGAATGAGAAGAGCCAACTATACCAAAAGTCTTGGTCAAGGCAAAAACTGGGAGTTCAAACCAAAGGAAACCTGGGTATTTACAGAAGCTCCAGCAATTGTTACCGATGACTTATGGCAGAAGTGTAATGATATCTTGCATGAAATGGAAATAAAGAACAAACGATCAGCTAAAAAGGCAGTTCATTTATTCGGAGGATTAACATTTTGTCACTGTGGTGAAAAAATGTATGTCAAATCTAATAACCCAAAATATGTTTGCAATAAGTGTCATAATAAAATTCCAACAGGAGATTTAGAGGAAATTTTCTATGAAGAATTGAAAACCTATCTTTTCTCCAAAGAAGAAATTAGTTTGGTTGTTTCTCAAACTCAAAAAGCAATTTCAGGAAAAGAAAAAACAAGAACAAATTTAGTTTCTGAAATGGCAGATTTGCGTTTTAAGATTCAAAATTTGCTTGATTTGCATCAAACGAAACAAATCCCTACAGAAGGTTTTTCAGTGCATTACATGCCATTGTATGAGCAATTACAGCAAAAAGAAGCATATAGTGGTCAACTGCTTGGTGAAATTGATGCGCTCACCATGCAATGCCAATCCACTGAAGAAGTCTTCTCCGAAGCCCAGGATTTACACTCCCAATGGAAGAATAAATCTTCCGAAGAGAAAAGAGCAATCATTGAAGACATAACTCATAAAATCGTTATTGACAAGCAGGAGCTTGAAATAGTGCTAAAAGGAATACCGCGAACCCTATCCCCTGAATTGATGGCAAAAAGGGAACGCAACTTCAAGGATTCATGCTGGCCACTAACATAAAACTGGCAGGATAATCAACAGATAATTTAGCCCGTGAAATATTCACTTTTCTATCTTCTAAAGGTTGGCGCATTACCTCCAAAACTGTGCGCTTAAATTCGGGCAATTCATCTAAAAATAAAACACCGTTGTGTGCCAACGAAATTTCTCCAGGTTGAGGATTGGTGCCTCCACCAACCAACGCTACATCACTAATGGTGTGATGAGGCGAACGAAATGGCCGATGCGCTACCAACCCAGCATTATCCGATAATTTACCCGCGACAGAGTGTATTTTAGTAGTCTCTAATGCCTCGTGCAAGGTCATTGGTGGCAATATGGTAGGAAGTCTTTTGGCGAGCATTGTTTTACCGGCACCTGGAGGACCAATTAAAATAATATTATGGCCTCCTGCTGCAGCTATCTCCATGGCGCGTTTAATATTTTCTTGCCCTTGCACATCCGAAAAATCTATATCAAATTCCGAGATGGCATTGGCAAAATCGGTACGAGGGTCTGCCTTTACTTGGTCTATTTGAAGGGTGCCATTAAAGAATCCTAAAACATCTGTAATTTTTTCAACACCATATACCTCTAAATCCTTTACTATCGCAGCTTCTTTAGCATTTTGTAAGGGTAAAATGAAACCCTTAAAACCTTCTTTTTGGGCTTGAATAGCAATTGGCAAGGCCCCTTTAATAGGCAATATGCTGCCATCCAATGAAAGCTCACCCATAATGATGTACTTGCTTATTTCTTCCGGTTCAAATATCTGTTCGCTGGCCGCCAATATACCTGTAGCAATAGTCAAATCATAAGCGCTACCTTCCTTCCTGATATCTGCAGGTGCCATGTTTACAACAATTTTCTTCCGAGGGGCATTCAGTCCATTATTTTTAAAAGCCGTATGAATTCTTAACCAGCTTTCTTTAACAGCATTGTCTGGCAATCCAACAAGAGAGTAGCTGGCTCCATCACCGCTAACGTTTACTTCAATGGTAATGGTATAGGCATTCACACCATAAACGGCCGAGCCGAATGTTTTCACGAACATAGTTTAAACAAAAATTTAGTTTTAAAAAGCAAATATAAGCGCTATCGGTTAAAGTGTTTTACAAAAATTTTTTATTCCTGCTGCAACGTTTTTAAGGTTCTAAACGTCTATACATTAAGTAGTAAATTTTCATAAAATGGGACAAGCATATTCTTTTTAGGGTATGCTTGTTTTTTTATAAACCCAATTCATATTTATATCGTAAGTATTAGAAATATACAGTAGTTTGTATTTTTCATATCAACAGATGCAGTGAGTAATTTTACCGTTGCTCTCTGTTTCTTTGTCTCAGCTATCTCCATCAAAATATTAGCCCAATTTATAACGGTTTTAAATAATAAAACCATTAAATTTGCAACACAAAAATTTATACCCATGGCTTTTGATATAGAAATGATTAAACGGGTGTATGCTAAAATGCCTTCTCGCATTGAAGCTGCCCGCCAGTTACTAAACAAACCTTTAACTTTAACCGAAAAAATTCTTTATTCCCACCTTTGGGATGGTTCGCCAACCCAGGTATTTGAGAGAGGCAATAGCTATGTTGACTTTGCGCCAGATAGAGTAGCGATGCAAGATGCTACCGCTCAAATGGCTTTATTGCAATTTATGCAGGCAGGCAGGCCAACAGTTGCTGTGCCTTCTACTGTGCACTGCGATCATTTAATTCAAGCAAAAGATGGTGCTGTTAACGATTTAGCAACTGCCAATGATAAAAACAAAGAGGTATATGATTTCTTGGCTTCTGTTTCCAATAAATATGGTATCGGGTTTTGGAAACCAGGTGCAGGTATTATTCACCAAGTTGTTTTGGAAAACTATGCTTTTCCGGGTGGTTTAATGATAGGTACCGATTCACATACTGTTAACGCTGGTGGCCTTGGTATCATTGCCATTGGTGTTGGTGGCGCAGATGCTTGTGATGTAATGGCAGGCTTACCTTGGGAACTTAAATTCCCCAAAATTATTGGTGTTAAATTAACCGGTAAATTAAATGGCTGGACGGCCTCTAAAGATGTTATTTTAAAGGTAGCCGGTATTCTTACCGTAAAAGGTGGAACAGGTGCTATACTTGAATATTTTGGTGAAGGTGCCGAGAGTCTTTCTTGTACAGGTAAAGGTACTATTTGCAATATGGGCGCAGAGATTGGTGCCACTACTTCCATCTTCGGTTATGATAAAAAAATGGCCGAATACTTGAATGGTACCGAAAGAAGTGAAATTGCCACTGCTGCCAATGGCATAGCAGAACATTTAACAGGCGATGCAGCAGTTTATACAGAACCTGAAAAATATTTCGACCAAGTATTTGAAATCAATTTATCTGAATTAGAACCTTATATTAACGGACCATTTACACCTGATTTGGCTTGGCCCCTTTCTCAATTTGCGCAAGCAGTAAAAGATAATAATTGGCCTGCAGAACTGGAAGTTGGTTTGATAGGTTCTTGCACAAACTCTTCATATGAAGATATAAGTCGCGCAGCCTCTTTGGCCAAACAAGCTTCTGATGCGGGCATTAAAGCTAAATCTGAATTCACCATCACGCCTGGTTCGGAATTGGTGCGCTACACAGTAGCTCGCGATGGTTTTCTTGATATTTTCGAAAAAATGGGTGGTGTAGTTTTAGCCAATGCTTGTGGTCCATGTATCGGTCAATGGGCCCGTCATACCAACGATCCTCTTAAGAAAAATTCTATTATCACATCTTTTAACAGAAACTTTGCAAAAAGAAACGATGGCAACCCCAATACCCACGCTTTCGTAGCTTCACCCGAAATTGTTACAGCTCTTGCTATTGCTGGCGATTTAACCTTCAACCCATTAACTGATTACTTAACCAATGATAAAGGCGAAAAGGTAAAATTGGCAGAACCTGCTGGTATAGAAATGCCCATAAAAGGTTTTGCAGTGGGCGATGCAGGTTATCAAGCACCAGCCATAGACGGCAGTGGTGTTCAAATTTTAGTATCTCCAACTTCCGATCGTTTGCAACTGTTAGAACCTTTTAAAGCTTGGGAAGGCACAGATCTTAAAGGTTTAAAACTCTTGATCAAAGCAAAAGGGAAATGCACCACCGACCATATTTCAATGGCAGGACCTTGGCTTAAATTCCGAGGGCACTTAGATAATATTAGTAATAATATGCTCATCGGTGCGGTGAATTTCTTCAACGAAAAAACCAACACTGTGAAAAATCAATTGACTGGTCAATATGATGAAGTACCTAAAGTACAGCGCGCCTACAAAGCCGCTGGTATTGGAAGTATTGTGGTAGGTGACGAAAACTATGGCGAAGGTTCTTCAAGAGAGCACGCAGCTATGGAACCTCGTTTCTTAGGTGTTAGAGTTGTATTAACAAAATCATTCGCTAGAATCCACGAAACCAACCTCAAAAAACAAGGCATGTTAGGTCTTACTTTTGCTAACAAAGCAGATTATGATTTGATACTGGAAGATGATACTTTCAATTTATTAGGTCTTACTGACTTTAAACCAGGCAAACCTTTAAGATTGGTATTGAACCATAAAAATGGAACCACCGATACTATTAATTGCAACCACACTTATAATGCTCAGCAAATTGAGTGGTTTAAAGCTGGTGGTGCTTTGAATATTATCAGAGCTGGCGTTAGTGCTTAATTAATAAAAAAAGGCTCTGAAATTCAGAGCCTTTTTTATGCACTAAGATTTTTTATTGTATGATAATTTTATTGACAAAGAATTGTCCTTGCATATTGGCAGTTCTTAAGAAATATAAACCAGTTTGGTCAATTTCAATGCGATTATTACCTTCGGTTAAAACACCTGATTTAGTAACTTGTCCAGTAATATGAATCAATTGAAAAGTATAATCATTTCCTTTATTATAAATTGATAATTGAACTGAACTTGGGTTAGTAAAATTAAAATCTGTATTCTCAACAATTATATTCTCAACATCTCCCTCTGGTGTTCTTGCAAAAATGGTTTGAATAGAATCCCTGGCACTGCAACCAAACTGATTGGTCACTTTTAAGACGATTTTCTCAGCTCTATAATTTTTAGCAAGTGAATCAGTAGGAAACATAAAATTGAGGATTTGATTGGTGGATTTTAGCGTGTACAAATACGTCCATTCATAAGTCGGCATAACACCTTGATTTGGACTAGCTGTAACTTCATATTGACTTTGCTTATACTTTGATGAAACCGTAAATCCACAAGTTGGTAATTCCTTTATTGTGATTACTTTTAAGATTGAATCTTTACAACCATTTTTTAATAAAACTTTTAATTCTACAATATAAGTTTGAGCGTCCTTATAAGTATGATTTGGGTGCATTTGGTTGTCATTTTCACCATCGCCAAAATTCCAAAAATAATTGGATTCATTGGGATCTGAAACACTTGTATTATTAAACACAACTTCATCGCCTAAACAAACATCCTGAACATCAAAATTAGCTTGTATCATAGCTTTGCAAGTATCTGCAGCTTGAACTTGAATGGCCAAAATGAAACCAATGATTAGTAATATACCGTTTTGCATTTGACGAAGTTAACCAATAAAATATTACCTGATTCCATTTCATTTTAAATGACTGATTCATGACATTTTTTATAATCTAGTAATTGTATCCATGAATCTGATAAGTTTTGGTGATTCCATTTCTAACTACTAAATTGCGTGTATTCTAAAAAACCACTGTTTTAAAAATTACAATGACCGATCATAAAGGACATACCCCATCGCTACAAGAAGTGCATGGTTCGGTTGATACAACAAAGAAAAAAGGCCGTAAGATTTTAGCGTTTTTAGGTCCTGCTTATCTAGTAAGTGTTGGTTATATGGATCCAGGGAATTGGGCCACCGATTTAGCAGGCGGTAGTCAGTTTGGATATTCGCTTTTATGGGTGCTCTTAATGTCGAATTTGATTGCACTTTTGTTGCAAAGTTTAAGTGCTCGTTTAGGCATTGTACGTGGCCTCGATTTAGCCCAAGCCTCGCGCGAGAACTATCCTAGATTCGTTAATATTAGTTTATACATATTAGCCGAAATTGCAATAGCAGCTTGCGACTTAGCCGAAGTACTAGGGATGGCCATAGGCTTACAATTACTATTTGGTATTACCCTTACACAAGGTGTTCTAATAACAGTACTCGATACCTTCTTATTATTATTTTTATTGAATAAAGGCATTCGCAAAATGGAGGCATTTATTATGTCATTGGTATTCATTATTGGTGCTGCTTTTCTTACTGAAATATTTTTAGCTAAACCAGATATGGGCGAGTTGTTGGTAGGCTTTATACCAAGTATGCCAAGCGATACAGCTCTATATATAGCGATCGGTATCATTGGAGCCACAGTAATGCCTCATAATCTTTACCTACATTCTTCTTTGGTGCAAACCCGCTATTTCGAAAAGACAGATGCGGCTAAAAAGAAGGCTATAAAATTCAATATCATTGATTCAACCATCGCCCTCAATTTTGCCTTTTTTGTTAATGCAGCCATCCTCATATTAGCTGCCACCGTTTTCTTTAAAAACGGATTATTCGAGGTAGCTCAAATACAGGATGCACACAAACTTTTAGCACCCATGTTGGGCACTAAATTGGCCCCCATTTTATTTGCAGTGGCATTAATAGCAGCTGGACAAAGTTCTACAATTACTGGCACCCTTGCCGGACAAATAGTAATGGAAGGCTATCTGAATCTAAGAATACAACCCTGGATTCGAAGAATTATCACACGTTTAATTGCCATTATACCCGCCCTAATCACTATACATATAATGGGCGAACAGGGGACAGGAAAACTGCTCATATTCAGTCAGGTAATTTTAAGCATGCAACTAGGTTTTGCTATTATACCATTGATACATTTTGTAAGTGATAAGGAAAAAATGGGTGAATTTAGCATTGGAGCTTTGGTTAAAGTATTAGCATGGTTATGCGCCATTGTTATTGTCGGTTTAAATATTAAATTGGTGAGCGAGGAATTAATTACACTCTTTACAACTGTTGAGTTAAATATTATTCTTAAATTATTGATTCTGGGTGTGGTGATATTTGCTGCTTTTTTGTTGGTATACATTATTGTCTTTCCTATCATTAAAAAGCGAAAAGAAGAGGTAGTAAAATTGCCACATGGTGCATTTACAGCTTTGCAAAATTTAGAAGTAAAAGCATATAAAAGAATTGCTATTTCATTGGATTTTTCTGAAGCCGATAATAAAGCCATTCGGCATGCCCTATCGCAAGGAAGAGAGAAGGCCCACTATCTTTTAATACATGTTGTAGAGAGTGCAGGTGCTATGGTGGCAGGTCAAAATATTTCGGATTATGAAACCGAGAAAGATTTACAAACCTTGCAAGAGTATACCAATTTTTTAAAAAATCTCGGCTATTCTTCCGAAATAAAAATTGGCTACGGTAATCCAAAAAAGGCCATCCCAAAATTAGTTAAAGAATTTGATGCCGACTTATTAGTAATGGGTACACATGGACATACGGGCCTAATGGATTATTTATATGGCACTACAGTGAATTCGGTAAGGCATACGGTGAATATTCCGGTGCTGATAGTATAATAAGTACCCTTCGGCTCCGCTCAGGGTACTTATTCGGCTCCGCTCAGGGTACTTTTATGCGCCCTGAGCGTAGCCGAAGGGCGCCCATAACCCAGCCTAAGGGTGCGTTAATGCGCCTCCAACCAATTAATGCCTACACCAGCTTCCGCAAGGACAGGTACCTTTAAAGGCATGGCTTTAGACATTAAATCGGTTACCAATAATTTCAATTCATCCACTTCATCAATTGTAACATCAAAAAGCAATTCATCATGCACTTGCAATATCATTTTCGATTTCAATTGACGCTTCTTCATTTCAGCATGAATGTCTATCATGGCCAACTTAATCATATCGGCAGCACTGCCTTGAATTGGAGCGTTGATAGCAACACGCTCAGCAAAACTGCGCACTGTAGCATTGTTAGAAGTAATATCACGCAACCAACGTTTACGTCCTTTTAGCGTTTCTACATATCCATGTTCCCGAGCAAAAGTGATGGTATTGTCCATGTACTTTTTAATATTTACAAACTCAGCGTAATAATTATCGATGAGGATTTTTGCTTCAGTTCTGCTTATGCCTAGGTTTTCACTTAATCCAAAGGCTTGTTGTCCATAAATAATTCCAAAGTTAACACTTTTAGCATTGCGTCTTTGTTCGCTTGTTACTTCACTCTCCAGAATACCATAAACTTTGGCGGCAGTTGCTCTATGAATATCTTTGTTATTTAAAAAAGCCTCCATCATATTAGGATCCTCACTAATTGAAGCTACAATTCTCAATTCAATTTGAGAATAATCGGCAGATAATATTAGATGATTGCTATCGCGTGGAATGAATGCTTTTCTCACTTCCTTACCCCTATCTGTGCGAATAGGAATATTTTGCATATTGGGATTAGTGCTACTTAATCTGCCAGTTGCAGCTATGGCTTGATTAAAGGAAGTATGCACTCTGCCAGTATGGTGATTAATTAGCTGCGGCAATGCATCTACATAAGTACTTTTTAATTTTTGCAATTGACGGAAATCGACAATTTCTTTTACAATATCCGATTTATGTGCTAGTTTCATCAACACATCTTCGCCAGTTTGATATTGCCCAGTTTTTGTCTTCTTGGCTTTCTCATCGAGCTTTAATTTATCAAACAATACCTCGCCCAATTGTTTTGGCGAGGCAATGTTAAAATGAACACCTGCCATTTCATATATTTTTCGCTCTGCTTCTACTATTTCTTTTTGCAAATCGACGGAGTAATTGGCCAAGAATTGTTTGTCTATTTTAACCCCTTCGCGTTCCATGGCGGCTAACACAGGTACCAAAGGCAGTTCAATTTCATTTAGAATATATCCTGCATTGTATTTTTCTAATTGAGGTTCTAAGGCCTGTTTTAACTGAAAAGTAATATCTGCATCCTCTGCGGCATATTCTTTTACCTTCATTGGATCTACCATGGCCATGTTCAATTGATTCTTACCTTTCTTACCTATAAGTGTTTCAATAGAGACCGGAGAATATTGTAGATATTGCTCCGATAAAGCATCCATGTTATGGCGCTTGTCTGGCTCTAAAACATAATGCGACAACATGGTATCAAAAAAGGGTCCTTTAATACTAATTTGATGGTTGCTTAACACCTGTAAATCATATTTTAAATTTTGTGCTATTTTGAGCACTGGGCCGTTAAAAATATCTTGAAATTCTGCCAATATTGCATCTGCATTTTGCGAGTTTACTATTACATAATAACCTTCTGAAGCTTTAAAAGAAATAGCCAATCCAATAACCTTGGCATCAATGGCATCAAGTCCGGTAGTTTCAGTATCAAAACAAAATTCTGTTTGCTTGGCAAGCGATTCAATTAATGCCGTCCTTTGTTCTTTAGTCTCAACCAAATGATAAGTATGAGGTGTATTTTCAATATTATTATAAATCACATGCTCACGTTCCTCTTCCTTATTTTCATTTACTTCCATGCCAAATAAATCGGTTTGTGCATTTGGTTTTGATTCGGAAGACCCGCCTTCCGTTACAACAGCAGTTTTACCAAACACGCGAGTGGCCAACGTTTTAAATTCAAGTTCTTTGAATAATGGTTCCAACACCTCAAAATTTGGTTCTTCAAGTATCAGCGTATTTTCATCTAATTGAACTGGCACGTTGATATTAATGGTGGCCAAGCGTTTTGACATCAAAGCCTGGTCGGCATGCGTAACAAATTTTTCCTTTAACACCCCTTTTAAATTGGCCGCATTGGCAATAATATTTTCCATGCTACCATATTCTGCAATTAATTTTTTGGCAGTTTTTTCACCAACACCCGGTACACCAGGAATATTATCAACTGCATCACCCCACAGTCCTAAAATATCGATGACTTGGTTGACGTTTTCTATTTCCCATTTTTTTAAAACTTCGGGTACACCAATGGTTTCAGTGCCATTACCTAATCTCGCAGGCTTATGAATAAAAATTTTATCGCTTACTAATTGTGCAAAATCTTTATCAGGAGTCATCATGTAGGTAATAAAATCATGTTGCTCAGCCTTCTTAGCTAGGGTTCCAATAATATCATCAGCCTCATAGCCATCCATTGTTATTACTGGAATTCTGAAACCTTCTATAAGTCGAAAAATATATGGAATACTTTTGCTCAAATCTTCTGGCATTTCTTCTCTATGCGCCTTGTAGGCCTCATATTCTATGTGTCTTTCGGTTGGTGCTGCGGTATCAAACACTACGGCAATATGTGTTGGTTTTTGTTTCTGAATTACCTCTAACAAAGTATTTGTGAAACCAAACATGGCGGAAGTATTCAATCCATAGCTGGTAATTCTTGGATAATCTTTAAAGGCAAAAAAGGCACGATATATAAGCGCCATACCATCTAATAGGAATAATTTTTTCTCAGACATTTGTACGACGAAGGTAAAGAATGAATTCATAAAATAGAAGCGATTCTGATAAGTTCAATTACATTGAAAAATTCCACCAACAAAATTTCACTAAAAATAGCACAGAAATTAAGTGACTCTAACGAATTGAGAATATAAGCTAACTTAATTAACAATTTTTTGTGCAAAAGTTTGCATAGATAAAAAATAAGCCTATTTTTGCAGTCCTTTTAAAAAAAGCTACATGGAAAATGGATTTCATGTAAGCGATTATAAAAGTCAATATTCATGAAACGTACATTCCAACCATCACAACGTAAAAGACGTAACAAACACGGCTTTAGAGAAAGAATGGCTACTGCCAATGGCAGAAAAGTATTAGCTGCCCGCAGAAAACGCGGTCGCAAAAGATTATCAGTGTCAGACGAAGGTCGTCACAAACGTTAATCCGCTTCATCACCCTCCTGTTTAAATTATGGGTGAAAGTTTACGTTATACATTTTCAAAGTCTGAGCGTTTAACAAATGTTAAACTGATTTCGTCTGTTTTTGCCTCAACCGAGAGTCATAAATCCTTTCCAGTTATTTTTATTTATCGCTTTATGGATTTGCAAGGTTCTTCTCCATTTCAAGTCCTCTTCTCAGTGTCTAAGAAAAAATTTAAGCATGCTGTTGATCGCAACCGAATAAAGAGATTAATGCGTGAAAGTTTCCGACTTCAAAAACCAAAGTTTATTGAAGCTTTGGGCAATAGAAGACTGATAGGCGCATTTATTTACACCAACAAGGAAATTTCTGACTATAACAAAATTTACCAATCCATTGGAAAATTGATTGTTTATATTAAAGAATCTAACTCAAAAGATAAGGTCGAAGAAATATGAAGTATTTGAAACAAATGGGCGGTTTTATTGGCATTGTTATCATTAAATTTTACCAATGGTTTCTCGCACCTTTCTTCCCTCCTTCATGCCGTTACACACCAACCTGCAGCCAATATGGTATTGAAGCCATGAAAAAACATGGTCTTATAAAAGGTTCTTGGTTAACAGTCAAGAGAATTAGCCGATGCCATCCAGGCGGAGGAAGCGGGTATGACCCTGTTCCATAACAGTTTTATTTCGTAAAGAAAATAATATTGGTTTGCCATTTGGCGGTATCCTTCTCTGCCATTGGATTGGTTATATATTGTTCAATGACCATTTCGGGGTTATCTCCCAAATTATTTTTCTTCATGTATTCGCCCATGGTTTGATAAGCCGGCATCATTTTTTTATAATCACCAAAATAATTAATTTGATGGGCCCTTTTCCCTTCAATAGTTATCCAATTAACCCCTTCTATTTTGGGATCTTTATCCAAAGGCACCGCTGCTGCCATATCTGCAATATTTGTCTTTTCATCATACATGTAATAAATGCCACAAGTAGGACCAGTAATTTTTGAACCTGCTTTGGTGGAACCTGCCATTATTTTACCAAAACTAGTTTGAAAGTATTTTGGCATCTCTTGAAAAGATACTTTAGACCTTATGGTCGCAAATGTAGTGGAAGGAAACTCGACGTCACTCACCTCATAAGCCATTGTAGCAGATTCTTCACCTTTAATGGCCCCACTTTCACAAAGTTCTTTAAGACTTTTTAATCCGGCTTCAAAATCTTTACCTACTACTTTGTCCATTCCTCCCATAAAAGATAAAAATAAGCGGCCTATTAAACCTTGATCACCGCTCATCATCCAAGTTGTCTTAACACCATTTTCAGCCTTTTCCATCTTCATAGATACCTTAGAATTGTTTTCCATAGGCTTAATAAAATGTAAATCGTAAGAGGATTCAGACATTGGAACAACCTTGGAAATAGTCATCTCGCCTTGTCCAACATCTTTATTTTCTGAATTCCAACTGAAAACCGCTCCAACAGTTCCATCATTTCCTTTAATTTCAATTTTGGAAGTAGAATCCTTTTTTAACCATGGATTCCATAGTTTAAAGTTGCTAAACTTGTTAATTCCATTCCAAACGGTTGTTTCACTGGAAGTAATTACGATGCTCCTTTCAACTTTAAAAGTTGAAGGCAAAAATGCAGCGTAAATGAAGGCAATTGCTATTATTATAAGCAATATTATACCTAAACGTTTTAAAATTTTCATGGCTAAATAATTAATTACTATGCAATTATAATATTTTTTTATAAATATCCAAATTATAAAATTAATTCTTTGGATGGATCCCAAAAAACGCTTTCGAAATTCATAATTTGATCTTTTTCAACCATTATTCCTTCTTTTTCTAGCAATTCTCTCATGCGCTCACCTCCAAAATGCGCTTTTCCCGTTAATAAGCCATTTCGATTAACAACTCGGTGAGCAGGAATTCTGTATTCAAGGGTATGACAGTGATTCATAGCCCAGCCAACCATGCGCGAAGAAGATTTAACACCTAAGTATGCGGCAATAGCACCATAACTTGTTACCTTGCCTTTTGGAATCAATTTGACCACCTCATAAACGTTTTCAAAAAAATTTTCCTTTGTCATATTTATGTCAGTAAACTATTTTGGCAAAATTGTTGTCTATAGTATTCACAAAAGAATCATAATTTTGCATAACAACACATGAAAAAACATTTTATTTTTAAAATCGCACTCATAGCCTTGGTTTTATTTAATTCTAATATTGAATTAAACGCTCAGACCAAAGGCAAACCACTTCCCAAAAAACCAGCTACTGTGAATGCTAAACCAACACAAGCAAAACCAGGTGCCAATAAACCGAAGGCTCCGCAACCTAAAGGCAGCACTACCACTAAGAAATTTGATGCTAATCAAGTTGGTAGGGCTCCAGGTAGTTATGCCATAAAAGTAAAATTAAGAGGCTTTAAAAATGCAGCTATTTATTTAGCAGATAATTTTGGAGACAAGCAATATTACAGAGATACTTGCTTTCTTGATGCCAATGGTGTAGGCACTTTCAGAGGTTCCCCAAAATTACAAAGAGGTTTATACATGATTGTTTTCCCCAATGCCTCCGGTTATTACGAATTACCAATTACCGATGATCAGGAATTCTATTTTGAAGCAGATACATCTTTAGACGAATCAAAAATAAAAATTACAGGTTCTGTAGAAAATGAATCTTTTGTTGCTTATCAAAATGTTAGAAGAATATATGGCGAAAAACGTTACAGTTTAGAAAAGAATTTAAAAGATGCAAAGGCAGCTGGAGATGA
Organism: Bacteroidota bacterium; assembly: GCA_025354385.1. Lineage (GTDB taxonomy): Bacteria > Bacteroidota > Bacteroidia > NS11-12g > UBA955 > JABMMZ01. The sequence continues at coordinate 17,958 of JANXMZ010000021.1, forward strand.
AGGTACTGCTATTGCTACCAAAAGAGAAATTGACACATTAGAAGCCCGCGACCAAAGGTTTAGAGAGGGTTATGCAAAGCAAAATCCTAACTATTTTTTAACAAAATTATTTACTGCTTTTAAACCTATTACTATTCCAAAAGGTGATCCTAAAGACAGTATGTTTGAATATAATTATTACATGAAGCATTATTGGGACAATGTCGATTTTAAAGAAGATGGATTAATTCGTGCACCTGCTGGTTTATTGGTAATGAAACTGAATGATTATATTGATAAATATACCATGCAGGATCCTGATAGTTTAACCAATGCGGTTTATTCCGTTTTAAATAAAACACGGCCTTATACTGAAACTCAGAAATACTTTGTTCAATATCTAACGAATAAATTTCAAGATAGAAAAATCATGTGCCAAGACAATGTGACCATTAACATGATTAACAATTTTTACTGCACTGGAAAAGCATGGTGGTATAACGATACTGCGGAGTTAAGAAAAATGTGTGAAGAGGGAAAAAAAGCCATTCCAACCATGTGTGGAAGAACTGCTCCCGATTTAAACATGGCCGATACTGCTGGTAAAATGCACCGACTTTATGAAAATCTGGGTAATAATTTAACCATTCTATTTTTCTTTGACCCCACTTGCGGTCATTGTAAAGAGGTTATTCCTATTGTAAATGCCGTATTCCAAAAACATAAGTTAAATGGTGTAAAAGTATATGCGGTTTCTACCGAAAACAAATATGAAGAATGGAGAGAAATGATGCGAAAGCGTCCAGAATTAGGTGAATGGGTGAATGTTTGTAAAACAGATCGATACTACCCTTGGCCAATCAATAAATACGACTACAATATTGTTGCTAATCCTTCTCTCTTTATTTTAGATAAAAATGCCAAAATCATTGGTAAAAAAATAGATGAGCATCAGTTGGAATTTTTTATAGAGTCTCTACTTTATGAAAAAGGCATTATTAAAGTAAAACCTGTTCCACCATCTGATAAAAAAGAATCTTCACAAGAAGATACAAAAGAAACACATTGATACTCATTTAATGCTTCTCTCTATATTCTCTTATCGATTCTCTAGCACGTCGTATAATTGTACCCGTTTTAATTTGAAATCCGAAGGTGTAAAATGGCCCGTTAAATTCATGAGTAGACAACAAGGATATTCTGGTGCCTAAACCGCCTCCAAACCATAGCCACCAAGTGAGTTTATAACTAGCGTTAATACCTAATTCAAAAGGCACAACACCTGGATTGGTGGCTCCATAATTTCTTTTTAAAGAAGCTTTATTATAGTGTCCTGCACCTAACCCGATAGCGCAAGGGATTGATAGTCGCCATTTTCTTGAATCATGAAATTCATAATCGATGCCGTAATTAATATAACCCAGACCATAGGTTGAGATAACTGTATTGCTATCTACCTTATTTTGAGCAGCGGTGGGGTTTTCTACAATCTCGCTACTATTGCCATAAGTATTGTATAAACCTAGATAAAAACTGGTTCTATCATTGTATATATAGCCTGCTTGTAAGCCAAACATTTTAATATTAAGTGATCCTATAAGATTATTCTTGCCATCCAAACTTACAAAAAACTTTCGCTTTTGTTTCAAGTCATATTTTATTGTATCCAAGAGATGCTTAATTTGCGCATTTAATGTCAACGAGGAAAATAAGATTATAAAAATGGTTAATTTTTTCAAACTGAGACAAAAATAAACTTTAATAAATTCTATTATTCAATTGATATTTGCCCATTGTGTTAATATTTATAGAAATACTGTCTGTAGCGTTCAATTTATTTTATCTTTATTTTGCAATCAAAAGAAAACCCATTACTTGGATATTTGGGATTATAGCCTCTTTGCTAAGTGTCTATCTTTTTTATAAAATCGACTATAAAGGCAGTGCAATGCTTAATATTATATATGCCATTCAGGGTATTTTTGGTTTTATGCAATGGCAGTTTTTTCAGAAAAACGAAGGTGTTGCGTTCAAACTTTCAAGAAAGGAGCATTTATTTCTAATTGCGTTTGTAGCATTTTTATTTTTTTTCTTAAGTATTTTTATTGGAAATTATTTTCCAAACCCCGTTAAAAAAATTGATCTTCTATTAGCTTTAGGTTGCGTATTAACCACTTTTATCGAAATAAAAAAAGACATTGCATGCTGGTTTTATTGGATAATTTTAAATCTAGCGTATACTATTTTGTACAGCTACCAGCAATTATATCTATATGCAGGAATGATGCTTGTGCTAGGTATTTTCTCAATTTGGGCTTTATTTGAATGGAAAAAAGAATCGCAGACTAAGGCTGAAATTTCGACTGAATATAACTAGAAACATGCTTGTAAATGTCTTGTAATTCATGATCACTTTTTAACAATTCAAGATGTTTATTAATCGTAATTTCATCGTGTCTCTTGGCAGGGCCTGTTTGTGCTTCTTTAGGTCCCATACTATTTAATTTTTCGAAAGTGCGTTGAATAAGCGGTAATAAAAGACTAAAATCAAGTTGATTTTTTTGAGCAATTTCTTCTGTGGCCATCAACATGGCATTCACAAAATTATTTGCAAATACTGCCGCTAAATGGTATTTTAATCTTTCAGCACTATTCACAGATTCTTCTCTATTGCCAGTATGATGAATCAAGGTTCTTAAACTTTCTTTAGCATTATCCGAATTTGCCTCAATTAGAAATGGAGCTATCACATTCTCTAAATAATTACTATTGACTGACTGTAAGGGATATAAAACACCATGATTTCTAAATTTTGCTAAAATATTCATAGAGATGCTTCCAGCACAATGACAAACTAAAGCGTTTGTTTGTGGTAAACTGTTAATGCAAACGCTCATCTGATCGTCGGGAACCGCTATCAAAACCAAATCAACTTCAGTTAGTAAATCACAGTCCTTTGAGTATAAAGCATTGAAAGTATTCGCTAAAATCCTCCCAGTTTCTTCATTTCTGCTTATAATTTGACAGATGAATATTTGATTAGAATGAAAAAGGTTCGCCAAGAAATAGGCCATATTACCCGACCCAATGATGGCGATATTTTTTATTGCCTTCATTCTAAAGCAGTTCTTCTTTTAGACTCTTTAAATCTTTGCACAATGGAAAGAATAAATCCAAAAATCATAATTAAGGTTCCACCCCAAAGTAAGTTGATGTATGGAAATTCAATGGCCTTTAAAATAATATAGTCAATTTTGGGTCTGCGAGTAGCCGTAGTAACAATAAACTTCATATTTTGACTATTGTTTTCATCCTGAATAATTCTATCCATAATCACCATAATACCTGCTTCATTAATGATAGATTCTTTAATTCTAATCCTATCTTCACTAATAAATTCAGGACGTGCAATGAAAGTATCACCTAAGCTATTAACAATGATTTCTGCTTGTAGATGTAATTTCTTTAAATCTTTAGGGGCTTCAATAACATTAATTTTGCTCAAAGTTAATTGTCGAGTTCCATCCTCTGTAACAAATACGCCTCCAATATTTACAGTATCGGTTTTAAAATGATCAAAGTTTTGTTCTTCTACTTTTTCAAGACCACTTTCAAAAGTGATATGTGTAAAAATATCCCTGGTTAAAAAATGTTTGGTATCAGGATTATTAACCAATCCCATTTTAGGATTGTTCTGTGAATTAGGATGGAGGGTAAAGGAATCTTTTAACTTCCCATTGTCATCGAAAAATTTATATGCCACTTCGAAATAGCGATTAGGAGCCTCATCCTTCGAAGAAATATAAGTTGCCTCGAGTGTATTATCAGCCAAGCGAACCGGGCGACCCTTGGCTAAAAGAATATTTTCGCGGTTGCTGGCTATGGCATTTTGGTCGACCTTTCCATCCTCGGTTTGTTCGGCAAAAAAACCTTGACCACTTAAATTATTACTTAATATTTTTTTATTGGCGGATGATACTAAAACGCCAATCATCATTAAACCAAACCCTGCATGTGCAATGCTTGCTCCGGCCAATTTAATTTTTCCTTTCAGCACTATTCTTATATAGTGCGTATTCGCCACAACAGAAAATATACCCCCTATTAGTAGTAATAAATATTTGATGTTCCACAATTGGAATAAGTACAGTGCCCCAACAGACATCATAACGGCAATCAACAATGCAGTAATAACCGGTTCCCAAAACTTCTTGGCATCAGAGTTTTTATATTTGAAATATTGTCCAACTGCTGTTAAAAACACAATCAATACGGCAAAAGGCATTTGCCACATATTATAATAATCTTCGCCCCTTGGTGCTCTAGAAGTATTAAATAATTTATTGAAAACTGGAATGCTGGTTTGAGTAATAATATGTAAGCCAGAAAGCAGTAAAACCATGCTGCCAATTAACATCCATAATTCGCGGCTGTATGCCTTATCATTTTCCAAACCTGTATCATACCTATTGAACAAATTGGCAATAAACCATATTGTACTTCCAAATAAAATGATGGACCCAATAATACTGATAGGAACGATAGAGGAATTAAATGGCCAAAATATTAGAAGCATTAAGGCCACAAAAACTATGGAGAAGAAAATGGCTGCATGTTTCTTTTGCTTAAAGCTCAAGGCATAAGTAAGCACAATAAAGAGAAATAAAAATAACAACAATTGACCTGACAAACCAAGGTCGGTGAATGAATGAACGCTCGCATTTCCCAATACACCACTTCTGGTTAAGAAGGTTGCATAAAGTACCATAAAGAATGAGAATATGGTGAGCACAATGGTGAGCACTGGGTATTTACCGGTAGATTTATTAATAAGCAATAAATGGAGAGCAGTAATCATTAGCAACCAAGGCATTAATGAAGCATTCTCCACTGGATCCCAGGCCCAATACCCTCCGAAAGTTAAACTTTCGTAAGCCCAGTAGCCTCCCATGATAATACCAGTACCTAATACCATTACCGATACCAGCGCCCAAGGTAATGCAGGTATGGTCCAGTCCTTCATTCGTTTAGTCCATAAGCCCGCAAATGCAAATGCAAACGGAACAATGGTAGAAGCAAAACCTAGAAACAAGGTTGGTGGATGTATCACCATCCAATAGTTTTGTAACAATGGATTCAAACCATTGCCATCTTTATATATTTCTAAATAATTACCCTTACCTATTTTCTCCAAAACAGGAATCAACAATGCTTCCGGACTGTGTTCTCTCAGTAAAACAAAAGGACTGCTTCCAATTTTAACCTCACCAATATGAATGCCCAATAACATAGTACCCAATACAAATTGAGCCAAAGCAATAACAGCTAATACAGGAGCTTCCCATGTTTTAGCCTTCTTCATAAGAATCAAACCTAAAACCACATGCCAGAACATCCACAACAAAAAGCTACCTTCCTGTCCTTCCCAAAAACAACTTATCATGTAATAAATGGGCAAATCATTAGAAGAATGCTTGTACGCATAATGGTATTCATAATAATGATTTTGTATGATGGCAAATAAAGTGAAGAAAACAGCTAAAACAGCAATACTTTGAATAACAAAAAATAATCTTCCTAAACTTAGTAAATCTTTGTATTTAATGTTGGTAGAGACTGCGTAAGTAATGGCTGCAAACAATGCAGAAAACACAGCAATTACGACTGCTAAATGACCAAAATTACCAATGGCGAGATGCTCATTTTTAAATAAAATAGTTTCCAATTGTAATTATTTTTTTTCGTATTTACTTGGACATTTTTTAAGAATATCTTTCGCTTCAAAATATCCATTTCGACTATATCCAATGAGAACTACTTTATCTGTACGATCCATATCCTGTGGTTTTGCATTATAAAAAATGACTTTCCTTTCTGCACCGGTAGTGTCATTGGCATAAAACTCATAATAGTTTGGGTCCTGTTGAGGATTATAAACCTCTGCTCGGTTTTTGTTTAAAGTGGTTACTACATGTAATTGTAAATTTGGTCGAGTTTTAGCAATTTCATCCGCTTCTGCAAAGCAAACATACTTGCTAGTATCACCATAAAAACTGACACCTATTGCCAATGCTACAGAGATAACAATCAAAAGAACCAAATAGATTGGTTTGAATCCTTTTTGCTTTACCCTTTGAGGTATAGTTGGATTGTTAGAATCAGAAAGATATTGTTCCATTATTTACCTTTGTTTTCTAATTTAGAAATCTTAGCGTCTAATCTTACTAAATATATCGTAATTAAAGTAAAAATAATAGTAAGAATACCCACCACTACAAATATTTTTCCTGAGGTTCTAAAAAGTGATTCTGTGGGCTGAGGCACCACATCCAACATTATATTAAGCAAATAATTTTTCATTTTCTTTACGTTGTTTTATGAGTTCGTATCTAGCTGTAATTTCTGCAATCCAAACAAAAAATAAGGTCCATCCAATAATGGCAGGATAAAAAACCATTTCCATATTATTGGTTTTGTTGTATGTCTTAAAATTTACCGATTCGCCACTACCCGGGTGAATACTGAATTTTGCAAGTTTCGGCATAACAAAAATAAGGGCAATAAATAAAGGGAAAATAAAGATGTTGTAAACAGACGCTAGTCGCGCTTTTTTCTCGCCTTCATTTACAGATTTTTGAATAAGCCAGTAACCTGCATACATTGTCATACCGACTGCTACACCGTTTAGCTTAGGGTCATTTGTCCAAGGTGACCCCCAAGTATTATATCCCCAGAACATGCCTGTAAACAATCCGCATAATCCCATCAAAATTCCTGAATACGTAAGGGAACGAGCGATAATTTCATGATTGGGATTCTGATTCTGCAAGTATAAAATACTGTAAATCCAAGCTGCCATTAAAATCAGCATCATGCCAAACCACATAGGTACATGGTAAAAAAGATTGCGAATTGTTTCATCCAAAATACCAACATCTGTAGGCAAGGGAATTAACAAACCATATATTAAAGTATAGCCCAATAACAATACTGCCAATAATTTATACCATTTATAAGGAATTTTTGCCATCTTAAAAGTGATGCAAAAATAGGCATAATCCCTATTTATTTTACATAATATTTAGGCAGAAATAAAACGGCATCAATACATTGAAAACACTTAATAAATAGATTACTCTTTCCAAATAAATTTAACCAATAAAATACCCAAAAACAAGATTAAAATATTCATTCCAAGAAGGATAAGTGTTTCAGGTAGCAGGGTCATAAAGCCCAAACCGTCTGTGGCCTTTTTACTGGCTTTCACACCAATTAGCAAAAGTGGCACTATCAAAGGAAAAGTGAGTACAGGAAGAAGCATGCCAGGATGATCTGTTTTAGCAGCAATGCTACTACTAATGGTAAAGACCGATGAAATACCTGCTCCAGTAATAATTGCTATTAATAAAAAAGAAAAAACATCGTCAACAATAAATCCATGAATGATTAAAAATATAAAAATTGAAAAAAGTGTGAACATAAGCATGAGCACAAAATTGGTAATGAGTTTAGATACTAAAAATTCAACTGGAGACAATAATTGGTGCCAATACAAAAAATGACCTTTGTGCATATTCAAAAAAGATTTGCTGATGCCTTGAATAGTTGTAAATATTACGATTAACCAAAACAGTGAGCTGAATATTGGTTTATCTATGCCAGGTAAGCTCAAATAAGTTATCAATACGGCAATGAAGATGTGAATAAAAACGCTGCTGAGCGCAAATTTATTTTTCCATTCGGATTGGATAAAAAATTTAACAGTATTAGGTATTGATGACAAGTGTAAAAATTTGTATTTTCGCACAAAAATAATACAAACCAAGTTATGCATAGCAAAATAGAACATTTAAGCGCTTCCGAAAAACAGTTAATACACGATGCTCCCCTTTTGGTGACTGTACTTTTGGCGGGTGCTGACGGTGATTTTCACACTTCAGAAATTAAGAAAGCAGTTAAAATTATTCATATTAAAACCTATTCAGAAGGTAAGGATGTAAGAGGTGTTTACAAAGATATTGACGCGCACAGCGAAGAAATGATAGACGAATTGATTCATTCTTTACCTACCATTCCGAATGAGAGAACACAGATTTTAAAAGATAAATTGAGCGCGTTGAACCATATTTTTCCTAAAATTGACCACGTATTTGCTTCAGATTTATTTAAAAGCTTACGCGAATTGGCTTTTTACGTTAGTCGCGCCCATGATACAGAGCTTGGCATAGGTTATCATAGCACTCAAGAGAAGCACCTGATTCATCTTGATTTTATTCATGAACCAAAAGCGCCTCATTAAGTCTTTATAGAATAATTAGCAGCGAGCCATTTTTTTCTTATTGCCCACCTTTCCAGCGTTTTCAACTTTTTCTATATACCGAATAGCATCAGGTACTTTGCATGAAGTATTACCCATTTCAACAGTTACTGTGCCCAATTGAGCAGCTATTTTTTTGGCTTTTTGAGTTAGTTTAGTAATTCCACATCCTGTGGCAATTATAAAGCCGTTCATACAATGTCTAACTCTGTTGGGTTGCTGATGTATGGTTCTTAAAATCAAATCAAGACATTGATCAAAAAATGGTATATCAAGCGTAGCATCAGCCTTAGTACCTGCCAAACTAGACAGAGTGCACCAACCTGCTGAAGCAATTTTCTCTTCTTTGCTTTGAATCCACTCCTTGGCTAACTCTAATCCATAGGGGCTTTCTGCTGCTATCCAAGGTACGGTATATTCGCTTTGCATGTGCCAAGTCGCCTCTTTAACCCAGCGTTCTAAATCCGCTTTACTAATTTTTTTTTCATCCGCTATTAAACCTGCTAGGTACTGCGCATCAGAATTTCCAGAAGCATAAAGTAGCAATGAAATTTCATGGTTCTTTTTTACCTTCTTAACAATGGTTTTTAAATCTCCTACCTTTACTCCGAACATATTCTCCGGAGCACCATGGTTTCTGAAAGTTTTTCTGGTTTGTTCGGAACCCATACTTTCCAAGGCTTCCATAATTTCTGAAAAAATCATACTTCATTCATTTTTTAACGCGGTAAGTTTTCTTATACCATTCAATAAAAATGCCCCAATTATAAAGAAGACCATTAAGGAAAGAACTGAATAACGCATGCTTGTTTCACCAGTTAATTTATAAATTGCAAATTCAATAAAACCAAAACTAAATGTTCCTAATACAATGGCCACTTTTTCTGTAAATTCATAAAAGCTAAAATAGGAAGCTGTATCGAGTGTTTCTGTAGGAATTAATTTTGCATAAGTGCTTCTGGATAAACTTTGAATACCTCCCATGATTGAACCTACAACAGAGGCTAGTATATAAAAAGAATTGACACTGCTAACAAAATAAGCACCAATACATACACCAATCCAGATTAATACGGCGATTAATAGTGCGTTGATATTGCCATGTTTTTCCGATAATTTGGAGAAAAAATAAGCCCCAGCCACTGCTATTAATTGAATAATAAGAATGGTAATAATAAGATTCTCTGCGGGCAATTTAAGTTCCTTATCTCCAAAAATAGCAGCTACATACATCACGGTTTGCACGCCCATGCTGTAAAAAAAGAAAGCGCCTAAGTACTTTTTAATTGCAACATTGTTGCGCACCTCCTGATAAACCTTTCTCAACTCCTTATATCCTTTTGTAAATGAAATGGTATGATCCTTAACTTTACTTTTTGGCAAATATCTAAAAGGTATCAATGAGAATAAATACCACCAAACACCAACTGTAACAAAAGAAAGTCGGCTTGCTGGTCCGGAATAAAAATCCTTTGCCATTTTTAAGGCCGTTTCTGAATCTGCTCCAGCATCAATAAACGCTTGTGTTTTTCCCGCAACATCATAAATTAATTGAGGAAATAGAATTAATGCTAAGTTGAAAATTAATAAAATTACGCCCCCAATATACCCCAATGAAAAACCTTTTGCACTCAGCCTATCAAAATGCTCTTCTGTTGCTATCTCTGGTAAATAGGCATTATAAAAAACTAAACTACCTGCAAAACCTATGGTGCCAAAAATAAAAGTAAGTATGCCGATCCATACATGTTGGCTATCAAAATAACTCATACCAAAACAACTCAAACAACCTAAAATAACAAATGCCTTCATGAATGTTTTTTTGTTCCCAGCTATGTCCGCAATACCACTCAAGATTGGGTTTACCAAAGCAATTACTAAAAAGGCAAAACTTAAACAATAGGTATATAAAACTGAATTGCTCAAGTGCATTCCTAAAAAATCTACCCCTAATTTTGTTTGACTGTTCCAATATATTGGAAAAATAGCCGAAGTAATGGTTAAAGGATACACACTATTGGCCCAATCATACATGCACCAGGCATTGGTAACACGCTTAATGTTTTTTTCTGGTTCTTCTGTAACAGTATGCATTTTGATATCAATAATGTTGTACAAGAATAAGAAAAAATAATTACAAATTATTGCTTTACAATTTACAGAATGAAGGATAATAAAAAAAGTCAACCTTTTTTGATTGACTTAATTTTATAGTGTTGTGTTGTTAATATTTATCTAAGAATACTTACTCTGAAAGTTTTAGAATTAGTACCGTAATGATAGGTAATATTATAGATGCCATTCTCAAGATTTTGATCTAACATAATTGGAATGGAGTTTTCACCTTTTGTTGCAAAAGCAATTGTAGAATATACTTTTTTACCGAACATATCGGTGATAATAAATTCAGTATTGACATCTTTAGTTGAAAAGAAATTAGCCGTAAATGTTCCTGTATTTGGATTTGGGTATACCCTAAAAGTTGTATTAATATTTTTGGAAATGGTAATTACATCGCTCAGCACACTAATGTTACCATTTTTATCCACTATAGATAATCTATAATATGCATCAGAATTTTCATCGGCCTTGTGCGCGCTTATATAATTATTGCCATTTGAAGGATTGTATTTAATTTCGTCAACAATACCAAAAGCAACACCATTTGGACTGTATTCAAGTAAATATTTATCTATGTTTTCTTCTTCTGCTACTTCCCATTGAATAGAATTATATCCAACTTCCTTCTCTGCGGTGAATGCTATTAATTTCACTGGTAAAGCTACCGCATCAATAATTGTAAATGTTGTTGTGGAAACAGTAGTTGAACATCTGGCGCTTTGACCACTTATACCTGTTGCTAGATCTAAAGCAGCATTTCCATTTCCTCCATTTGCCGCAGAACTTACAGTGTATACAATGGTTTCATTGGCTTCATAAAAACCATCATTGATTACATAAAATGGAATTTTTATTAATCCCAAGGTGGATCCTGAACCAACATTAGGATTATAATCACCTGCCGGAAGTGTTAATGTTATTGTTCCTGTGCCATTCATAGCAACAGATCCTCGATTTGGGGTCCCAATTGAATAATCACTACCATAAGTTGCTGTTCCAGTTTTCGATAGTGTCACTGTTGCTGTTCCATTAAGTGTTCCATTCATATATAAGTACAAATAATTACTATCAGTTTCATAAACAGATGAAAAAGAAAATGCCTTAATATCAACTAAAGGTTTTAGCGTAATTGTAACATCATCTATAAGATTGCCAAGACTGCCACCGGTAATGGCCCTAAAACCATACTTACGCATACCTGAAGTGCCATTATTGGTTAAGTTTCCTGTGTAGTTTGTCCAAGAAGTGGTAGCAGAATGGGTTGAAGCGGTCGCAATATTACTATTTGTAAGTGTTTTTAGCTCGGCAGCCATTTGTTCGGCTGAAGCCCCACTGGTACCTCTTTTTATATGCCATACTGAAAAAGGGACTACTTCATTCGCCAGTACGCAAATTTCTTGATAAAGAAATGTAGCTGCGCTAGCATTAATTTCTGCAAATTGGTTACCTGAATGAGAAGATCTGCTGTTGAATCCACTTGACCAAATCTCAATAAGATAAGGTTTATTCGTACCTGAAGTACCACAATTAATTGTGGGAGCAGGTACACTGTCCAAAGTCATCCATCCAGGAACGCTTGATTGAGGATAGAAACTGTAACTGGCTGGAGAACATCCCATAACAGGAGATTCGAAACCCGAATTAACAATAATTCTAGTTGGAATCTGCCCATTAGTAATAATGGATACTATACAAAAGTATAGCCCAAAAATCACCATTTTGGTAAGTTTTTGTTTCATAGTTTTATTTTTTTAAAGTTAGTCAACAATCCTAGTTTTAGAGAATCATTCACCAACTGCTGTTATTACCCTTCAAAACTTAAGTTTTAATACTTATTAGGTATAAAAACTCAGATAATCAAAGTGTTATACTCAAAGCTATATAAAAACTTTTAAGAATATTGAATATCTTAAAAAAAGAACCCCATTTATTTGTATATCACTAATTATCAGAACAATAAATTTAATTAATTACAAATCACACATCTCTGTAAAGCTCATTAATAGGCTAAAATGTCTGTTTTAGTATTATTATACTATCTGCCATTTTCACGATGCGAATTCAATCATATTTTAGTTTTGAATTAAAGTTAATTTGCAAAGCAGCAAAAAATTTTGCTGCTTTGCTATTCGAGGTTACTTTGGTTATTATATGGTTATAAAATCGAATAGATCTGATATTATTTTTTTTACAAAACATCAAGTTGACGAAAAGCGTTTGAGTTGGCAATGCAGTAAATGAAAAAGGGTCAAAGCAAAGGTTTGACTTTTAAACCTATCTGCACCCGGAGCGGGATTGCCGCTGCCTTGGTTAGTTCTTGCTAAGTCATGTTAAAATTTAAAAGGATCCAAAACTGAGGACAGTTTTAGATTCTTTTCTGCTGCCCTATGCAACTTCAAGCGAGCTTGAGTTGCATGACAGAACAAAAAAGGCCAAAGCACCGCTTTGACCTTTTAACTTGTCTGTACCCAGAGCGGGACTTGAACCCGCACAGCCGTGAAGCCACAGGATTTTAAGTCCTGCGTGTCTACCGATTCCACCATCTGGGCAAAACCATTGTAAATTAAAAAAGCCCAAAATGGGCTTTTCACCTTTACAAACTGAGCGAGAAACGAGGTTCGAACTCGCGACCTCAACCTTGGCAAGGTTGCGCTCTACCAACTGAGCTATTCTCGCATTTTTTTCAGAACTTTGTTCCCTAACGGGGGTGCAAATATAGAAATATTTTTATTTTCAATTCAAAAAATTTACAAAAAAAATTACAAATGACATTTTATCCATCTTATTGGGAACGTTCAATACTTCTGAAGACCTTTGATTTTATTGTGCTTGGCGCAGGTATTATAGGCAAACAAATAGCCATAAAAATAAAAATAAAACATCCAAATGCTAGAATTGCAATTGTAGACAGATATCCTTTGCCATTAGGGGCAAGTACACGAAATGCTGGGTTTGCTTGTTTTGGAAGTATCACAGAAATTTTAGATGATATGCGTCATTCTTCGTTAGAGGAAGTATTCTCATTGGCAGATAAAAGACGCAGAGGCATACAACAATTGATTAATGAATTTGGAACCGAAAAAATTGGATTTAGACCAACTGGTAGTTATGAAATTTTTGACAAGGCAAATATTAATGATCTAGACGAGGCATTAAATCAAATCGATTTTATCAATGAAGAATTGAGATATAGAACTGGTTTGCAAGGTGTATTTGAAATCAAAAATAAATTAACATTGGGCATGAATTGCATAGATACTGTATTTTTTAATTCCCATGAAGGCATGCTGAATTCTGGCATGCTGAATGAGACGATTGCAAGCAAGGCACATAATATGGATATTATTCCTTTTTACGGATTTGATGTTAAGCATATCGAAGAGACTGCCAAAGGATATGAATTGAGCAATGATCAGGGTATGAAAATCAATTGTAATCAGTTAATAGTCGCTAATAATGCATTCGCATCACAATTATTTCCAGAGTTAAATGTGGTGCCCGCACGAGGCCAGATTATTATTACTAAACCCATTGATATGATTCCATTCGATGGTATTTTTCATAGCGACAAAGGATATATTTATTTTAGAACTATTGATAACCGAATTTTAATAGGTGGGGCAAGAAATCATTTCAAACAAGATGAAGAAACTTATGAATTTAAAGGTAGTGATGAAATAAAAAACTACCTAGAGTCTTATTTGAGAACTATTGTAATACCCAATCATTCATTCGAAATTGATATGCATTGGAGTGGTATTATGGCCATGGGTGACAAAAAACTACCTATTGTTGAAAGAAGAAACGACCACTTATTGTTGTGTGTTAGAATGAGTGGAATGGGTGTTGCCTTAGGGCCAATTCTGAGTGATGAAATAACAGCAATGGTTTAATGGACTATCCCAAATTTGAGAGAATTTCATCTACCAATTTTCTATCGTTACTTAAGCGTGGTACCTTGTTTTGACCCCCTAATTTGCCTTTGCCTTTTAGCCAATTATAAAAGGTATTGTTGGGCAATGAGGTAACGGTAGGTAATTTTAAAGCGATGTCCTTATGTCGTTTTGCCTCATAATCACTGTTAACCTCCTTTAACTTTGAATCTAATGCCAAAGTAAAATCCTTTATGTTTTTAGGAGCTTGTTCGAATTCAATAAGCCACTCATGACCAGCATCTTTATCGCTGTTTAAGAAAATAGGGGCTGCTGTGTATTCTCTGATTTTACTATCGGTAACATGACAGGCGTAGGCAATGGCCCGTTCAGCATTGTCTATAACAACTTCTTCGCCAAATGCATTCATGAACAACTTTGTTCTACCTGTGATTATAAATTTATAGGGATTCAGCGATGTGAATTTAATCGTATCGCCCAATTGATAGCGCCATAGCCCGCTGTTATTACTTATAATGATAGCGTATGTTTCATCAGATTCAACTTCTCCTAATAAATATGTTTTTGGATTATCTGAGGATGAATCACTCACTTTTATAAATTCATAAAAAATACCATAATCTGGCATTAAAAGCATGGCATCATTATTCAAATCATTTTGCATACCAAAGAAACCTTCACTTGCATTATAGGTTTCCATGTACTTCATTTTATTACTTTGAATTAACTGACTAAAAGGTTTGCGATATGGCTCAAAACTTACGCCACCATGAATGTACAATTCCAAATTTGGCCATAATTCATGAATGTTATGAATATTTTTCATAGCCATTAGTTTTTCTAACAATACCAAGGTCCATGTGGGGACACCAGAAATATTGGTAACATTTTCGTTGATCGTTTGATTGGCCATTTTTTCCAGTTTTTCCTCCCAATCATCCATTAAAGCAATGGCTTTATCTGGTGTTTTTAATAAATTTACCCATGTTGGTAAATTATTCATGAGCACGGCACTTAAATCGCCATAATAAGAATTTTCGTTAAACGAATTTACTTTGTGACTGCCACCAATCAATAAACCCTTTCCATCGAATATTTGAGTCTCGTTAACATTGGCGCAATAAAAAGTGAGGATATCTCGACCCCCTTGAAAATGACATTCCTCCAAGGTCTCAAAACTTACTGGTATAAATTTACTTTTATCATTAGTGGTGCCGCTACTTTTTGCAAACCACATAATTTCGCCAGGCCACAAAATATTCTCCTCACCTTTCATGATACGATCTATGAAAGGTTTTAAAGACTCATAATCCTGTAATGGAACTCTGCTTTTAAAATCGTTGTAGTTTTTTATAGATTTGAAGTCATATTTTCTACCCCATTCAGTATTCCTAGCATCCTGCAACAACCTGTTAAGCACCTTTAGTTGGGTTTCGCCTGAATTGACGATGGCATTTTCTATCACCATCATCCGCTTGCGAAAATACCAACTCATTATTGTACTGATTACTGCCATGTGGTGAAAATTATTAGCCTGAATGCTTACTTCTTTTTATTTCAAAAGTTAGTAAACATAACACATTTATAAATATAATTATAATGCTTTGGATTGTAAAAACTAGCTGAAATAGTACTTCAATATTGCAAAAAAAAATTAGTAAATTCAAATACTAATTATAAAATATTACTTTCGTCACTATGAATTTAGAGAAATTAACTGCTAATGTGAATAGTATTGCCATTGAAACAGGAGAATTTATTATAGAGCAGCGCAAAGGTTTTTCACTTGATAAAGTTGAGATTAAAGCACTTAATCAACTAGTAAGTTATGTTGATATACAGGCAGAAAAACAATTGGTGCAGCACCTAAGTTTATTGTTGCCCGAGGCTGGTTTTATTACAGAAGAAAATACAAGTACGAAAGGAACGGCAGAGTACAATTGGATTATTGACCCATTGGATGGCACCACTAATTTTATTCATAATGTCCCGGTATACAGTATCAGTATTGCTTTAGCGAAAGGTGAAGAAATATTGATAGGAGTGGTATATGAGCTTGGGAGAAAAGAATTATTTGCGGCTTGGAAAAATGGAGGTGCTTGGCTAAATGGTGAATCAATTAATGTTTCTTCAGAACTAGAATTAACAAAATCTCTTATAGCTACAGGATTTCCATATTATGATTTTGAGCAGATGGAAGCTTATATAAATGTTTTAAAGAGTTTACTAAAAAGTACACACGGCTTAAGAAGAATGGGTTCTGCCGCAGTAGATATGGCCTATGTAGCTTGTGGTAGATTTGAAGGCTTTTTTGAATACGGGTTACACGCTTGGGACGTTGCAGCAGGGGTACTTTTGGTGAAGGAAGCTGGAGGTAACGTGACTGATTTTAAAGGTGTAAATGACTATCTTTTTGGTGAAACAATTATTTCTGGCAACGCTGCCATAAGTGAATCCTTATTAAAGTTAATTAAAAGTGAGTTTTAATTAATTTCTAGGCTTATTTTTGCATTCTATTATGCAGCCATTAGATAAATATGCAGAACGCGGAGTCTCTTCACAAAAAGAGGATGTTCACAAGGCCATTGCCAATATTGACAAGGGGCTCTTTCCTCAAGCCTTCTGTAAAGTAATTCCAGATGTACTTGGTGGCGATGAGACCTATTGCAATGTAATACATGCAGATGGGGCCGGTACTAAAAGTAGTTTGGCCTATATTTATTGGAAAGAAACAGGGGATATTTCTGTTTGGCAGGGGATTGCACAAGATGCCATTGTAATGAATATTGACGATTTGTTATGTGCTGGTATCACGGATAATTTTTTGCTATCCAGCACCATTGGTAGAAACAAAAAAAGAATTCCAGGTGCAGTTATTGCCGAGATTATAAATGGCACTGAAAATTTTATTGAAAGTTTAAAACCTCATGGTATCCATATTATTAGTGGTGGTGGTGAAACAGCAGATGTTGGCGATCTTGTTAAAACAATTATTGTAGACAGTACTGTTACTGCAAGAGCAAAGAGAAGTGAGATAATATCCAATCATAGAATTGCAGAGGGAGATGTTATCATTGGTCTTGCAAGTGATGGCTTAGCTACTTATGAAAAACTATACAATGGTGGTATGGGTAGCAATGGGCTTACTAGCGCAAGGCACGATGTATTTAATGCCATTTATCGCGAAAAATATCCTGAAAGCTATGACGAACAAATGAATCAGGAATTGGCTTATTCTGGCAGTTTAAAATTAACTGATAAAATCGAAGGAATTCCGCTTAATGCTGGACAAATGGTACTATCCCCAACTCGCACTTATGCTCCACTTATTAAAGCAATATTTGAACAATTAAAACCAGAAATACATGGCATGATACATTGCACTGGGGGTGGACAAACCAAGGTTTTACATTTTGTTAAACAACCACTGCATATTATCAAAGATCAATTGTTTCCGACCCCTGTTTTATTTCAAACCATACAATCTCAAAGTGGCACTTCATGGGAAGAAATGTATAAGGTATTTAACATGGGACATAGGATTGAAATATATGTTCAACCAACTTTTGCAGAACAAATCATTGGTATTGCGGCAGCATTTAATATCAATGCAAAAGTTATTGGTTGGGTAGAAAAATCAGATAAAACCAAATTGAGTATTCATTCGGCCCACGGTCAATTTGAATATTAATTAAAAAACGACTTCAAAAAAAATCCCGAATGAAATTTCATTCGGGATTTTTTCGTTTTTAATATGTTTTGATAGTGATATCTTTATGCACCTGCTGCATTTGACATTAAAATCTCATCAACTGGTGTATATGGTAAATTGAATGCTTCTGAAACACCTTTGTAAACCACTTTTCCGTTTACAACATTCAAGCCTAATTTTAATTCATTATTTTTACTACAAGCTGCTTTCCAACCCATATTAGCCAATTGTAATGCATAAGGAAGTGTAGCATTGGTTAATGCCAATGTAGAAGTGTAAGGCACAGCACCAGGCATATTGGCAACGCAATAGTGAATCACATTGTCAATTACATAGGTAGGATCTGCATGCGTTGTTGCTTTAGTAGTTTCGAAACAACCGCCTTGATCTACCGCTACATCTACCAAAACTGAACCTTTTTTCATGGTATGCAACATATCTTTGGTAATTAAATGAGGTGCTTTTGCGCCTGGTATTAAAACACCACCAATCACTAAATCGGCTGTTTTTACCGCTGCTTTAATGTTATAGGTGCTACTGAACATGGTTTGCACATTGGCTGCCATAATATCGTCTAATTGACGTAAACGAGGTATTGAGATATCCATAATGGTTACCTGAGCACCCATACCAGCGGCCATTTTAGCGGCTTGCGTACCAACTACTCCACCACCCAATACCAATACTTCAGCAGGTTTTACACCAGGAACACCTCCTAATAGAATACCTCTTCCACCCAATGGTTTTTCTAAATATTTAGCACCCTCTTGAATACTCATTCTACCGGCTACCTCACTCATTGGCACCAATAATGGCAATGATCTGTCAGTTTTTTCAACGGTTTCATAAGCCAAGCAAACTGCTCCACTATTAATCATTGCATTGGTTAATGGTTCATGACTAGCAAAGTGGAAATAGGTAAATAACAATTGATCTTTTTTAATCAATTTATACTCACTTTCTATTGGTTCCTTTACCTTCACAATCATTTCTGCAATGGCATAAACTTCTTCGATGGTTTCTAAAACAGTGGCACCAGCTTCTTTATATTCTTCATTTGAAAAACCGCTGCCTTCTCCAGCAGATTGCTGAACATACACACTGTGGCCATGTTTTACGAATTCTGCAACACCACCCGGGGTAACCGCAACGCGGTTCTCATTATTTTTAATCTCTTTTGGTACACCAATGATCATAATATATTTTTTTTAATGTGGTGCAAAAGTAATTATAATCTGCTGATTAAAAAAAAGAGTCTTATAAGGCATTGACTAAAAATAATGCGCTGCGAGGATAATTCCACAAAATAATGTACGTTTGTTTAATTCTATTGCCGAAAAAATTAAAGTCATGCTAGACATTCTCTTCTCCAATATTGATCTTTTGATTGATTTAGTATTGGCTTTCATTACCATGAGTCTTGGTTTAAATTTATCCAAACAAGATTTTCGACAATTGTTTGTAAGTCCAAAGTCTTTAACAGTTGGTTTATTTGCGCAAATGGTGTTATTGCCTTTGGCTGCGTTCTTACTCATGAAGTTTACCGAATTTTCTCCGGAAATTAAAGTAGGTTTCATCATAATTTCTGTTTGCCCAGGAGGAGTAACTTCTAATCTTGTAAGTTATTTATTGAAAGGCAATGTCGCTTTGAGTATCTCGTTAACAGTTATGAATGGTTTGTTATGCATGTTTACTATTCCAATTTTTGTAAACATGGCCATTGGTTATTATTTTCATCACAGTGCTGTTATTGAATTACCTGTATGGGGCACCATACAACACATTGCGCTTGTTACCGTTTTTCCTGCCACCATTGGAGTACTTATACGAAATAAATTTTCAGCATTTGCAAATAAATTGCAACCTATTTTAAAATACGTGTTACCAGCGCTTCTATTGATAATTTTCTTGCTTAAAATATTTGTTCCTGTAGAAAAAGGAGGAATAGCCTTGTCGCAAAATGAAATTTGGATGCTGTGTTTTTGGGTATTGTTGCAAAATTTCAGTGGAATTATTTTGGGTTATATCACAGGTTTTTTATTCAATCTCAATTTTCAAAATAAGATAACAATTATCATTGAAGTGGGTTTACACAATACAGCTCTTGCCCTTTTGATAGCTGGGAATTTATTGAAAAATAACGAGATGCAAAAACCCATTATGGTGTATGCCATGTTTACATTTTTTTCCACGCTTTTATTTGCATGGTTAATTAAAACAATTGCATTAAAATTCATTGAAAAGGAAAAATGAAACATTTAAAACCCATATGGCTATTAACTTTTTACCTATTTGCAATTAAAGGCTATTCACAAGTTCCTAAAATAGGAGATAGTTTACAGTTAGAAATTGCCAATTGGAATCTAGAATGGTTTGGCAAAGCTGGTTATGGGCCTACTGATGAGGCTTTACAGCAAAACAATGTTTTAAAAGTAATACAAAATGCGGATGTGGACATATGGACATTTTGCGAAGTTTCAAATACAAAAGTTTTTGATTCATTGATGTTAAAATTACCTGCTTATGGTTATGCCATTTGTAATTATTTACCTGAACAGAAAACAGCCATTATTTTTAAAAAAAATCAGTTTGCGCTGTTAAAAAGTGAATTATTGGGAACAGATAATCCTGACAGTTTTACAACACTTCGTTATCCATTTCAAGTAACTTTAAAACCTTTGATACCAATTGGGATAGACACCCTTTATTTGATTGCACTGCACTTAAAAGCCAATATCGGAAATAGTTCAGAATTACTTGCGGCATATAATAGCCGATTGCGTTCGGGCGAATGGCTCAAAATGTATTTGAATAAAACCCATGTTAATCATCATTGTATCGTATTAGGCGATTGGAATGATGATTTAGATCAATCTATTTATAACAACTTACCTTCTCCATACGCTAACTTACAAGATATAGATTTTAAATTTGATTTTATTACAAAAAAATTTACCGACAGCCACTCAGGAACTACCACCAGTTATACGGATGCCATCGATCACCAACTTATTTCGCTCCAATTAAAAAGCTACTTTATTCCAAATTCAACAAAGCTATTTTATCTCAACAATTACATTCCGAATTACGCATCAACTACAAGTGATCATTACCCTGTATATTCTTTGTTCTCAAGACATTCCAGCAATATCTATAATAAATTCATAAATTATAACTGTAAACTATATCCAAATCCTTGCACAAATGGTTTTAATATTACTTCAAATGATTATGACGCCAATTATTCTGTTAAAATAATGGACACCAATGGGCATATTTTATATTCGGAAGTAGTTAAGCAGGGTGAGATAATTAATACTGAGCATTTGTCTTCTGGCCTTTACCAAATTATTATCTCTGGAAAGTTACTTGATAATTACACAAGTTTATTACTTATCAACCATTGATATTTTATGATTGAAAAAAAGGATATCAAACTTACATTGCAGCAGGCCAAACCAAAGATTGAATATTTTTGCAATTATCAAGAAAGATGCCAGTCGGATGTAAAGAATAAACTTTATTCATTTGGCTTGGATACCGATGATGTGAACGAATTGCTGGCGCATGTTGTGAAATTGGGCTTGGTAAACGAAGAGCGATTCGCTTTATTATTTGCAGGTGGAAAATTTAGACAAAAACAATGGGGAAAGGGAAAGATAAAAAGAGAACTTAAATTCAAGCAGATTAGCGACTACTGTATTAAAAAGGCTTTAGAAGGTATAGATGATGATGCTTATATTCAAACTATAGAAAAGGTGGCCAATAAATATTATAGTTCCTTAAAAGATAAATTAAAATTTATGAAGGACCAAAAGACCATTAAATATTTAAGTGGAAAAGGCTTTGAATACGAATTGGTGCAGGAATATATTAAAAAGCTGGGTTGACTATTTTTTAATTTCTTTACACCCGACAACAGAACAGATAGGACATTCAGCAATATTATGGCCTCTTGCTGGACAATATTGGCGACCAAGAAAAATGATTTGTAAATGTGCTTTATTCCAGTGTTCCATTGGTATCAGACGCTTTAAATCAAGTTCTGTTTGTGTTACATTTTTACCATTGGTTAATCCCCATCTGGTGGCCAACCTATGAATATGAGTATCCACTGGAAAGGCAGGGTGACCAAAACTTTGCGACATAACAACAGACGCTGTTTTATGCCCAACTCCAGGCAATTTTTCTAACGCTTCGAATGATTCGGGAACCAATCCACCATGCTCATTGATTAAAATTTCGCTGAGGCCATGAATGGCTTTTGATTTAGCTGGAGACAATCCACATGGTCTTATAATTTCCTTTATCTGCTCAAAAGATAATTTCACCATTTTCTGGGGTGTATCTGCCTGCTTAAATAAAGTAGGTGTAATTTTATTTACTCTTTCATCCGTACATTGTGCTGATAAAAGCACTGCAATTAGCAAGGTATAGGCATCCTTATGTTGTAGAGGTATAGGTGTTTCAGGATACAATTTTTCCAGGGTATCCAATATGAATTTTATCTTTTCTTTTTTGTTCATTTTTTGTTTGTGTTTGGCGTTAGTGTTTGTCATCCTATTTGCTAGATGGCAAATAGGTCGCCAAACACTTATATTTTTCTCCTATAACACTGAACTGACATTTGGGGTTACATATATTTGAACCTTGTGGGGTCTGTTTCGAATCGAATAAGTGTTTAACTTTTTTGAAAGTCATGCTATTTTTTAAAAAATGAAAATAAATTGACTTGGAATATTTTGATGAGGTATTTGCAATAAATAAATATTAAATTACTATAAACACCATTTGATTGGAGTGATTTTAAATTTTCTTGGTTCATTAGTTTTTTGCTTTCCAATCCAGATGCGCTCATACCCCCATCTCGCATAAATACGGTTACCAAATCGCTGTAAATAGTTTTAATTTTATTGATTTTGATAGCCCTTAACAACCAATCAAAATCGCCACTAATTTTATAATTGATATTATATTGACCTACTTTTTGCAAGGCATTTTGGGTAATAAAAAATCCAGGATGGGGTGGTTGCATACCCAATCTGAATTGCCAAATTTTAAAATTTGTTGCCCTGTAAGTTCGAAATACTTGTTTAAAGTTATCATTTTTAAATATATGAACAGAGGTGCTCACAGCCTCGGCATTTGGATGAATATCAAATAGATTTACAATTTTAGAAATTGTATTTTTTTCAGGATAAAAATCATCCGCATTTAAAATGCCAATAATATCTCCAGTTGCTTTATTGACCCCTTTATTAAAGGCATCGTACAAGCCCTTATCTGGTTCGGAAACAAAATGTGAAATTTTATTTTTGTAAGGTTCTATTACCTGCACGGTTCTATCTTTAGAGGCCCCGTCAATAATAATATATTCAATATTGGGATAATCTTGCTCTAAAACAGATTCAATGGTTTGAGCAATTGTTTTTTCTGCATTGAAACAGATGGTAATAATAGATATTTTTGGATTATTCAATGATGCGCTCCTTTATTTTTTCGGCTGGATTGCCTCTGTAAATGCCATATGCTTCTAGATTTTTAACTGCCACACTTTGCACCATTAAAACACTGTGACTATAACAAATAACATTTCCACAAACAATGCTTTTGGCGCCAATCCAAACGCCATCTTCCAGAGTAATGCTGCCAGTCTTTAAATCGAATGTTTCCTTTTTATAGTCGTGATTGCCGCACAGCAAAAAAGCCCCTTGCGAAATGCATACATTATTGCCAATACTTACCATATCGAGATTATCAATCCATACTTGCTCTCCTACCCATACATTATCACCAATGACCAAGCGCCAAGGAAATTTAATATTGACATGGGGTTTAATCACCACATTTTTACCAACTTTAGCACCAAACATTCTGAGCATAAATACCTTTGCTCCATAAAGGTGAAAAGCTGTTTTAAAAAACAAACCATTGCAAATAAACCAGCACGCAGTTTTGAAAAATCCAGCACCAGGTCTATAGAAAGAGCTGTTATCGAATTTGGCAAGGTTAACGGATTTTTGCATATTGATTTTGCAAAAGTAGGTGATTTTTTTACCAATCGCAGATAGGCGTTTCTGAGAACTTTTTCTGCAAAGTAAAAATGTTGTTAAGGCTAAAGAACCAATAATAAATTTACTAATTTGGTTTTTCAATGGCCATATGAATTTGTATTATTTACTTACATTTGTTTGATTGATTGCAACTTTAAATATCAGTGAATCTCTTATTAGCTCCAACGAACTCAGGAAAACAAAACTGATATGTCGAGTTTATTGCCTTTTATTATTGTACAGAACTTTTCAAATTGTTTACAATTACGGATTTTACCAAAATAAAATAATTACAGAAGAATGGGTGATTACGGTCATTTATCTAGGGTTGGTTTTATTACTCTTATTTAAAAATTATTGGATAGCTGCTTTGTTCATTGCTTTGCTTCAGGCAAAAATCGATGATTACTTTAGTTGCCACACAGTAGGAAGTAATATCACAGTTTTTATAAATTTTTATTTTGCTGCTTTTTATTATTCTTATCGGTCATTTCAGGCTGATAAAGATTTTAAAAAATTTAATTTACTGGTCAATAATTACAAATTTTTACTTGCATTTACTTGGGCAATTTTGAACCTTTATTCCCTTATACATCATTTTAAGGATGCACATTGGTTGAACGGTACTGCGTTCGGTCTCTTATTCTGTAATTCCTATTTCAGTCCACATTTTCAATTTTTCAGATCTATGTACCTCAATCATCATCAAGGGTATTTATTGATCACAAAAATGATGAGTTATGGATTTATTGCGGGCCAATTTTTAATGCTACCCTTTTTGCTTTTCAGAAAAACCAGGGTTTTGTATTATACTTTTTTTCTTTTTTATTGGATAGGTATTACATTTATTATAGACACCTCCTTTTTAGCCCATTTTGCACTTTTATTACTACTATTATTGCTTCCACAATTTAAAATTAACATCAAACAAATACTCATCCAACCAAATGCCTTTAAACTCACAAAAAATGCCTTTAAATTGAATAGAACATATGCTTTTGTTATACTTATGTTTGCTTTAATCCATACTCCTTATCTTGAAAAAGAAGTAAAGAAAATTGTTTGGTTATTTAGAGAGTGGGACACCTATAGATTGCTAGAAAAAAAACTAGCAATGGTAGGCTTAACAAAAGTTAACTTATTTAACACTTATCAAATTGAGGGAGGCAATAAATGGTTTGTGATTTATAAAAAAGATTCAAACCAGTGGAAAATGGTTCCTTTGATTGATACCACTGGGGAAAAGCTTAATTATTATACCGACTGGCTTCATACCACTAACCATGGGTCCGACTTTTTATTTTTAGCCAATACCTTTCAATATGCCATTGGGGTGGAAAGATTAGATTATTATAATTCGACAACCCCATACAAAATGCAGGGCACTGTATATGAAAGATTGGCGAGATTTGATTTTAACAAGTATCACATTGCTCCATTAGAGACATACAGCATACGTTTCTATAGCAATACTAAGGCTAAAAATAGTAATAACCCTTTTAAGGCCACACTAGACAGCACCATCTATTATCATTGTAACAAAACCATGTTAACAAGATTCCAAAAAACAGAGGGTTATCCAACAAATATTTTAGAATAAATTTTTTCAAAATCATTGGCTTTCAAATAATAAATAGCCTGATTAAAAGCTCCACTTTGCCATTCTTTATATTCATCTTGTGACATGTTACAAAATTTATTTATTGCATCGGTAATCAATTCAATATTATTTGAATCTAATTCTATACCCGCCTTACTAATTTCAATATTCTTCCAAGGTGTATTATTGCCAATAATCACAGGAGTTGCATACACAAAACTTTCAAAAATAGCATGCCCAAAATTTTCGCCATGCGAAGGCAAAACCATGACATCAGATTGATTAAAAAGGTTCATAATTTGATTATGATTCAATTCACCTAAGCGTTCTACCCGAATATTTGCAGGCAATTCTTTCAAAGCTTGTTCGAACCTCAAAAAATACGATTCATCAATCCCTGCACCAGCAAATTTTAATTGAACTTTTTGCGAAATTGGCATCAAAGCTTTTATAAGCGAGATAGGATTTTTTTCTGGTGAAATTCTGCCCAAAAAAAGCAATCTTAAAATACCGTTTTCTTTGAATAATTTATCACTCTTTACTACTTCAGTTAAAGGAATGATAGGTATATTTGGTGCCGCAATAATATTGACTCTGCCTAGGGTTTTTCTAATCTCAATATTTTCAAATTCAGAAGTAGATAGTAGAACCGTTTTTTTATATAAGCCAAAGCCACGTGCAAATGCTAAAAAAATTTGCTTTTTTAGAGGTTTTACTCTTAAGGCCGATTGATGAAGCATGCCCCTTACCGCTACAAATATTTTTTTTACATTAAAATAATTTGCCCAAAACAAAGGAAGAATACTAAAATAAAAAGAGAATAAACCATTGATGAGAATAGCATCATTGCGGTATGTTTTACAAAGCGACTTGATGGTTTTAATCTTCGTATTTTTTGCAGAAAGATACATCACCTCGTGCTGTGGTGAAATTGTTTGCCATTCATCTGGCACAATAGATTCATATGCCTCCGAACTGCCATAATCTGTATTTCGTGTAACGACCTTAACATGAAAATTTTTACTCAATAAATTGGCCAGATTATAGACTGATTGTATTGGTCCTCCAGCTCTGAAGCCCGGTTTGTACCAATCAGCAAAAATGAGTATATTATATAATTTAGTTGATGTCATTTGTTTTAATCCAAATTCCCAATACAGCCAGATTTAAAATCATATTCCAACGAATCCCGTATTGATTATTAAAGTATTTTTGGCGAAGCGCTTCTATTGTACTTTGATTAAAATTTGGATGGTTACTTAGTACATCTAAACCTTCGTTTACAACAACTTTCAGATCTTGTTTCAACCATTTTTCCCAAGGTAATACAAAACCCATTTTAGGACGATTATATATTTCTGAAGGTATCAAATCGCCCATAGCATTTACCAGAAGCGACTTTGTAAAGTTTCCCTTTTTGTAAGCATCTGGTAACGAAAGCACAAATTCAATTAATTCATAGTCCAAAAAAGGTTCTCTTATTTCCAATGCATGCGCCATGCCCATTTGATCTGTATCACGCAGCAGCATTGGCTTCAAATAATTCTCCCATTCCGCTACAGAAATTTCTGAATAGTTTGAACTGCTTGGAAAATAGCTTTTATCAAATGGTTTTGCTTGTTTAAGTAATGTTTGAATTTGACGATTGGTGAATAATTTTCTGATAGCAAAATAACTATCTTTAACATTCAAATTACTTTCAAGCAATTCATACTTTTTTGCTTTAGCATAATCTTCTTTTAATAGTGCCATAGCACCTGACATTAATTTTCTGATGGGTTGTGGAATTAATTTCAACTTGGCAAGAGAGGCGTTGTTCAGCAAGTTGAAAACAGGATAACCCCCAAACCATTCGTCCCCACCAACACCAGAGAGGGCAACGGAAATGCCCGCCTGCTTAACTACTTTTGCAACCACATAGGTATTGACACCATCCCAGCTAGGCTGATCGAGCGCATTGAGTGCTGATGGAAATATTGAGAGAAAGTCCTGCGCACTTAAATCTATTTGGGTGTGATTGGTTTTAAATTTTTTAGCAACGATGGTTGCATATTTGGCCTCGCTAAACTGTTTCTCGTTAAAGTTAATATTATAAGAATTGATATTGGTGCCACATTCGCTCATAGCAGCTACAACAGCGCTTGAATCAATACCGCCAGAGAGGAATACCCCCAAAGGCACATCGGCCATTAAACGTTTCTCTACAGCTTTAAAGAAAAGGTTTTTAGTATTTTTTACAGCCTCTTGATAAGACCCAGTATATGTTGAATAATTTTTTATATCCCAATAAGCATGTATCTGAAAGTTTGAATCTTCAACAACCATATAAGAACCGGAAGGAATCATTTTAACGTTCTTTATGAGTGTTTGCTCTCCTGGGATGGTTTGCCAGGTGAGGTAATCGCTTAAAACATCTGCATTTAATTTCCTTTCCAATTTATTACTTGCTAATAAACTTCGTATTTCTGACGCAAAAATAAATTCACCTTGAGGGGTTTGAGAATAGTAAATTGGTTTAACGCCAAGGCGATCGCGAATTAAAAATAATTTACCCAATTCAATATCGTATAGCGCTATGGCAAACATGCCATCAATTTTTTCAATAAACTTTAGTCCCCATTTTTGATAGGCTGCAATTATAACTTCAGTATCTGTATGCGTTTTAAAATCATAATCTGATAATTGCTTTTTAACAGAAAGAAAGTTGTAAATTTCTCCATTAAAAGCCATCACAATTTTTTGATTATTGGAGAACATAGGTTGGTGACCAGCCATTGTAAGATCTATTATGGACAGTCGGACATGACCTAATGCCAAGCGCTCATCTGCGAAAATACCTTCATCGTCTGGACCTCTATGTCGCATGCTTTTATTCATCTTTTCAATGATTTCTTTTGCATTAGTTTGATTCGTTCCAACTATTCCATTAATTCCACACATTATCCTGCAATTTTATTTAAAGTATTTACCCAATCGTCCAATTGCAATTTATTACCCTGATGAAAACTATGTTCAGCCATTTGCCATAAAACTTCATCTTCCAAGTTCATCATTATTTCCAACTTTTTTTGAAGATCGTACACATTACCCGATTCAAAAACAAATCCATTGCTATTATTCAAAAAATAGGATGCAGAGCCAATTTTATCGCTCAATATCATAGGCAAAGCAGACAATGCCATTTCGTGCACTGCCACCCCCCATGGCTCAAATAAACTAGGCAATATATATATACCACTGTTCAATAAATGAATTCTCATCTTATCAGGTTGAACAAACCCAAAATGTTTAATATGGCTATCTTCTATCTTTTGATTAAACAATTCTCCAAACCCGAAACAATTTAATTGCCATTTGCTACCAGTGCGCGTATTAGCACTGATAAAAGCTTTCCATAAGGTTGGTAAATCCTTTTGAGGTATATATCTGGCTACACTGATGATGGATTTGGGAAAGGGTCCTTTATTTCTCAATTTTTCCTCACCTATATTTTTAAATAGATTGGTATCTGCCACGTACAATCCCATATAAATCTGAGTATCCTTGAATCCTAATTTTTTTGCATAAAATTTTTGCGGTTCGCCAGGAACCCATGTGCCATGAAATATGGACCTCAACCAAAAAGGTGCAATTAACCTTAAAACATATTGCTTTGCTACACCCAACCATTGATTGTCGATAAAAACAATGTTTTTGGCTTTCTTTCTATACTTTTTTACGATGTTTAAATAATAATTATTTCCCCATCCTGAACAAAGAATTATTTGAGGAGAAAAGGCATCAATTTTTGCTTTAATCAAATCTTCGCTTTGCCTGTTATACTCAATACTTACTAGGTTCTCTGATAAGTTAAATTCAAAAGGAGCCTCTTGATTAACGGGGTAATGAATGAGTAAAATACTGGTCTCATTTTGCTTAATTAATAAGTGTTTTACACAAGCTAAAAAATAGCCTGCAAGTTCTGTATATAAAATTAATACGCGCAATAATTTACTTTTGCAAAGATTACCATTTAAAATGAATTTCAAAAACATTCTTAGTTGGTGCATGGTTGCCTCCATTTTTATGGATGATTTTATCATTCTGAGATTTGTGTTGCCTTTTGATTTTTATGTGTATTATTTGTTTTTTATTGTCAGTATTTTTTATTACATGTTTTCCAAAAAATCTGTCAAATTATTACCTGCTTGGTTCTTTGTTTCGATTCTATTTTTAATTGGGGTTTCTTGCATGGTTACTTGGCTTGATGACGCCTTCGATTTTAAGGTCGTCAAGCAAATTATTGGTATTTCATTCACTTCCATTGCATACTATACCTTTATATCTTATAACAATTACAACCTCAAGAAAATATTTAGATGGTATATTACAATTGCTTTTTTTGTTTCGATGTTTGGCATATTTGAAGAATTTTTGCACGTGGGTGGTATTCACATCAGTAAAGACATAAGGCGAACGACTTTCGGATTATACAGGGTATACAGTGTCATGGGTGAACCCTATTTCTTGGCTGTGGTTTTAATTCCTGCCTTTTTTTATATGTGGTCGAATTTCACCAAACCAAAACGCCTTAGAGGTTTGCCGAGAGAATTTACAATAATGGCATCTATTGGCATTTGCTTTATTTTAACATTTTCCACTGCCGGTTTAATTGGATTTGCCTTAATCATTTTATTTTGGCTTTATAATAAAAAATATTTTTCTGTCACCAACTGGAAAATTATTTTTTTACCAATTGTTGTCATAATTCTTACGGCAATATTTACCAATATAAGAGATGGGTGGCAAGAGTTTAATATTAAATATACTCAAACCTTAAACGCATTTACGGCAAAATCTTTTACTAAAAAAGAAGTAGCCAGTTTAAACTCCAGCAGTTTTGCTATTTTCTCAAATTACATGGTGGCTAAGGCTTCATTTTCAGAAAATCCCTTGACAGGAACAGGATTGGGAACGCACGAAAAAAACTATCTCAAAAAATTTGGCAATTTTTTTGATAAAGATATTTTAACACAATACGGTGCATTTAATGCGAATGATGCAAATTCTTTATTTTTAAGATTAATGTCTGAAACCGGTTTGCTCGGTTTAGGTTTCTTTTTTACATTTCTCTTTAAGAATTTTTTAAGGAGAAAGGGATATGATAACCCTGAATTAAGAGACTACACCCTAATGAACCAAAGTATCTTTATTTGGTTTATTGTTAGACTGGTAAGAACTGGAAATTATTTTGGAAATGGATTTTTTCTGTTTTTTTTCATCTACTATTTTTCATATAAAATAGTTAAAATGAAGCTGCGCGAACAGAAAATTAAAGAAGAAGCACAGAGGGAACTTATGCTTTCAGCGCGTTGATAGTAGCCAGAATAGAAATAGGCCAAATGTATTTTTCAGATACTTTTTGAAAAGAATTATTTTTTAATTTATTTAGTTCCAAGGGAGAAATTTTAGTGAAGTGGTATAAGCTTTTTAATAATGCTTGTTGATTACCTGGCTCGATTAAGTGACCATTTTCTTGACTCACCAAAAGAGAGGTGGCCCCCGTATTGGTGGCAATGATAGCCAATCCCATGGCCATGGCCTCTAGAATTACGGTTGGCATGCCCTCTGCAATACTTGGACAAACCAAACAATCGCAAGTAGAGAGTATGCTCTGTATTTTTTGGACATCTTTTATTTCGCCATGCATAATGACATTGGGCATATCCACTGCGTTTTTGTGTTCGCTAATACCAATAAAATGAAATAAGTATTCATTTGTTTTCAGATTTTGTAGTGCTTGAAATAATTGATCTAATCCTTTTCTTTTTTCATTTCGACCAACAAAAACAAATTCTATTTTATCATTTTGATGAACGTTCCTTATTAGCCACTCTTCACCAATTCCTATGGGCGTTTCTTTGATAAGCTTAGCACCTTGTTTTTTAAGAATATCTGTAAGCTGCCCACCTAGCGAAAAATTAACGGCACTTCCTTTAATAATAGTGCTGGCAGGTATTTTCAAGATCAATTGAGCCAATTTAGACTTAAATCCAAATGCTTTTTGATACATTTCCAATCCGTGTAAATTACTTCCTAATTGAACGCCTCTTTTTACAAAATACCACCCTGTAAAACCTTGAGCGTATACATAATCATATTTAGGTTGTTGGCTAAATAAACGGAATAATCTTTTTGAATAGCGATAGGAATTGATAACATAATGACTAGGAAAATTAACTTTAAAAACAGGAAACTCAACTTTAAAAAATTTGATGTTCAAGGTTTCATCAAAACTAAACTGCTTTATGACAATTGCCGCATCATTAGCACAATAATATAAGTCTACTTGAATGCCATTCAACGCAAAATATTTGGCTAAATAAAAAGTATGCTTTTGCATACCACCAATTGTATCGGGCCAAATACCATCTGCTAATAGGGCAAGTCTCATAATAATTATTTTCTACTTAAGGAATCTTTGGTAATCTCGGTATTCATATTGCCGTCTATAATTGATTTTAAAGCCCCTTCCTTGCAATGAAATCCATCATAGAAGGAACTGTCTTTAAAATGATAAACATAGGGATTGTAAGTGCCAATTAATGTAATATGGCGCTCTGCAGCATACGCATTGAAATATTTTTCTGCTTCAAAGACTATTTTATAAGGACTATTTTCTTTGCTGATATAGTCGTAAACAATTGGATGGTATGGCGAGATAAAAAGTTCAACTTCTATATTTTTTTGCTGCAAATAGCTAATAAAGGTGGTAAAAATAGTTTTATATTTAACAGATAGTTGCTTGAATTCTCTCATGGAATACATGGGGGATTCATTTATAGATTGCACGGCATAACCATTGACAACTTCTAGACTTGAATTGCGGGAGACCTCACTATAGAAAATAGAGCCATCTACCATTTTTGTGAAATCCTTATTCAAGCTATCAGTAGTTGGCCTATAATGGACATCTACTCCACGAATCAAATAGCCAAGCGAATTTTTAAAATAAGACAATGACCACAATTCTTTATATCGCGAATATTTAGATTCAATTATTTTATCGCGATCGGCATATTTTTCTAATCCTATTTTCTGCAGACAGTTGTTATATTCAGCACTTAATACCCTCCATCGCGACTGGTCATTATTATCGTTCAAAAAATAGGGATCTAAGCCTATTCTTATTTTTTTAATTTCACAACCTTTTGTTTCGTATAAATTATAAATGGCCAACAAATCTTCAATTGAAGCTCCACTTACCCCGTTGTTCATTAAATGCTCATTTTTAAAAAACCCGCTGCCTAGTTGCATTACTCTGCTTGATCCCAATATAATTGTTGAAGGACATTGCTTCATGTTTTCAATGTAGTATTTCTGCAAAAGCCGCTCATCGTAATTGGTTACATTGGTCACATTTTTACCCTCCATCAGATATTTTATAATGCCCATTTCATAAGGTCCCTTGTGGAAAATATTCGCTGGATCCTCCACATAATTGATACCCATAAAGAGAACAAGTATTGGAAGCAGAAATAATAATTTAACAACAAATTTTTTCATCCAGTACTAAAATTTAAAATAAATAAATTGATTGGCGCCTGAAGATCCGAAGTAAATAATAAAAAATATAAGGGTATAATAAATGCTCAACCTTAATGGAAAGCTTTTTATTTTATCGAGATACAAACCATGCTCTTGATTTCTATTCAGCCACTCTACCACTAGCATTATTGCTGTAAACAAAAGTGCAATAACAGCACCTGAGCGGTTGTTGGTAATTTCGGGAATTGAAAACAAGGATGATGAAAAAATTCTTTTCAGATAATTAAGTCCTTGGGCAACAGTATCCACTTTAAAAATTACAATGGTTAACATAACAAGTAGAAAAGTTCCCAGCATATTTAAAGACTCCTTAAGCGTTGGCCAAACTCTATCCTTTGTAAATTTTTTCTTCTTAAAAAGTGTACCCCTCAATATCATTGGTAAAAACAAGCAAGCTTGTAAAAAACCATAGAAGACAAAGGTCCAACTAGCACCATGCCATATACCCACTGCTATAAAATTTAAATAGATGGCCATAATAAGCCCTAAGTTACCATAATCTCTGAAAGCAATATTTAAGGGTGCAAATACATAATCGGTCATCCAAGTGGTTAAAGACACATGCCATTTCTGCCAAAACTCGGCAATGGTTTGAGAAAAGAATGGATAATTGAAGTTTCTTTTAATATTAAACCCAAGCAATCTTGCCACACCAATGGCCATATCCGAGTAACCAGAAAAATCTGCATACACCTGAATGGTAAAAAAGAAAGCGCCTAGCACCAACGAACTTGCAGGATAGGTTAGATAATTTTCAAAAATTTGATTGGTAAGCAAGGCACAATTATCTGCAATTACCATTTTTTTAAATAAGCCCCAAAGAATTTGACGCATTCCATCGGACATTTGAGAATAATCAAAAGTTCTTTTAGTTTCTAACTGAGGTAGAAGCGACGAAGCTCTATCGATAGGTCCAGAAATAAGTGAAGGAAAGAAGGCCACAAAATTGAAGAAGGTGAGCCAATTTTTACAAGGCTGAATTTTGTTTTTATAAACATCAAGGATATAACTCAAGGTTCTGAAAGTATAAAAACTAATGCCTAACGGCATGATTAATTTTAAAGTATGAGCATTCAGGTGCACACCAACAAGTGCCAACGCATCACTGAAAGAGGTAATAAAGAAATTAACATATTTAAATAATATCAATAAGCCAATACCCTGCACTACTGCAAGCCCAACCAGCCATTTTTTTGCCTTCATGGAGTTAGCCTTGTGGATGTAAATACCAAGGCAATAATTTAATGCCGAAGATCCTATAATGATGCTGAGGAAACGCCAATCCCACCAAGCATAAAAAGCATAGCTACCAAATAGCAGAAATATATTCTGAAGTTGTAATTGATTCTTTAGTACCAACCAATAGGTAAAAAAGAAAATACAAAAGAAGAGTAAAAATTCTAAAGAATTAAAAATCATACGAAATGTTTACAACCCTGAAGGTTGATTATTTTTCAATCAATTCAATGAGATGAGCTTCTGGAGAGAAAAGAAAAATACATCTTTTGCCATTAAAAGCTTTTGAATCAAAATACGCCATTGCTTTGTAATCCAAGGCCTCCAATTCATTCACCTTCGAAACAATATCATCTACTTTATAACCAACGTGGTAATAGGTCACTCTTTTTTTAAGCAGTTTAGCCACTTGTGAATCGTCTCCAATCGGTTCTACCAATTCTAAAAAACTATGGTGACCTATTTTAACAAAACAGACATTTACCAGTTGAGATTCAATTTTAAAAACTTCGGAAATATTTTCTTTCCCAAAAAGTGTAGCATAGTGTATGCAAGAAGTTTCAATGCTCTCTACAACCAAGCCAACATGGTGAAATTCAATTTTATTTTGAATGCTATTGTTAGCTATCAAGACTCTTATTTTTTAGTCAAAACACCCGCATACATCATAGAAACCTTGTATTTTTCCGCTTTTTCCGCAGGCATGTCTTCAGAATAAATACAGAACTCATCTTCTATATTAAAACCTGCTTGGTATATTACTTGGCGAATATCATCCGCATTTTTGAAAAGATAAATATGATCGATTGCGGGAGCATTGGTAGGTGTTGTGATGTATAATTTACCGTTCTCACCTAAAAGGGTATGCAATTTTTTTAATAAACTAACTGGGTCTTCCACATGCTCCAATACTTCTCCCATGGTTATAAAATCGTATTTGTGTTCCGGAAAATATTCAAATACATCTGTCAGCATGTAATTCACCTTATCATTATTAATCATTTTCTTAGCAATGTCTAAAGAGCTTTTACTAATATCTACCAAATCATAATTTGCGCTATCACCAATAATACCAATGGCTTCGGAAATATAAAGACCATGACCACCGCCAACCTCTAAGTAATTTTGAATATGCGGTGCATTCTTATTGATAATTTTATTGAAGTATAAAAGTATATCATAATGGTGGGTCCATAGAAACTGGGACAATAATAAGCCATGCATGTAATATTCCATCACTTGTGGATTGTTATATACTCTTTGATTTACTTCATCAAATGATTTGCTGGTGTATTCGCCTGTTTGCAAAAATTGAACCGACTCATAATTAACGTCAGCAATCATTTGTAAATAGCAATCAATCGCATAATCCATGGTTTTATTTTCATTTTGCAAAAGTGTTGCATAACGTTTCATAAAATCATTGGCTCTGTTAAAATAAGCTTCATCAAACTTGCTTAAATTCTTAATGATTTTTTTGCTGTGCAATTGGTTTTTCAAACTAATTTGCTCAACCACATAATTCATGGCATTTTTTTGATCTTGATTCATTATGTTATTTTTTATTTTGAAGCAATGCAATCTACCAGTTCACCAATATTATTCCAGCTTTGAATTTCTTGGGAAGTAAATCGGATACCAAAGTGTTTTTCTATAGCAACTACCAAATGTATGTGCGTTAATGAATCCCAATCTTCAACATCATTGGCTGTTGTTGTATCATTCAATACCAATCCTTCATTGTCAAGAATGTCAACGAAAATTGCATTCACCTGTTTTAAAATTTCATTTCTTTCCATTTTTATTTTTTGTTAATATAACATTTTTTGTTCTCGTAGGTATCTGTATTCAAAATCCAGTTTTTATCTTCTTGCTCAAATCCAAGGTTTAAATAATGATTCATTACCATTTCATTTTTAGCTGTAGGTAAATACTCTCCAATCAACTTATGAAATCCCTTCTTTTTCGCAAAATCAGAAATGGTATTGAGTACAAAATGTTCCATTCCTCTTTTCAAAACTCTGCAACTCATAAACCAAGTATCAATGAACAGTGCATCCTTATTTTCTTCTTTTAGAATAATAACACAAATTAAACCATTGTCACCAAACTTATCTTCTAGCGTGAATGCAAATGTATAAAAATTATCGGAATTAGAAATTAATTCAATATCCCCTTCTGTATAGCGAACTGTTCGCAAATTAAATTGGTTAGACCGTTGTGATAGTTGTGCTACTCTTGGTATATTAAATTTGTTAAAAGACTCCACCAAAGATAACATGTTGAGACTTTTCAGAAAATCTTCTTCGTTGGTAAATTTTTGTTGCAATACGGTTCTTTGGGCCTGCACCTGGTACAATTTGGTGCGTTCTAAATCTTCATTGGAAAATGAAACTGTTTCGAATAAATTTAGCGTGTATAAATACTCTAAATAATCTGCTGGATCCGTTGGCAATTCGGGTACTGTAATATCAGGAATATTTTCTCGCACCATATTTCTTTCGAAAGGGTTATCATCTAGAAAAACCATAGAATCAAACCCAATATTAAGAATACTTTGAATCTGCCTTATATTATCCGCCTTATTCTCCCAATTCGCTATGAATACGGCAATATCATCCATGCGCAACACCATATCAGGATGTTTATCAAATGGTTCACATGCAACAGATTCTGTATTTTTACTACAAACTGCTATAATAATGCCCCTGTTTTTTAATTTTTTTATCCAATATTGAAACTCCGTGAAGGCTTTTCCTATGCCTAAACTGCCAATTTGAATATTCTCCAATCCATCATCCCCTATTATTCCACCCCAAGTGGTGTTATCCAAATCCAGAATTACACATTTTTTAAATTGTCCTTGAATGGTTGCAATAATGTCCATTGTATACTTTGCAACAACTGGCAAGGTATCTATGCTCAATACCATTTCGGTATTAATGTATACGGAAGTTTGAAATGTACTGGCTTTACCTAAATAATTCTGAATCGTAGAAATATCACATAAATAAAAATTGGCCTGTCTTGTTGCAAATTGCATCAATTCAAAATTTAATTTACGCAGTTGAAATAAGAAAGAAGATTGTATTTTATTAGCAAAATTTCCAAATACGCTATCGTTAATTTCAGGATAATTGTAATAAATAATTTTGGTATTCAGATTTGAATTGAGTGCATTGCACATTTCTTCAATCTCCATAAGTCTTTGTTGCGCAAGAACCGCGTGGTTTTCCATTTTAGACTTATTGTATATGCCTAATAATTTATGAGTAGATTGGAATATTACCACAACTTCTGGTTGAAACTCATACAACTCAGATTGGGTATCAAAAATTTGGCGCTCTATCTGATTAAAATCTGCTTCCCATATGGATAAATCGCAACCAAAATCATAGCCAGTTGCACGTAAAGATTGCACTAAAAACTGTGTAGCCGTATCACCCAAAACAGCGACTTTAATTTTTTTTAAACCCTTAAAATCCTGCTTTAGATTTTTTTTAAGTTGAGAAAATGTTTTCATTTAATAAAATAGGATGCGATAAAACGAATGATGAGCTTAATGTACTCATCCAAATTAAATTCTTCCGAAAATCCATTAAGGACATGCTTCTATAATGTGTCTGGCAGCATTATGCCAAGTATATTGTTTGGTAATATCACTATAAAAATTATTGGCAAGTTTGGCAGATAGTAATGGATTGTTCAAAAGTTTCAGAATGGCATCTGCAACTTTTTCTTTGTTCATTTCAACTACCAACCCTTGTTCGCCATCCAACATGACATCTTTTACAGGAATAGTATTGGGTGCTATAACAGGTTTTTGCATGGCGCCATATTCGAAAATTTTAATTGGCGAACCATACCAATTGGATTTAGCCATAACACATATATCCATCAACTCAATAAAATTAAACACTTGTTGATGGTCTTGCTTACCAGCAAAAATAACTTTATCGGCTATAGCATTATGAATCGCGTTTTGTTTCAACTCATCGAGTATACTTCCATCACCAACAATTAAAAGTACCGCATTTGGAAATTCTTTAACAGACATTGCAAATGCATCAATGAGAATATCGACTCCATGGTGAGGAAAAATGGAACCCACAAACCCTATGACCTTTTTACCTTCTAGTTGATAGTTGATTTTGAGACCTTCAATATTTTCTTTATTTACCGAAACATTGTCTAAATTGATGCAATTGGGTTGAACAATTATTTTTGAGGTTGGCACCAGATATCTCTTTTCAATAAATGATTTTAAGGCAGATGAAACAACAAAAATTTTATCTGCTTGATTATTCTTATTTAATTCCTTTTTTTCCGCCAATCCATGCCATACAGAATAGCCTTCAAAGCCTTTCATTTCCTCTGCAAAGGGGGCATTTATTTCCAAAAAATATTTGATTTTGTGTTTTTTGATAATTGCCACTCCTTTATCTTGTAAATACTCTGAACGTTCGTATATTAAATTTGGTTGAAATTTGATGATGGCTGCTTCAAGTCGTTGCGCTGCTTTTTTATCGTGTAGCAACAATTGATAATCTTTTAAAGAGGTCCATATAAACCTTGGAATAAATTTTTTGACTATGGCTTTAAAACTGTTTTTAGGCGCTGGTATGCCAGCAGATGATAATTGGCCTTTCTCCGTTCCTCCCATAATAACTGGCAACACCTCATGACCAAAGCTTCGGAGAGCATTTATAACCTCGCGCTGATGCGTTGCATACCCTACTTCGCTCACAATATCGTGTGTAGGATGAGGGGAGTAATAAATAATTTTCACTTGATAATAGAATCTCAGGCACCTGCAGCCGTAATAACATCCTGCATGTTATACTTTCTCTGCGGTATATTAATTTCAGATTTACAGTAAGTATCCGCAATTGTTTCATCGTTGAGCAAGCTATTAAACCACTTGGTGTAATAAGCAGGTAACGATGGATTAGATAGCAAGGATTTTAAATAATCTTTATCTACTAAACCTTTTCTTTGAAGGAAAATACAAATGGTTTGAACAGAGAAATTATTGACTTTTTCGCCAACAGATTTACGGGTAGGTTCAAAATACTCATTCTCTTCAATGGCTTTAAAATGGTCGCCCTCTGGATACCATTGATAGGTATGTTGAGGGGCTATTCCGAATTTTTTTTCAAGACCCAATGTATAAATAAGTTGCCTTAAGGGCGTTTTTAATGCCTTTAGAATTGGGTTGGTTCTTAGGTTATCCGTGCTGCGTTTCAAATCTGGTGTCCATAACTGAAGCGTTGCAGAAAATACACCAGGATTATACACCAGATGTGGTTCCCAAGCATCGATTGTGTGAACAGGTTTTTCCAGCTGAGTAAAATGTTTTGTTATTTTCATTTTACAAGCCAATGTTTCAGGATCCATGTCAACCTTTTTATCAAATAACATGGTTTCATAACCAGTGCCAAATATAGCGGCAGTGGTTAACAAGTAATTATTATGATGATGAATACAATGCGCTGCAGTTCCCTTTACATAATTTTCCATGGCTGGGAAAAAATGTATCTTCAAGTTTATATCTGCTGTTTCATAAATATAAAAGAAAGGAATATTGTACTCGCTCCATTGCTGTTTTAAGAACCCAGCATCTTCAAAATTTCTTTTAACCACTAATTTAAGAAATTCGTCATCTGCCCCCATCTTCTGTAATAAATCACCGACGTTTCTATGTAATTCTGCCCTGTCCTCATATTTTTTTTCGAGGGCAATTACTTGTTGTATGTATGGGTGATTTTCTAATATATTCTGCATAATACTTTCTTACTTAAATAAGTTGAAGTTTTGCAAAGTTAAGCTTACTTGAAAGAATACCTTGCTGCATGTTTATAAACTGATTAAAATCATTGCTGATGTGCAAGTAAAGTATGGAGTATTTTATAGGAAGCTTTCCCATCTCCATAAAACTGTCTTGTTTCTATAAATGGTTTTTGAATACTGTCTTGAAATGCTTTAATAATAACATCTCTCTCCGCCCCTGTTAACATATTACAATGGCTTTCTGTTAATTCAGTCCATTCCGTCTCATCTCTCAATGTGATACAATATTTTTTATTAAAATAGGCTTCTTTTTGGAGGCCACCACTGTCTGTCATTACCAAATCACATTTTTTTAAAAGGTACAACATGTCGAAATATCCCAATGGATCTGTAATCAGAATATTATTATGCAATTTTAAATCCTTTATTTTTTGCTTTGTTCTTGGATGCAATGGCAGGATAATTGTGCGTTCTTCTGCAATGGTATTCAAAGCATCAAAAATGGCATTTAATCTATTAATATCATCTGTATTTTCTGCCCTGTGAATGGTGCATAAAATGAATGGTTCCTTGATAGATTTCCTAATACCCGAAACCGATTGTTCTGCATATTCGGAAAAAAGCAACAAACTATCTAGCATAATATCACCTGTGTTCTGAATAGCACAATTAAAATATTCAAATCCTTCTTCTTTCAAATTTTGAACAGCTTTATCTGTTGGGCAGAAAAGATAATCAGAAATCCTATCTGTTAAAATTCTATTCACCTCCTCGGGCATTTGCATATTATAGCTGCGCAAACCTGCTTCCACATGGGCCACCTTGATATGTAATTTTTTAGCAGCCAATGCCCCTGCTAGCGTGGAATTAGTATCGCCATAAACCAAAAGTGTATCTGGTTTTTCTTTAAGAATTATTTCTTCTATACCCTCCAACATTCTACCAGTCATAGCCCCATGGTTAAGTCCATTAATACTCAGTTGGTAATTGGGTTTTGGCAAGCCCATTTCTTTGAAAAAAATATCGGACATATTCTCATCAAAATGTTGACCAGTATGCAGTAAAATTTCTTCTAAATCATTGGAAGAAGCAATTGCCTTGCTTAAAGCCGCAGCCTTAATAAACTGTGGTCTTGCACCAACAACTGTAATTATTTTAAGTTTGCTCAAGATTTTATTATTTTATGATCACAGCATTTTTTAATTTATCAAAAATTTTATTCATCTTCCAAAACTGCCAATAGGAAGGTGTTGTGTAAGATTTGCCATTGCCCTGAGGATAAGCTTTTTGAAAATACATTTCGAAATTCATAAGCAATTTAACAAGTGCTAAAGCCGATTGGTTAAGCAAATTCACATAATTGTAAGTGACAGTATCTGCTAAGGTATCTCTTATTAAAATCGGCATTTTTTCCTGCAATACTATTTCACCTTTATCTATGTACCGGTTAATTTTATGAATTGTAAAACCTGTTTCTTTTTCTTCGTTATAAATAGACCAAATAATGCTTTGGGCGTTCTGATATTGCGGTAACAATGCATGGTGAATATTTAACATGCCATGCTTTGGAATGTTAAATATTTTCTGGGAAATATAGCCATTGCCCAAACTGATTCCAATATCCGCTTGTGCCCTATTAAAAAGTGCGATGGTTTCTTCGGAATTAATGGTGCTGGTTTTATAAAATGGAATATCTGCTCGTTGACAAATGCTTTGAAGATTTTCTATTTGTGCATACTGTTTTAAATTGCTCGTGTACCACTTTCGAATTTGCCTGCCATTTAATGCTCCTAAAAAACCAATTTGAACTATTTTATTTAGTTTAGCAAGGTACCATTTCTTCTTATTCTTCACAAGGCCCTCACTGTAAATAACCATCGTTATTTTGATACCGCTTTCTTTCAAAAGAAAAGGAAGGTGGTGGGCTGCGGTTCCATGTAAAGATGAAGTTAAAATCACTACCTTCATCTTTTAATAGGGAAATAGATTAGTATTTGCATTCATTTTTCGCACATTATTAGCCAAAAAATAGAAAATATGATTTTGTTTCCAATCGAGTATGACATGATCCCTTCGAATGCATAAATCTTCTTTTTTTAAATCTCCGAAATGCACAGTGTGGCAACCTCTTTCGGCAGAAGCACAAGAAATAAAACCAATTTCGAAAACTGCCTTTCTAGCATTTGCATTAAAATGGTAAAAACGACCATAGGGATATGCAAAATGTTTTACCTCTCCACAATGTTCATTAATCTTTCTAAAACAGGCCTGCAAATCATCTAT
This sequence comes from Bacteroidota bacterium, assembly GCA_025354385.1. GTDB lineage: Bacteria > Bacteroidota > Bacteroidia > NS11-12g > UBA955 > JABMMZ01. Next base: position 60,529 of record JANXMZ010000021.1, read on the forward strand.
TAATTGCTCGGTAGTAAGCTTGGCCATATTATCATGAAACATGGTATGAGCTCCTATTTCATGACCCTGAGCTTGTAATTGCGAAACTTCATCCCAATTTAAAAATTCTATGGGTGGTAGGTGCAATTTTTCTTTACAATGTGTCGCAATTTTATTGTAATCTGTAACATTGATTAAACCTGGATTAATGAAGAAACAAGCCTTTGCATTATAGCGGTTTAAAACCTCTGCAGCGGGTAAATTATTTTTAAACCCATCATCTGTACTAATAGATATATAAGGTTTATCAATCGTGTTTTCAAGAACGCGTTCAACTGCCTCTGAATAAGAAATGAAAGTATGTTGTTTGCTTAACATTTTCATCAATTGATTCAAGTTTTCAAGTTCATCTTTAAAGGAATGGTGTATGTAAAGAAATTGTACCCTTGGCTTACTCAACCAATGATTTATGCCACCAATTTGTTCTTTCCAGGCCAATGCATTCAAAACTGTAGCGCGCAATAATGACCTCATATTCGTTGTAGAATTGGCTTTTATTTCACTATAATTTTCAACAAATTGACTCATTATTCATTCAATAATTGATTAAATACATTGGCCAATTGAGCTGTTTTATTATCAAAAGAAAATTGCGAGATAAAAGCTGAATTAGGTTTAAAGGCATGTAATTTTTCTGGATTTTCAATCAAACTTAAAATAGTTTGAGCGATGGCTGATTCATCATCTGGTTTCACACAAATACCGATGCCGGATTGTTCTAAAATATCTCGGCAATCAGATGGTTCACAAAGCGCCAGAATTGGTTTTCCTGTATTTAAATATTCAAAAAGTTTTCCGGGTATAAATAAGGTTCTGTGTTCGTTGCTGTTCGACTTTTCGAGTGGCAAGAAAAGCAAATCGGAATCTTGTAATTTTTGGAGAGATATTTCTTTTTGCAAATACCCTTCTATTTCAAAATAATCTTCCACCTGATTGGATTTTATCTGATCCAAATTACCGGCATGAATATCGCCCCAGAGTGCAATTTGTAGCAACTCTGGTTTTATGTTGTGCTTTTCCTTGAGTATTCGCACTGCCAATATAAGATAATAAGCCGAACGTGTTGAAGCATCCACATTTGAATTATTATAAGTCCAGAAAAAAGTCTTAAAAAACTTTATTATTCCTTCCGAACTTTTGCTAGGATAGTAGGCATTTAATGAACCTGAATAACTTATTTTTAATTTATTAATAGCCATTTGTTATCACATTAATTTTATCGGCCTTTATTAAATTTCTTTTCAGATATAATTTTTTTACCTCTTCTGTATTTACAATCAACTGATCTACTTTCGAAAAAATAAAACGTTCCAATCTTCTCATGGTATACCAATGCAACTTTGATGGAAAACTCCATTGATAGCCATCTGTATAAGGATCTCTTAAATCTGCTACCCATTTAATTTTCAACTTTCTTTTTAATAAATATCCAAGTATAAGAGATGAAAATGGACCTGAAGTTGTGTAAACCAAACGGATGTTATTATCGCTAACAATGGTTTTTGCCTGCTTGTAAACCCTCCAAGGCCACAGTGCCGATTTTTCCCAAAAAAAAGGATATAACAAATACCAGAACAAGCGGTAGACTCTTAATGTGTTTAGAACCTTATTTAAATTAAAACTCTGATAAGATGATACTCTGATAATTTGTGTTTGAGCCGGAATTAGTCCAGCAAGAGACTCATCCATTTTACCCCCCATTTTTTTTATGTCCTCAGTATCAATTGTGAGCACCACAGGCTCATAATTGCAATTTCGCAATGTCCTCACAAACTTAATGCTTCGCTGAACACCTGGACCACCTGCAGGCGGAAACTGATACGCTACAAAAAGTACTTTTTCTGGCTTAACATCCCCTTCACGTAAATCGAGATGATTCATTAATTGCTTAGCCAAATTGCCAACTTCAAATTCGCTGATATCAAAATTACTTTTATAAAAATTGTTCTGTTCTATTTCATTCACAATTTTCAGTAAATTATCTTCTGTTGCTTGTCTTCCCAAATTATGTTCTTCAACAAATGCACCTGTTTTTCCTGGACTAGAGAAAACGATGATTGGTTTCTTTTGAGAAAGGTATTCGTAAAATTTTGTACTGAAAGAAAAATTCAAATCGTCTGTCAGAAATAGCAAACAAGCCTCCGACTCAGCAATTTTATTAAACACTTCCGCCAATGGTATATTTCCATTGTAATTCAAATTAATGTAAGGTGAAAAATAATGAGCAAATGATTGATGTATCTGCCCATAAAATTGAATTTCATAGTGATTAAAAAACGGGTCATTATCGCGCCTCATTTTTTTGAGCTGATTCACCAGCATCACAAAGCTTTTTTCAGCCTTTTCGTACAAATTACCTGTAAATATGATGACCTTTTTTGAGGGCTTATTGGCATGCCCTTCTGAAAAATCCAGAGGATCAAATCCATTTTTAAGGGTCACAATTTTATCTTCCGCAATTTGATATTCTGTTTTAAAATATTCACCAATATCGTCTGCCACTGTAAAAATTTTATCGTAACCATTGGCTACTTCTGCCTCTGCTTGTTTCTCAATTGCAAATCTTTCTTTCGTTAGGTTCCAATAACCAAATGCTGTTTTATTATTGGTCCACGGATCGCGCACATCGAGAAACAACTTTACCTGCGGGTAAGTCTTTTTTATTTCGAGTAAATGCTTTGAATAATAAAACGGACCGACTGAAATAATGATATTGCTGTAACCTTGTTTTACAAACTTTTCTACTGATGAGAGCAAATTTTTTTTACACAAACTAGACCTGTCGTAAAAATTACCTTTTACCCTTCTCTTTAAAAGCGTTAATTCATAATGGTATTTGAATTTTTGAACCAACTTTTCTGGCACTGATTGAATAATGGCTGGATAATTGGGGTTAAAATAATGCAGGCGTTTATCCTTTTCCAATGCAAGGGTATCCTTTTGCCATTCAGATTTTTCGTTGCCATTGTATTGGGCAGATAGTACCTGAATATCCATTCCTAAACGGTGTAAATAATTGGCAAATTTAGCCCATCTTCTTCCTCCTATTCCAGGAGAAGGAGGAAAAGAATAACAGATGATTAATAGTTTATTGTTGTTCAATTATTTTACAATAAAATTCTGAATCCATGCACCCATAGCAGCCCTTTTAAACAAAGGCTTATTGCTGTGTTGCGGGAAAAGTTCATCGCACATTTTTGCCAATGAAAGCAACATGTCTTGATTGGCTGATATCCAATGCTTCATGGGTGTAGTAAACCCCTTCTTATCTGTCCTATATCTTATTTCATCGGGCATTTCGTTGATACCCTCTCTTAAAATCCATTTTTGCCAGCCGTCTCTGATTTTAAAATGCTCGGGCAATTGGAAAACGAAATCTACCAGGCGATAATCCAAAAACGGATTGCGGGTTTCTACGGCATACGCCATGCTGAAACTATCATCAGCTTGTAGGAAGTACGGTAATTGCAACATACCCATGTCTAGTTTCAAAAATTCTTTTAATTCTTTAACTGCAAATATTTTCTTTTGAAAAGCATACGGAAATTTAGCCCAACCATAAGCGGCCTTTTTGGCGAGATAGGCATCTTCCAGTGCCGATTTAAAAACAGAACCTTTGCTTTTACCTTTCAGTGCTGCCCATTTTTGAATTTCTCTGATTCCTTTGATGAAACGACCCTTTAAAAATAGTTCTGTAGTGTACTTAAAAAAATGGTGGTGGTACCCAGCCATAATTTCATCGCCACCTTGACCTGATAATAAAACGGTAACACCATTTTCCTTAATGATTCTTTTAATCACATATTGGGCAAAAAAAGAGGTGTCTCCTACAGGAGATCCAATCTGATATATTTGAGATAAAAAAGTATCCTTATCAAAATCATTGATAGGATTAATTTGAATATTTTTAGAGCCCAGATGCTCATTGGCCAAATTAATAAAATACGATTCATCTTCTGCTGTGCCTTTTTCTGACACCACAGAAAAAGTTGTAAAATTATGATGCTGTAAAACATCTTTGGCTACGAAGGCAATTGAAGTTGAGTCAAGGCCACCAGAAAGAGATATACCCCATTCCACATCCGAACGAAGTCTTACCTTAACTGCATCAGACATTAACTTTCTAAAGGTTTCTATTACTTCTTTTTCACTAATTTTAGTATTGACCGAAGTAGGGAGTTTATAAAATTTTATAGGGGCGGTTTCAAATGCTACCTCCTTAGCGCTTGGTGTAAACTGATAAAAACTGGCATTGGGAAATCGCTTGATATTTTTGAAAAATGTTTCGTTGTCATAAAACAAATACCCAAGATCCATGAAAACATCAACACATGTATTGTTAATGCCTTTCATTTTATCTGGAAATGCCATGATTTGTTTGGGCTCGGACATCAATAGAAATCCATATTCATCTTCTAAATAATAGAGCGGTTTAACACCAAATCTATCGTTGGAAACCAACAATTCGCCATTCTTTAAATTATAAATAACAAGCGACCACATACCATTGAATTTTTGAAAACAAGCTGTTCCCCAAAGTTCATATGCAGCTAAAATAACCTCCGTATCTGTAGTGGTTGTAAACGCAAAACCTTCTGCAATTAAGTGTTCTTTGAGTTCTGGGAAATTATATACCTCTCCATTAAAAATGATGACATACTGATGATAGAAAAATGGTTGATGACCATTGATGCTCAAATCAAATATAGAAAGCCTTCTATGTCCTAATAGTAAATCATATTGACCATTCAAAGTGATAGCATTTAAATCCTCGCCAGCAATGCCCTTTGGTGTATCTGTGGTATGAATTACTTTATACTCATTTGATTTTGTATTAATCAGTATGACGCCTTCTCCATCTGGCCCTCTATGCTTAATTAATTGAAGCGAAGCCATCGCTGCTTCTACATCCTTTTTTTGTAGGCCATTGTAATTATATACTGTTAAAATTCCGCACATGTGTATTAAGAAATTTTTAAATGTAATAAACCGTTTGCAAATCCTTGATAATTGGATATTGAATTAAAATTCGCTTCCCAAAATTTCTTGATAACCTCTCTTTGGAATAATTGGTTAAACTTGCTCTCTTTACATGTAGAAATTAATTCTGATAAGGTTTCACTTGTGAAGTTTGATTGGATAAGTTTACCAGTAGCGCTGGTTACAATTTCTTTGCATCCACCAACATCTGTAGAAAGCACAGGAATGCCATGGCTAATGGCTTCCATCATACTTACAGGTAGTCCTTCACTGGAACTGAGACTCACCAAAAAGTCGTAGTGATGTGTTGCATATAATTGATGAATGGCCTCCGAATTCATGTAACCTTTAAAATTTACTTTGATGTTTTCTGGTAATTGTTTCGAAAGCTCTTTCAATTTCTCTAAATCTTCACCATCTCCAATTACATCCCATTCGATGGCTTTGTTCCTTATCAATTTGAGTGCCTCCACTAATAAATTTAATCTTTTAATTGATCTGATACGAGAGCATGTTACCAAACGAATGGTTGTTGTATCTTCAAAATACAATTTGCCATTACTTTTAATTCCTAGATAACTGCAAGTAATTTTTTCAATGTATCGTTTATTTTGTTGTTTTAAGTGATTTGAACCAACGATAGATACAGCGTACAAGCGATTTATTAATGCCAATTGGAAAGGTCTAAAAAAAATGTGTTTCACATCGGATTGTTCTTCAAAAACATCGAATCCATGTGCGCGAGAAATAAAATGAAGAGCAGGTGAATTTAATTTGGCAAAGCTTGCTATCATTGCCAAGTCATCGCACCAATAGGAATAAAGAATGGTTTTATCAGGCGATTTGATTAGATTATTGAGTGACTGTGCCTTTAACCAGCACTGTTTCAAAAGTGATAAATTAAATTTTAAGGTAGAAAAAAATAAACCCTTGTTGGGAACTCTTATAAATTCTTTTAATAAAATTTTAATTAGATTGGTGTAAAATCTAAAGGGTTTTCCAAGAGTTGTTGGGTCTTCTAAAAAACATACTTTTACATTTACAGGAATCCGATGTATCGACTTAGCACCAACTCTTGAATTGACAGGACAAACCAAAATTTTATCAAAATAAGAACTGATAACATCTAACTCATCTATCAGAAATTCTTCTCCGGGTTTTACCGGAAAATAATGGGTTAAAATAACAAGTGTTTTATCTGACATTTAATACGCTTAAAACATTCAAGGTTGTAAGCATAAATTTCTACTTTTTAATCATCTAATCCACCACCAAATACATTGTGACGCATTTTCCATTCACCGTTCTCATCTTTACCCCATAAATGTGGCGATCTATATTTATCTACGCTTTTCCAAAAATCTTCTTCGCTGGTATCAATGTATTCCAAAAATTCTTTGAAATATTTTTTTGGAAATTCTGCATCATAACGTTGCACCAATGCAACCCCTTCTTCGCGGGTAATTTTACCATTTCTAATTTCCTGATCAGCATCGTAAGTTGCTCTTCCAATCCCAAACTTAATCCATGTGGTGAAATAATGATAAGGATCTATTTTATCATCTATGCTGCTATACTTGGAATAACTGCCTTCTGTTCTTTCAGGGTTAGCTTGAAAACCAGTGTTTTCAACTGCGTAATAATAACATTCTTGTGGATCCCATTTCAAGTAATAACCTAGATAATGCATCTCTACTCCCTTAGCTCTTAACTCCTCAGCTCTTGGTGGAATATAAGGTGCAAAATCATTAATTGTAAATCCATATTTATCGATTATTTCTTTCATTGTTGAACCTCCAAATCTCATCTCCAAAGGATCTCCTACAGTGTAGTAATCTTCATTCATTGTTGGGATATTATTTTCATCTACTTTATTGCCGTATTCCGCTTGATTCTCGCCATACATTACTAGCTTTACGCCATATTTTTCTGCTATCGATGGACCAATAATGCGTTGTCCAATAATAAAAGGTTGAAAGGGGTGCATCAAATCGTGAAACGCCAATTTTGTAAGTAATTTATGCAGTTTTCCATTAGGTGTATACAATAGATTATCATGACCACCAACGTGCATCCAATTTTGAAAATTCTTAAATCCAATATCTGTGTATAAATGGGGAGCCCAAGTAACTGTCAATGGATTCATGTTGTATTTATACTTCAAAATATGGGAGGTATAGGCACTGTCTTTACCACCACTACCTGGCACCACTACATCATATGAACCATTTTTACTTCTGAATTTATCTAATAATCGCAATAGTGTATCTTCACGCTCCTGCCAGTTGATATTCGATTCTTTTTCATCGTGGTATCTGCAGGCAGAACATATACCTTCATCATCAAATTCAATGGAGTGTTTCTTTTGATCTGTTGTGCTTTTAAATTCTATAGTTGAACTTGGACGTTGGTTTGAAATGACACATCTTTTACAGAATTTTACTTCAGATGGCAATCCATACCATGCTTCTCTCGCTTGTTTACTCATAATAATTAATTTTTTATATTGTTTTTATTAACTGGTATTATACTCATTTTATTTTTTCTATCAGGTTCTTTAATATTTCTAAACCCATTTCTCCACTTTTCTCAGGGTGAAATTGTGTTCCAAAAATATTGTCCTTTTCTACCGCACAGCAAAACGATTGATTGCCGAATTGCGAAGTCGCTAATATCTCGGACTGCTCTGCTGGAATTGCAGCATAGGAATGCACAAAATAATAGGAAGTTCCAGGCGCAATACCGTTCAATATGGTTCCAGTCCAATCCTTTTGAGGACCTGGTTCTATTCCCGTCCAACCAATGTGTGGCAGTTTTAATCCTATTTCGTTTTCGGTATCTAGTTTTCTTATTTTGCCTTTTATTAATCCCAATCCATTGCTATTGCCAAACTCATCACTTTCTTCGAACAATAATTGCATGCCTAAACAAATGCCTAAAAATGGACGACCAGTTGCAATAAATTCTTTAATAAGTGGTGTTAAACCATGCTTCTCTAAATTTTCCATGCCGTGTTTAAAGGCACCAACACCAGGTAAAATAACAGCATCTGCATTCAATATTTCCTTTTGATCGGCTGTTAAAATTGCCTCGACACCTAAATACTTTAATGCATTTAATTGACTTCTAACATTGCCAATACCATAATCTAAAACTGCAATTTTTTTATTCATACGCTAGTGTTTTTCAATGGAATTCATGAACCGCAAGTGGGTTATTCATCTTATAATCTGACATTCATTCCTTTTGAAATCAATTGTTCTTTAATCTCTTTTATGCCAAAAGTATTATAGTGCAAAATAGAAGCAAAAGCCACTGCATCAATATCTACATGTTTTGCTAAATCGATCACATGCTCTGGTTTACCAGCCCCGCCACTTATAATTACTGGTATACCAACTTTGCTATATACCTCTTGAATTAAGGCATGATCAAATCCTTTTTTGGTGCCTTCCATATCTACAGAAGTCAATAAAATTTCGCCTGCTCCTAATCGTTCTAATTCTTGAGCCCATTCTACTACATTGATTCCTGTTTCTTCTCTTCCATTGTCTACATAGGCTTCCCACCAACCATTTTTATGTTTAGCTTCTATAGAAGCAACAATGCATTGTGATCCATAAATCTCGGCTGCCTTCGTAATTAAATCGGGTTGTTTAATGGCTTGGGTATTTAAAGATATTTTATCCGCTCCAGATTTTAAAGCTTTATCTATATCATCAACAGATCTGATTCCACCTCCAATGGTAATTGGAATAAAAACCTCGCGACAAGCCTTTTCGATAATGTGAAATAAATTATTTCTGCCGTACAAACTGGCCACTGCATCCATCAATAAAATTTCATCAACGCCTTCCTTGTAATATTTTTTTGCCAGTTCAATGGGATCACCCACTTTTCTGAGCCCTTCCAGATGAATTCCTTTAATGACAAATTCATTCTTTACATCTATTCGCGCAATAATCCTTGTCCTCGTTTTTGTCATATTGTTTGTCGGCTCTGATCAAGAAAGTATTTTTGTTTGGGTATTTGCCAAAACGAATCCTTTTTCAATTCATTCATAAATAATATATCGCTTTTACCTTCTCCAAAATGTCTGATAGGTTCTAGATTTTTAGTATAGGCTTCATCAATAGCATTCAATATGGAAACCTTACTGTAATCAATGTTTATCATATCGCGGCCTAAAGCACGGTTATTTTGACGGCTACCGATATTAATCGTCGGCACACCATAGTAGGGTGCTTCGCGAATGCCGGCACTTGAATTCCCTATTATAAATTCTGCATTTTTAAGTAAAATTAAAAAATACTCAAATCGCAACGATGGATACACCACAAATTTTGGATTGTTCTGGAATTTTTTAAAGCTTCTCAGAATATAATCATTGCCCATATCGTTATTAGGAAATACCACCACATAATTTTTACCAGATTCAATTAATGCATCTGCCAAATTATTTGCCTGGTCGTAAATTTGGTCGAATTCCGTTGTTACCGGATGGAACATTACCATGGCATACTTATCAAATTTTATTTCATAATATTCTTTCACAAGCTCCAAGGTTGGTAACCTATTCGAGAGCATCACATCCACATCGGGAGAACCAATAACAAATACAGAATCGGGCACTTCACCCATTTGTAATAAACGTGCTTTCGCAGTATCGTGGGCCACAAAGTGCACATGACTCATTTTACTTACCGCATGTCTAATCAGTTCATCTATGGTTCCAGAAACCTCGCCACCTTCTATGTGCGCCACCAATATATTGTTTAAGGCGCCTACAATTGCTCCTGCAAGCGCTTCTACCCTGTCGCCATGAATGATAATAAGATCTGGTTTTAACTCTTTTACATACCCCGAAAAGCCGTCAATCGTTTTAGACAAAATAGTATCCATGCTATCATATTCATGGTGATTGATATAACTGAAAATATTAGGATAACCACATTTTTGAATCTCATCTACTGTTCTTCCATACTTGGAATCCATGTGCATGCCGGTTGCAAAAATATGGGCTTCCAGATTGTCTCCTTTTAGCACTACTTCAATCAGGGATTTTAGTTTCCCAAAATCTGCTCTAGTACCTGTTAAAAAAACTATTTTCTTTTTTTGAATCATTATCAATTCTTTGAATTGGACATTATCGTCTGCAAAGGTAATACTGTATGCTGTATCTAACCTTTAAAACTAATAAACATGTTGACCATTTACTTTGTCTCGGTATACGACCAACTAATTTGTGTATCTGAGGCAATGAAATTTTTAGCTTTCATCTCAAATAATTCCGTGTAACGCTCTGCAGGAATTTCGCCAGTGCCTGGTCTTTTCACCCAAATATTATCTGCTGTAAATAACTCACCAGCCTGAATATCTTTGATAGCCACAACCGTTGCAAAAGCAAAATCGATGGTAGGTTGTTCTTCTTTTACAGGACCTTTATGCCCACCTCTTTCCAACTTCAAAATCTTAGACCCTTCAATCAATTCATTCATGGCTTTGGTATCCATGGAGCAAATAATATCAGGACCTGGTCTGCTCATATTATCCGTAAAGTGCCTTTCTAGAATTGAAGCGCCAACTGCTACTGCACCTAAGCAAGCATAATTAGTTGTCGTATGATCCGATAAGCCTATTACAGCATCCGGAAAATGTTGTTCAAGTTCAACAATGGCGCCCAAACGTACCAATTGTGGGGGTGTTGGATACACATTGGTGCAATGCAATAATGCATAAGGTACTTTGTACTTTCTGAAAATATTAACAGCCTTCTCCACACTTTCTATGGTATTCATACCAGTGCTTAGAATGATTGGTTTTCCAAAGGATGCTACATGCTCTAACAAAGGATAATTATTACATTCACCCGAACCAATTTTATAAGCAGGTATATCAAATTTTCTCAAACGCTCTGCCGCTGCTCTTGAGAAAGGAGTGCTAATAAAAATCATGCCTTTCGATTCAGTATATCGCATCATTTCTAACTCCTCTTCTTCATTTAAAGCACAGCGCTCCATAATGTCGTAAATAGAAACGGTAGCATTGCCTGGTATCGTTTTTCTGGCGGCTCCAGACATCTCATCCGATACAATATGGGTTTGGTGTTTTACAATCTCTGCACCTGCGGTATGCGCTGCGTCTACCATTTCTAAAGCTGTCTTTAGTGAACCCTCATGATTTATGCCAATTTCGGCAATAACCAATGGATCGAAATCATAGCCTATTTTTCTTCCTTTTATTTCAAAATACGGTTTCATTTTTCTTATATTAAATTTTTAAACTAACCCTCTTGCTAGTTTCATATCAAAAGCTGTATCAATATCTATTAGTGAATTTTCGTTCATTACCAATAATTCGCTATCTGTATCAAAAAAACTTTGAGTAGACTTGAAAAAATCCAGACTACAGCCATAAAAAGCCCCATTGTTAAAATACATAGTTGGAAAATCTTGTCTTCTGCTTGCCTTAAAATCGGGCATAATGTATTCAATCTTACCTGCTTTATTTTTGTATAAATAATCTGCAGGATGGTGCATTACAGATGTTACACCAAGCACCGAACTTGCACCATTTTTCATCAAGCTAACACCTTTATTCATTTCTGATGAAAGACGAAATGGTGTGGTGGGTTGCAATAATACCAAATAATCAACTATTCTTCTTTCGCTTTCAAAATAATCGCATAAATGATTAATAACTTCCACATGGGTTGTTGTATCTCCACACAAATGTTCCGGACGAACAAATGGAACTTCTATTTTTGGATATTTTTCTTTTGCCAATGCAATGGCCTCTGCTAAATCGGTACTCAAAATAACAGTATCAAATTCTGATGATTCACAAGCCACTTTCATCGAATGTTCAATAAGGGGCATGCCACCAAGATCCATCATGTTCTTGCCTGGCAGTCCTTTGGAATTTGCTCTTGCTGTTATAATGCCAACAACCATCAGATTTGATCCAATATTTGATTAATTACTTTCACGTGTTCAGCCAAAGCCTCCGTTGTAGTTTTAACATTTATCGGTAAAGCAACAGAGCGATACAATAGATCTGCTGAGCGCTGCCATTCTGTTTTCCAAGTATCGCAATAACGAGGCACATCTGCAAACATATGGTTCCAAGTACCTGCAAAATGCCAATCGATGGCATCGGGGATATTCTTAGTGCCATATCCTGCCACTTTATACAATTCAACAAATTTTAATGCTTCCGCTTCCGTTCCAAAATTGAATATTAAAGTATCACTCAAATCTCCTGAAGCATCTGTTAATTTTCTAAAAGTAATTTTATCCGATTGAATGTATTGTTCTAGGTATGTTTTATTCTTCCTATTAGCCGCTACAATTGTATCTAACTTTTCTAGTTGCGCCATGCCAACAGCCCCTTGCATTTCATTCATTCTATAATTCATACCTGCCATGGTTCTTGTATCTCTACCTCTTGGAAAAGCAGGATTACTTTCGTGCCCATGATCATGGTATTCTTTACAATATTTATAAATATTTTCATCATCGGTTACAATCATACCACCTTCTCCAGTTGTAATTGTTTTACCAAAATCGAGGCTATAGATACCAACACGACCAATTGTACCAGCAAATTTTCCTTTGTAAGAAGCACCCAAAGCTTCGCAGCTATCTTCTAAAACTGCTATTTTATGTTTAGCAGCAATGGACATTATTTCATCCATAGCGGCTGTATTCCCGAGCATGTGAACGGGCACAATTAATTTTGTTTTTGATGTAATGGCTTTTTCCAATTCGTTTGGATCCATGTTATAGCTATCATCTACATCTACAATTACAGGCACTGCACCAATTGCAATAATGGTTTCTACTGTTGCTACAAAAGTAAAAGCTTGGGTAATTACTTCATCGCCTGGTTTAACACCCATAGCAAGCATCGCCACAACTTGGGCTACTGTACCTGAAGTAACTGCTTGGGCATATTGAGCACCCATTTTTGCAGCAAATTTCTTTTCGAATTCGCGCACCCTGTAACGGTTATTTCTAAGCGCATCAAATCCATGTGGAAACAATACACCATTGCTGGTATTAAAAATATCCATTAGATATTCTTGTTCCTCTTTTCCTATTAATTCATATCCTGGCATAACTTACATTTTTTTTAATAATTCAATTACTTTTTCTTTTGAGAAAACATTTTTCCAATCAGCACCGAACGCATTCGACAAAGGCTTTTCATTTTTAAGTGTGGCCTCAGCCATTCTATCTAATTGCTCATCGGTAATATCATCATTAATTACTTTGGGTAAAACAATGTTGTATTTCTTCAATATTTCCTTGAATTTTTTCACTTGAGGATAATATTCATCCAACTGATTAAAAGCGATACAAATAGCATAGCCGTGGTGCAATCCTAATTCTATACTCAAACCGTATGACAATGGATGACATATACCGACACTAGAATTAGCCACTGCTAAGCCGCCCATTGATGAAGCCACCAATAATTTTTCATGGTCCATTTCTCCTAAAAATATTTCTTCAATCAGTTCAGAAGCTTTCTCAGCGAGTGCAATGGTCATGGAATCGTTAATCATTCCTAAAAGAGATTCTGCATTGTGCACATAGCAATCCATTGCCGTGTATACAAACTGATCGATAGGCACTGTTTTTAATAAATCTGCATCTAATATTACTTGGTCGAATACACTGTGATCAGAATTAATACCCAGCTTTTTAGTCGGTCCGGTAAGCACGGCAGTTCTTGTAAATTCAGCGCCAGTGCCTGCAATGGTTGGTATACCAATTTTATAGATAGGCGCATTCTTTACTAAATCCCATCCTTGATACTCTTCAGATGGACCAGGATTTGTTAATAAAACAGAAATTGCTTTCGCAATATCCATAGCACTACCACCACCAATACCCACCAAGGCAACAGGTAAATGTTCCTTTGTTTTTACAAGGTTGGTAAGTTGATCTACATAGGAGGTCTTTGGCTCCTCTCGCGTATCTGCATAAATGATTAAATCTTGTTGTTTGAGGTAAGATAAATCGAGAATGTTCTTGTTTTCAAAATAATCATCAATTACCAATACCACAAATGATTTTTCTTCATCTGCTCGCTTGTTATCCAGTAATTCTTGCAGATGGCTGATAGCGCCTCTGCCAAGATAATAATACTGAACCATTTTTGAATTTTTCATATAATATGCTGTATAATTTAATTAAGCTTCTAATAATTCGGATTGCCCTGCTTTTTTACAAATATTGTTGTATTTGTATTGATTCAACTCGTGAACATCAAAGAATGATTGTTCATCCATTTCCATTTGTGTTTTCAAAAATGTGTTGAAGCTTTCTTTTTTGCCAATATTAATTCTATCCAAACTTGTGCTAGTATAAGGGAAAGTTGGGAAACTGCCCTCAGGTACATAAAAGAGCGATTTATACCCAAAATTAAGTCGATAAAGGCTGGAGCCTGACAAAAGTGAAATAGCAGTATTACATTCTTCAAAAGATAAGCAAGTATGTTTATCTTTTTCATTCAGAGAATAACCCACTTCACCTAGAATAGAATCAAAATAACTGTTGGTTAAATCAATGTTTTTTTTTGAATCTTTTTCTACAGGATGTTGAAATATTTTTATGCTATACTGTGGGTATGTTTTAACAAAGTTTTTCAAATCTAGCAATAGGAGTTCTTCTTGGTAAGCACAATCTATATTCAAATGAAAATAATATCTAGATTGTTGTTTTCTTAACCACGAGCCTGAAGAATAATAGCCAACAAAAGCTTGCTTCACGGGATAAAAATCAGAACCATATTTGCTCTCGTAATTGCCAATTTGCTCGGGTAAACCATGAACGATGGATTTTACTTTTATATCTTTATTAATCTTAATCTCCTCTATCTGATAGGGATTGCAAATAATCAACTCATCAGACAATAAAATCGAGTTGTCAAAAGCCAATGCATCCTCGCTAGGATTTTTAATTACATGGCAATTTTGTTTGGAGAAAATGAGGTAATTAATATTGCTGTCCTGACTGTAAATATTTGAAAAAACCACTGTTTTTAAACCTGCCTTTTTTACAAAATACAATCCCAAAATAGATTCGATTGCAAAATAAATTGTCAAGGCGTAAAATACTCTATTCTTTGAAAAAAAACAAATGGGTATTAGCAACAAACCATGCAATAATATACAAAAAAACAACCATGTTTTAGCCGCAAATCCTAAACCATAACCCATTAACTCTTCCTTGGCTAGATACAGTTTTACTTTTCTTTTTAAAACCCTCTCTATAAAATCAATTCTGTTTTTATTATTATCGCTCGGTGCTTCATCAATCAAAACCATATCTCCTTCGTCATAAGTAGGCAGTGCATATTGCTTTCCGAATAATCGCAATAAAGATCGTTTTAAAACTTTGAAGCCAAGTGGTCTTAGTGTTTTATCGCTTTCCAATAACCTGTACGCGCCATTCAGTTTGCCCTTTAAACATTCTCCTGCCAAAAAATAATCTCCCTTTTTATTGAAAAACATGGCTTTGAAATACTGGCGGTAAACAGAGAATGTTATTTTAAGCAACATGCTTATTGGGTAATTATTTTATAAATTTTAATGGGGCCAAATGTCGTATCATTGATCACCGTCTTTCCCAATTCATTCCTCATCAATAGATTGTTCGTTTGTAAAGTTACATCCTTCTCTGTTTTTAAATTAATCCCTACATCCTCAAAATTTAATTTATAGGTTATTACAAAATCGGCTTTATTATTTTGTATTATTTCTGGCGTAATAAATCCCGACCAAATAAATTTTTGCTCAGGTGCTTTAACATCAAACCCTGAAAAAGGATTATAGCGATTGACAGAAAGCATTTCTTTAAATGGATAGGGCACCGACAAATCCTGTATGGCTGTAAAATTATTTTTTTGTTGCCTTAAGTAAGCATATGCACGTCTTCCGTTCTCTGTTAGCGGCAAAGCTTGTTTTTCAAGCTTGACCAATTTTTTTTCCTGAACAAATGAGCCATACAAAGACCCCAATAAAACCAACAAAAGAACAATCAAAGATATTGATTTCAAGGATTTTTGAAGGGTCTCATTCTGAATAAAAACAACACATCCAAGAAACAAGAATACATACCCTGTCCATAGATAATGTGGCCACAATCTACCAGTTAAGATAATAACTGGCAACAGCAAAGCCAAACCCACTAATATTAGGATAAATTCGTTGTTGAGCTTTCCAGCTTTGAATAATTTTTTTACCCCCAGCAATAGAATAATAATGACCAATACACAAAGCAAAGTGCCGAATAAAAATCCTCCATTGTAGGCGCCAAACCACCCTTTCTCTATCCAATCCATAATACCAAGTGTGGCATCATCATCGTATTGCGATGTATTGGCAAATGTGGCATTGAAATAACTTTTTAGAAATATTGGTTTTACAGGGCCAAGTAATAAACATGGAACTGCGATTATTAAACCAAGTAAAAAATAAAATCCTGCAATCACTAATTTTTTTAACTGAGGTCCTAAATTAATTTGTTTGTTGAAAAATGGGATTAAGAAAACAATTGGCAATAGGGTAAGCACATTGAATTTAATGCCGTAAGCTATCCCTATTAAAATAAAATATTTGCCAAAAGCATATTCATTCTTTTTAAAATAATAGAAGAACAAAGCAAGTACCAATAATTGAATAGGTTCTGGTTTGGGTACCATGTAAAAATAGGCACTGTAATACAAAGTAGCTGTACCTGCATAAAACAGCAATCTGTATTTCCAATCTTTTAAAAATGTTTTTCCAAGAATGTGCAATCCCCCAATAACCATCACCACATGAATCATTCGAATGCTATAAACCAACCCTGTAATACCCCAAATTTTATATGGAATAAATGAAAGCAGAGCATCGGTATAAAACATGATTCGACCATAGTACAAAACATCTCCCGAAATAATAGCCATAAAGAAATGCTTGAAGGAAAGTGGGTGAAGGATTGAATAAACTTCTCTTACACTTAAGTATTCATCATGACCCGCTAATGCATAATTGATATTCGAGTGATTTAAAAATTGTGTGTTAAATAACCCAGCAATAATTGCACATAAAATAAGAAATACGGTATCGAGTTGGTACTTTTTCAAACTATATAAATATTTGTATTACCATGTTTTTTCAAAATCCGATTTTTCTGTTTTCCTTGTGCGTGTAATAAAATAAGATTCATAACTATTACGCAACATCAAATGGTCTTTATTGGATAAGCGAGCCAAAAGAGAAATGGGATATAAAAACAAATAGAAAACAAGACTTAAAACTATTTTAGGTATAAAATAACCTAACAACTCCGCCAACTTATACCACAGGATACTAATTTTTTCGCTCAAATAAGCTGAAACAATACCGCATACACCAATACCCAAAGCAATATATAGAAATGCATTGTGTTTGAATATTAAGTGTAGAACAATAAACCCAACAGTAATGGTTAAAATGGTTTCGTTAACTTTTTCCTTATTCATCTTTTAAAAGAGTGTATATATAAATGGCGCCAAAGCACTACCACCCCCAAATATTAGTATTGCGCCAATAATTAATAAAACAACAATAATTGGCATTAGCCACCATTTTTTTCTTTCTCTGATAAATTGCCAGAGTTCTTTAAAGGTATCCATATTTATTTAATAAATTTAATAAGTTCTTTGCTGATAATATAGGCTGCCATCATAGAGCCCCTGTCGTTGTAATGAACAATGTCGTCCATAAATTCAATTGATTTAGGAATCTCTTTTTCTAAATCTATGAGTACTACATTATTTTTTATGGCATTCCTTCTAATTTCTTCGTTCATATCAATGTTTAAGAGTCTAACATCATCATACGTTAAACCAAAAGGAAGTAATTTATTTTTAAGATTTTCATATATATCTTCATCCGCAATATTTTTATACCGATTGGCTTGGGTCATTAATATTGGCTCAATATTATTTGTTTTACAAATGGCTATAAAGGTATTCTGCGCTTTCGAAAATTCATCGATAATAAACGCTCTGTTCATAACCAATTTCTTACCTCTTAAATGCGCCCACTCATCTTTGTTTATAGTCACTAATTTATTTGGATCGATAATTAATGATCTGGTTGGGTTGTCATTCCAATAGGTTCCTTCAAACAAAAGTGTAGTCCAATCGTTAATACATTCCATTAGAACCACATATTTTGGATGCATTGGAATAATTTTGTTAATCAGTAAGTCGATGGCGTGATAGGTATGATTACCACTGACACCACTGTTGTATACATTGATTTTTTTTGTGGTGTTTTTTTCTAAAAATTTTCCTACTAAATAAGGAAATCTTTTATCGCCTTTTACAAAAGAACATTCAGTGGTGCTTCCTCCCATAAATACTAAGCTAAAATTAGCATCCTTGTATTCCACTTGAGGCAACATAAAACCATTGGCATCTGTTAGGAAAGGATAATCCTTGTTCAGCAGTTTATTTGAATCTTTAATATCTCCTAAATTCGGCTTTATCGATAAATTCTGATTTGGTAAATGTTCTTTTAATCTTACGTATCTATAGGCAGTAAAAGTACCATCATCATTTTTTCTATTGTTGATTTTCTTGATGAGTGCTATTATGGCAAAAGGCTCATTGTTGTTCCGTTGAAAATAGATAACTCTTAACACCAATTCTGTTACTATGAGCAATATTAAAAGTGGTATAAAGGAAAATATTATTGTTTTTAATTTATTACTTTTCATTCTTCTTTAATCTAATTTAAATTCTTCTTTCCATTTGTCTTTTTCTTCAAATTGCGGTTGCTCATTTTTGGCAAAAAAATAATCGCCTATTACTAAATAATCCATTTCCGTTCTCATAAAGCAGCGGTAGGCATCCTCGGGACTGCATACGGGAGGCTCACCTCTTACATTGAAACTGGTATTTACTACTAATCCATCTCCAGTTATATCTTTAAAGGCATGAATGAGTTCCCAGTAACGTGGGTTAGTTTGCTTGCTAACGGTTTGAATACGGGCAGAGAAATCCAAATGGGTGACCGATTGAATATTGCTTCTTTCTGTGTAGAGGCGCTCCCATAAATCCAATTGATTAAAATTTGGTGGTAATATTTTTCTTCTACTTTCTGAAACTGGGGCAATTAGTAGCATGTAAGGCGAATTACTTTTTATATCAAAGTACTTTTCGCAATCCTCCTCCAGAACCGAAGGTGCAAAGGGTCGAAAACCCTCGCGGTACTTAATTTTCAAATTTAATTTCTTTTGCATTTCTGCATTTCTGGCATCTCCTAAAATAGAGCGATTGCCCAAAGATCGGGGACCGAATTCAATTCTTCCTTGAAACCAACCTATAACATTGCCTTCCGCGATAAGTTGCGCTGTATGACGTGCTAAATTTTGAAATGAATCGTTCAATTGATATTTGGCTTTCATTTTTTTGGCCATGGTTTCAATTTCTTTAGCAGAATAATCTGGACCTAAATAACTTCCCTGCATGGCATCTGGTAAAGTTTTATCGATAACCCTTTCTTCTTCAAAATACATGTAGGCAACTGCCAATGCCGCACCTAAAGCCCCTCCGGCATCGCCTGCGGCAGGCTGAATAAAAATATTTTCGAATATTTCCTCTTTTAATAATTTACCATTTGCTACACAGTTGAGAGCCACTCCGCCAGCCATGCACAAGTTTTTAGAACCTGTTAATCGCTTGGCTTCTCTCGCCATTTTAATTACAATTTCTTCTGTTACCAATTGTATGGCCAAAGCCATGTTACAATGGTGTTGCATCAGTTCTGATTCAGGTGCTCGCCTTGGAAAACCAAATATTGTAGTCCACTTGTCTTCCTTAATCATTCTTAGACCAGTGGCGTAATTAAAATACTTTTGATTGAGCCAAATGGACCCATCTGGTTTTATATCAACCAAAAATTGTTTAATAAGCCCAGTATATTTTTTTATATCTTCTGATTCAGGATTACCATAAGGTGCAAGACCCATTAATTTATATTCACCTGAATTGACGGCGAAACCCAGATAGTAAGTAAAAGCAGAATACAATAAACCCACAGAGTGCGGAAATTTTAATTCCTTTAAAAGATCTATGCGATTGTTTTTTCCATGACAGATGGAGGCTGTTGTCCATTCACCAACACCATCAATTGTAAGTATGGCAGCCTCTTCAAATGCCGAAGGGTAATAGGCACTGCCAGCATGCGATAGATGGTGTTCCGGAAACAACAACTTAATTTTCTTTTTATCATAATCACCTATCTTTTTCAATTCCTCGTAAATCATTTTTTTGAGAAACAATTTTTCTTTTACCCATACAGGTATGGCGGTAAGAAATGAAATGAGTCCTTTGGGTGCAAAAGCGTAATAGGTTTCCAGCAATCTTTCAAATTTCAACAGGGGCTTGTCGTAAAAAACAATGGCATCCAGTTCATTTAATGTTAAGCCGGTATGTTCCAAGCAATATTGAATAGCATTGTGTGGAAAATCGGGTGTATGTTTTTTGCGGGTAAATCTTTCCTCTTGCACAGCGGCCTCTATTTTTCCATCAACAATAATAGCGGCAGCAGCATCGTGATAAAAACATGATATTCCTATGATTTTTGACATTTATTGCAACAACTAGTTAGTTTTTTAATAATAATTTCATTTTTAATTGATTCATTTTTACATTCCAATCAAGATTTTCTTCTGCAAATTGACGCATTTTGTTTTGGTGATTATTATCACTGTATACTTTTTCAATAAAATTAATAACATTATCGAAATCAATTAAAGAATTATCATTAGGAATATTTAAGGTAAATAGATTACTAGAATCTCTTTCTTTAAAATCAGGGTCATTGTATCCGTAGACAAATGGAAGACCTCGAGCAAAATACTCCCTTGCTTTGAGAACGGCTGCTTCATTCAATTTCTTTCTATATAGACATAATGTTGAGAAACCAATATGAACATTGGAAAATAATAAATCTAAATCACTTGATTCTAAATAACCCATTTTGGTTAAGTATTCCCTCTCCGGTATTTCATTTGGAATAATATTCCCACAAATAATTAATTCTATTTTATATTTTCTTTGATTAAATTTATCAAGACTATATATCAGTCTATCTATTCCATTCCATGGAGCTAATCCTGAGGTCCCTTTTAAAAATAATATCTTTATTGAATTCGAAATTAAAGGAGCACTACGAACTTTATATTGACTTACTTCGATTCCATTTGGTATGACCCACACATTTCTACATTTCTTTTTATGATAAATTGCAATTTCTTCTGTAACAGCAACTTTTGCATATAACATTTTAGAATATTTATTGTGCCAAATTCTTTCATTGAATATCGGCCACAGTTGGTATAAAAAATAACTAATCAATTTGCTTGGTTTAAAACCAAATGGATGTTCATTTTTAGAACTTTTAATTTCATCAATTTCTTTTGCTTGATGTTCGGAGATAATACGATTTTTAAAGTTTTTAGTCCATTTATAAAGTTCAAAGGTTACTCCTGGATAACGTAAATAAATTAACTCTTCCTCTTTAAGTATGGTTTTTACAAAATTAAAAGCAGATCTGATAAGTACTTTCTTTTGAAAAATTATATTAAAATATTTTTTATTTGTTTGAGGATATGGAATTAAGTCAATAAATTCTTGAAGTTTTGTTTTTTCTTGTACCTCATTTGTAAAAAATAACCCATGGCAAATAACACCCGTATTATTTAAGGCATTAATTTGGGCAATTACCTTTTTTTGAACCCCGTCACTTTTTAAACCTGCAGATAAAAAGATGTAGTAAAGTTTCATTTTAAATAATTATTTTCTTAGATACAATTCAAAAGAGTTTACTAAGAAATCAAATCACGATTTATTTGATACCATATTTTTTCCAAATTTTTTAGAGAATTTTTCTCATTATATTCTTTAAAATAAGAAGAATAATTTTCCATTAATTCTTGGGGAACTTTTGATATTCTATCTTTTAGCCAGTGTTGAAGGTGATTCTCTGCCCAGAATTGAAATGGACTGGCAATACCAACTTTAAAGGTTCTTTGTCTTACTTCTTCATTCATCTTTCCTTGCATAGCTTCTCTTAGAATTTTTTTTGTAAACCCTTGGCCAATTTTATTTTCTAAAGTCAATGAAAATACAAATTCTACCAATCTGTAGTCTAAAAAAGGCATTCTTATTTCAATAGAATTCATCATACCTGCGCGATCAAAATTTCTGAGTAAAGCCGGTAATGAATTTTGGAAAAATTCATAGTACAACATTCTTTCAGGTTCTGGCAAATACAAAAAATTATACGGCTTATCGCTCAGTGCTGGAAGGTCTACAGGCACATACCTCGAGATAGTTTCTTTTTTGTAACCCAAAATATTTTTTACTAGAGACTTTATCTTGCTTTTACCGTTGATGCTTTGAAGGGTTTGGGTCATTAGTTCCTTCTGTTTTTCTTCCTGATAGGCCGGATAATACAAGTGCGAGAGAATAAAAGCATAATTTATTGCACTTGGTTGATCCTGTTTTAGAAGTGCTCCCAGCCATAAATCATACACCATGTAAAGATAACCATACAGCATTTCGTCTACTCCATGACCATCCAGCGAAACCGTTATTCCTTCGCGTTTCATACCCTTATAAATAGCCGCTATTGCAGTGATGGGTGCATTGGAAATGGCATCAAATAATTCAGTGTCCTTTTCTATATCAGTAGTAAGTTGGTTGATATCTGTAGTTACCCATCGCACTTCTCCTTTGGTAAAGGCCACTGCTTTTTCTACATATTGTCTTTCATCGTTTTCCAAACCTGGAAAAATAGCCGAAACTGCCAATTGGGACTCCTTGCTAATCCGTTCATTTTTTTCGGTGTTTAATATATCAAAAACTGTACTATAAATACTACTGGAATCTAATCCTCCACTTAGCGCAGTAGCGACAGGAACATCGCTAATGAGTCTTAATTTACAGGCGTCTCTAAAAAGGTTATAAAAATTGGTGACCAGTGATTCTGGATTCTCCTTAGTAGGTTTTACATGTTCTCGAATGTCATACCATCTTTTTTGTTGAAGAGCAACCTTTTTCTCAACGAACATATAATGACCAGGTAAGAGTTGATAAATATCTTCAAATAAGGTGTATCCCAGCCCCTCTAAGGCATAGTTATTAGCCAGGGTGTAGTTGTAGTTAATTTCATTTATTTTGCGCTTATACCCTCTTAAAAATTTAAATGCTCTTGTTTCTGAAGCAAAGGCAAAAGTACTTTCAGTTGTTTTTGAATAATACAATGGTTTAACACCAAACCTATCGCGCGAAAGCAGGAGCTTTTTTTCCTTATCGTCCCACAAAGCAAAAGCCCACATGCCGTTAAAGAAATTTAAGCAATCAAGGCCATAACAATCATAGGCAGCAATAAGAACTTCTGTATCTGTTTCAGATTGAAATTGGTACCCTTTTGCCATTAGTTCTATTTTAATTTCATTGAAATTAAATATTTCGCCATTGTATACAATGGTATAGCGGTTCAGGTAATGAAAAGGTTGTTTTCCGGCATCGCTCAAATCCAAAATGGACAATCTCCTATGCCCCATTCCCAAACTTCCTTCATTTAACAATTCGTACCCAGCTCCATCCGGACCGCGGTGTGACATAGAATCGGTAAAAACCTTTAGGTCTTCTAAATTAATTAAACTTTCATTAAAATTATATATTCCAGCAACTCCACACATTTTAACCTAATAAATAATTTTCTATAAACTTTGGATAAATATTATCTGCATTAAAATTTTTCTGCCAAAAATTTTTCACACCATTTCTAAAATCCTTATTTGAACACTTGGTTGAAATAAAAGATTCAATTACAACAGCCGCTTCAACTGAATTAAAATTTTTATCAAGAAGTAAACCTGAAGTACTATTTACTATTTCAGGCACTCCACAAATATTACAACCAATAATTGGTATCCCAAAACTTATTGCCTCCATTAACGATACAGGTATTCCTTCAAGAATACTTGTATTTATAAAAACATCAACAGAATTATTTCTATAATAATTTAGTATTTCTCTGTTTTCAACAAAACCCTTGTATGTAAATTTTATATTTGATGGTAAATCTAATGACTTTGTTAATATTTCATTTTCAAGTGGCCCATTCCCAAAATGAATCCATTCGATTTCAAATTTTAAATGTTTAAGAATTTCTATTATTAATTCTACCCTTTTAATAGGAATTAATGAACTACATGATACTACTATTTTTCTACTATTTTCTATAAATGGGTTATTTCCATTTTCACGTACCCCAATTTTATCCACCACTACTTTATTATACTTATATCTCTCATTAATGTATACTTTTCCATATTCAGAAACAGAAATTACTTTATCAAAACCATTTAGATTAAACATACGAAAAGGGTGATATCCAGAATAAACTTGAGCTTCATCAAAATCATATGCATGGGTTCTACAAATAACTTTTATTGATTCATTTCTTATTCTTTTAACTAAATGAATAATTGTTGCCCATTCATCAAACCAATAACTGTAAAGTATAGTATTCTTATTTGTCGGAATTTGTTCATTTATAATAATAGCTTTTTGAAAATAACTTATTAATAAAAAAAAATGTGTTTTAAAGCCTCTGATATATTTGACCCTATGGGGTGATTTTAAAATTTCAAAAATAAATATCTCAAATATTAACCTCCAATACAATTTGATAACGACTCTAATTGAGGTTGGAATTTTAAAATCATTATGTTGAATTTTAAAATTCTTCGGTAACATTAAAAAATCTTGAGTCTTAATATGTTCTGTAAAAACAATTATCTCAACATTATTTGGATAATATTCAGCCTCATTAAATAAAAATTGTTCCCCTCCATTATATGGAAAATATTGACAAAATAAACAGATTGATTTTTGATTAATATCTATCAAAAAAATTCGTAATTATTTTTATATCTGAGTGAGCTAGATCATAGTACATCGGCAACCTTAAAAGGCCATCAGAGTAATAATCAGCCAATGGTAAGTTTCGCCCGTCATGCTTTTCTTTATAAAAGGGGCTTTTGTGCAAACTCAAATAATGAAAAACGGTATTAATTTCGGCTCCTTTCAAGTCTTCAATAACTTTTGATCTATAGTTTAAATCTGAAAACACTAAGTAAAACATATGGGCATTGTTACTTGCGTATGAAGGTAAATACGGCAATTTAAAAATCCCCCTTTCTTCAAATAGTTTTAATCCATCAAAATATGCTTCCCATAAACTATTCCTTTTATTTTGTATTTCATCTAAATGCTCCAATTGTGCATATAAAAATGCTGCAACAATTTCTGACGGTAAAAATGAACTACCTACGTCAACCCAACCATATTTATCAACTTCTCCTCTAAAAAATGCTGACCTATTGGTCCCTTTTTCCCAAATTATTTCTGCTCGTGACTCAAATTGAGAATCATTTATTACAAGCATTCCACCCTCTCCAGATATAATATTTTTTGTTTCATGAAAGGAGAACGCTGATAAGTGCCCAATTGACCCTAAAGGACGCCTATTGCCATTTGAATCTGTATAATAACTATCAATTGCTTGTGCGGCATCTTCAATAACAAATAAGTTATATTTCTCGGCTAATGCCATTATTTTATCCATATCGCACGCAATGCCAGCATAATGTACGGGCACAATTGCCTTGGTTTTTGGGGTAATTAATGACTCAATTGTTTCAGCATCTATATTTGGATTAATATCCATTGAATCCGCAAATACAATTTTTGCACCTCTTAAAACAAATGCATTTGCAGTACTCACAAATGTATAAGATGGCATAATTACTTCATCTCCTGGTTGAATATTAATCAGTATAGCAGCCATTTCTAGAGCATCAGTACATGAAGTGGTTAACAAGCATTTTTTAAAATCATACTTGTTTTGAAAATATTGATGACACATTTGCGTGTACTTTCCATTCCCGGAAATTTTCTTCGAACTTACAGCATCCGCTATGTATTCATATTCTTTACCGGTTAGGTGAGGTTTATTAAAATAAATCATTTGATTAATTTAGTGTTCTTTTAAATTTTGCGGGTATTCCAGCGTATAAACCGCTTTCCGAAATGGTATTTATCACCACAGCCCCTCCTGCAATTTGAGTGTATGGTGCAATAATTAAATTATCAATTATGGTAGCATTAATTCCAATAATACAACAAGATCCTATTATTGTTTTACCTGCAATATTTGCTGCTGGTGAAATAAAACAATGATCTTTTATTTCGGAATCATGTGCAATTACAACAGCAGTATTTAGTAAAACATTATTTCCTATTTTTACTTTCTTATCAACCGTGCAACCTGGTAATATAAAAATACCCTCTCCAAGGATTGTTGAATTATCAATATAAGAAGAAGAATGGATTACATTGGCAAAAGGTATTTTCTGATGGTACTTCTCAAAAATATTCTTTCGAAATTCCATAAATTTATAACCAATCCCAACAATAATAAAATCAAAAACATCGTTGTTAAAATCATTCTCGATTTTATCTATTTTTCCTAAAATCTTATGACCACTTACGATTGAATCAGTGTCAGAAAAATCATCATAAAATCCTACTATTTCAAAATGGTTATCATTTTTAGCATGATAGCAAATCATTTCACCCAAATCTCCAGAACCTATAATCGCAAGTCTTTTCATTACAAATTTGTAAATTGTTTTATGGAATAAAGTGGTCTATTTTTGCTTTCCTTATAAATCTTTCCTATATAAATGGCTGCTACCCCAATGAAAAATAATTGAAGGCCAAGACTTAATGCAATTGCACTGATAATTGAAGGCCATCCAGCAGCGAAGTCAACAACAAAGAGTTTGAGAAATAAAATAATAATTAGGGATAGAAAACCACACAAGGAGAGAATAGTGCCAAGTCTTACTGCAAATTTTAACGGTAGTTCTGAAAAATCGAAAATAGCATCGAAAGCTAGTTGCAGTTTTTTCCTAAAATTAAATTTGCTTTTTCCTGCAAATCTTTCCCGCTGTGTTATTTCAATTTCTGTTCTTTTCATACCAATATGCATAAATATCCCTTCAATAAATCGGTTCTGCTCCCCGTATTCAAGAAATTTATTTGCAAATTGTCTATTAAAAATTCTCATTACTGCCAACCCAGTTGGTATCTCCATACCTGTGAATTTATTTAAAGTAGTCCAAAATATTTTAGAATATATTTTATTTATTAATGAGTCTATTTTCTCCCTTCTGATTCCAAAAACCAGATCATAACCTTTATCTATCTCTTCAATAAATCTTGGTATTTCATTTGGTGGATCCTGTAAATCTGAATCCATATAAATAAAGTAATCTCCACTTGCATATTTAATTCCCGCAGAAAAAGCTGCCTGTTTACCCTGATTATAGGAGAACTCAATTAATTTAATTCTATTCTCAAGTAAGGCCTGCTCCTTTATTATTTCGACAGTACGGTCTTTGCTTCCATCATCTATAAAAACAATTTCCCAAGAAGGTCCTATTGATTCAAGGACCGGCCTTACCTCATTAAGAAACTGGGTTATACATTCTTCTTCAAAATAAACAGGTATTACAAGTGATAATTTTTTCATTTCAGAGTAAGTTTTTAAGTTCTTTTAAGTTGCTTATTCTTCTGCTGCAATAGGGGTAGTAATTGTCGCGGTCAATAAGCCATGCATTCATTCCCGCATTCAGCCCTGGTTCAAGATCAAGTTTTATAGAATCCCCGACATAAATTATTTCTGACGGTTTTACTCCTAAGGTGTCAATCGCCTTTTTGAAAAATTCAAAGTTCGGTTTTCTAGTCCCCGTATTTTCAGAAATTATTTTTACATTAAATGCTTTGGGAAAAAGACGGTTTAAAATTGTACTCAACCCTGAATTGAAATTTGAAAGGATGGCCTTAGGACAATCCAATTCTGTCAGATACTCAGCGTCTTCAAATCTCTCCCATTCTAGATAAGAACAAGCTTTAAAAATATCTTGAAGCATATCATCTTTAGCAATAATTCCTAAACTGTATAATAATTCCTTATTGAATCCTTCATAAAACTCTTCTGATGTTCTGTCAGGGAAATGATATACTTCTGAAATTATCTTATGTATTCTCCTTAAATCGCTTTTTTCAAGATTAATTTTATGATGTTTTAAGGCTTCAATGAATTTATCATAAAACTTAGGTTTATAAATGATTGTATTGGCTGCGTCTAGAAGTAGTACCATATTAAAAAATAATAAAACTATCTTTGTTATTACCTGTTAAATTCGACTCTATCCCTTTGTAAATTACATCCGATAAAAACCTATGAGCAAATCCTTCAGTTATTTCAACAGGGGAAGGTGCTTCTTCAAATAATAACTCCTGAATAGTATAAAGTACATCCCTAAAACCAAAATGCGAACGGATTGAGTTTGTGCCTGAAATTCTGCAGTTAACCTCAAAAGGCATTATTTCACCAGTTTCATTAACGATTGACTGAATATTAAATGCTCCTTTCAGATTAGTTGATGCCACCATTTTCTCTGCAATTGCCAGAAACTTATCATCATATTGCTTTACTACTTTACAGAATGTGGTAGCCCCATTTTCAAGCGATCTTTCCATAGAAATTAAACCATGTACTTTTTTATTTTTATAAGTTGTATACACAGCAGTTGTAATTTCCGTCCCCACAAACATTCTCTGTATAATGTATTCATCATCTTTTAAGGCCCTGATCTCTTCTAATGACTTTATGTTCTTTATAATTCCTTTTGATCCTCTTCCTTTGCGAGGTTTCGCAATAGCCATATCAAAATTATTATTGTATACTGAAGGTAAAATACTTTCTGCAAAAGGAATATTAAATTTATTATGTAATTGCCAAGAAAGATATTTATCTAGATATTTCTCTGCTGCCTCTACTCCTGAAGTCGCAATTTTACAAGGAATAATATCAGCATTTAACGCTAAAAAATAAGTTTCAAAATCAGTAGATGGAATTACTAAATCAACTTTTTCTTTTTCTACAATATCTTTTAATAACGGAATAAATGTTGCCTCATAACCAAAAGGCACTTTATAGAAAGAATCAACTAGATGATTTCCAGCAGAGAAGTCTGTTATATTGGTACCTACAATTCTTAAACTATAATCAGAAGTCATTATATTTCTTATAATACCTTGTCCAACATTACCTCCAATACCAGTCACTAAAACCGTCTTTTTTTCCATAATATATAGTCTTTTATTCCTTCTGTTAAATCCTTTTCCCTCTTAATCTCAAGTCGATTTCTACTTATTTCATTATTGATGTATCTTGAAGCAGAGTTATCTGTATCTGAATATTCAATTGGAGCTCCTGTTATTGAATTAATAATGTTTGCCAATTCTTTATTACTGATTTCCCTTTGAGATGAGGCTATACAAATACCTTCTTGTCTTTTTTTAAACATGCTCTCTATATATAGAACCGCATCTTCAACGTGCAGATAATTCTGTTTGCGTTCTCCGTTTCCCCAAACCTGAATTTTACCTATATTTAAAGCTTGGTCAACATAATTGGCTATAAGGGTACCATTTTTCATTCCAGGTCCATACAAAGAAGATAATCTTAAAATTCCAGAACCTATTTTTGATTGTGCGATTTTTTCACCCCATACTTTTGAAACTGCATACCCTGTTTCAGGATTTAAATGCGAAGATTCATTAATCAATCTTTCCTCTAATCCATATACTGAAACAGAAGAAATATATAAATGATAGGAATTAGGAAATAAATTTATTACTTGCTCCGTAAATTTTACATTGGCCTTAAACAAGCTTTCATTATCTACCACCGAATTACCTGAGGATACTGCTGCATGACACATAATGACAATTTCAGGTTTTTCAATTATCGACCCTATATTATTATCATATATTTTAATTCCTCCAATCTTAACCGAAGTGTTTGAAGGGCCCTTTATACCAACAATTGTATATTTTGACAGAAGTAATTCAGCCAAACTAGACCCTAAAAAACCACTAACACCTGTAATTAATATATTCAATTAAGTTCGTTTTTATAAATATCTTTCATTTTGTTATTCCAATTAAAACTATCTGTATCCAATGAGTATTCTCCTACTTTTTCCCAAGGTTTATTAATCTGCTTTCTTAAAAAATTTCGCTGCCATTTTTTAGGGATTTCAATGTTTTTAACGTAAAAAATAAAATGATTTGCTCCATGAATTTTCAATAAACAATGGTCTTTATAAAATTCCAAATATGGAATTATTCCCTTTTCAAATATCTTTTGATTAATCTTAGAAGTAACAACTCCAAAGTTAAAATTACACCATGTCGAACCTCTTAATAATTCAACCGGCATTCCCTTATCATTAATTAAAGGTACAATTTTGCAAGTTCCATTACTACAATATTCTGTCTTAATTATTTGGTTATATCTATTAAAATGACCATCTAAAAATACCCCATGATGACTTATTCCCAAAAGGCTTGTGATAGATGGTTGTACAAGCTCACTTAGTTTGATTGCCATATCATTTACTCTTGTGTACCGCAACCCGATTTTTATTAAAACTTCCTGCGATAATGGAGAAAACCATGAAATAATAAATTGGCACAGAATAAAAAAAGGTATTGCAAATTTCCAAAAATATTTTGTAATATTTAGCCTATTTAGACCTTTAGTTATAAAGTCATCGTTCTCAAGAATTGGGTGACTAATTGATGGCATCGGACAATTGTCCAATGTACATCTAGTAGTAATCCTATTTCCAGCAACATAATTGTAAATTATTTTACCAATTTTTGATATCCCTGGCAAGCCTAATAAAACTCCAACTGGCCATGTATAACCCATGGTTTTAAATAATCCAGTATAAGCATTATAGCCCACTAAGACCTCGCCCTTTTTATTAACGCCATGTACATTTATAAATAGTTCCTCTTCAGATAACCCCTTTAATGCAATATCATCTTGGTAATTTCCTTGAACTGAAACAGTCTTGACCGCATTGAAGATATCAAAATGCTGAATTACTATTACAGTCTTAATGCAAAGTGGACATTCAGAATCATAATAGAACCTGTAGTTAGGCTTTTTATGCCTAAACCATTTACCTATTTTCTTCCAAAATGAAACTGGAACCATCAACATATATAATGCGATTGCAGTCAAAGCAAACCAAGGAATAGGAAAAATAATTAAAATACCTAAATGCAAAAATATGCCTATTATTAATAATGAAATCCTAAAAGGCTTATACCAAAAAAGAAATATGAAGAGAGTTTCAAAAAGCAGGGTTAGGTACCCCAAAAACTTAACTAATAATTCCTGATTTAACAACCATGTACAATCATTCCATGTCACCATAGGAAGGCTTGCTGGTAACCACATTCCTAAGCCGTTCATCCACATTGGACTCAAAAATTTATATAATACAGAGTCCAAATAAACAAAGGCAATACCTAATAAAACCAGAACAAAATAATTGATAGCAAGTACCTTTTTATCTGGAATAAAAAATGAAATAGTATTACTGTATTTTAACTTGTGAATTAAAGTATCGAGAGAAAAGGTTTTAGAAATTGGAATGAATATCAGTAAAAAATTAATACTGACATAAGTTTTAAAAACATGGTATTCAAATGCTGAAGCACCGCTAAATATAATAACTGAAAACAAGTAGTTGATAATTGTTGCAATTCTTGTAAATAAACCAAAAAAAAGTAACCCTATAATTATAAACCAAAACTTGAAAATGAATTCAACATCAATTTCAATGATTGGTAATCTTTCATAAATTAGCGATCTAAAATAATAAAGTTGCCTAATTTCACACATTAATACTAACATGTAAAATATTCTGAAAATTGCCAACCCCGTGGAATCAATTTTTAAAAAAATATTTTGTTTAATTATTTTAAACATGAATTTCCATAACTAAGATATTTCTATCTCATTACTTTTTTTATTAAAGAGTGTTGAACGGGCTGGTAAATGAACTTCTCCAGCTTGGGTATCCTTCATGATAACAGCACCAGCCGCTACCAAAGTGGCATCCCCAATATTTATGGCGTCTCTAAAAGTTGAATTAACACCAAAAAACACATTGTTGCCTATTTTGGTAAACCCAGAAATAACAACATGTGAAGAAATAAAATTATGATTGCCTATTTCAACATCATGACCAATGTGATTGCCCGACCAAAAAACATTATTTGAACCAATTTTAACAAAGGGTTGAATGGTGTTGTCTTCTAATATCAAATTATTATCGCCAATGGGTTCGTGGGTTAAAAAATTACAATTGCTGCTAATGTAGTTTGGCAAGTGATAACCCATACTTTTTAAAGCATGATACTTTTCCTCTCTTATTTTATTCATCTTGGAATACCCTATACCAATAAAAACATCGTAATCCGAAGGCGGGTGGGTTTTTACCAAATCCTCTAAAGCATAAACTTTTAAACCACAAAATTCAGGTTCATTTAGGTAGGCCCTATCTACTGAAAATCCAACTACTTCGTAACTACTATCCGTATCGAAATAATAATGAGCCAGTTTAGCATTGCTAGTATTGCCAATAATTAAAAGTTTCTTAGTTTTCATTATTAAAAGTTTTCATGTAATTTTTTGCTTCTTTTCCTACGTTTAAAATCAAATCAAGTATGGAAACCCCATGCTCAAATGTCCCATTTATTTGCGGATACTCTGGATAGCCTGAATAATCAAAATAATTTAGACCAATGCCTTTATCTGTAAATTTTTCTTCTAGGATATAATCCTTAGCGCTAGGGCCTGTGTAATATTGATTCGCGCCCAAATCAACACAAATATCAACCATTTTTTGTGTGCGTTCTTCACTTAGTACAAATTCTTCCGAACGCCTATAAACAGTCTCTATTCCCAAAAAATAGCCGATCTCTTTTAAAAAAAATTCATTCACATCTGTAAGTTTTTCAAATTGACAGGTCATGTACAAATTTTCCAACCAATCTTTATTTTCTTTAAAGCATGGGGCCTCCTTATAATTCTGTTTGATACTCTCCCAATGCGATCGGTTCCATGCTTTATCGGATATGAGTGTTTCATTTATTTTTTGATGGAATTTTCCACTCACTTCCACAGGTATAGATAACCATTTTAGGCCTTGTGGCGTTTTAATATAATTGCGATTTCTCCAATCACGTTTTGTATATTGCATATCATCATAAATTACAAATACATCTACTTGATTAATGCTATCGAAATAACCTTTCCAAGGAATATAATTAGACTGAGTAATGATACACGATTTCATTTTTTTTGATTTATTCTAAATATTTTGCCAAAGTACTATCATGGTTCCAAAACTGCTAAACCTATGCCTGTCTTTCCATAATCGTTGCCATTGTAAAGCATCATTAATTGATTTCGGTGTTTAAAAACACAAGGATAACATATCATGTCACTGTCCCAAGTTCCAGATGTAACACTTAGATTAACAACTTCGTCCATTCGCTCCCATGAATAAGCATCTTTTGATTCGGCATAGCCTATTCGATATTTGTCTGAAAAAGGACCAGCGCGATACGAATACCACATTTTGTAAATACCATTTTCAAATAATACTCTTGGCACCGAAATAGCATACTCTTCGGAATATTTAAAGTCTATGGCAACATGGTTATTTCTTTCCCAATGAATCAAATCTTCGGACAAAGCCCATTTGATATGGTATTGATGCATTACCTTATCTTTCATTTTTTCCCATCCTACACAGGATAAGTAATACATGATGTAATGATGTTCCAATTTAAAAACACAATTAGAGGCTACAAAATGCGGTTCTATGTGGTTTCTATCGAGTATTGGGCCTCTAAATTGCTTAACGAAGGTTTGTCCACCATCAGTGCTTATGGCAAGTCCTATGGCATTTCTGAAAGGTACCGTAACACCTAAATTCCAGCCTATGTAAAACAAATATATTGTTCCTTCTTTCTCTATCAACGATGTCAGCATAATACCACTGTCATCAAACGCGCCTAACTCTCCCAAAGGGAGCAACTGATCAGACTCAAAAAGTATTTTTTGATTGTCTAAATCATAATCTATATAAAATGGCAGAGACCTGTTTTGAGCGTCACGTGCGGAAAAGAAAATTCTGTAATTTCCCTCTTCAAGTAAGGGCAAAACAAATGGCACAGCAGCATAACCTATGGCTCCTTTTTTTAACAAAGCACTCTTTAATGGGTCAAAGATTAATCCCTTTTTAATCCAATTTTGTTTCATCGGTTTTTACTTTAAGTTTAAATTCACCATAACCAAAGCAATGTTTAACACTGTCAATTTGTTGGAAATAAACATTTTTTTTGTACTGTTTTAACAAAAATTTGGTATACGCATTCTCCAAATTTTTCCAGACGTTCCGTTTAAGTGGAAGCAGGAATGAAACTATACTATCCTTTCCAATTACATCATTTGTTAAGTTACTATATTTAAAATTTCCAAAGTGATTTTTAATATTTGGATGAACTGAAAATGCCCCCATACTAACCAATTTAATACCCTTCATACTTTGTGAAATTGTGAATGGGTTTTCATAATCGTATGGATAATCACGCCATCTTATATACATAATTTTTGAATTATATGTTTCTTTACAATAATTAATTTTCAAATCATTTAATCTGAAATCCATACTGATTTTTGTAATCCATAAGCCATACAATAATATTGGAACGCAGATAAATAGTCTCCAATCCATTAAATACTTTATGTAGTCGTCAGACAATATAATATTCAAGTAGGAAATAATGCCAACAGTAAAAAGTAAAAAACTCAATCTAAATGGTGGCTCTTTAAATAATAAGGATAAGAATAAATAATACAATATATAGATAAATATGGTTGTTAACAGAACAAGTAAATATTTTTTTCTTCCTTTGATAACTATTATCGGAATAAGTGCCAAAATAAAAATACATCTATAAATTGGACCCCTGAATTGATTTATCAATAAAGAGTAATTCAAATTATGAATACTAACCTTATCTAGAAAACCTGAATGGCTATTTTTTAAAGCCAAACTATAATTAATATTCTTACTATATAAAATGGAATCATTATAAAACCAATTTTTAAATAAATCTAATTCCTCCTTATCCCACTTTAATGGAAGGTTGTTGTTAACACTGGAAATATTAAAATCAACTATTTCAGCCCTAAAAACATTAAAATCCAAAAATTTTCTCTCCTCTAAATTATGAATTTTACTGTCCAAAAAATATATACATAATGCTAAGCCTAGAAGAGAAAAATATTTGATAAAAATTTCTTTCTTACTATCTGTATATATTGGATGTATAAAAGAATAAGCAATATTTAGAAATAGTATAAAAGTTAAAATTATTGGAACTGCACTAGGTCTTATTAAACAAGCAATTGTTATCAAAAAAAATCCAAGAATATACTCCAGCCATTTGGCATTTTTCGAAATCAATAGACTACCAGCAAGGCATAATAAACCAGTAACCATTGTAAATTGTAATTCCAAGTAAAAATATAACGATATAAAGGTCAAAAGTGAAATAATAATCATCCAAAATATCCCATTTTCTAATTTAATTTTTGTTAATATTTTTATTTGAATTAAAACATTTGAAATAAAAATGAACAAGAATAAAAATATTGTATAAACTTCATAATTTATTGGAGTGATTTTATACAAATACACCATAATTATTCCAAAAATCTTTGTAGAGAAAGCCGTCACAGGAGTCGAAGTTTCAAATATACCTGAACCTGAATAAGCATAAATCATTCCTATATCATCATTGGTTTGAAATTTCGGCTTCAAAAACAATGCTAAGGCTAATATTAATATATTTAATATTATAGTTATTGTAATTTTTCTACCTTGCATCATCTCCCCTTTACTCTAAAAATTATTTTGTCAAGGAATAAGTAAAATTGATATTTCAATTCCATAAAATTGGATTGAAAGTTCATTTGATAAGACCCCATTAATAAGTCTTTTCTAATAGCTGCCAATGGTTTCTGTACATTCTCAGTTTCCAACCATTGCAATGATTCGTCCGCCTTTTTTACAATTAATTCTTGCCTGATATTGGCGCTAATAAACTCTAATTTAGTATTCAATTCCTCTTGAGAGCTAACCGCAAAAAAAGGTAGTTTTTCTCTTTCGGCATCCGATGCTTTGAACCATTGAATAACCGGTTTTTTTAGAACCACATATTCTGCAAATGAGGTGTAAGTAATCATATTATGGTGCAGTTGACCTACACATACATCAGCCTTGGCAATACAATACATATAATCTCTCCTTTTATTTACCGGAAACCAAACCACATTTTCCTTTAATTCCAAATCTTCTATTAATTGCTTGGTTTTATGAATAGAATTGCCATATTCAAAAGTAATAAGCCCTACTCTTTGGTTGCTTTTTATTTGTTTAAGGTAATGTATGGCACGAATTAATTTATCATTGCCTTTCTGGTGCACCTCATCTGTATCTGCACCCCACTCATGTCTGATATGATGGAAAATAAGGATATCATATAAACCCCTCACCCGATCGAATGCTTGTTTTAAAATAGATTGTTGCAAAACTTCTGAATGGCGCCAAAGTTTCATGTATAAATAAGGAAGCGCCTCGAAGCGATGACCTTTGAATCCTATTTTTATCAACGCATTTTCTATTGGCAAAGGTGCCATGTTCATTGAAATATTGCGGGCATAACGAATACCCATGAATTGCAAATCGGCCAAATATTTTTCTTCCGTTTTCCAAGTTGCACCACTTACATAACTGTATTCAGAAAACGGATAATGTGACAAATCTGTAGCAGCAGAATAAAAAATATTCAATGGCTTTCCAATCCTCATGGCAATGGCTGGCGCATATTCAATGCCCATTAAATAGTCGTATTGTCCAAACTCTTCCTTCAATTGCCTCCTGCTCATGGTTACAATCTCGGTTTTCTTTAAAGGAAATTCTCTTAACTTGAAATTTAAATCAGAATAAGAATCAGAGCTCGGATGAAAGTGTGCATACTCATTGATTAGATATAAAGTAACATCATGGCCATCATCTGCTAGATATCTGCAGGTTTGGGACATGATATTATTCATGTTATATAAACAGGCAATCTTCAATTTATTTTATTTTTTTCCACTCACTTTGTGCCATGGCAGGGGCCACTACCCATTCATAAGGATAACTATCGGCCGCATTTCTCGCTGCTTTTATGACTTCAAAACCCAATACATTTTCCTGATAATCCATGGTGTAATAGGTAGCCGCATTGTGAACACCAACACTGGCCAAAAATCCACCCGGTAATAAATCATTGTGAATTTCTGTTTCGAAAATATTTTCTCCTAATTGCAATGGCAATGCTTGGTTATGATAAATATTCAAGGCATGAAAAAGGATACTACCATCCTTATCACTTATTTTAACATCCAATGAAGCTTTTGGAATATCTACTTTAGAATCTATGGTCAATCTGATTTTAATGGGCGATTTATACAATACAGATTCAGCAGTATTACCCTCTTCATTGATCATTTGAATGCGCTTTATCAAAGCCTCTCCTGTACCTGTTCCCTTTTTATCAATCACTACATCGCCTTCGTTATCTGTTGTATTTATTCTAAGATATTGTGTTACACAATCATTGATATTGCCTGCAAAATCCATGGTACCATTTTTCATCACAATGCCTGTTTGACACAAAGATTTAACCGCTCCCATGTTGTGACTTACAAAAATAACAGTCCTTCCTTCCCCACTCACATCCTTCATTTTACCGAGACATTTTCTTTGAAACTCAATATCACCAACTGCTAAAACTTCATCTACAATTAATATTTCTGGCTCCAAGTGTGCCGCTACAGCAAAGGCCAAACGCACATACATGCCAGAAGAGTAGCGCTTCACAGGCGTATCTATATACCTTGCCACACCACTAAAATCTACTATCTCATCAAATTTTGATTTGATTTCACTCTTGGTCATACCAAGTATGGCGCCATTCAAAAATATATTTTCACGACCTGTTAAATCTGGATGAAAACCAGTGCCCACTTCCAGCAAACTGGCTATTCTGCCGTTTACTTTTATACTGCCAACACTTGGTGCTGTGACTCTGGATAACATTTTAAGCAAGGTAGATTTGCCTGCTCCATTTTTTCCTATTATGCCTAAAACTTCACCGCGTTTAACTTCAAAATTAATATCTCTTGCGGCCCATACAATATCGCCTTTTTTTGCTTGTACAGTGCGATCGTTATCGGTAATCAAACCATCATCCTTTTTTTTGCCTCTAAGGCTCTGAATAAACCTAACAAACTCGCCTGCAAAAGTGCCAGAACCAATTTCGCCTAAGCGATATTGCTTGCCTAAATTTTCTACCTTTATTACTACATCATCCATCATACCGTATCCATAAATGTTTTTTCAACGCGATTAAAAACCGCTATTCCAAATAATAGTAATAGGGCTGCAAACACAGCACTGTAAGTTAATAAAACTGGGTTGAAACTACCTCCACAATCGAATCCATACTTGGCTGCCTCAAGTATTGAAGTCATTGGATTGTAAGTAACAAATAGCATTACAAATTTATTTTTTAAAGCCAATGTATCTAATTGATAAACCACTGGTGTGGCCCACATTAATAATTGTACACCAAAACCTACCAAGAATGTAAAGTCGCGGTAACGAGTCGTTAACGATGAAATAACCAAGCCTGCACCCAATCCCATTAAGGCCATAAGCACTAAATAAACAGGAATTAGCAAGAGCGTAAAGTTAATTTGTATGGTATAAGTACCTTCGAAATAATAGTAGACCCACACAACTAATAGCATTAAAAATTGCAGTGAAAATTTCAATAAATTAGAAATAACTACAGAAATGGGTACCGATAATCGCGGAAAATAAACTTTGCCAAATACACTTGCATTGGCCACAAAAGTATTGGATGTAGCTGTAAGGCAAGATGCAAAATAGTTCCAAAATGTTTGTCCGCAAAGAAAAAATAGGAAGGGGGGTTTGCCTACTGGTGCAAGTTTAGCAATATTGCCAAAAATAAGGGTGAATATTAAAGAGGTTATAAGTGGTTGAATAAAGAACCATACTGGACCCAATACAGTTTGCTTATATACCGCAACATAATCTCTCTTTACTAATAAAGAAATAAGATCTCTGTATTTCCAAAGTTCTTTAAAATTGAAACTTAAAATATTTCGTTTGGCGCTTATCTCGTAATCGAAAGTTTCTTTCACTTGATTGATTTTAATAATTTAGAAGGAATTTTGACTTGTATGCTGCTCCCAAAATTTTCGAAATGAATGATAAACCATTTCGAATCTTTTTTTTGATACAACTCACCGATTTGTCCTTTGAGTGAGCCATCTGTAACCATTACCTTTTCTCCTACTTGCATTTGTTCAGCATTGTCCAATACAGTTATGTCATATCCGTAATGTATTAATGATTGTATGGTTTCTATCTCGTGCTGCCTAACAATGGCATTGGCTTTATTGTATTTTAAAAACCCAACAACGCCTGTTGTTCGAATAATATCATCTGCTCTTTTATGTGGTTTCACGAAAACATATCCGTTAAACAAAGGTTTTTCCACTAATTTTTTTCTATCGCTCCATTGACTCAATACTTTTATCAATGGCAAATAATTTTCTACTTGCATTTCGGTCAATTTTTGAGCAACTTTTTTCTCCTGTCTTGAGCCCGTATACACAACATTCCAGTTTAATTCTTCCTTCATTTTATTTAAAGCGCTGCCTCCTCAGTCACATTTGTGATCCAAGAAAGCCCAGTGTTTAGATACTTAAACCATTGGTATAAGTCCTATTCTATTTTACTCTGAAATTGAATTATACAATTTAATTTCAGGCGTTTATATTATCTTTTTCCCTCGACCAAAGTAGTAAGTAAATACCTTCTTTGATACTCAATTTTTCAACAATTGTGTATTTGATTCTACGACCAATTTTTTTACCAACTTTATCGCATAAATCTTTTAAATAAATTTCATCCACTTCTCCAATGAATATGAGATCAATTTCCTTCCCATCAATGCCTTTGGCAAATGAACCTGTAAGATATACCTTTTCTAAATAACCCAATTTTGAAACGATATAATCCACTATCCAATCCAATCCAACATATTTGAAAATAATATTGTTGATGTCCTTAAATAATGGATGTGAAGTATTGGCCTTAAATAATTTTTTATTGCCTTCGAACTCGGATTGCAGCATGCCCGCCTTTTCAAACTTATTTAGCTCTAATCGAATAGCATTGGTAGATTCTCCAAACTCTGTCTCTAAATTTCTTAAATACGATTTTGTTTCGCTGTTTAAAAAAAATTTTAAAAGCAATTTGACCCTGGTCTTAGATGTTATGAGGGTTTCTATCATCGATTAATTGAGTAGCAAACCTACTCGATTTTCATGATACTCTAAATAATAATTATAAACACATTGTACAAAATTTAAGATACTCGCATAACCCCAAATTAAAGGATTAAATGGGCCTGTTAACGACTGAAGATATTGTATTTAATTATACAATAAATGGCCCTGAATCCATCTCTCCAACCAATTTTTTTACCTTCTAAGTATGTTCTGCCATAATAAGAAATACCAACCTCGTAAATTCTTACACCTTTAATCCGCGAAACTTTTGCAGTTACTTCGGGCTCGAATCCAAATCGGTTTTCCTTGAATTGTATGGATTGAATAATTTCTCTTTTGAATAATTTATAACAAGTTTCCATGTCTGTTAAATTCAAATTCGTAAGAGAATTGCTCAATTGTGTAAGAAATTTATTGCCTATTGAATGCCAAAAAAACAAAATACGATGTGGCTTTCCTCCCATGAATCGGGTGCCATATACAACATCTGCAAATCCATCTAAAATAGGTTTTAAAAGTATGTTATATTCATTGGGATCGTATTCCAAATCAGCATCCTGAATTATTACATAATCGCCTGTTGCTTCTTTTATACCCGTATGGAGTGCAGCACCTTTTCCTTTATTTACTTCGTGTTTCTTGTATTGTATATTCAGCTCAGGATGCTCACTGATGTAGCTTTGAATAACCGCTTCAGTATCATCCTTAGAGCAATCATTGATAATTAATATTTCTTTTGAAATTCCACCAATTAATTCAACGGCCTTTACTTTATTTAAAATTAAATGTATGGTTTTAGCTTCGTTATAGGCAGGAATAATAATTGATAATTTGCTCATACTAATTTTTAATAAAGTTGTTTAATGCATATATCCGCTCTATAATCTCCACTACCTTTAATCCTTCCAAAGCATTCGTAGTTACAGTAGTCCTGTTCATTAAAGTGTCTATTACATTTTCATAA
Organism: Bacteroidota bacterium; assembly: GCA_025354385.1. Lineage (GTDB taxonomy): Bacteria > Bacteroidota > Bacteroidia > NS11-12g > UBA955 > JABMMZ01. Next base: position 102,018 of record JANXMZ010000021.1, read on the forward strand.
ACATAATTGTGATTGGCTGCAGAGCCTTTATATGGACCATAATCATTAGCGGGATTAGCGGCCGCAAGCACTGGCATTTCATAATTTTCAATATGGCAATACTCCACTTCATTCATGTATTGTCCGCCAATTTTTACACTGCCTTTTTCCGCTACTATGGTCAAACTACTTTCTAAATTTTTATCCCATACCGAGGTAGAATAATTGATACATCCCATACCCCCATTTATAAAGTTAAAATTTACCATACCACTGTCTTCAAAGTCGGTGAGCCCTTTATGGTTAAAGTCGTTGAACTTAGCCTGAATATCGCTAATATCGCCAAACAACCAGTACATTATATCTACAAAATGTGAAAACTGCGTAAAAAGTGTTCCGCCATCTAAATTTAGTTTTCCTTTCCATCCATCCACCTTGTAATACCTGCTATCACGGTTCCAATAACAATTAATTTGCACCATGAATATCTTGCCTAGTATGCCATCTTCTACAACCTTTTTAATCCATTCTGAAGGAGGTGAATAGCGGTTTTGCATTACGCAGAAAACCTGCCTAGAAACTTGCAATGCTTTAAATATTATTTTCTCACATTCTGCCTTGCTTAAGGCCATTGGTTTTTCTATTACAATATGTTTTTTATGTTCTAATCCTATTAAGGCATGCTCAGCATGTAAGCCATTAGGAGTAGCAATACTCAATACATCAAATTCAATTCCGGATTGAAATAGTTCGTTTATGGTATTGAAGAATGGAACTTGATAACTTTCCATTCCAAGGGTATCAAATGGTCTGGTATCACATAAAGCTACTAATTCAGATTCTGCATGTCTGCTAATCATTTCGACATGTCGTTTGCCAATATGACCATTGCCAACAACGGCAAATTTTATTTTCTTAGCATCAGTCATTTTTTATTAAAACTCCTTTTTCTATTCTGTAAATATGGTCGCAAAGATGCAGTATTCTGTTTTGATGTGCAATAATTATAATCGTTACCTCTTGTGCCTTTAGTTTCTTTAAACTTTCTAGAATAATATGTTCTGCCTCCGCATCTAGTGCACTAGTGGCCTCATCAAATAATAAAACTTTTGCATTTTTATACAAAGCTCGGGCAATGGCAATTCGCTGTTTTTGGCCCTCGCTAATTTTTATACCCTGCTCCCCTAAAATTGTTTGGATACCATTTGGCAAACTCTCCATAAATTCCGAGATACCTGAATTTTCAATGGCCCTTTTCAATTTATCTTCATTAATATTCTCCGAAAAAGTAATATTTTCAATGAGTGATTTATTAAAAATAAAGGGCGATTGGTGAACGAATCCCAACTGATTTTGCCAAGCATTTATGTGATGATTGTCCAAATCTTGACCATCTATGGCAATGGCACCTTTATTTGGGATAATTAGTCCTGAAAGTATTTTCAATAAGGTACTTTTACCACTGCCGCTATTTCCCGTAATACCAATGATATCCCCCTTTTTTATAGAGAGATTTATATGGTCAATTAGGTTGACTGTGCTATTGGTATGTTTGAAAACAATGTCCTTCAATTCTATTTTTTCATGTAACACAACTGGATGCTCTATATGCTGGTGTTCCGAAACATTATTACCTCTTAAAAAATCAATGGTGTATTGATAGTGCTTAATTTTCATTAAAGCTACTAATAAGCGATTCAAAGCAGGTATTAATCTGAAAACCGACAATACAAAAACGGCTCCCAATAGGCGCAACCCACCTGGATTATGCGAGAAAAAATACCCATAAATAACCAATATGATAACCCCTAGCAAAACAACAAATTCATTGGCTCTAGAAGGTATTAATTGATATTGCATTGACTTGAAATCGCATTCGAGCAAAGGTTTTTGTTTATTTAAAAAATCCTTTATGAAATACCCTGAAGAATGATTGATTTTGATATCCGCTAAGCCGTTAATTCCAATATTCAAACTTTCTATTGTTTTTTCACGGTGATCTTTTGTCTTTTGCCCTAAAGCATATACCCTGTTTTTGATAGTTTTATTGATAAAATAAAAGGCCGGACCTGTAATAATTACAATCAATAAAAATACCATTGGATTGAACCACATGATAAACAGAATTACAAAAAGAACAATGATACTTTCTCCAACAATACCTACAAAAGGAAGCAATATTCCTGTGGCGTAGTAAAAAGCATTAAAATGTATTTTCTGCAACATCTCTGAAGTACCGTTCGCTACAATTTTAACATAAGGCTGGTTCACCGCATGGTAAAAAGTTTTTTCTGTAAAGTTTTGAACTAATTCAGTGCTTAATTTTTGTAGGCTGTTTTGAATAAGAATGGCTAAAATATTTTTGATTGCAAAAAAGAATACAACTCCAATAATTAAAAATACCAAAAAACTAGCCTCATTAGGCAAACCAGAATGTTTAAATACATAACGGAGTTTACTGCTTTTTTCTAAAAAATCGCCATCAATTGCCAACATCAAAATTGGCACTACTGCAGCTAATCCTACAACATCTGCTATAGAAACCAAACTTGTTAAAATCAATAGTTTTTTACCCTTGTCCAAACTTGCCTTTTCAAGCAATTGTTTAATACTGTTTAAAGAGTGCAATATGGCATTGGTAGAAGCAGACAATTTATTTAATGATTTCTAAAAAATTTAGGTTTAATTTGCAAATGTAGTTTTTATTCTACGAAACATTGTGTTTGATATTACTCCTAAAGAACAAACGATAAAACAAATCCGAAAAGGCCTCGTTCAGCCACTTCCCAACAAATATCCTTTGCTGAATTTTGAAAGTGATATTTTTAAACAATCCATGAATTTACCGGATGAAGACTTTGTTTCTGAATGGGTAAAAAATGGCTACTATTTTAACACATGTGGCAACAGTTACGATTTTCTTTCTCAAATTATGCGTTTAAAGGTGGAGAAAAACCTCGGAAATATTGCACTTGGAGAAAAAAAATTAATAGATCTTTTTAATGATAATGGCATTGAACACATATCGGCTGAAAAGGTAGAAAACACACTTATTATTTCATGCCTAAAGCTTGAAAGCAGTAGCATGTCCGTTTGTTTTAGCTCAGAAATTCAACCCATAAAAGCCATTGGATTGTCTAAAAACATTATCCTTTACGCCAAAAATAATCAAGTAGGAAACCCTTCTTCCAAAACTTTCATCAATGATTTAAATATCAAAAACGACTTCCGTATTCAATTAACAGTGGATTACTTTAAACCGTTTAAGTCGGTTTATTTATTCATGGAATTATAGGATTATAAGGCACTTGGAGTGTGGGCACATGCGCCAAAATTGAGAAAAACAGCTCAATTTTACCTACCTTTGCAGTAGTTATGCCAAATAATAGAAATAATAAGAACGATAAACCGTTCAAAAAAGATTATTCAAAACCGGAAACTAATCGGAGGAAAAGTTATGATACGGATGCTGACAAACCTTCTGAAAGATACAATCCGAATGACAAAGATGAATTGGCTCCTCCGCGCTTTCTAGCGCCACCACCCAATAATTTTAAAAGAACCGCTTCTAATGATGGTCCTAAACGCCCATACGAAAGAAGAGATACCAACAGCTTTAACGACAGACCAAAAAAACCTTACGAAAAGAGAGATGATGGCGGTTTTAGCGATAGACCAAAGCGCCCGTATGAGAAAAGAGACAATTCTGGTTCCGATGACAGACCTAAACGTCCTTATGAAAAAAGAGACAATGCCGGGTTCAATGATCGTCCTAAGCGCCCGTATGAGAAAAGAGACAGTGCTGGTTCGAATGATAGACCAAAGCGCCCATATGAAAAAAGAGAAAACAATGGTTTTGGCGACCAAACAAAAAGACCTTTCGAAAAAAGAGAGGGTGCAGGCTTTAACGACAGACCTAAACGTCCATATGAAAAAAGAGATAGCAATGGTTTTAACGACAGGCCAAAACGTCCCTACGAAAAAAGAGATGGCGCTGGTTTTGGCGACCAAACAAAAAAACCTTACGAGAAAAGAGATGGCGCTGGTTTTAACGACAGACCTAAAAAGCCATACGAAAGAAAAGAAGCTAGCAATGGATACGGCAAGAAAGATGGAGATGCCAAGAAACCTTTTCGCCCTAACTATGATCCTGAAATAAAAGTTAAAAAATCTTATAACGATGCCCCTAAAAAAACCTTTATTGAAAGAAAAAAGGAATTAACAGGTGAAACAGGCAACAAAGATGATATTAGATTAAATAAGTATGTGGCCAATTCTGGTGTTTGTAGCCGCAGAGAAGCAGATGAACTAATAGCTAAAGGCATGGTAACCGTTAATGGTAAAGTAGTTACCGAAATGGGTTTCCGAGTAAAGCTTACCGATATTGTTTGTTTTGACGGCAAGAAAATATTGCCAGAACCCTATGTTTATATCATTATGAATAAGCCAAAAGATTTTCTGACCACCACAGAAGATGATAAGGGTAGAAAAACAGTGATGGATTTGATAGCTGATAAAATTGAACAACGTATTTTTCCTGTTGGAAGATTGGATAGAAATACAACAGGTGTTTTGTTACTGACCAATGATGGTGAGGTTACGCAGGCTTTAACCCATCCAAGTTTTGAAATCAAAAAAGTGTATCAAGTTGAATTGGACAAAAAAGCTACCAGCGCAGATTTAGATAAATTGGTAAGTGGTATTGAACTTGAAGACGGCGAAGCACATGCAGATGGTGTGGCTTTCGTTGAATCTGAAGATAAAAGACATATTGGAATTGAAATTCACAGCGGTCGCAACAGAATTGTAAGAAGAATGTTCGAACACCTAGGTTATGAGGTAGAAAAACTAGATAGGGTAAGCTTTGGTATATTTACCAAAAAGGACTTACCAAGGGGTAAATGGCGTCATTTAACCCAAAGTGAAGTTGGTTTCTTAATGAAGCTGAAAAGTAAAATGTAAGCTTATTTAGCCTTAACTACTTTAGCCCAATATCGATAGCCTTCATTTTCTATAGCTATAAAATAGATGCCTTCGCTCAAATTCACTAGGTTTAGTGTATTGATTTGATCGGCAATAACCTTTTCACTTATCAATAGCTTTCCTTCCAAGTTGTATAAATTCAACACACCTGAAACCGGGGTATTTATTGTCAATTCTCCGTTGGTTGGATTTGGATAAAGATTAGCTAATTGTCTAATTGTATTGATACCACTCATAACTTTATTTAATATAAAAGTAATAGAGTCAATGATCTTGCAGTTTCCATTGTCTATTGTTAGAAATACTTTGTAAGTACCGCTATCTTTGTAGAAAATACCCTTAGGATATTTTTGTGAAACGGTATCACCATTGCCATAATACCAAAGCCAATTGAAATTGCTTAAATTCGTGTTTGAATCCGAAATGTTAAAATCAACAAGGTATTTTGTATTCGCTTGTAGTACATAATTAAACTTAAATTGAGGTTTTACAATGCATGTTCTATAAGTGAAATTTGTATCAGAACACTTTGTTAATGGATTGGTGTATTTAATTACCATTTTCTCCGTAACAGCATAATTGTTTCCCAAAATAACTGAATCTGAATTATAGTAAGATCCGCTTACATACTTGCCTTTCCATTTAACATTGGGATCATTTAATGGATAATTAGATTGTAAAAGGTGCAACCCAGTATGGGCACAAACAGTGTCAGGTCTAAACGCCTTTATTTGTGGCAATCCATTGACAGTAACGGATGTGCTATCTGTAATGATGCAACCTATTGAAGTGTTCGTATACTTCAACAAATACTGACCAGAACCTGTGTTCGGTTTAAAATACCTATTCTGCCAAACAGCGTTATCAATCGCATTTTTAACTTGACTGTTTTGTTTATTTCTAGAGCCACCATATTCAACACATTCCCAATATCCACCAACAATGCGCTTACTAGTAAAACTATCTTTAACAAAACTATCTAGATTGGTTAGCCCGTTATTGATGCAATCCGACGGCAATGCATCTAATACTATTTTTGGGGTATTTACCACCTTTATAATAGAGGTGTCACATCTTTGACAGCCTGATGAAGGGTTTTTAAAACAATATTCAACCGTATAATTGCCTTGTTTTTTGTATTCATTTTTTGAACCAATGTCTAATATAATTCTCACTGGAAGAATACTATTATCTTGAGTAATGATGGTATTTGGATCAACACCTGAACCAGCAGGTACACCCAGCACCCTAAAGCTTTCAATTCCACCATTTCTTATAAATGGCGTATCCACTAAATTACCAAGGTTTACTCCTCCATTCTGTTGACAAAATACACCATTTTTAATATGTACTAATGGGTTTGGGTAATTGCGTATTTGCCTACATTGGCTATTATAGCAGCCATTTGAGTCTCTGTAATCATAACAAATTGTATCTCTTAATCCAGTTTGAGGAACTTGGTAATTAGAAATTTTTGGACAATAGATGTAAGGACTGCTACTTGTTATCCAACTTGGTGTTTTATACTTTTGAAAATAATGTAAACCTGTTTTATTTCCAGGTTGTGCCATTGCCACATTGCCTGACGTTAAATTCCAACAACCAGCATCAAAACATCTAGAACTACTGCCACTGTATGCAAAGGTAGGTAGCGCATTTACATTTAATAGGAAAGTATCTCTGCTATCGTATTTAATTTTATTATGTATTCTTGTAACATATAACTCGTATTTTCTGGTGGTCAAAGAAGTAATCTTGACTATTAAATTTTGCGTTGCAGATACCACAGAACCTGAATTCAAATCAACCCAAGTATAAGTTCCTGTATCACCGACACTTAATCCAATACCGGTTACCTTAAGGGTATCATTTAAACAAATGAACTTATCAGCACCAGCATTGGCAATTACCTGCGCTTTAGCTGACAAAAAAGAAATAAGGATAATTAGAAGTAAATTAAATTTCATACGTTATTGTTTTATAGGACAAGTCTTTAACAAAAATAGTTTGTTTTGTCCTAAAAAATCTTTTTTCGTCTAAATTTTACAACTGAATGACAAAGGTTTAGCTAAGAACTGATGGTTTTTAACTTCCTGCCTTTTTTGAAAACCAAACGACCGAAGTTTTTTCCTTTTCTTAGCAGCTTCTGTTCCTCTTCTGGCATTGCTGCAATGGTTCTGCATTCTTCACTGCAACAATTGTTAAATTTCTCCTTACAATTTGGGCATTGAATAAATAATAGATTACAAGCTACGTTAGCACAATTGGTATGCACATCAAATGGTTCCCCGCATTGGTGACATTTGGCTATCACTTCATTAGAAATACTTTCACTTAAACGCTCATCGAACACAAAATTCTTGCCGTGAAACTTATTTTCTAGCCCCTTAGCTTTTACTTGTCTTGCATATTCAATGATACCACCCTCTAATTGGTATACTTCTTTGAAACCTTTGTGCAACATGTAAGCACTGGCCTTTTCGCATCGAATACCCCCTGTGCAATACATAACAATGGGTTGGTCTTTTTTATCTTCTAAAAGATTAGCAACATAAGGCAATTGCTCACGGAAAGTATCTACATCTGGCAAAATGGCATTTTCAAAATGACCAACCTCACTCTCATAGTGATTGCGCATATCTACCACTAATACCTCTTTGCTATTTAGTAAATCATTGTATTCCTGTGCCTTTAAATGCACACCGATTTTAGTAACGTCAAATGTCTTATCGTGAATACCATCTGCGACAATTTTATTTTTAACCTTAATAGCCAATTTAAAAAAAGACTTACCATTGTCGTCCACTGCAATATTGAGACGAATACCATTTAAAAAATCAATATCATAAATAGCCGCTCTTAGCAATTCATAATTTCGGCTAGGAACAGATATTTGGGCATTAATTCCTTCTGCTGCAATGTAAATTCTTCCTAAAACATCCAGTTTTGAGAAATCAATGAACATTTGATCCCTAAATGCTTTTGGATCTTTGATGTGATAATATTTATAAAAAGAAATAGTCGTTCTAGGTTCATGGCTATCCAATAACCTTTTTTTAAGTTCTTCTCCGCTTATTTTATTATGAAGTATCACAATTGCAAAAATATGAAAAAACACTTACTGGTATACTGATTTTTATCATTCAGTTTATCGTTCTCATGAATTCAACATCCCAATGAATGTTTTACTTCCTATTATAGAAATAATCAATCTGTAACCATTAAAAATTGTTAATTTATAATTGGAAACTTCATTTACTTTTGCATTAAATAATACAACAATATGTCTTTTATACTTCCAGAACTCACCTACGCACCTGCTGCGCTAGAGCCGCACATAGATGCCCGCACCATGGAAATTCACCATGGCAAACACCACAATGCATACGTTACCAATCTGAATGCTGCAGCTGTAGGTACCGAATTAGAAAATATGAGCATTGAGGATATCTGTAAAAATATAAGCAAATACCCAATGGCAGTGCGCAATAATGGTGGTGGTCACTATAACCACAGCTTGTTTTGGCAAATATTAAGTCCAAATGGTGGTGGTTTACCTACGGATGCATTGGCCGCTGCTATAAATAACGACTTAGGTGGTTATGATAATTTCAAAGAAGAATTCAGTAAAGCGGCTACTACCCGTTTTGGAAGCGGTTGGGCTTGGCTTTGTGTGAAAGAAGGCAAACTTTGCATTTGCAGTACTCCCAATCAAGATAATCCATTAATGGATATTGAAGGTGTTCGTTGCGGAACACCTATATTAGGTTTGGATGTTTGGGAACATGCTTATTATTTGAATTATCAAAACCGCAGACCCGATTATATCGCTGCTTTCTTCAACATTATTAATTGGGAAGAAGTTACTAAAAGGTACAACGCTGCTCTATAAATATTTTATTTCAAAATTTAATAGCTACACTTTTTTTAAGGTGTAGCTTTTTTTATGTAGGTTTGACAACCTTTATCAATTGAATAAAAAATTACCATATCTTATTTTTTTATTGTTGGGTTTGCTATTTGCAATTTTTCCAACCCAGAACGCCATGGTAGATTCATGGTATTTTGCTGCTTGTGTTAAATATAAAACTGAGCTTTTTAATACGCATCACTTGCTCTATAATTTTTTTGGTTATTATTGGTTTACTCTATTAAAATGTTTTAATCATAGTATTGAAGCCATTGTAGCGCTAAATTTAATGAATGCTTTTGCAGCTTTGCTTAGTCTTAGTTTTTTCTATAAGGTACTCTTGCAAATTGAGATTGATCCAAAAAAAGCGCTTTGGTTTTCATTGTTAGCTGGTGTTTCTTTTGGTTTTATGCGTTATGCCACAGATGCCGAGGCCTATATTTTACCATTATTATTCTCTATGATTTCAAGTTATTATTTTATTACTTGTAAGCATAAATTATACCTTGTTTTGGCTGGCACTTTTGCCGCTTTGGCTATATTAACGCATCAGCTTCAAATATGGTGGACCCTGGCCATGTTAATTTATTTATTCAGAAAAAAACCATACCAGCCAAAACAAATAATTGCATTTATACTGCCTTTAGCATGTGTTCCATTGGTCTATTATCTTGTATTTCTTTTAACCAATCACCCTTCCAATTCAATCACACAATTCATAGGGGGTGAGTATAGCAAAGGTAATGCTGGTATTGATATATCGATTAAATCTCTTGGATTAACGCTTATTAATTTTATTCGATCATTCGTGCAATTACATGGTCTAATATTAAATTTGATTGAAATTTATTTCACAATTGCAGTTACCATTCTAATAATATTAAGTCTTTTTATAATTTTTGCTTTTTATAAAAATCTAATCACAATAAAATTTAAAAAAAGAATGGTTAAAAATAAATACAGCAATTTATTTTTATGGGCTTTTTTATTACATCTTTCTTTCGCGTTTTTATCTAGTGGCAATGCGGAGTTCATGGTTATGTTGCCCTTTCTCACAGTTCTTTATACCTGCTCGTGTTATGAGTTTAAGAATATCCAAGGTTTAAAATTAGTTGCGATAGTAATTTTTATTTGGAATTTAGCTTTCGGAGTTCTGCCAAATGCTCTGTTAAACCATAGCAAAGTCGACTCACAAGTGCGGTGGAGTGTTCATCACCCCAATGCAATTTGTGCATGGAAAAATAAACCTTTGGTTGAAAATAAAATGACTTATGATTACGGATTTCATGCCTATAAACAACTCATTTCTTATAGAGAATTGAATTCTATTTTTATAGATAGTGCACTTGCCTTAGGAAAGTCTGTTAATACTGATTACCCTAATAACACTACTGCATTTAGTCGGGAAGCCATCCACTCCGAAGATGCAAAGGATACTTGGGTGAATAAATATTCCAGGATGCCCGTAGATTCTTTTAATAATCTTTACGGAAAAAATTACCTCTTTACAGTTCAAAAAAGGACAGATTAAGTTACTTTTGCAACTCGATTTAAAACATGTTACCCTCAAAAACAAAAGTTGGCATTATTGGTGGCGGACAGCTAGGTAAAATGCTAATAGAAGCTGGTCAACCTTGGAACATCAATTATACCATTTTAGAAATTGCAAATGCTCCTGCTGCTGCCATCGCTAATCAACATATTGTTGGCGAACTTTCCGATCGTTCTAAAATTTTCGAATTGGCCAATGAATGCGATGTAATTACCTACGAAATTGAACACATTAATATAGAAGCTTTAAAGGCTTTGGAAACGAACGGAAAACGCATCATACCCTCTCCTAAAATATTGGAAATTATTCAGGATAAAGGGTTGCAGAAATTATTTTTTCAGCATCATGGCATTCCTACAACGGATTTTGAATTGGTTGAAAATGCATCTGAATGGAAAGATAAACTATTGAAATTAAAAGGGGAAAAGGTAGCAGCCAAATTGCGAAAAGGTGGATATGATGGCAAGGGTGTTGAACTTGTAGATAAAAAAACAATGCTGGATTTTACAGATAAAATTCCTTTTAATGCACCAGTTGTTTTGGAAGAATTTGTTGAAAATGCTACCGAACTTGCAGTAATAGTGTGTCGCAACGAAAGAGGAGAAATAAGTACTTTTCCAACAGTTGAAATGCAATTTGATGCCAAGGCCAATCTTGTAGAATTTTTGTTATCACCTGCTAATATTAGTAGCAGAATAGATGAAAAAGCTAAGCGAATGGCCATGGATGCTATTTTAAAATTAGAAGGTATTGGCCTTTTTGCGGTAGAAATGTTTTTAGATAAACACGAAAATATTTTTGTGAATGAAATTGCCCCTCGCCCGCACAACAGCGGTCACCATACCATCGAAGCCTGCTATACAAGTCAATATGAGCAACTCAATAGAATTTTATTAAACATGCCAATGGGAAGTACTCATCTTATAAAACCCGCTGCAATGTTAAATTTATTAGGCTTTGATGGCATTTATGGAACATATGAAATTACAGGATTAGATAAGATACTCGCAATTGAAGGGGTATTTGTTCACTTATACAACAAAGCAGAAACCAAACCCAAACGCAAAATGGGGCATATTACCATACTTGGCGATACCATTGAAGCAGTAAAACAGAAAGCAGGATTGGTAAAAGAATATCTCGGAATGAAGCAACTTTAGTATTTTTAAAAATACTATTCGCTTTTTTTTTCTACTTTTGAAATGATTTTAAAAATTCGTAAATGAAAGACATATTAATAATAATGGGTTCTGACAGTGATTTACCGGTGATGAAAGAAGCAGCGGAAATTTTGGATGAGATGAATATATCCTACCATTTAACTATTGTGAGTGCGCACAGAACCCCAGAAAGAATGTTCGAAGAGGCAAAAAATGCAAAAAAGAATGGTTATAAATGTATCATTGCTGGAGCAGGCGGTGCCGCACATTTACCAGGCATGACAGCCAGCATTACCGAACTACCTGTGATTGGTGTACCCATAAAATCATCTAATCTTTCAGGAATGGATTCATTGTATAGCATTGTCCAAATGCCTCCAGGAATTCCTGTGGGTACCATGGCCATTAACGGTGCGAAAAATGCAGGATTGTTTGCTGCTAAAATACTGGCTATTTCCAATCCAGAGATTCAAAAATCCATTCAAAAATATACCAAGAATTTAGAACTTGCTGTGCTTGCCAAAGCAAATGACCTTGAAAGCAAAGGCTTTCAAAAATATTTGAATCAAAAATGATTATTGAGGTAGAAAATACTTTAATTTCTTCTGAAATTTTTTCTGTCAATTTTGTTTGTCATTTGGAAAAATGCAAAGGTGCTTGCTGCATTGAAGGCGACCGAGGTGCGCCACTCGACAAAGAAGAAATTGAAAAAATAAATCATAATTTGAAACATATAAAACATTTTATGAGTGCAGAAGGTTTGGAGTTACTTATGATTGAAGGTTTTCATGAAGGAGAGGAAATTAATGATTTTGCAACAACCTGTCTGTCTAGTGGCGAATGCGTTTTTGTTTACAAAGAAAATGGCATATTGGGTTGCGCCATGGAAAAGGCCTATAAAGCTGGGTTAACAGATTATTATAAGCCTATGAGTTGTCATTTATATCCTATCAGAATTAATAAGGTGGGCGATTTTGATGCTGTTAATTATCATGAATGGAGCATTTGTAAATCTGCTTGTTCTTTTGGCAATGAACTTAATGTACCTGTTTATCAATTTTTGAAAGAACCGCTCATTAGAAAGTTCGGAGAACCATGGTACAATGAACTTGAACTCATTCACCAAGAATTTAAAAAGACATTATAGTTTACCTCTATTTTAATTCTAAAATGCTTTAATTATTTTTGTTGTCATCTGAAAATAACTAAATATCAATTTTTATATTTTTACCATTGACGAAAGCAGAATTAGCAAATAAAATAAAAGTGCACTTACCCGAAGGAACTGCTCCATATGTGGTAGACCTGATGGTAAAATACAAGGTGCAATTGAAGCTGAACAAGCCCCGTACTAGTAAATTTGGCGACTACAGGGCTCCCTATCGCCAAGATAATTATCACCGAATAACCGTAAACAAAGACCTTAATCCATTTTCATTTCTCACCACTTTTTTACACGAAGTAGCCCACCTTACTGCATTCGAAAAATACCGAAATACTATTATGTCACATGGTAAAGAATGGAAACAGGAATTTAAAGAATTATTGGCGCCAGTTGTTCTACACCATCAACTACCAGTAGATATTCAAACAGCACTAAAACACTACATGCACGACCCTGGTGCGAGTAGTTGTAGTGATAAAAATTTAATGAAGGTATTGGCACGTTATGATAAGGACCAAAAACCCCTTTTAGAGCAAATTCCACATGGAAGTTTGTTCAAGTTAGAAACCGGTAGAGTATTTACTAAGGGTAATAAATTGCGCAGTTGGTACCAATGTTTCGAGCAACCCAGTGGAAAAGAGTTCAGAGTGAGTGGAATAAGTAAGGTAGAAATAATCCATAATACTTAAATAAAAATAATTTCATTTTAATATATTTAGAATTCAAATTTACTGCCTTAAATTGCTATAATAATAAACTCATGAATATTTTCTGCCAAAAATTGATAAGATACTTTACTTGTTTTATACTGCTTTTTGATGTTTTATTTTCGTATGCAAAAAACAAATCTTTGGCTTCAGACATAGAATATGGGTTATTATTAAGTAATGGATTTGTAAATACTGAAATGTTGTTAAAACAAAAGAAAAACGAATATGCCAATCTAAAAGAAAATAACCTTAAATGTTACAATTATTTAATGAATACCTATAGCAATCATTACCTGATGCTGGATGAAAGTATTCGAATAAATTATTTCATTAAAGGAACATCCATGAATAAATTCTTGGAAGACATGGTTTCTAAAATAATGATGAGTAACCAAAGTAATATCGATAACTCCACAGATATTACTGTGCTTCTTGTAAGATCAGAAGAATCAAATGCCTATTCATTGGGAGATGGAATAATTGCTGTTACTTTTGGTTTAATTGCAACCGTTGACAATGAGGTTGAACTTATGTCTATACTTTGTCATGAACTTGCACATGGTATATTGAAGCACAAAGAAAAGAATATGGTTCGCAATGCATACATGCATACATCAAAAGAAATTGGCGATTCCATTGATTTTTTGCTGCAAGCAGAATATAACACAGTTACTAAAATGGAGGACTATCTTTCACAAATCTATTCGGATAAAATGAAAATAAACAGAGAAGATGAGCTTGAAGCAGATTCTCTTGGTTTATTAATGCTTAACGCTTGTGGGTTTGGTAATAAATTTGCCGTTTCTGCACTAAATAAAATAAACAAACACCTTTTCTACAAAGATACTATGACCCTATTGGACTATCTTAAATCCAAAAATATTAAAATTAATGAAAATTGGCGATACAAAGGAGATGAAAGTAGAATGCATGACATCGTTGATAATTCTCTTTTTTTTATGGATACAATATCTACGCATCCTGAAATAAATGTTAGGATTGACCAATTAAAGCGATTAAAAGAATACAATTCATTAAAAACTTTAGAAAAAGATTCTATCCAATATGCTGAACTGCGTATCAATAGTATAATACAAATCATATTAAGTACCTACATCAATGATAATCCTGCCGAAACACTCTGCTATGCCTTAATGTTGAAGGAACTTGATTATGAACAGGAATTTTCTGACAACATGATTATTATAAGTTTGTGCAAAGGCCTATTTTTAAAACAAAAGCTTCAACTAAATTACTCTATAGGAAGCACGGACAGTTCATATTCTTTATTACTCAATCAATCCATACACTTTATGCAAAAAATACGGCAAAATGAGTTTAATGATGTGGTATGCAACCTAATGGAGAGCGTTAAATCAAAATCTGAAGCTGAAATTTATTCTTTTACAGCTATTTTATACAGTGCTTATTTTTGCTTTAGTAAAAATAAATATAATTATCTACTTCACGATTATAAAGTTCTAAACAAAAACGGTTTTTTCAAGAATGATTTAATACATTTGCCTAAAAAAAAATAGATATGAAATTTAAAAGTTTTTTTATGTTTGGATTATTAACTTGTATGTTAATAAGTGCTGTGCCTTTGTCTGCTCAAAAAAAGTCAAAAGACAATGGGTTAAGCAAACAATTGGAAAATGTTAGAAGAAGAGATCTTCGAAATTTTGGCACCATCATTGAAAATGAGTCGCTCGTTGGTTACTATATGTTTTCAAAAATTGAAAATACTGGTGGTGGAATGGCCTCCTTTAAAATTGAGATATTTGATGAAAATTTAAAAAGTAAAAAAACAATTAAAATTGAAAAGCGAAAAACTGCCCAATTGGTTGAGATGAACTATAATGGCAAGGCATTCTTTATTATGATGACCAATAAAAAGGGAATCGATATGATGACGTATGATAAAGATGGTAAAAAACTTGGGGAAATAAATATAAAAAAAGTAAGCAAATGGGAGCGCATGCGAATACAACAAGCTTTATTAAGTGAAGAAGGCAGCGCAACTTCAGTTTATTCAGCAAGTGATGAAGGTTTCATTCGTCAGGCTTTGGTTAAAAATAAAAAGATTGGCTTTGTCATTGAGCGTTACGATAATAAATTAAAATTAATATGGTCTTATGGCTCAGAGAAAACATCTAAAAGAGTTGAAGCCGCGGATATTATGTATTCATCTGGAAACTATGTAGCTGTTTTAAAGGAAGATAAAAAGAAATTAATTTCAAGAGATATTGATGTTCATTTTGTACTACTCAATGCTGATAAAGGGACTAAAGTATTCGAATTACAATTAAAAGACCTTGCAGATTTAAGTCTTTTAGGATGTGATGTAGATGAAGAAAAAAATCAAATTATATTGAATGGTGAGCATTACGCAAAAGGAAAAAAGATTTACAATTCTAAAAGTGAAGGCATTTACTTAAAAATGTTGGATATGAAAGGTAAGGAAATAAAAATGCAGAAATTAACCTGGAAAAAGGATTTGGTAAGCTTAAATGTGATTGATGAGGATAAGGGCAAAAGCAGAGAAAATATGCGTTTTTATATTCACAAAGTAGTAATTGCTGATAATGGCAATACATACGTAATTGCAGAGCAATATAAAAAGGTTTTATCTGCCTCTGCTATAGGATTGAAATTGGCCAATGCAGCGCTTGG
The DNA here is from genome assembly GCA_025354385.1 of Bacteroidota bacterium. Lineage (GTDB taxonomy): Bacteria > Bacteroidota > Bacteroidia > NS11-12g > UBA955 > JABMMZ01. Next base: position 118,150 of record JANXMZ010000021.1, read on the forward strand.
TGGAGGTAATACCAACCTAAGTAGTTTTTCCATTAAAATGTTTAACATGGTATACATGGTGTTTGATAATGAATTCAAACTAATTGAGAAAGAAGTTGTAAAAAAGAAATTTTCTGAAGTTTGGTTAGACAAAAGTCAAGAATATACTTCTGCTACTGTTTTAGCGCATTATTTGAAGGCCAACGGTTATTTTGATTATCAATTTACAACTGTTAATAAAGAAAAGGGTGGTTTTACTTCCTATTACTTAGATCTTAACCGCAAAGGTACAGATGGCAAAAAGAATGACGCTATTATTGGCACCATTTCACTTTCGGAAGATAAGATAGTAACCAAGAGAACACCTGTAAATACACAATATTCCTACATGTTTATTTATCCAGCCAAAGAAAATAATGTGCTTATTGGGGAACATTGGAGAAGCAAAAAGAAAATGTTCTTGCGCATTGAACCAATAGATTAAATAATAATAGGTTTATGAAGGATTCATCAGGAGTCCTTCATATACCTTTTCATACATTGGTAATATTAAATCCAACTGAAACTCCTTTGCCTTTTTAAGAGCATTGGCTTTAAAGGTTTTTAAGATTTCTTCATCTGAAAGTAGAAAAAGAGCATTCTTTGCCATATCATTTACATCGCCAATACTGCTTAAGAAACCCGTTACTCCTTGAATATTCACTTCAGGTATACCACCAGTATTGGTGCTAATAACAGGTACTTCGCAGGCCATAGCTTCTAGGGCAGCCAATCCAAAACTTTCTGTTTCAGAAGTCAGTAAGAATAAATCACAAACAGATAATATCTCTTCAATTTGTTCTTGTTTTCCCAAAAAAGTAACCTTTGTATCTACCCCCATCTCACGCGATAACAACTCTATATTGGTTCTTTCCGGACCATCACCAATCAATAACAATTTGCATGCTATTTTTTCAGAAACAATGGCAAATACCTTTATTATATCCTCAACGCGTTTAACTTTTCTAAAATTTGAAGTATGCACTAAAATTTTCTCTCCTTGAGGCGCTATTGCCTTTTTAAAGTGTTCTTTTTTTTGCTTAACAAATCTCGAAAAATCAATAAAATTAGGTATCACATGTATGGGCTTTTCAATATGAAAATTAGCATATGTATCGCGCTTTAAACTCTCTGAAACCGCTGTTACTGCATCAGAATGATTGATAGAATATGAAACCACAGGCTCATAGGTTGGGTCTTTGCCTACTAAGGTTATATCTGTTCCATGCAAAGTTGTAACAATTGGAATATTTATACCCTGTTCTTTTAATATATTTTTAGCCATTAAGGCAGCACTGGCATGTGGTATGGCATAATGCACATGCAATACATCTAGTTTGTTCTGTTTTACAATGTCTACAATTTTGCTAGCCAATATGGTTTCGTAAGGCACATATTCAAACAAAGGGTATTTGTAAATAGAAACCTCGTGAAAAAAAACATGGGGATTAAAAAAATCCAATCTAGCAGGTTGCGAATAACTAATAAAATGAACATTGTGCTCCTTGGCTGCCAAGGCCTTTCCGAGTTCAGTTGCAACAACACCACTACCCCCAAATGTTGGATAGCAAACTATGCCTATGTTCATGATTTTGTGAATCTTATAAATGCTTCACCTTCTTTTGTTCTTACAGTCATAATATATATGCCACACTTTAGAGATTGAATATCAATAGCGATAGCCATTGCATTATTTGCTTCAATTTCTTTCATTAATCGGCCTTGTATATCATAAACAAATATCGTCTGTATAGGTTTTGTTGTGTTTAATAATACCTCATTTGAAGCAGGATTTGGATATAAACTTATAGCATTATTGGTTTCATTCTTTTGTAATCCAACAATTGTTTTTTGCACGGTTACATTGTAATTTTTAGTACTGCCATCTTGTGCTACCACAGTATAAACAACAGTATTGGTGAAGTTAATATTATTTACCGCACTTGTTTGTTTGGTTCCACCAATTCTAACATAACTATAGGGTGAATTGGTAAAGCTTGGCGTTAAGGTAGCTATATTGACATTACTAGGAACCGTACAAGTGATATTGGTTCCGCTAATTGTGGCAACTACTTGTGGGTTTAAACCTTCGAAACCAAAGGTTAAAATATCTTTACTGTTGAATAATAATGCTCTTGTGCCGTTGGCATACCATACACCCCATTTAGCCAAGCTTACCAGCACCGATGCTGTGCCACTTCCAGTTATTTTATCCGTACTCAATGCTTTTTGCGCAACCACCAATTCACTGTTAGTATTAAGAGCATTAAATATTAAAATATTATCCGCTCTTGAATAGCAAGGAAAACCTAATTCAGTGCCCGTAAACACTGTCCCAATTTTATTCGTATTTAAATTATAACCTGTTACCAATACTTGATTGTTGTTTCCATCCACATAATCGAATGCAACAATATACGGTGAACGTTGACTGAATACTGGATTTCCAATACTTATTCCATCGGGCAATGAACTGAATAATTTTTCTATTGAACCATCCGACCAAGTATTGCTCTCAAGATCCCAAACATCTAAAATTCCAACATCCCAATAAGAATAATCACTTCCATTTTGATTGTTTATTAAACTTTTGGCATCATACATAACCTTGGTACCTGTGTGATCCCATTCAAGTGCATCGGCATATAATACACCACCACTATTAACGCCACTAAATGTAGGATTATACAATTTAAAGGCTTGCCAACTGGCTTTACCAAAATCATAAATATAAATTGAAGTGTCTGTATTGGTTGTAATTGCTGCTAATCGTTTACCATCTTTACTAATGGCCACATTCGACCATATTGCTTGATTTTGCAACACTGTTTCTTTTTTGCTGCCATCTAGTAACAAGGAATATATTTTATTATCATTGCCTACATAAATACAATAACTGCCATCATCTACAACACTTGGTTTTCTGTTGGTATAATGAGAGATTTGTCCTGAAACTGTACCAGTAGACAAATTAGCTTTGGTTATTGTATAAGGGCTATTTGGATCTTCATCGGAATACAATAAAAAATCGGAACCTGGATTAACTGGTAAGTCGGCTACATTATTGCCAATATTACCTCCTCCTCCACTAACTGGAGGACCATAAATTTCAACTTCATCAAAAGCAGCTGCAGCAGCTGCAGCCTCAGTTGCGCTGTATAAATCTTTACAAGCTTGCACAACCGCTAATCTCAAATCCTTAAATTGAGATGATTTGGTGAGATAAATAGTTAATGCTCTATAATAAACTTGTTCTGCCTTTTCTTTTGTAGTTGCAGTAGCAAATAAATAAAATGCATAATTGGGTATACCGCTATTAATATGCACACCCCCATTATCTTGACTACCACTATAATATTCACTCATTTTTTTGGGTTGATAACCATTGTCCGAGAGACTGCTTCCGCCATTGTGAGGATCCTGCAAACTGCGCAATGCACCACCAGCATAAAATCCTGGTTTTACAATATCTTCACCCATTTTCCAATCTGCTCTGTCCATCATACACCCAAAAATATCAGCCATACTTTCGTTAATGGCACCACTCTGTCCATTGTATTCTAAATTAGCCGTGTTTTGAACCACACCATGTGTCATTTCGTGACCAGCTACATCAAGGCCACCTGCAAGTGGTTTAAATAAAGTTTTACCATTTCCATAAGCCATAAACTGACCATTCCAATAAGCATTGTCCAAACCATTACCAGATGGATCCGATACATTAATTACAGAGATTATATTACCTCCTGATCCATTGATACTATTTCTACTAAATGTTGTTTTATAGTATTCGTAAGCGAAACCTGAATTATAATGGGCGGAAACTGCTTTGGCATTCGAAAAATTGGCAGAAGTAGAGGTAATATTATTAAAACTAGATGCTGGAGTGTTATTGGCATCTAATGTCCAAATAGCGCCACTTGGATCGTCGGGTAAAGTTGATTGCGAAGAATTGTACATCGATTTAGTAGCATCAATTAAATAATAATTACTACTTATTTGATACGAATTAACTGTGCATTGTACAGCGTTCAAATCATTGCCAGTGCCAGATTTAGGACCATCCACATGGCAAGTATTATTATATTGTTTTATAACGTCACCAGTCTTGGCATCTACTATGGCTACCCATCTTTCAATAGCATTTGGACGGATCATAATTTCATAACATAATATAGCCTTATTATTTTCTGTAATGATAGTAGTTTTAATTTCTGGTGCAGTATATTTTAGTAGGGCCTTTTGTTGATTATTTAAAACAATAAATCCAAAATCGGGTTGAATAGCCGTCATTGCTTTATTTACTGCTGCATCTTTCGATATTATAGGAACAGTACTAAAACCAGCGGGAATATTAGCCCATAACCCATGGCTATAAGTTTCGGCACCTAAAAAATGAACAAACACTTCATATCCCGATACCTCTATACCACAATAATACTGCTGCATTTTTACATGCGATTGTCCTAATTTATCGACTTCCGAACTATAAACAGATAATTGATTAGCATTGAATGAAGGATGAATCAATTGCTTATTTGTTAAAAGATAACTATACGCTTTCTCCATTGCATGCGCAGTATTTGCAATTGCAATGCGGGTCATTTCTGATTGTCTCAAATTAACCTCTACGATTATTGAATTTACTATTGGAAGATTTCTTTCAATAGAAGAATTATTAGCAAATTTTTTACCACTTATAATAGGAATAGCATTAATAAACGGATTGCTTAAATTAGTTCGCTTTGTTCTCGAATCTAATTTGTTTGGTGTTTGTGCCGATAATAAAAACGGTATTAATAAAAGACAAAAGGCATATTGTTTTAATTTCATAGTTGAGTATGTTTATTGAGTAAAGTAAAAAGACCAGAAATTTCTTTAGGTACAACAGCACCTTGGGCCCATTGGTATTTTTGAAGGGGTTTACCTGCTTTGCTGAATATAATAAAATTGGTCATGTTTCCCGGTGAATCTAATTTTATACTCGACACAGCTTTTGATTCAAGCATTTTAAAAATAGCCTTCGTATCTTTGGTCGACAGTTTCCTTAACAACACTGTGTCTTTAGCAAATGGCTTAATAGATTTTAATGCGCCATTTCCATATAAAATATATTCATCTACAGCACCGGTAAAGCCACCACCACTTCCAAAATTAACACTTAATGATTCAGCATATTTCTTGTATGCTAATATTTTACAACCCGCCATTAACACAAAGCAAGTGGCTATTATTACTAGTTTTTTCAAAGCGAAAGCAAAAATAATACTATTTGCTTTACATTTTTCATTGCATTAATCTTGTAATATGGAAGATGAGTTATTCAAGGTAGATGAATTTTATATGCGAAAAGCGCTTGAACAGGCGCAACGTGCCTTCGATGAAGAAGAGGTACCCATAGGTGCTGTAGTAGTTTGTAACAATAAGATTATAGGTAAAGGCTATAACCAAACGGAGAAATTAACAGATGTAACTGCGCATGCAGAAATGATAGCCATTACTGCCGCAGCTACTGAATTGGGCAGCAAATATCTGGATGAGTGTACCATTTACATTACCATAGAGCCCTGTGTTATGTGCGCTGGAGCCATTAAACACGCCCGATTTCATAAAGTAGTAATAGGCGCCAAAGAACCCAAAACTGGGTTTTCCAATTTTCTTGACAGCGATTTTAACCTTAAAACAGAGTTGCAAACAGGTGTGCTCGAAAATGAATGTCGAAATATGATGCAAAGCTTTTTTAAAAATAGAAGATTATAAAAACCAACAATGGCATAAATTATTTTTACGCTGAGACATCGTTTCTTTTAAGATTAACATGAGTTCGGGATAAGAAATTCTTATCGAATTAAGGCGGATTGTCGCCATACCATGCCCTAATTTCAGTTTAAATATTATTTTACTATGAGCAATCTAACGTAATTATATGTTATAGCAGCAAAACTAAATAGTCAATCCTTACTAACTTTGCAATAAACATATTTTCAAATCATTGTATTTTTTATACTGGTAAAAATGATCATTTAATATGCAAGTATTTCGTAAATTACATTGTTCCTTTGGCAAATTTATTTGAAGAATGCAACTAATTCTTCAACAATGGTTAAATATTATTTATTTTAAGAGTAAAATATTTGACATTATAACAAAGTTCTATGTTTTAGGGACGTCGCATGAACCGGCCGGTTTTTTGAGATGTAGTTTTTTTTGGTACCTCAAGGGAAGTTCTGTGAGGAACGAACAGAAATCACCCGTAGAGGTAAAAAAAACAAATCTTAAAAAATCTTTTTCCTTAGAAAAAGA
>JANXMZ010000004.1 GCA_025354385.1 Bacteroidota bacterium
TAATGTGAGTTCGGGATAAGCGATTATTATCTGATTATTGCGGATTGGCTACTTACCATGCCCTAGTCTAAGTTTAAATAATCTCTAACCATAACCAAACGACAGTCATATGGTGTTATAACAGCAAAATTAACTAGTAAGTAAACAAGATATTTTGAAAATGAATCTGCGGGCTGGGTCCACGCATGCGTAAAAATTTCTTTTGGTCAGCGATGAAGGGTGAGCCTGCGCGAGAAGACCAATTGAAATTTTCTATGCGTGGTTGGCTTTTTGTCTACTTTTTGCCAATACAAAAAGTAGAAGAAAGAATATGAATATTGTTTATTTAAATCAATTTGTTAGTTTGCTTAACCCGAACTCACGTTATTTAAGTAATATCTTATCCAGTTTTTAGTAATGTAAATAGATGTTAAAGTCTGTGTTGGTCATTAACTCGCGATGGAAATAAAGCCGGATAATTTACCCTCATCAATTTTAAAATTATCACATTTCGATCAACTCAATGTGACCAAAAATTTTTCCTACCCCTTCATCACTTGCCACAATACTTCTCTGCTGCGCAAATCAAAATGTTCGTTAATGTGTAACTTAAAATAAAGGATTAAAGCCTCTATGGTTTGATGTCTCAGCACAGCATCTTGTGCTAAGTTCTCCGATCCATGGTTGAGTATGGAATAAATTATAAAACTGACATCAGCTTTGGCTGCATGCAAACTTAGTTTTGTGCCCGAAAAAAATATACCGTTCTGCAAGTCGAGCAAAAAATTTTCTTCGTAGGCTTCTGTATTGGGAGCACAACCGCAATGATAGAGTATTTGTATCATGGCAGTTGGCAATTGCCAAAAGCTTGTATGTTCATTTAGGGAAGGTAATAATTGATGAAATAAATAATGAAACAGCGATTGGTTTTGTTCGTTTTCTTTGATGGTTTGTGCCACCAATTCTGCAATTACATTGTAATAGGCTTGCTGACTGAATTGACTGCTATTAAAATGATAGTGACAGGTTAAATCTTTGATGGTGTAAAGATTTTTAGCGTTGCTAAAATTAAATGAAAATTCAAGGCAATTCAAAACTTGTAAATGCGAAGGTTTAATAACCCCTTTGTTCTTGAAAACGGCAGGTACATGATAGCCCAATAATCCAAATTCCTCGGTAAATATTTTAGTGATAGCAGAAGAGTCGCCATACTTAATTGTTTTTATAACGATGCCATTGGTTTTGGTAAGCACAATTTTTATTTAATAAACAAAATTTTACCGAGTCCCGTTTGCGAACCATCCGAATTAATACAAAAGGCTAGGTATACACCTGTAGCAGGCCGAGTGCCATCAAATGTTCGGCAATTCCAAGTGGCCATGCCTCCGTTGCTATTGGTTTGATATACCAACTGACCATTAATGTCGGTTATTTTAACAAGCGTATTGTTTTCTAAACCTGTAATGGCAATATCACCATCAAAATCCGGTCGTACTGGGTTAGGGTATATAACAATGGATTTTAAATCTTTGCTTTCTGGCAAAGCATCGCTTCTATAAGACACTACACCCTTGTCTGTTCCCATAAATACCTCGCCAGTATTATTATAAATGCCAATGCAATTTACGTTGTTGGAAAGCAAAGGTGAATTATCAATTGTAAAATGTTGCAGTATGGTTTCTCCATCCTTGTCAATCAGCCATGCTCCGTTATTTGTGCCCACCCATCTGCGGTCAGCTCCATCTAATGTAATGCAATTGATATATTCGCTGCCTAATAAATAACCACCTAAATTAGTGCCTGCTTCTACAGAAACAATGATTCTCTCAAAATCGTAATTACCACCTGTTAAAATGCTATTCGGTGAACGTATTCTGCCATAACCCTGATCGCTACCAACCAATAATTCACCATCTTTAGTAAAGGCCAAAGCTGTAATGGTACTAGAGGGTAAAGCGCCATTACCTTTGTTGTTATTCAAGGCTATGGCAATATCATCCGTTTTTGTAACGGTACCTCTATCGCTAAAAAAAACTACTCCGGTGCTACTCCCTGTGCGTGGAGTAATCACCCATTTATTATTTCTATCATCAATCGCAATTGGACCTGCTTGTTTCACAGGTATGCGGTATTTGCTCCAAACACCTTTGTTGGAAAGTTGCAATAAACTGCTATCTGTATCAAAATTACTCACCCATAAATTATTCCCTTTATCGAATGCTAGTCCAGAAATAATACAAAATTGATTGTTGCGATTTTTTAAGGGAGAATTCAATGTGTCATACACTTTAATGGGAACTCCATTTTGTAAAACAGCAATGCCCCTTGTATGGGTGGCCATGTATAATTGGCTGTTATTTTTGTTGTAAGCCATGTAAGTATAATCGAAAAAGTTTTGTGTAAGATTGCTCGATTGGTCATCCACCCAATTAAAATTATCAAAGGAATAATAGCGATTGACATTAAAGGAAGGCGCATAGGTGGTGCTTGAAAAACTACCAGCTGTGCAATAAATTTTGTTATCGGCATTAATGAAACTAAAATTATCTGTGGAATGCGGGCCATTGGGGTAAAAATTAATTTCAGAAGAACCGGATTTAGATACCAATCCATTAAATGGACTTGCATACCAATATTCATTGTTTTTATCGATTATGCAATAATTGAGAATATTGACATTCGAGTAGGTTTTATTGCCTTGTGCATCCTCATTAATAATATGTTTGCTATAAACCCCAATAATGAGTTGATTGTGGAATACATTGATATTGGAGATAATGAGTTTGTTGCCTGGTTCATAAGAACTCCAACTGCCTTGTTGATATACCAGTAATTGACTGTCGATAGCGGTGTATAAATGGCCGTTGAAAGAGGCTATATAACTGCTATTAATGGTGGCCGTTTTGGAGAAGGTCCAATTATTAAAGTCGGATAAATTAACACTTGGCGAAAGGGAGCCTTTTAAAATACCAAGCTTGGTGCAAACGAAAATGGAGTCGTGTAAAATGGCCGAACTGAATACTTCAATTTGGGTGCCACCTGGACCAATATTTAAGTATGAATTTTTAAACTCATTTTTTAGAAGATTGTATTCCAATAAACCGAAAGAGGTGCTGAAATAGGCATAGTCACCCACACTGTTAATATGGTTAATGCGCTTGTCGCCAATAATAGTTTTTCTTTTGATGTCCTCATTTTGAGTAATGATATTCCCTTGCAATATTTCTAGCGTGCCGCCATTATATGCAATAAGCAACAGGTCTTTATTTTCCACATAATGCAGTGTGTTTACATCGTAACCATTAAATCCATTAATAGGGGAGAGTCTTTCGGTATTGCCGCCATTTCTGCTATATGAAAATAAACCGTTGGATGTGGCACAATAAATTTTATCGCCAACTTCTGCCATCTGATTGACATTTTGGTAATTCAAATGTATGCGCCAATTGCCAAGCGGCACAGGCTCATTTTTTTGCGAAAATGCAATATTGGCAATGAGTAATATTAGGTATCCAAATTTCTTTAACATATAGAATCAATTGTTGGGGTTAACGCATTAAAATCATAAATATTATACACTTGATAATTTATGACCATTATGTGATTTTAATCAAGCAAAAATATCTATAAAAATGATATTTTTTTTAAAGTTTTTTGTAAAGTTGGTTTGCAAAAAATACAGAGGTTTTTTATGTTTTAATTTTATATATTTGTTCCTTTATTTAACCATTCAACAAACCCTTATGGATACGCTTATTAACGAATTAAAACCCACTACAATGACAGATTTTTTGCCATTGAATGGCACAGATTATATTGAAATATATGTAGGGAATGCCAAGCAGGCAGCCCATTTTTATAAAACAGCTTTTGGCTTTCAAAGTCTGGCTTATGCCGGTCCGGAGACGGGTGTGCGCGACAAAGCAAGTTATGTGTTGATTCAAAATAAAATCCGTTTGGTATTAACTACGCCATTAAAATCCGATCACCCGATTTCCGAACATATTAAAAAACATGGGGATGGTGTAAAGGTAATGGCCTTGATGGTAGATGATGCTTACGAAGCGTATGCACAAACCATGCAAAGAGGCGCTAAAAGTTATATGGAGCCACATACTTTAACCGATGCCGATGGTGAAGTAAGAATGAGTGGAATATATACTTATGGCGAAACTGTTCACTTATTTGTTGAGCGTAAAAATTATACTGGAGCATTTATGCCAGGTTTTAAGAAATTGGAGAGTACTTATAATCCTGAGCCTGTAGGTTTGTTGTATGTCGACCATTGTGTTGGTAATGTGGGTTGGGGCAGAATGAATGAAACCGTGAAATGGTATGAAGATGTAATGGGTTTCAGAAATATATTGAGTTTCGATGATAAAATGATTTCTACCGAATACTCAGCCTTAATGAGTAAGGTAATGAGCAATGGCAATGGTTATGTAAAATTTCCTATCAATGAGCCAGCCGAAGGTAAAAAGAAATCACAAATTGAAGAATACTTAGAGTTCTATGAAGGTGAGGGTGTGCAGCATATTGCCATTGCTACAGCCGACATTGTATCGACCGTAAAACAATTAATGGCCCGTGGTGTTGAATTTTTAAGAGTGCCAAGCACTTATTACGATGATTTATTCGAGCGTGTTGGTGAGATAGAGGAAGATATCGCACCATTAAGAGAATTAGGTATATTGGTTGACCGCGATGACGAAGGTTACTTGTTGCAATTGTTCACCAAACCATTAGAGGATCGCCCCACCTTGTTCATAGAAATTATTCAAAGAAAAGGTGCTAAATCTTTTGGTGCAGGTAATTTCAAAGCCTTGTTCGAAGCGATTGAAAGAGAGCAGGATTTGAGAGGGAATTTGTAGATAAGTCGATTAGTTCGATTTGCTGTGATGGCAAGAATTATGTCATCTTGTTTCTAAAAGTGCTATTTTGTTTTATTAATTCCTATATTTGTTTCGCTTAGTTATATAATAGGTATTTAACGTTGTTTTATCTAATTTAGCTTTTTCCCAATTTAAACTCCAACAATTAAATGCAAAATGCAATAAGGACAATATTTGTTTTATTAATTTTTGTTTACTGCATAAATATGAATGCACAATGTTGTCCTGGTTCAACTCTAGGAACAGAATTGGTTGTTAACGGTGATTTTTCAAAGGGTAATATTGGATTCAATACTTCATACGAATACGCACCAACTCCGGGATTAGGAAGATATGGAATAACGGATGATGCTCACTCTGTTCATCCTGTTTTTTGGTCACATTGCAAGGATCATTCAACTGGATCGGATAGTTTTCTTTGGGTCGATTTGTCTGGAAGCTCAAGCGTTAATATTTGGACACAAAAATTAACTCAAATTAGTCACAATTCTTATTATATGTTTTCTTGTTGGGTTAACAATTTAGGGGATGAAGGTCCAGGAACTTTACAGTTTTCTATTAATGGAAAATTAATGGGTTTTCCATTGAAAGCATCCGAAACCCTTTGCTATTGGAAAAAGTTTTGCTTTTTATGGTATTCTGGAAATAACACAAGTGCAACAATTACGATTACCAATCAAAGCAGTGGTGGCAGTGGCAACGATTGTGGAATAGATGATATTTCATTTAGAAAATATGAACCAGTTACCTACTACAAACCAATAATTCACATATGCGATGGTGATAGTTTTATTTTTCCAAATGGAAAGAAAGCATTTGCAACAGTAACCTATTATGATACTTTCAAAAGAATGGGAGGTTGCGATAGCATTGTAGCAACAAGATTAATTGTACATCCAAACTATAATCTAAAGTATTCAATTTCTTTGTGCGCTGGTGAAACTTATACATTGCCAGATGGAAAAATAGTTAACACAACTGGAGACTACTTTCATAAGTTTAAAACACGATTTGGTTGCGATAGTTTAATTGCCACTAAAATAGTTGCTCATGAAAAATTATTGCATTCTAGTTCACATCTTGATGTTACTTGTTATGGTTATAACGATGGATCTATTAAACTACAATCACTAAATGGAGCGACGCCTTTTCTTTATGAAATTATTGGTGTTGGAAAAAATAGTACTGGTGAATTTTTAAATCTCAAAAATGGAGAATTTAGTTACTTAATTAAAGATGCTAATGGTTGTTTGGCCGATGGTGTGATTGTGATTAAACAACCAGATGAAATTAGAATTAGTGTTTACCAAAGTGACTTTACAATTGATGTTGGATCTGAAGTTCGGTTTCAATTAAATTCAAATTATAAGAATACAAAATGGCATTGGTCGCCTAATTTTTATTTGAATTGTGATTCCTGTTCAGATATAATCTCCCTGCCAGATTCTAGTATTGTATATTCTGTTTTAGCAACAGTACCAATTGAAAATAATTGGTGTAAAAATGATACCAATGTGAAGATTAGAATAAAACCATTTATTTATTTACCCAATGCATTTACACCTAACAAGGATTTATTGAATGATATGTTTTGCATCAGCGCAACTAATATTGAAAGTATTGAAACATTAGGAATTCAGATACTTGATAGCTGGGGGCAAATAATTTTCGAAAGTAATGATGTTGGATTCTTATGGGACGGCACTGTTATGAATAAAATGGTGCCTCAAGGCGTATATGCATATTCATTGCATTACAAGTTAAAAAATAAATCGGATACTTATTTACAAAGAGGTACTTTAACTATCCTCAATTAGTTTGTTCTAAAAATGAAGATTGTAAATTAAAATAAGAGTGTTTAATTATTACTATCTAAGCATTCCTCAAGGTCTTCAACAATTGTTGTTTTATTTCCTCACTTACATTGTGCAGAGGCATTCGCACAATGTTTTGACAAATGTTTTGAGCCTCTAATAATACTTTAATACCTCCCGGACTGCCATCGGCAAAAATTAAATTCATAGCGTCTAATAATTCGTAGTGTAATTTTCTCGCAGCTTCTATTTCACCTTTCAATGCAAAGTTCACCATGCTGGTAAATTTCTTAGGATAAGCTTGTCCCATCACACTGATAACGCCATCCATACCAATAGCGATTAGTGGAAGTGTAAAAGCATCATCGCCACTAATTACAGCGAAATCAGAAGGTCGGTGTTTAATAATTTCCATGCATTGTAAAAAATTGCCACTGGCTTCTTTCGTACCTAAAATATTGGGATGCTCGGCCAATTTTAAAGTTGTTTCGGTACTAATATTACTACCTGTGCGACCAGGTACATTGTATAAAATAATAGGGAGTGGAGATACATCGGCCAACATTTGATAATGCGCAACTATACCATTTTGATTGGGTTTGTTGTAATAAGGACTTACGCTCAATACAGCACTCAATCCTTCAAAGTCTTGTTTTTTTAGAGTGTCAACTAAGCCCATGGTATCATTGCCACCTATGCCTAATACCAATGGTAAACGGTTGTTGTTTGTTTCTTTGATGCATGCAATAATGGCATCCTTTTCTGCTTTGGTAACAGTTGGAACTTCGCCAGTAGTGCCCAATATAACAAGGTAATTTATACCATTGTCGATTTGAAAATTAACCAGTTTTTTTAAACCATCAAAGTCAATGCTATAATCTTTGTTGAATGGGGTAACCAATGCAACGCCTGTACCTTTGAATGTTTGTGATGCTATATGTGCCATTATTTATTAATGAATTTTTTTTAAGTATTTGCCTATTTCTATTAAGTAATTTTCACAAGGATCAGCCCCATTGGGAATAATCATTAGTTCGTAAAAATTTGTATCAGTCGAGTCTATATAGGGTCCTATTCTAAATTGAGCTTGTGTATAGGCTGCCAAAGTTTTCATGGTTTTGTTGTCTGCTAAACAACCATTGATAAACAAATCAAATGGTTTGTTCAAAAGCGATTTTAACGAAGCACTTTTTGGTACTTCAAAAAATGAAAAATCCGATTTTGCACACAATTGATAAAGCGCGTTGGGTTGCATATCTGCAGTTATTTTTTTAATCGGATGATACGTTAAAAAAGTAATTTCTTTTCCGCTTTGTCTCAACTCGTGTCCGAAAGTTTTAAGTTCCTCTATGTCCGATTTTACTTGGGTAGCATCCCACACAATAAGCACCGATTCAATGCTATTGAAGTTCTTGGCCATGCGTTTGTTACTGGCCATTTTACTTTTTTTAATGAGACTTTTTATATTCAAGTAGTATGGTGAATGGTTTGCAAAATTAGTTGAAAATATTGATATGTCTAAAGCATATCGTTAAGGTCATTTTTTCTTTTTTATGGTCGACTTAATTTTCTTTTCGAACCAAGGTAAATAGGAATGAATTTGTGAAGCTAGGTAATAGGGTAAACTCAATAGGTGATATGTTTTTTCATTGGCTATTTCTATTATACTAATATCAAATTCCCCTGAATGTAAGCGAATCGCCATGTTGTGTGGTGCTTGTTCCATGTATAAATGCAGTGATTTTAATTTGCCTGTAGCGCCTTTTTTTACTTCTATTGGAATGAGTAATCCATTGTATTTATAAAGATAGTCGACCTCGGCCATCGATGTTTTTTTCTCTCTTACCCAAAAGTTGAGGCTTTCTATAAGACTGCTTTCAGCGGCTAATAATTCTTGTCCAACAACATGTTCAATGATTAATCCTTCATGTATGGAATCTAAAGTGGGACTGGAAAGAATATCGCCTTGCAAACCCGCAAAATAATTGATTATGCCAGTGTCTAATACCTGTAAGCGGGGTGCTTTTTTGTGGTCGGGTAACAAGGGTAATTTAACACCTGTTGTTGGATAAATTAAATGGATGAGCAAAGTTTTTTCGAGAGCTCTTAAAGCTTCACCCATCTCGCGCGAGCCGTAGTTCGAGGGTCCGAAGCCATGAAATCGTATGCGTTTACCCGCCTCGGAAAAGGCAGCGCGTATTGCCAAGCGAAGGGTTTGAATTTGCGTGTTGTTATCAGCATATTTTTCAACATCGTCCATATAAGAAAGGAGCAGCGATTCGTATAGTGGCTTTAAAGCTACTAAGTCGCGGTGCTCGGCATAATGACTAACAATCTCGGGCATGCCCCCTATGAGTGCGTATTGCTGAAATAATTTTAATAATTTAGTATGAGCAAAAGGAGCAATGGGTATATGCGTTAACTGTTCGAGCGCGCTCTGTTCGCCTATGGCTTGTAAATACTCGGGGAATGAAATAGGGCGCAAAACTAAATACTCAACACGGCCAACAGGATAATGGATGGTGCGATTGAAGACGGTCTCTAAGAGCGAACCTGCCGCTATCACATGTAAATCGGGCACTTGCTCATAGAAATAGCGCAGTAAGCCTAAGGCCGCAGGTATTTCCTGAATTTCATCGATAAATAAAAGGGTGTGTTTTCGCTTTGAAAGTTGTTTATTTTTAGTATAAAAAATAGAGGCAATGGTATCTTCAATTTGAGTGTGTTTGAGGAAGTGTTGCTGGTCCTCCATTAGTTCTAAGTTGAGATGAATGTATTGTTGATAGGATTTGCCAAATTGCGCAACAACTGTTGTTTTTCCAACTTGTCGGGCCCCTCTTAATACCAAAGGTTTGCGATTCTTTTTCGCTTTCCACTGCATTAATTGCGCTATTATTTGTCTTTCAATCATTGTCCGTTTTGTTTTTTTGTTAATCGGTATTGGTGCTAAAAATGATTAAATTGTAATGAAAGTTAGGGTAATAATTTTTATTTATGTCACAAAGTTAGGGTAAAAATATTGAATTTGTGTTATAAAGTTAGGGTAATTTTTATAGAAATATGTCATAAAGTTATGGTAAAAATATTAAATATATGTCATAAAGTTAGGGTAATTATTGCAATATCTTGTCACAAAGTAAGGGTAAAAATATTAAATATATGTCATAAAGTTAGGGTAACTATTGCAATATTATATCACAAAGTAGGGGTAAAAGTGCCTTAAAGCTGATAAGTTGATAGGGTAAAAAACTTATAAATATCCGTATTTCAGCTATTTAAAAAAGTGATTGGGTCGTTGGTTTTCCTATGAGTTCAAGGAATTCTTTTTCGCTTAGAATGGGAACATTAAGTTGAACAGCTTTTTCGAGTTTGGCGGGTCCCATGTTTTCGCCAGCTACTACATAATCGGTTTTCCCTGTAATACCGCTGGCATTTTTGCCGCCATTAATCTCTACCATGTGCTTAATCTCATCGCGGCTATACTGACTAAAAACACCTGATATCACAACAGCCTTGCCTGCAAGGAGAGCCGATTCCATGACTTTCTCTTTTTCCATATTCTCAAATTGAAGGCCCGCTGCTTTTAAACGGGCAATTTGTTCTGTATGATAAGGATTCTGAAGGTAATCTATAATAGATGCTGCAATGCGTTCACCAATTTCATCTACTGCTACCAATGCTTCAAAATTAGCCTCCTGCAACTGTTCAATGGTTTTAAAATGCGCAGCTAGTTTTTTGGCGACTGTTTCTCCAACATACCTTATGCCTAGTCCAAACAATACTCTTTGGTAAGGGATTTTAACAGCCTCTTTGATACCAACTATTAAGTTTTGTGCCGACTTATCTGCCATGCGGTCTAGCTTTACCACATCTTCATATTTTAAATCGAATAGATCTGCAATATTGTGTACCAAATTATTTTCATATAACAGCTGTATGGTCTCGTCTCCCAAACCATTAATGTCCATCGCTTTTCTGTGAATAAAATGCTGAATTCGGCCCACTACCTGAGGGGCACAACTTACCTCATTGGGGCAGTAATGATTGGCTTCGCCTTCGTTGCGCACCAGCTCGGTTTGGCACACCGGGCAATGGGTAATATATTGCAGGGGAGGTGTGTCTTGATTTCTTTTGTCAAGATTTATTCCCGTTATTTTAGGAATAATTTCACCGCCTTTTTCGACAAAAACATAATCACCCACTCGAATGTCTAGACGTTCAATTTCATTGGCATTGTGAAGGGATGCTCTTTTTACTGTAGTGCCTAACAACAAAACGGGTTGCAGGTTGGCAACAGGGGTTATGGAACCCGTTCGGCCCACCTGGTAATCGATGCTCAATAATTGTGTACAGGCTGCTTCTGTCTTGAATTTAAACGCAATGGCCCAGCGGGGTGATTTGGCGGTGAATCCCAATTCTTCGCGTTGATGGTAGTCGTTAATTTTTAGCACCACGCCATCGATATCGTAACTAAGATTTTTGCGTTCCCTGTCCCAGTAATTAATAAAATTAAAAACTGCTTCGATGTTCGAACAAGTCTTGGTATGCTCGCTGGTTTTTAAACCCCATGCTTTCATGGCGGTTAAACTATCGGCATGCGTTTTTATCGTTTCCGTTTTTTCTATGAGTTGATACAAATAAATATCCAATGGTCTTTTCGCTACATCGGCACTGTCTTGCAATTTAAGAGTGCCTGAGGCTACGTTGCGCGGATTGGCATATAAAGGTTCGCCTTCTTCTTCGCGTTGTTTATTTAAGCGATCGAAAGCTTGTCGGTGCATAAATATTTCGCCCCTCACTTCGAAGCTCGCTGGGTAGTTGCCTTGTAAGCAGGTATGCAAAGCCTTAATGGTTTTTACATTGTCCGTTACCACATCGCCTTTGCTGCCATCGCCTCGGGTAACAGCTCTTATTAGGAGGCCGTTTTCGTAATGCAAACTGATAGATAGGCCATCGAATTTTAATTCGCAAACATATTCATAATCGCTATGCCCTAATTGTTTGATAATGCGTTGGTCGAAGTCGCGCAATTCATCTTCACTATAAGTATTGCCCAAGCTCAACATAGGATACTGATGGGTGAAATTTTCGAAGTTTTTATTAATGGCGCCACCTACTTTTTGAGTGGGGGAATCGGGACTATAAAATTCCGGATGTGCTTTCTCCAATTGAATTAACTCCTCCAGCATTTTGTCGAATTCAAAATCGCTGATACTAGGCGCTGCCATTACATAATACTGATAGTTATGAATGGACAATTCTTTCCTAAGTCTGTTTATTTTTTCAAGTATTTCCGAAGTGTGCATAAAAGATTTTTCAAAAATAAGCAACAAGTATCAAAAAAAGTGTTAAACTTGAATATGCTTACACTTAAAATAAAGGACTTAAGTGAACAAGAGATAGACCGTGTATTAGAAATGGCATGGGAAGACCTCACCCCTTTTGAAGCGATAGAAGCTCAATTTGGATTAAGTGAGACCGATATAGTTAAAATCATGAAGCTTGGTATGAAACAAAGCGGGGGGCAGATAGCGAAAAGGCGAGCGGGAAATGTCTCGGACAAGCATCCCATAGGTGAAATGAATAGCGCGCCTCATAGAGCAGTTCATAAAGCAGAAAAGCGTTAATTTTGAAAAGAAATCCAATTTCTCAAACCCATTTCATTTCATTTTTAAAATCATTTGTCAACCTCAGTAATTAAATTACATCAATCTTGGATTAGTGCATTAAAAGCAGAGTTTGAAAAGGCTTATTTCAAAGACTTAAAGGCATTTTTGCTTGCCGAGAACCAGAGTGGACATTCAATTTTTCCAAAAGGCGACCAAATTTTTTCTGCATTCAACAGTACCCCTTTTGATAAGGTTAAAGTTGTTATTCTTGGTCAAGATCCCTATCATGGCGAGGGGCAGGCGCATGGCTTGTGTTTTAGTGTTAACAAGGGAATTCCCTTGCCCCCTTCTCTCAAAAATATTTACAAAGAATTAGCAACAGACATAGGCTTTCAATCACCAGGTCATGGTTACCTGCAGTATTGGGCAGAGCAAGGTGTGCTCATGTTGAATGCTACACTTACAGTGAGGGCCCATTCTCCAGGAAGTCATCAACAAAAAGGATGGGAAAATTTTACAGATGAGGTTATTAGAATCTTGAATGAACATAAAGAAAATTTGGTTTTCATTTTATGGGGGAAGTACGCTCAAAATAAAAGTGTATTAATTAATAAACAAAAGCATTTGGTGTTAACAGCAGCGCACCCTTCGCCCTTCTCTGCACACAATGGATTCTTTGGTTCTGCTCATTTTTCTAAAACCAATGCGTATTTTGTTGAAAAAGGAATTGCCCAAATAGATTGGCAATTGCCTCAGTAGTATTAGTTTTGCGCATTATGACTGCAGAATTATCTGTTATTAATTTACGTCAAGCCGATATATTTCAGGAAAAAAATCTGGTATTACATCAGGTGGATCTTGCTATTCATAAAGGTGAGTTTGCCTATCTGATAGGGAAAACAGGCAGTGGTAAAAGTTCTTTGCTGAAAACCTTGTATGGAGAATTAAAACTTGAATTGGGCAATGGAAGTGTGGCTGGTTTTGATTTAGTGAAATTAAGCCGAAGAGCAGTGCCTAAATTGAGGAGACGCATCGGAATTATTTTTCAAGATTTTCAATTATTGACGGATAGAAATGCGAAAGAAAATCTATTTTTTGTACTTAAAGCTACCGGCTGGAAAAATAAAATGGAAATGGCAAAAAGAGTAGGAGAGGTTTTGCACATTGTTGGCCTAGAAACCAAAGATTATAAAATGCCGCATCAATTAAGTGGTGGCGAACAGCAGCGCCTAGTTATTGCACGGGCCTTGCTAAATAAGCCAGAAGTCATATTGGCCGATGAACCTACTGGTAATTTGGATCCCGAAATTTCCGATGATATAACGCGTCTATTACAATATATTGCCAAAGAAGAAGGAACTGCTGTTTTAATGGCCACTCACGAGCACCGCTTGTTAACACAGTTTCCTGCAAGAATTATTAAGATAGAAAATAATAAAGTAAACGATGCGACTTAATACAACTATTTACACATCCGTTATAGAAGTAAGGCCGGATGATATTGATTTGTTTCAGCATGTGCATAGCAGCAAATACATGGATTATGTTTTGGCAGCGCGATACGATCAAATGCACCGCTGTTATAAAATGAGTTTCGAAGAATTCATGGATCATGGTTTCGGATTCGTAATTATAGAAACCAAAATGCATTTTAAGCGCGCTTTAAAAATGGGCGATAAAATGGAAATCAATACACACATTGTATCGCTTCAAAAAAATAATGTTATGGTAAATTTTGAAATTGTTAACCAGCAAACCAAAAAAGTAAGTTGTGATGGTTATTTCAATTACAGCCTCATCAATTTAAAAACAGGAAAAGCGTTAATCATTCCAGAATGGGTGGTAGAGCGTTTTAGTTTGTAAACTAATTATTGAGCAAATTTTATAGGAGCTAATTTGTGTGGCTTGCTTGTCAATCGCTTGGTTTTTTTTATGAAATTATAGTATAAGAAAATCTGAGTGCTTAGATGGTTTTGTATACCAATATCAAGGGTTTCATTGATACTGTTTTTGATGGTGCTAATGGTGTTGGCCAAATAGTTGAAATTAATTCCCCAGCTAACAAATTTTGCTTTTTTGGATACACCTAATCCTGCAATTACTCTGCTAAAATTAATTGAATTTAAACTGGGTGTTATTTCGTAATGGCGTATGTATTTATGCCATATTACAGCAGATTGAATATTTCTAAATACTGGATTGATAGTCATACTAAAACTTGCCGCATGACGTGTGTTGAATTGGTGATTAAAACAGGAATTAAGTTCGAATGGTAGAAAATAGAATGCTTCATTTTGTCTTTGTCCATTGGTTTTCAATTGCTCATAATAGTGGTTAAAGGGTTGTTCATTGCGGTTCATATTCAGGGTGTCAACGCCTTTGTGTAAATTGTTAACAGTGCGACTGAAGTATATGAATCCAAAATTATTGAGATTGATAGACCATGTATTCTGAGCATTCACTTGCCATTTCATTCCATAGCTAACAGATAGACCTGGATTTTTAAAGAACGGTAAGAATTCTTCGGGCAGTATTTTTTGTTTCGATCGCGTAATAAAACCACTGCGTGCAATGCTAATAATGGTATGGTTCGAATCGGGTATTTGCACACCACTTGATTTAAGTTGACCTCGTATGGCATTCATACCTGTGAGTAGTTCTATTTTGAAGCCATAAGTTTTCAAATAATTTTTATGCATGTTTTTTAAAAACGAAAAACCATAACTTACTGCTGCATAACCACTCATTTTAATTTTAAACCCTGTGTTCTTATAGTCGGGCATAGGTTGCGGTACTTCGGGGTCGTGGTCCATGTTTGGTAAGTTAAAAGCTGAGCGCATATAAAGCGAAGATTTAATGCCTATACTCCATCCAATTTCATACCGACCGGTATGTTTTTTATAATCCAAAAAATTACTTTGGGTTTGTATGAAAAGATAGTTTTTACTTTTACTATTGTTCATACTAGTTTTTAAAAGTTCGGCAGGGTTGGTACTAGAATGACAGAGCTCGTACAACAAATTACCTTTCGCAAAAAAAGTAAATTGAGTAGTGGGTAGAAGATTGAGTGACGATCGATGAAGAGCATGCGGACTAAAGAAGTTGTCGGATGGCATGTTGCTAAAGTTTTGAGAAAAGGCGTTACTAGCACATGCGAAAATGCAAATGATTAATTTTTCTTTCATAATATGATCCTCCATTTGATTACTAGACAGAGAAAAAAGAAAAATGGTGGCATTTTTACCAAAAATAAATATTTTTATTTTTGGTAATTTTCATTTATTTTATACTGAAAAAAGGGTCATAAAAAAAGGCCTCATAATAGTGTTTAAACAATCCTGTCCTAAACGATTTTGGTCAAGAACCTAAGATTCAGATTATCAATAAACTTTCACCAAAATAATTCTGTTTTCAGAAAAGAACCCCCTGTATCTGTATTGGAGGTGGTCCGTTGTTGTCTTCAAAAGGCTTATC
>JANXMZ010000005.1 GCA_025354385.1 Bacteroidota bacterium
GATAAGCCTTTTGAAGACAACAACGGACCACCTCCAATACAGATACAGGGGGTTCTTTTCTGAAAACAGAATTATTTTGGTGAAAGTTTATTGATAATCTGAATCTTAGGTTCTTGACCAAAATCGTTTAGGACAGGATTGATTAATCATTAATATATTTACATGTAAATTGATAAAGTATTCAAAAATAAACTTTCATACCATAATTAAAAAATTATCTAAAACAGAGCAGAGGGATTTGTTAAAATATAATTTGCACTTAATCTGTATTGGTGATCAATTTTAATTATTTTGCATGCAACAATATTAGTCAAAATTAATGTTCAATACCTTTTGTAGAATTGTACGCATCAAAATAATAAAATTCAAATGAATTTTTTAAAAGAAATATCATTGTCATATGTCCTAATTGTTGTTGGCATTATTTATTTTTTTACTGCAAAGGGTTATATAGAAGTTTCCGATACCTATTATTCCATTCAAACAGCTCAATCCATTCTAAAAGAAGGAAAGTTAAGTCTTAACATTCCACATGCAGAAATGTATACCATTGTTGGGAAAAATGATTTGATTTATTCAAAGTACGGAATAGGCCTCGCCATTTATTATTTGCCGTTTCTGTTTATTGGACATGTTTTAGCACTTATTTCTGGTATAGATGAAACAATAGTTTCAGGGTTTCTTATTTCATTGTCTAATATACCAATTGGCTTATTAACATTGTTTATTTTTTATCGATTATTAGGACTTTTTGGAATTGAAAAACGCCATAAACTGCTTTTGATAATGGCACTTGGGATAGGCTCTGTATTTTGGCGTTATTGTATCTATGATTTTAGTGAGGCCTTGCAAGCAATGTTATTATTAAGTTGTATTTATGGATTATTCAAAAATACAAACAAGTCGTTTTTAATGGCGGGAGTGGGATTTTCAGGATTGATTTTGGTAAAATTATTTTCAATTGTTTATTTATTGGCCATTATGATATATGCCTTGATACAGATAGTAAAATCTAAACAATTTAAAATTTGGTTTTATTTTATATGTCCTGTTTTATTAACAATCATCCTATTGGCCATGCTAAATTTACGCAGGTTTGGCAATCCTTTAGAAACTGGATATGGCAATGAATCTAGTCAATTTTCATTTTTTTTGTTATTCAAAAGTATACCTGCACTTTTATTTTCTACAGATAAAGGAATATTATTTTATTGCCCAGTTTTAATATTAGGCTTTTGGGGATGGTATTTTTTTTTAAAGAAATACTTGTCTCAATCCATTTTAATATCGAGTATTATTTTAATTAATTTGATATTAACTGGCGCCTGGTGGTCGTGGTACGGAGGATGGTCTTGGGGTCCAAGGTTATTGGTGCCTTGTATTGCTTTATGGTTTATCCCAGTATCGTTATGGTTAAAATATTCAACATTTCATTTGAAGTTGAAAATATTTGGCTGTTTTTTATTGATTGGAATCTTTATTCAAATTCCAGGTATTGTGGTTAAAGATCAACAAATACACCATATAAAGGAAATGATTTTAACAAAGGAAGAAGCAGCCAACGCACCCTCAGACTATCGAATGGCTTGTATCCTAATGTATCATAAGTGGACCTATAAAAATGAGCATTATTCTTCACTAGATTTGGGTATGCCAACAAATAAGTTAATTAGTTTTGATCGATATGATACCTATATTGGCTATAATCTTTGGACGGAATTAATGGCAAGAAATTTACATCAGAACAAAATACGTTATCTCCCGCTTATCGGATTTATATTCATTGCCTTGTTATCAGTCAAATTATTTATTAAGATTGAAAGCCGATAATATTTTATATTTTTAATAATTTCTATTCTTAAGGATATCTAATTTTAATTTAAATAATTAATGTTTGGAATAATGTTTTGCATTATTGTTTTTATTTCCATTTTAAATCCAAAGTGTTGTTAAACACCTGTCTTTTGTTACTTTTGTATCCGCAGCGCTTTATAAATGGTTAATATTGAAAGGAACTGCACAAAAAACTAAATTAAAAAATGATTCCTATAGTATCTGTAATTATTACTGTTTATAATAGAACTAAATATATTAGACAAGCTATACAAAGCGTTTTAGATCAAACTTATAAGGACTATGAAATCATAGTGACTGATGATTCTAACAGTGAATCGTTAAAGTTAATTTGTAGCGATTTTAATAATGATAAAATAAGATACAGGGTTAATGAAACCAATATTGGTGTTGCACTCAATGTTAAATTAGCAATACAAGAATCGAAAGGTAAATACATTGCCATCCTTAATGACGATGATGCATGGGAGAGTAGTTTTCTTGAAAAATTAATATTGCCGTTAGAATTGGATGATAACATGGTATTAGCATTTAGTAATCATTGGATTTTTGATGAGAATGGCGTGAAAGACCTGTTAAATTCTGATAAAAATTCTGCAACCTATGGAAGAGATTTATTGCCAGAAGGTAAGCTCGATCATTTGGAAAATTTTGTTCTAAAGAAAAATGGTATTCCATTAGCAATGGCGGCTGTATTTAGAAAAGATGCACTCAATTTGGATTTGCTCGTTAAAGAAGTGAGCGGTGCTTACGATTTTTGGATATCTTGTTTATTGGCCTCAACCCGAAGACCGGCTTATTTTATTTCAGAAAAATTAACGCTATATAGAGTTCATAACGCGATGGAGACTCTTCGAAAAGCACCTGATAAAAACGAAAATTTAATTTTTATTTTTAAGACTATGATTGATTTAAATTTTTTCCCTGAAAATCAAGAATATTTAAAATATAGTTATGGTCATTTTCTAAGACGCGTTGGAATTGATAACGTGTTTTTTGAAAAATCTAAAATAGCAAGGCATTACCTTGAAAAATCATTTAAATGTACACCTAGTTTAAAAACGGCCTTAATTTGGGTCATTAGTTTTTCTCCTTTTTTTATTATCAAGATTTTAAAAAAATACAGAAGTAACTAGATGTACTAATTTATTGATCGTTTATATTTTAATTCAATACAACTTTCGTATTGATTTTCGCCTTATCATTCTGAAATTCAAATTGGTAAATTCCTCTCGAGAACATAGATAAATCTATTGTAATTGCAGGGTTCAGCGATTCAAAAACAATTTCTCCGATTGCATTGTAAATTTTTATCGAGAATTTTTCATTAGTTGAACACATTATTTGGAAAAGACCTGTTCCAGGATTAGGAACCACATTTAGTCCATAGGCAAGTAATGTATTCTCAACCCTTGTAGAATTCGTGAAATGGTAAGGATCTGAAACTGCTTGGCAATTGTTAGTATTGCTTACTGTTACGCTATAAAAGCCATTTTGTTTAGGGATTAGTGTTTGCGAAGTTTCATTTGGAAGTATTTTATTATCTAAAAACCACTGATTACCTTGAGGATAATTCGAAGTTAATTGATAGTTACTTTCTTTAATGGTTGGAACTGAAGGTATAGGATTAACTGTTATGGTTGTTTTAGGAGAAATAGATAAACATTTATTACTATCAGTCGTTATAACATATACATCACCTGGTGCATCCACGGTAATACTTTGAGTTGTCTCATTCGTATTCCAAAGGTAAGAAACAGCCGGATTGGCGGTTAATACAACTGATTCTCCTTCACAAAAATTAGTTGGCCCATTGTTTGAAATAACTGTTTTTGGAACATTTGACATAATAATTGGTAAGGTTGTTGATATGGCAGCGCATCCAAAGGTATTGAATGCTTTTACAAAATAATAACCACTTGTTAATATTTTTATGGATTGAGTAGTTGCATTATTGCTCCATAAATAAGAATCTGCAATCGAACTTGTCAATATGATGGTATCTCCCTGACAAAATGAATTCATTTTGTTGGAATTGATAATTGGCATTGCAGGAATTGGATTGGCTGTTGTTATTGTATTATTGGATGGCAAAGAAGTACATCCTATATTGTCGGTAATTATTACATTAAATGTTCCAGAGCTAGTTACATTAATACTAGGTGTTGTAGCGCCATTACTCCATAAAAAACTATTACCAGTAGATGCACTTAAAACAACATTATCTCCATCACAAAATGTTGTAGGCTTATTTGCAGTAATGTTTGCCAAAGGTGTTTTATTTACGGTAATTGATGCAGGTGCAGAAGGCAATGGACATCCATTTACATCTTTGGATGTTACGATATAATTGCCACTTGATTTAACTTTGATACTTTGAGTAGTTAACCCATTATTCCACAAATATGAATTGGCAATGCTAGAAGTTAAACTCACAGAATCACCTTGACAAAAAATACTAGCCCCACCAATTTTGATTACCGGTACAGTAGGAGCCGAATAAGTAAACTTCAGTTGAGTTACCGAAATGGATTTTTGATAATTAGGATAGTAGTTGGATGTATTATAATAAAAGCGAAGCGTCGTTGGTTTTTTCCAATTACTGGTGGTATCGTACATTTTTACTTTTATAGCACTATAATTTGAATAATTAAAAATAACGCCTGTGCTATCCACCGCCACATTAAATGGCAAATGCTTGTTGCACAATAACACCATAGCATCAGAAGCAGCTGTTACAATTGATTTGCCATTGCAGATGATAGAGGTTGGATTTGTTTTACCATCATATTTGCGTTCGTTGGTAATTCTGCATATTATTTTACCAGCATTGTCTAACACATCAATGCTCTGTCCGAAATTACCATTCAAGACATTTGGATCATTGTCCCTAAAACTCATATTACCGCCAATCTGCCATCCCGATAAGCAGGCAATTGGTGCACCCAAATCGCGGGTTACTGAATTGGTTTTGCTTGTGCTATAAAATCTAATGCATACATCGGGATTGTTAATATCCGAACTGCGAAAATTCGTTTGCACATTCCAACGCTCGCCTGAGTTGTCTTCTGCTGCTGGGTTTCTGCTCCATCCATACATCCCATCTTCTAATATGCTGCGGTATGGCAAGCCCTCCATTAAATCAACGCCATCGTTTTGTGGATTTGGTATTTCTGTAGGATATAATTTTGATGATGGTATTATCTGTTTACCTTGGCTGCTGCTCGACCATGATAACTGTGCGATACCTCCACCAACTTCCATTCTGATTCTGTATTTTACACCTGCCTCCAATTTAATGGCACTGCTGCTAAATTCTGTAGAGGTGTTGTTGTTCCATTGGTTAACGATCAATTGATCATCTACCCATAGTTTGGCTCCTTTACTAACCTTGGTATAGAAGGTATAACTCTGCGTATAGTTTGGTTTTACGTAACCTGTCCAACGGGCCGAAAAATTAGTTGAGCTACTGATTTGTTGCGGCACATTGCTTGTGCTTAAGTTAACCACTGTATCAATATTGCTGTATTTTCTTGTTGCGTTATTCAACTTTACACCATCATAATATTCGCCTACCAAACCACCCGAAGTGGTGCTATAGCTTATGCTAACTGTTTGTTCTGATATGGTATTTAAGCCTGTAATTTTCCAACGGTGTAATCCTGAGTGTACACTCTCATCACAGTGGTACAAATAATAATCATTGCCTACTTTTACAAAGGCAGAAGAAATAACATTACCCGCACTGATAGCTGCTGCTTCCCAATCTATTAATTTACCATCGGGTAGGGTAATACCAAATTGTGATACTAATAAACCGTCGTCATACACATGGTTCCATTTATTGGTTTGTGACCCTCTCCAGAATTCTCCGTGGTAATTCCAGAATATGCTTTTTTCTATGGCATACACTTCTCCTCCTGCGGCTTTTACACCATTGCCTATATCATAGCTGCCATCTTCAGGAAAATCACCTTGATAATCATCCCCGGCCCCATAAGTGGTCTCTTTAAACGTAGACATGGCTGTTTTCCATAAAAATTTATTGTCCCCTAATTTTACACCTCCTAAGTGGTAACCCTCAGCTATTGTGTGGTTAAAGACCACTAAAATATCTGAACTTGTTTTTGCTGGAAAGGAAGTACCTCCTAAGCCTGGATCGTATGAAGGTTCAAGTGGTTTCATGGCGTTGATGCTCGCTATTTTTGTAGTACTACTCCAAACTGGATTATCAAATTTATCGAATCCTGTTAGGGTTCTTTGAAACCATTGTCCTGAATCGCCTGAACTGCCATTGGCTGCCTTATAATTTCTTCGGGTACCATTTTCTTCTACTATATCTCTTGCAAAGGCATCGAATAAAACACCTGTGAATCGTATATTGCCGCTATCTGGTAATTCTACTACTTCTGGATAATGCACATAGGGATTCTTGGCATTGTTCATGGTCGCATAGGTTTTTCCATTGCTGTGCTTTAAGATATTCTCGAACATATTGCCAATGTCTTGCAAATAAGCTGCTGGCATGCAATGTTTCCAATTTTTTACCAAGGTCCATGATCCATTATTGGGAGCCAATGGTTTTGAATAATCAATCTTAAATTCTAGCAGTTGATTAAATACGCGGGTGGGGTCATTGCGAACGGCTTGTACAGAATAAGACGCTGGCATGAACATGATATAATCAATATAAGCACGTTGAGAAGAATAATGCATGACTCTTTCGTTTCCTCCATCTGATACCCAAAAACTACTATCGGGTTGAAAAGTGATAAACTGCTTGCTCATGCCTTTATCATCGCTGAAATAGAATTTGTCATTGGTAACGGTTGGATCATTTTCGTAGCCTCCATATTGTCCATAAGTCCATAGTGGAACACCTGAAATATTGCTAAAGGATTTTACCTGTTGGCTGGCATCTCCATCTAATACCACCACTTGATAATTATTAGGAGATACTGTTATTGCCAGTGGTGCTAACAAGCCGCTAAGAGAAAGGTTAGCTGAGCCTGAAAGATTGCCATTGGTACTATCAATAGCATATCTTTCTACGGTATTGGTGCCTGATATGATCCAAAGATTATCATTGCCATCAATGGCCAATTCTCTTGGATTGGTCATACTAATACTTCTGATAGCTGCGCCTGTAGATTTGTTTAATACATTAATTTTATTTAAGCCACCGTGTGCTATGAAAAGATACTTGCCTTTTTGCTGAACCGCCATGCCACTTGGTATGGCTTTAGCACTGTTTAATATGGTATCAATGGCACTTTGGTAAGTTCTGCCTGTTCCCATTTTTACGGGTTTGCCATTGGTGAAGATAGCCTCTGCATCATTGCTTATTTGCGTGGCACACACCATCGATACTTGAGCACTTGAACCATATTGTCCGCCATTAGGATCTAAGCCTGCCCAATATACCAATTTGCCATCTGTGGCCACATAGTTAATATCTAAATTAGTGCCGTAATCATGGTACATAATGCTGATTTTTTGCTGTGGTTTAGTCAACATGAATTTTGCCGAGGCCGTTGCGCCTTCATTATATCCTGTGCCATAATAGGCATAATTTCCATAAATGGCCATGCCTAACATTCTATAATAAGCACGCACCACACTGGCACCATGAAATGAATCGGAGGTATTGCCTACAACACCTTCCCATTTATAATTAACATTGTTTGAAAGTACTTTAACTATTAAACCTGTATCTGTTACTAATCGGTGATTGTCGTCCATTCTGTCCCAGGTTTTGGTATGCGTGCCTGATGACATATTCACCCCTCCCCACAAGGTTCGTATTAATGTCCCATCCTTCCTAAATATTCCTGCACTCGTTTTACACGAACTTCCTAAACTAAATGAAAAACTAACTGGGGCGTTTTGGG
>JANXMZ010000075.1 GCA_025354385.1 Bacteroidota bacterium
ATATTCCATGCAGTCATCATCGGATTGGAAGCGATCAGCAAACTCTAAGAGGTTTTGTCCTTGAAATAAATTCATATAATCATTGATTTTATTAGGCTCAAAGATAATATATAATATGTATTTATCTACCTACCTCTAAAATATTTTTAATATATGACTTTAATAAAATTTAAACTGGGTGCTTACATCATTATTTTGCTTATTTTGGTTATGCAAATTGGGGCTTGCAAAAAAAAGAATACAGAATCGCCAGCACCTGAACCTTCGCCAACCAAAGGGGTGTTTTTGCCTTCAACGCTCAATTCAACATGGACCTATGATTCTGGAATTGCCCAATCTGTGGTAACAGTTACTAGCAATAACAAATCCGTTTTCAGCAAAACCTATCATGAGTATAAGCTTTTGTACAATAGTGTTACCACATCTTCATACTACGCCTTCGCCAATAATGAATATACATCGCTTTATTATGATTCTACTGCAGGTAATCAAGAAATTACGTATTTAAAAGAAAGTCCTTTTGTTGGACAGAAATGGAACGATACAATCACAGTATCTTCTACTAAGTCTATTTATAAATATGAAGTAATGGAAACTGGATTGACCGTGAAGAATGGAGCATTGACTTTTGCGGATGCAGTGCATGTTAAGCTCACGATTGGCACTACCTATACCAGCGATGCGTATTATGTAAAAAATGTCGGGTTAATCAAGACTATAACAAATAATAATAGTACTATCACTACATCACTTCTTCGGGCTTATCTGATAAAATGATATTTTGAATAGAATGAGAGGAGACGAAAAAAGGTCTGTTGATAGTTTCAACAGACCTTTTAATTTTATAAATTTTGATTTTAGCTCATCCCTTCATTGGGATTACCAATCATTGTTTCTGGTCTTACCCACTCATCAAATTGTTCGTTGGTTAATAAACCTAGATCAATAGAGGCTTGACGCAAACTCTTGTTTTCTTTGTGGGCTTTCTTTGCAATTTTAGCAGCATTTTCATAACCAATGTGGGTATTTAAAGCTGTAACTAGCATTAATGAATTTTCTAATTTATTTTTAATTTCAGGTAAATTAGGTTCAATACCAACAGCACAATTGGTATCGAAACTCAAAGCAGCTTCGCCCAATAATCGGGCAGATTGTAAGACATTGGTAGCAATGAGTGGTTTGAATACATTTAATTCAAAATGACCGCTTGCACCACCAATGGTAACAGCTACATCATTGCCCATTACTTGTGCGCATACCATGGTTAAAGCCTCGCACTGGGTAGGATTAACTTTGCCTGGCATAATGCTACTACCTGGTTCGTTATCAGGAATAATAATTTCACCAATACCACTTCTTGGTCCGCTGCTCAACATTCTTACATCATTACCAATTTTCATTAAGCTTACCGCCACTCTTTTTAATGCACCATGTATTTCT
The DNA here is from genome assembly GCA_025354385.1 of Bacteroidota bacterium. Lineage (GTDB taxonomy): Bacteria > Bacteroidota > Bacteroidia > NS11-12g > UBA955 > JABMMZ01. The sequence continues at coordinate 1,441 of JANXMZ010000075.1, forward strand.
ACCATGGCATCGTGAGCGGCCAATGCTTCAAATTTATTAGGTGCAGTAACAAATGGTAGGCCAGTTAATTGGGCAATTGTTTTAGCAACCAATTCAGAATAACCTTTAGGCGTATTAATACCTGTGCCCACTGCAGTTCCACCTAAAGCTATTTCGCTTGCAGGTACTAAACTTCTGTTGATACAATCTAAACCATTGCGCAATTGTTGCACATAACCCGAAAACTCTTGACCCAGTGTAAGCGGTGTAGCATCCATAAAATGGGTTCTACCTATTTTTATAATATCTTTAAAGTCGCGCGACTTGTGTTTTAAGGTTGTTTTTAATGCCTGTATACCGGGAATTGTATAATCTACCACTTGCTTGTAAACTGCAATGCTCATAGCGGTTGGGAAAGTATCGTTGCTGCTCTGAGATTTATTAACATCGTCATTTGGGTGCAATACTTTTACTTCGTCTGTTAATTTACCCCCTTGCATCACATGTGCTCTGTTCGCAATAACCTCGTTCACATTCATGTTACTTTGAGTGCCCGAACCTGTTTGCCATATCACCAATGGAAACTGATCATCTAATTGACCTTCTAATATCTCATCACATACCGAGCAAATTAAATCACATTTAGTAAGTGAAAGAACACCTAATTTATTGTTGGTAATAGCAGCAGCTTTTTTAAGAATGGCAAAGGCTCTGATAATTTCAATAGGCATTTTCTGTGTGCCTATTTTAAAATTTTGTACCGAGCGTTGCGTTTGAGCGCCCCAATAAACATGAGCAGGTACTTGCACCGCGCCCATGGTGTCGTGTTCTATTCTGAATTCGTTGGCTGTAGTAGACATTTTTGGATAAATATTTTTTTGCAAAAGTACAAAAAAAGTAGAGGAAATAATAAGTTTTAACAAGCAATCTTGGTGTTTCTATTTCAATGTAAAAATTTATTTTGTGTGTAAAATACCCATTTAGTAATCAGTAATTATGTAATGTTTTATTTTTTTTATGTAATAGTAATTATTTAGAATAACTATATATTGCGCTTTTAATCTTATCTATATCTATTTTGAAAACACCTAAAGAAGATTATTTCATGAATTAAAGTGAAAAAATTGAATCATTTGAAATTGAAAGAAGAAGTAACTTGTCTTACCAAGAATTTGAAAGTCAATACCTATTAAAACGCAAACCAGTGATTATTACAGATGCCATTGATGGTTGGGCTGCAAAGAAGTGGACGCCAGAATGGTTTTCAGAAAAGTATCCGGATATGCGCCTGCAAACCGACCAAGGTGAAATTTCCATGAAAGATTTTATGAGAGATATTACTTCAACTGAAATAGATTCTGGGCCATTTTTAAGAGAAAAATCTATTCAGGAATTGTTCCCCGAATTAATGAGTCATGTGCAACCAACACCTGTTTACGTGTTGCCCAATTGGTTGACCTTTAATTATCCATTTAGAAATTTTTCAGGTAGACTTAAAAGACTATCTGTTATTGAACTGAATTTTACAGGAAAGCGAATTTTCCCATACTTACACATTGATTTTTTGCAATCCTTTGCATTTATAAGTCAACTTTACGGGGATAAACACTGTGTTATTTTCCCACCTAATCAAGAAAAATTTATTTACAGGAAAGGAACGGAAAACGTTTCTCAGATATTCGATGTTGAAAATGTAGACCTAGATAAATATCCACTTTTTACCAACGCTAAACCATCTTATTTTGTGTTACATGCAGGCGAAAGTGTTTTTATGCCTACAGGCTGGTGGCATACAACAAGTGTTAAAGGCCCTTCTTTAGCAACTGTATACAGTGTTGCCAATTCATCAAATTGGAATGATGTTATTAAAGATTTGATTAGAACCTCTCAACAAAGCCCTAGGACGGCTCGTATTCTTGGTTATTTAGTTAAAAATATTGGCCTTATTAAATCTAAATTTAGCTAGAATTTAGGTTGGTTGAATTTTAAGGATATTCAAAATTGAATATCTTCTTGGCAAGATTGAATGAATATAGGAGGTCAATCAAAATTTAAGTTGTAACCTTGTTAATTCAAATTCATTAAACTATTCGTTATGAAAAATATTCTGAACATATTTATTATGCTTTTCCTTTTAACATCTTGTATTAAGGATCATTACCATCCAATGGTTTTAGAACCAGAATTAGATATTCGGGATGAAAGGGCTGGCTTATTTTTGCCAACATACATGGGAAGCAATTGGGTTTATAATCAGTACCAATTTTTTGGACACCAGCCTGTAAAAATTGGAATACAAACTTGCAGGTATGATTCCATTCCTAACTATTTTTTCAATTACGATAACAATAATAACTTTCTATCTTATGGATTGTGGTACAGAGATGGATTGAATTTATTCAGATCAGGCGGAGGACAGATATTAATGACGGATGTTTATACAGATTCTGTTAAAGGAAAAATATATTTACTTGAAAATGTAGGAAGTGCTAAGCATTACATTTATGGTGGTTATGATACACTTGATACCAAATTTGGAAAAATACAATGTATAAAAACATTTGGCTCAAGTGGTAATAGTTCAAGTAATTATTGGTTCAGGTATTTTGGGCTTAAAATAGGTGTAATAAAAGAAGAAGAATATATATTTAACGGTGTAGATACTACGGCCCATTATATACTTGAACTAGATCATTACAAAATCAATAAATAGCAGGTTTTGTTTTATCGCCTCTTTTTCTTCTCTTTGCACCTATGAGAAAATTGTTTTTCATTTTATTATTTATACCCCTTTTTAATATGAGTGCTATGCAGGTTAATTATCAAATTGATATTTCGAATCCAAATTCACATTACGCCAATGTTACCATTCAAATTGCAAGTAATTCAGAAAAAAGTATAGCTGTAAAAATGCCAGTATGGACCCCTGGGAGTTATATGGTACGAGAGTTTGAACGCAATATAGATAAGGTGAATGCTAGCAATGGAGCTGAGGTCTTAGAAATTGTAAAATCCGATAAAAGTACTTGGTTGATTAAGGATACCAAGGGTGCGAAAAATATCACAATTAACTATCCTGTTTATTGCTTCGAGTCAGGTGTAAGAACTTCTTATATAGATAGCGATAGGGCATTTTTTATTCTTACAAGTTGTTTAATGTATGTGAATAATTTTGAAAAAAATAAAGGAGAGCTCACATTAAAATATCCAGCTATTTGGCAAAAGGTATCCACAACCCTAACGGTTCTGGGAGAGAATCATTACAGCTATAACAATTACGATGAGTTGGTAGATTCGCCCATTGAAATAGGCAATCATGAAGAAATAAAGTTTGTAGTAAAAGGAGTGCCACACAGGGCTGCTTTAATAGGATTAAATAATTGTCCAAAAGAAAAATTTACGGTCGATATTCAAAAGATATGCGAAACAATGACCTCAATTGTTGGAGAACATCCTTGCAAAGAATATTTGTTTTTTATTCAACATGTGGAAGAAGGTGGAGGTGGATTGGAGCATGCCAACAGTTGTGTAGTGCAAATGCCGCGATTTAATTACGCAAAACCCGATCGTTACACCGCATTTCTAGGGTTATTGGCGCACGAATATTTTCATTTATGGAATGTCAAAAGAATTCGTCCGGAGGCGCTTGGACCATTTGATTACAGTAAAGAAAATTACACCAATTTACTATGGGTGGCAGAGGGTATTACTAGCTATTACGATGAGTTGGCGTTATACCGAGCCGGTTTTCATACCAAAGAACAATATTTTGAGGCATTGGCTGGAGAGTTCAGTGCCACACAAAATAGGCAAGGTGCCAAAACCCAGTGTTTACATGAAGCTTCTTTTGATGCATGGATAAAAGAATACCGACCAAACGAAAATAGTATCAATAGCAATATTTCATACTATACCAAAGGTGCTATAACAGCAGCACTATTGGACATGGAAATTATAAAAGCCACTAATGGTGCCAAGCATTTAGATGATTTAATGAAATATCTTTATAAGGAATTTTATTTGAAACAAGGAAAGGGATTTACAGATATAGAATTTTATGCAGCCATTAATACTGTTGCTGGTCAGCCAATAGATATGAAAGAATGGGTGCTCCATGTGAACGATGAGAAAACAGTTGAAAAATGGAATGGTGTATTGGCGAATCTTGAATGTGTTTTAGAAAGCAAGCCCAGTGAAGTATTAAATTATACGGGTATTAATACCGAATCTAAAGGTGAAAAATTAATTGTTAAATCTACAGATGCCGCTTCTCCAGCAGTGATTGCAGGCTTGCAAGCTGGCGATGAATTAATTGCCATTAATAATTTAAGAGTGAAAGGGAGTTTGGAAGAAATTGTAAAGAATATTGGTAATTCTTCATTTTCAATAACTGTTTCAAGGGCTGGAATCGTTAAAACCTTACAAATTCAATGTGTAAAAAATCCTAAAGTGGCTTACAAACTTATTGAGAAAAACAGTAACAATTTGTTTCTGTCCAAGTGGTTAGAACACTAAAAAAATATTTACTGCCGTTTGCTTTGATGATTTAAAAGCAATTTTTATTTTTGGTTTATTGAAAACACCAACTTTGCTTGCATGGTTCGTTTTGAGTTGTGCATCATTAAAAGCTATTGGCTTTTTACCACCTTTTGGGGCAGAATCAGCAGCTATGGGAGGAGCAGGTTTGCTTATTCAAAATCCCTTTAGTGCGGGGAATCATCAAGCACTTATGCCTTTTATTAAAAAGCCTGGAGTTGCAGTAAATTTCACAAACAGGTTTGGTGTAAGAGATATTAATCAGGTAAACATAGCTGCAGCCATTCCCTATAAAAATTTTGGCTATGGTATCACAATATCCAATTTTGGCAATTCATTTTATCACCAACAAATGCTTGGATTTTCTGTCGCCCATGCTTTTCATCCTAAATTTTCTGTTGGGTTGGGTGCTAATTATCAATCCTTTTCAATTAGTAATTATGGTAGAAAAGGAGGGATATGCGCTGAATTTAGTTTAGTAACTAAAGTAAATGATAAGATTGAGTTAGGGTTTCGTGCATTTAATCCCAATCGCGCAAGAGTTGCCGAATATCAAGATGAGCGAATGGCAACAGCCTATCAATTGGCAGGTAGTTATCAATTAAATCAAGAGGTAAAAACCATATTAGAGATAGAGAAATTAAATGCATTTGCTCCCAACGTAAAAATGGGAATTGATTACATGCCTAAAGAACAATGTCATTTAAGAGTCGGATTTTCTAGTCTTCAGCCTCAATTTACATTTGGTATTGGCTACCAATACAAGAAAAGTAAATTGGATTTTGCATCTGTGGTTCATCCTTATTTAGGTGTCAGCTCACATCTTTCATTATCATTTGAAATTAATCGCTAAATATATTTTATTGATGGTGATTAGTTTCACCTATACAATGCTTTCAGCTCAGTCTGATGCAACGAATGAAGTGCGCTTTTCTATAGAAAAGTTTATTGAAAATACAGAAGGCACTGCTGATTATACCGATTTATATGATCAGATCGAAAACCTGCTAAAGAACCCAATTAATATTAACATTGCCACCTTTGAGACATTGTTGAAAATTCCATTAATAACGCCAGCCAAGGCCAATACTCTTATTTTTCACAGAACGAATTATGGAAATTTTCAAGCCATTTATGAATTGCAACAATTGGAGGGTTTTGATATTGAATACATAAAGTTGATATTACCTTTTATAACCATCAATGAAATTGATAACCTGAAGACCTTTAGTAAAAAGGAGTTTTGGAAAAATGGGCAGCACGAATTAATTGCAATGGGCGCTTGTAAAATGGAAAGGGCTAAAGGTTATACATTGCCAGATAGCAATCCAAATGCTTACCAAGGCAACCCCATACGCGAAGTGATGCGATACAAAGGTATTTTTAATAATCATTTGCAATTGAATATTACAACAGAAAAAGATGCAGGTGAAGCCATTAATTTCAATAGACTATTTTTATCAGGAGGACTCCTACTAAAAGATATGGGTAAATTAAAAACGCTTGCCATTGGCGATTATCAAGCTGCTTTCGGCCAGGGTTTAACTTTTGGTAGTGGGTTGGCTTTTGGAAAGTCGCCCTTCGTATTAAATATGATGCGCACTCAGAATGGATTAAGAACTTATCGTTCGCTTAATGAAAATGAATTTTTAAGAGGCATTGGTGCGAGTGTTTTATTGCACAAACAAATTGAGTTGACGGCATTTTATTCTGGCAAAAAAATTGATGGTACTGCCGCTTCTGATTCCGCATTTATTGGCGATGGTTTTTCAAGTTTGGTAAACACAGGTTACCATAGAAATATCAACGAGATTAATAAACAATCGCAATTGGGAAGACATATTATAGGAGGCCATTTAACAAGTCAAATAAAAGGATTTGAATTTGGTTTTACTTTCACCAAAACATTTTTCAATCAAAATATTATTGCTGCGCAGAAACCCTATCAACATTATAATTTTAATGGTAACCGAATAACAAATATGGGAACGGATTATAAGTGGTTTTATAAAAATTTTGTTTTGTATGGAGAGTTTTCGTTCAATGAAAAAATGAAAAATAGTTCTTCTGTTAATGGATTGCTAATAAGTTTGGGTAAAAATTTAGATCTTAGTTTATTGCATCGACATTATGCCGTTTCTTATCAAAGTTCGATAACAAACGCAATAGGAGAGGGCAGTGATAACAGAAATGAAAATGGGTTTTATGCAGGCATGAGTTTGGTGCCAACAAAAGGTTTTAAATTGAATGCTTATGCAGATTTGTATAAATTTAATTGGTATCGTTATTTGGTAGATGCACCCTCGGGCGGCAAAGATATTTTATTGGAATTGCAATACTCTAAACGAAAAAGTTACAGTTGGTATTTGCGTTATCGCAGTGAGAATAAACAGAAAAATGAGGAGGGTACACAAATGCTTAACAGGATGGAAAGTAATGAGAGAACTTTGTGGCGCTTTCACATAGAAAATATCATTAGCAATACTTTTAGTTTGCGCAATCGTATAGAATATGTTCAATATAAATTGCAATATGGAAAAACAACCAGAGGGTTTTTGATGTTTCAAGATATTATTATGTCACCATCAAGAAAAATAAAAGTAATTGGTCGCTTAATGTATTTTGATGTGCAAGATTATGATGCTCGTTTATATGCCTATGAAAATGACATGCTTTATTCATATTCTGTTCCGGCATTTCAAAATAGGGGAACAAGATTTTATATATTGCTTAAATATAAATTAAAAAGAAACATAGATATTTGGACACGATTTGCAAGAACGGCCTACGAAAATATTTCTGAATCCGGTAATGGTTACGATTTGATAAACGGCAATAAGGTGAGTGAATTAAAAATACAAGTAAAATGGACCCTTTGAAAAATAAAACTAAACTAAGTGTTAATATCAATAAATTAGCCACCATTCGCAATGCACGTGGAGGAAATAATCCAGATATTTTAAGCTTTGCAAAGAAAATAGAAAGCTATGGAGCGCATGGAATTACGGTACATCCGCGACCAGATGAAAGGCATATTCGATACGATGATGTATACGCATTGAAAGACCTTGTAACCACCGAATTTAATATTGAAGGTTACCCAACGGACGATTTTATTAAAATGGTTTTAAATGTAAAACCGCATCAAGTAACACTTGTGCCAGATGCACCCGAAGCACTTACAAGTAATAATGGCTGGGATACCATTGGGCATCAACAATATTTAACAGAAATTATTTCTGAGTTTAGAAGAAACAACATTAGGGTGAGTATTTTTTTAAACCCTGATATTAAATATTTAGAATCGGCAAAAGCAACGGGTGCAGATAGAATTGAATTGTATACAGAATATTATGCTACGCGTTTTGCCAGCGATAAAAAAATAGCGATTAAGAATTATATTGCTACAGCTTTCGAAGCACAAAAATTAGAGTTGGGTTTGAATGCAGGGCATGATTTAGACTTACACAATCTAAAATATTTTGCTCAACATGTTCCAGGTTTATTAGAAGTTAGCATTGGACATGCTTTAATTTGTGATGCCTTGGAATATGGTATGGCTAACGCGGTAAAAATGTATCTGAATCAATTAGAAGCCTAGAATCCTGATTTCAATTGATCACCCGAAGTTATAAAACGCACAGGAAAATTTCTTTGAATATTAATAACCTCGAACCGTTGTTTATTTTTGGTTTGTAAATTAACACTTTCGGATAACAGTATAATGCCTCTTGAATATGTGACAGGTTCGTAATACAAAGCGTACAATAAATCTTTTCGCAATTTTTTCAAAAAGGCATCATCATTTTTAGTGACCCAAATGGTATGAATGTTTAGCCCATTTTCCCAAATATATTCATCGCATAAATAGCCTTGTAAGGTCTGGGTGCGGCCTGTAGCTGTGTAATAACGAGCTTGGTTTTCTATCACTTCTTTAAATTTGCTAACGGTGCCTTTGCAATTTTTCCGATTGGTATATTGGAAAGTTTTACTAGTATCTTTAAAATCAATTTTAAATTCTAAGCTGTCTTTTAATTCTGCAATTCTTAAATAGGAGAATATATGACCAGCTTGCCGATAGGATTCAAATAACGCAGCAAAGTAAGAACTGTCATCAAGGTAAAAATCGTAAACAGTGATGGCCGTAATTTTGTTGCTACTATCCATATAACTAAAGGTAGCATGCACCTGTGAACTGAAATTATAGTAAGCCAAAGGATGCGCAATAGTGATGTGCTTATCGGCTAATTTTGAACAAGGTGGGGGCAGTTTTCTGTGAATTATTTTTGAAGAATCTATCTTCAATTTCTTTGTGTTTTTTTGTGCCGATAAGGTAGATTCAAAGCTGAATAAAGCGAATATTAAAATGAGTATTGATACAATTTTCGTCATCGTTTATTTGGTTTTAGGTTGAATGAGCGTTTCGTCAATACCATCCTTGGCAATGTGCGCAAAAAGGGCTTCTACCTTAAGACGGGCCCAGGGCGTTTTGCGTAAAAATTTCAAACTCGATTTGATACTTGGGTCGCTTTTAAAACAATTGATGGGAATGTGATAACTCATCTGTTCCCAGCCGTAAGTAGCGTGTAAATAATTCAACATCATTTCGAGGGTAATACCATGAAGGGGGTTGTTTTTTTGTGATTCTGTCATGTATTATTTGATGTTAATATCCAATGCATCGCGCAAAGCTATACCAATAAAATTAAAAGCCATTACCAATACCATAATGGCAATGCCTGGAATAATGGCTAAATAAGCGCTATCAAACATTATGTAGGCATAATATTCTTTAATCATCATGCCCCAACTTGGGGTTGGTGGGGCAACACCTAGGCCAAGAAAACTTAAGCCCGACTCGAGTAAAATGGCCGAACCAAAATTGGCAACCGCCAAAACAATTAAAGAACTTTTTAAATTGGGTAAAATATGTCTGAACATTATTCTCCAAGACCCATATCCTAAGACTTTCGCTGCCTGTATGTATTCCTTTTCACGAATGCTAAATACTTGGCCGCGCACTACACGGGCTACTTCTACCCAACTGCTTAATCCAATGGCAATAAAAATTTGCCAGAAACCTTTGCCCAATGCAAAACTAATAGCCACTACCAATAACATGGTAGGTAGGCTCCAAATAACATTCATGATCCATGAAATAATATAATCGGCAATACCTCTGAAATAACCTGCCATTAAACCTAGGAGGGTGCCAATGAGCAAAGATAAAATAACGGACACAATGCCAACAGAAAGTGATATGCGTGTGCCAATGAACAACCTGCTCAGCAAATCGCGGCCAAGTCCATCGGTACCTAACCAAAAGGTGCAGTTTTTTATTTTGTAATTTTTGTTCTCTGCTGTAAGTACTACTTTTTCGTACAAGTGCTCATCCATATGGCCATTGTATAAATCTAATATGGCGGTGTCTTTTATAAGCTTGTAATTTTTGATGGCAATGCTATTAGTGCCTTGGGGACTGCCATTAATAAAACTAAAGAAGGAATTTGATTGTGTGCCAGTTTCAAAAAATTGAATGGTTTCACCTGGTTTTAATAAAGCGATAGGTAAATTAATGGCGTTGGCATTGCTTGTTTTATCGGGGGTAATGGAATAGCCCAAAATACTGATGATGACAAACAGCGCAATGATAACTACCCCTGTAAGGCCTAGCGGATGCTTAATGATTTTGCGAAATACAGGTGATTTTTTAAACAAGTGAATGTATGTGTTGCATGGGCGAAAGTACTGATAGCAAATGTTATTACAAAATTAAACACAATTGAAATGCATGTTTAACCGAATAAAATGAATAGTTGTTGAACTATTTAAGTTTGTAAAATTGGTTTATAATCTTAACAGATAACTTATCAGAAAACTTATAGAACTAAAGGTATACTCATTCTAAATAAAAAATCAAAAAATTAGTTGGGATAAGTTATGGTTATAAGAAAATACGGTCTATCAAAAGTCTCCATTTTTTGTTTGTCGTTATTATTGGTCGTAGTATGACATTTTAATGGAAGGAGCTTTGCGATGGCCTCCCGATATAGTTAAGGTACTAAAGGGTCACTATGCGATAGGGGCAACTTTTCTCCTATTATTCAGTGATTGAATCTGAACTGGATGGATAGTATTTCAAAGCAACCAAAATAGCCATGAAACCCCAAAGCGGTGCGGCTATTTTATCGAAGTCGCTGTAATTATTAATGAAGGCATGTACATAGTAGGTAATAAGGCCAAGTAAAACCGCCGTGGCCAAACTGCGTTGCCAAGGCCATCTTTTTTCATCGTAAATAATATTTAAACCCAAGGTTACCGATAATAGAAATACCGCCAGCCAACTGAGTAAACCGGGTAAACCCATTTCGGAAAGGGCATTAAAATACTCGCTGTGTGTATTGCCCAAATCCCCACTGTTGGTGCTTATCAGGGTTAAATCTTCGGGCCTTTGAAATGGAGCATATTTAAAAGTATAGGTGCCAGGGCCAAAACCTGTAATGGGTTTTTCTTTGAACATTAAGAGGGCGCAATGCCAGCGATTCACTCGCTCGAGATTGGATGGGTCTGTAGTGATATTGGAGATTGATTGTGCATGCGATTCTAAATCATCTGCACTTCCTTGCTTATTGCTCTCTAGGCTGTATAATAATTGATCTTGTTTGATAAAGCCAACAATGGCAGCCAATGCTAAAACCACCATCATGCTGCTGAATTTTACTTTTAGTTTAATAATGAAATAAAAAAACATGGCGACTATTAAACTGAGCCAGGATGCGCGGGTATATGAAAAAATAATACCGATTATTAAAACCAATGAGATAAGTGCAAATACATAACGCTGAAAAACATTCAAATTGAACCAATTGCCACGTGCTGCAAACATGATAGCTGGCGGAACAAAAAAGGAAATATAGGCGGAATAGATGGTATGGTCTTCGAAAAAAGGTTGCATAATGCTATAGCCCCATCCTCTTGAAAATCCTTCCTTAGCATGTTTCAAAACCGTTATGCTTACAATAATAAAGGTGCCATATATCATGTAAGTAAGAAACCTTCGCATGTAGGTTGGGCTTTCGAAAATCTTTAGTAGAAAAAAGAAAAAAGTCATGAGAAACCAAGTACGGGCTATGAAATATTTGAAGGATACAAAAAAAATTGTGCTGGTGCATACTGTCACCATCATCCAGCCTAGGTTTATTAAAATGGCCAAGACCAAGGGCATTTTTAAAAGCTTTAAATTAAACTCACCTTTAATAAATAATTGATATGTATAGAAAATAAAAAGCAACCATATCATGGGCTCTGTCGGAAGAGAGAGTCCTAATCCACCGCCAACATCTTTTACAAAAATAGAAAGTGGCACAGCAAAACAAATGAGCAGAACAAAGAAAGTGGGTTTATAAATGCAAAGAAAAACAAGCCCTATGAGAAAGGGCGCTAAGGCAATTAAGTAAAACTCATAGTAAATAGCCACCAAAATAATGGCCAGCAAAGGCAGTGCTAATTTAAGAAGCAATAACTTCTCGTTTGTATTTAATATGAATCTGTTTGAAGACAATTTATTTTTTCACTCCCTTGATCTTTTCATAAATGGCGAAGAAAATAGACGCTGCTGCAAGAGAAGCAATAAGGGCTATTAGCATAATGAGTTTGCGGACAGGATAGGCCCTTTGCTCAGGCGCACTGGCATCGCTCACTGTAAATTTATTATTTAAAGTTTCCTTCACATCTATTTCTGCTTTCTCGTATTTCTGCAATAAATCAGAGAGTTTTTCGAGTTCCAGTTTGAGGGTTTCATTCAGCGATGTAAACTCACCACCAAATTGCACCAATTTTTTTTGTTCCTCAATCAAATCATTTACTTTGCCCATGTCGCCTCTAGAACGGGCTTTATATATTTCTTCGGCAACAGCTCGTGATTGTTCTTCGTAATTGGTAACGCCATCTTCGCCAATTTTGCGCATTTTTAATTTGATGTCATTTACCTCGTTTTGCTTGGCATCTAAAGCGCGTTTCATAATAGCCAAAGCCGGCACTGCTACTTCCTGTTGAATTTCATTTTTAATAGTATCGTATAAATTGGCTGCACCGTTGGCAATATTGGCTGCTATTTGTGGATCTTCGTCCATAACATCAATACGAATTGATAAGTAACGCGTGCGGCTATAACTTATGTTATTATCGATTTTGTTTTGAAGCTCTGTGTATTTTAAACTGCTTTTTTCATCAATTTTATAATGCTTCATTAAATTAAAATTACGAATTAACCTTTCTGTTAATTTAGAGGATTGCAAAATCTGTAAAGCCTTCTCTGCTTCTGCTTCTTCCCCAAATTCCAAAGGGTCTTTTTGTCTTTGGTTTAAACTGGTAAGCAAAGCATTACTAATGGAGTTATTGGTGGTAGGATAAAAAATAACCGAAGCTTTGTATTTGGGTGTAATTAAAAAGGTAAGCAAAAAAGACAAAACCAATGCAGCAACTCCTATGATCATTAATTGACGTCTCCAGCGACCGAACAACGCAATCACATCGTTAAAGGTAATTAATCCATTTTTTGAGCCCTGTTCTTCAAATTGATTTTGCATGCTGTTGTTATAAAATAAGTGTGCAAAAATAGTAAAATTGGGGTATGAATGGTTGCAACGATTAAAAATTCAAATTATTGCCTGTTACTATTCAGTATTTTCAACATGTTTTTAATGTCAAAAATCTGTAATGCCAAGGTTAAAACCAAGGTGCCCGTGGCAAATAAACCCAATGAAAACCATAAATTATGTAGGCCTTTAACTAAGAAAAATAAGCCAAAAAGGCAAACAATGAGCAAAGCAAACTGTCCAATCGTTTTTACATTAATTTTAAATTTAAAAAGATAGAAACAACGCACCGTGCACAAGCCTGCAAAAATGGTTTGGGTGATAAGAGAGCTAAATGAAGCGCCATAAGACTGATACTTAGGAATAAGGATGGAGTTTAATCCTATATTTACAGTAAGCGCAATAACAGCAAATATGTTCATGGATTTAATATCACCTTTTGCCGTAAGCAATGTTCCAAAAGTATATATTAAGCACATGGGAACGAAGCAAAACATAATGTTGCTAAATACATTGCCAGAAAGTATGAGTTCTTCGATATCATTGAAATGATAAAGGGCGTACATGATTTTTTCGCCATAAAACTGGGCTCCAAGAGCCACAGGTATGGAGACTACCATGAGCAACTTAACGGAGAGTTCTGTGAGTGGTTTAATGTCATTATTTTCGGCAATTAGCCGCGAAAACATTGGTAATAGTAAACCAGAGAAAAGCATGGCAAACATGCAAGCAGCATCTAATAATCGGAAACTTTGGGCATAAATACTAGAATGGAATATGGCCTGATTTTTAGGCAATATCCAATCCATCATCATTACATCTGCTCTGGTATAAAAACCCATTAACGCGAATAGCAAGGCATAAGGAATGCTCTTTTTTAATACGGCTAATAAATTTAGACCGCCTTGGTAGGCGGTGGATTGAATTTTTTGATAGTAGTTTAAATTAAGCACAGCAGCAATTAATAAGGTAACTACTGAGCCTGCCAATTGACCGATGGCAAAATACCAGATGTCTATTTTTTTGAGGTAAAAAAAGATGATGCAAAAAATAATAGCAAAAGATTTATCGCTGATGGATAACAAACTATCTATGGTGAATTTTTGTAGACCACTTATATTGCTTCTTAAATACAGGATAAAGGAGGTGATTATTTGATTAAGTCCTATGATAAATAAAAGATTGGTATTCATTTCACGTTGAATGCCAATGAGCATAATAATGGCAAAATAGGCAAGACTCAAGGTGAATTTTGCGAGTAAAATTGATTTGAAATTATCCCTGAAGAATAAGGCATTACCTGCTACTTTGGTATTGTTGTAATTCTGAATACCAAGGTCTAGCACAATATTAAGGAGCAAGGTCAAATTCAATATTATAAAATACTCTCCGTAGGCCGAACCGAGGGAGTTTTGCGCCAACCTATCTATTATTAATAGCCAAACAGGCTTAATAATTAAATTAAGTCCTTGCAGGATAATTAAATTTTTGACGAATACCTTTCTCAAAATAGTTGCTGCAAATTAAAGGGAACTATACTTAAACAAACGAGTAATTGACTTAAAAAGTTTAATAACAATTAAAATTTACGGTTTAATTGTTATTTCTAAAGTTGGCGCACTGCCACTGTTCAGCAATTGTCCTTTGTGTGTTGCAGTAACGTTATAAGGATTTTGTTGATCATAACCACATCTTTTATTGCCCACATGTTTTGATTTGGCTTGGTATCCAAAATCTTTTAAAGAATCTTTAAAGCCAGTGGTAATACTTTTAATAATGATTTTACGGCAATTTAAATTGCTAATATAGATGGGTCTGATGCTGTCATTTGGATCATAATCCGAATTGTAATAATCCTTGGTAGTATAGTCTGTGTATTGAAATGAATCTATGTTGGTATAATAAGTAACTTGAAAAACAGTATCGTTAGGCGTAAAACCTTTTTTATGGAAATCCAAATTTAATTGAATGAGCCATGTTGCGTAATAGGGTCGGTATATTTTGCCGCAACAGCCTGAAATTCCTACACAAATTATGATAATCAATAATTTTTTCATTTAAATTTTTGAAATAGGGGTTCTATCAGTGCTTTGTTGTCGAGTTGTTCATCCAAACCATTTTCAATAATATATTGGATAAGATTTTCATTTTTACCGCCTTGAGCCTGGGCGTAGCTGTACGGAGTTGTATTAAAAGTTACCAATTCGTATTGAGATTTAAAATGCTCTGGATATAAATCGCAAAGATCGTGTTCAATGTGTTTGAATTTCATAAACTCGTGGCGGCCAACAAGGTCGCGCATTTCCACAAAATTTTTACAAGCCAAATCAGCAATGGCATTGGCATTTATTATACGCGCCTTTTGATATTCATCTAAAATGATATCCCAATTTGGATAATGTTGTTCGATTAAATCATCGAGGTCTTTCACATCTTCGAAACTGCAATTCATGCCTTGACCGTAAAAAGGAATGATAGCATGTGCGGCATCGCCAACCAATGCAAATCGGTTAATAACCCATGGATTACAACGAACAGTTACTAAATTACCGATAGGATTTTCCATAAAATCTTTCACCAAATCTGGCATCATAGGAACCGCATCGGCAAAATA
Source organism: Bacteroidota bacterium (assembly GCA_025354385.1). Lineage (GTDB taxonomy): Bacteria > Bacteroidota > Bacteroidia > NS11-12g > UBA955 > JABMMZ01. The sequence continues at coordinate 17,167 of JANXMZ010000075.1, forward strand.
AGTATTGAAAAAGTTCAACACACTAGCTTCATCTTTTAAGTTCGCAAAACTATTAGTGCCCTCATAACCTAGGAATAGGGTGCATGTAAAACTGCCTTCAGGATTTGGCAATGCTATCATCATAAACTCGCCACGTGGCCATATATGAAGGGCATTTTTTTCCATTTGAAAACTGCCATCTTTACCAGGAGCAATTTCTAATTCTTTGTAACCATAGTTCTCATAAGTTTGGGAATAATTAAAGCGATTGGTTTTTTGCATTTCGCTTCTAATAGCCGAGAAAGCACCATCGGTTCCAAACATAACATCGCCCGAAACTTGAACTTCGGTACCATCTTCTTTGAGAATGGTAGCCGTATTGTTTTTCAAATTAGCATCTGTGCATTTGCAATTAAAAAACATTTTTACATTGGGATATTCGCCAGCCAATTGAATGAGTTTTAAATTCAAACCTGCTCTTGACACCGAGTTGATAAACTGACCCTCTTTACCATAGGGTTGATTGGTTAATTCGCCTGTTCTGCTGTGCATTTGTCTTCCATTCATAGGTATGGCATCATTCAACACTTGACCCGCCAAGCCCACTTTTTTCAACGCTTCTATGCCTCGGGTAGAGAGCGCTAAGTTGATGGAGCGACCAGCTTCGGTTTTACCAGTTCGCATATCGTTTCGCCTTTCGTAAAGTTCTACGTCCAAGCCCCTTTTTGCCAAGCAAATTGCCAATAAGGAACCGCTTAAACCACCACCTATTATTACCGCTTTTTCTTTCATTTTTACTTGCTCAAAAGTACAGAAGATTTTCTTGATAGTAAAATGATTTTTATACGAGCAGTACTACTTGAAAACCATGTGCAAAGAATAAAAAGAATAGAATAACAGGAAAATGATATCAATTTGTTTCTAAGTAATAAATATGTTTAACTATGGCTGCCTCCCACTCATTAAATTAAGTTTTCTTTGTTAAAATATATAAGTGAAAAGCACACTGCTCCATTTGTGAGAAAAACCGGCTTTAAATTCTTTAGTGATATAAGATTCAGAATATGTAATTCCAAAATGACGGTAGGCCAAGTGCAAGCCTATTTGTCTATAATAAACAATAGGTGTTATTTCATTTTGTTTAATCACATAATCATTGTTTTTGCTTCCAATGCCACCTTGTAAAGTGCCATTGTATGCTACAAATTTAATTTCATTTTTCATTTGAAGTGCTGCTCTAAAGGCGTTCGATTTTATGTTATTTTTCCAAGTGAAAAAACTATTTTGAAAATGAATGCGAATGGTTTGTGCTGCTGTTATATTGTTAAATACAGTACCCGCATTTACTTGTCCATTTGCTATGTATTCAAAATGTTTTTTCACAAATATACCTTTGTCAAATCCAAGCAGGGCATTGGCATATATACAATTTGATAATTGGTATTGCCAGCCAAGTGGTTGCCTGCTATTCACTGCATAATGGATATTGCTTTGCGTACTGTAGCCAGAAGCGGCTTTTCCGAGCACTCCTAAATCCAATTGTTTATCTACAATTAAAAGCGCGTGGATAATATTCTTTTTTCTTTGATAGCTCGCGAATAATAAACCCGAATAAGGACGATCGTTTTTTTGAATGGTATCACCAAAAATATCAGAAGGTGTGTATACATTTTGCTGAATAGTATAAATTGATTGCAGGTTCTTTTTGTTAAATGCGGTTGAGTATCTGAGGTAGGCCAATTGAGTTAAGTACCGGTCGGTGCCATGGTATAAATCGTTGGCATAATGAAATTGCAATGTTTTGTGTTTGGATAGGTATAGACTGTCATTGTTGCTACTTGCTGATAAATTTAGAGCAGTTGTTATTGTTAAAATAATAATAAAGAATGTCTTCATATAAAGCAATATACGAGTTACATGGGATTAAAGTATTTGACATGTTTTTTAGAGTTTAGAAATATTATTTTTGTTTCAAATACATTCTTTCAACATAATTTAACTGACCATTTGGAGCAGTGGATACATACGAAAAAATATATTTATTATGTCCAATTTTATCGATAGAATAACAGACGTAACGCACATTGCCAGGGTTTGGTTCAACAAAAAAATTAATGGTTTTCATGGTGCCTTGGTCGGTGTTCCAAAATGGAACTGTCGTATTGATACTATTGGCCAACCAACCCTTTGGAATTCCTTTGCTTGAGGTGTATTCGGTTTCATTGTACCATTCGCTACCGCTTTTATTTTCAGTGCTTAATTTTAAGGTGCCAACATCGTCCAGTTGAAAGGTTGAATCCTTGCCCGCATCACCATTAAAATAATCGACTTCGTAATGGTAAAATTTGTATTCGCCTACAAGCTTTCTTCTTGGTTTATCCTCCTTACTACAAGCGGCAAAAATGCTTGTTGCAAGCAATAATAAAATGTAAATGGATTGTTTCATACTTTTATTTTTTTAGGTTTATCATATAGCCAACTTTTAAATTGATATAAGCGTTATAGCTTTTTGGGCGCACAAAATCCTTATCTGGATACACATCATAATTACTAACTGCCTTGTAAAAGGCATTATAGTCGGTGGGTATTTCTTCATAATTTACAGATTGATTCATGGTTCTAGCATAACTGGGATCTCTGTAGGCCATTGTTCTACCCCAATGAGAAAAACCAATGCTAGTTTCAATCACAAGGTGTTTTTGAATGATGAATTGTTTACCAAGTTCAAAGGCCCAGTTCCAACTATTCAAAGGTGCTTCATACACTCCGTTTAAGGCTTTTTCTTTACCAAAACTTCTGGTGCCATCTGGGTATACATAAGAACATTCGAGCACACTTCTTCTGTTGCCAAAACCCACTTTCCAGAAAATATTCTTCTTATATTTTTTACCCACAAAAAATGTACTTCCTTTAAATATGGATTTAAAACTGCGGGTGCCATCTGAAAACTCAATTTGTGCATCTGATTGAAAATAGGCGTGGTTAAGTTCGAATATGAGGCCTTTTGATGTAGTCATAAATAAACTCCAACATTTTTCAGTACCTGTTTTTAATCCTTTCACTTTTAAGCCTGGATTGTTTGATGAATAATAATCAATGTAGGAGTTGATAGATTTGCGCAACATCTTGTTGTTGAAATTATAGGCGGATGCACCTAAGTAAAAACCGATTTTTGGTTCAGTGTCTATTGCATTTGCTTTGTGGCATAAATGCAATAATAGTATAATAATGAGACCTTGTTTGATTTTTAAAGGCATTAGGTTATTGGATTTATTTTCAAAAGTATGACTTTACATTTAATACTTTTAATAATTCAAATGATGTATTTTTATTCAAATTAAATTTAGCAAATAATTTAACAATTGTCAATTTTAGATGCTCTCAATAAAATATTATTCCAAATTTAAGTATAACATCTCAAACACCCGCCAGTTGGGATTCTTGTTACCATCACTCATGGTGCTTTTAGCAGGATTTTGCTTTAATTTGAGATCCTTTATAAATGTTTCACTAACGGAAAGTCCAATACTTAAATCGGCCATTGTCGTGCATTTGCAAAGCTGTCCGAAACTTAGAGCGACCAATTGGTCATAGGTGAGATACTTGTGGCTGCCCTTATCTGACTGATATCTTGTTACACAACTTTCTAGAATCCTGTCTGGTATCAAATCTAAAATTTGGCGAAGTACTGGTTTATTATTATTTTTGGTTCGTTTGAATAGGCTCACGTTTTGTATTGGTAGTACTTCCCAGGATAAGGCTTATTCAAACATTTTTTTTAAAAAAAAGTTTCGGATTGTTGTGTTGCAGGAAGTAATTAATTTAAAGTAGTTTGTTGAAAATGCTTTTCCATATTGTATTAATTCTGGGTATTGTATTTGAAAGCGATGCCCAGAATTTTGTGTGGAATAAAGTGTATGGAGGTTCGGATAATGATTTTTTAAGAAATATATGCAATAGTGGAAGTAAAAATTATATCTATACTGCTGGATATTTTAAAAATATAAAAAATCCCAACATTCTCTCAAAGATTAATTTAGGTAATAAATTTTTACAATCCAAAACACTTTTTCAAGCTCAATTTATAGCAAAAATGGATACCAGTGGGCAAGTGATATGGGCGAAGTTGATTTTCCCTTATAACTATGCAAATATTGATGGTAAAAGGAGTATAATTTCTGACGCAAATGATAATGTTTATATACTAGGTAATTTTGATTCAGATTCGACCCGCATTTTACCCAATAGCCCTAAAATAAATAATACTAATCTAAAGCCAAAAAGGAATTTTGGTAGAACAAGTTTTATAATAAAATTAGACAGTTCAGGTAATTTTTTATGGCAAAAAGTATTTACAGAAGGAGTGCCAGGGTGGTTAATGGTGGATAGGAATGTAATCTATTCAATTATTCAACCTTATTATTATTCAAAGCTTTTTTTTTATGATAAGGATACCCTTAGAAATAAAAACCTTATTTTATTGACAATGAATGATTCAGGAAAGCAAATGAGTTTTAAAGGTTTGTTGAGCATTAAAAATCAAAATAATTTTAATACAATTAATCCATTGATTGATTCTAATGAATTAATCATTTTCTCGGATATAATAGGCGATACCATTTATTATAATAATATTTCCGTTGCCTATCCAATCTTAACTAAACAAAGGTCGTCTATGGTAAAGCTTAGATTCTCCCTTTCAAATGGAAACCTGAATGAGAGTTATACTTACACAAATAATTCAGGGTCAGCACAAATTTCAGGGGCTGTAAAAATCGGGTCTAATAAATATGCCATTTCTGGCACTATATACGATTCCTTGTATCTTAAATCATACAAGAAAATAATGACACAATCTAACAGCTATGCCGGCTTTTGTGCTATTCTAAATAATAATAAAATTGTGAACGTTTTGCATTCCGAGCCGGTGACACCAAATCAATTATACGGTAGTCAGTTTTATGACGTATCCTTTCACAATAACTTTGTATACTTAAATGGAAGCGCGTTTAGAAATGTTAATTTTGACGGGTTTAAAACCTATCAAAAGGACGGCTATTTCATTTTCCTGAAAGGTGATACTATGGGTAATGTGATGTGGGTATTAAGGACCGGTGATTCTTCTATACCATACAATACAAGTGCTTTTGCTTTTGACAAAGTCAATGCTGTCTATTTTGGCAATACATTTGAAAACAAATTTTTAGTTGATAATAAAACTTACTTTTCCAAAGACAGCAGTGTTGATTTTATAATCTCTAAAATATACGATTTCAGCATAACTCGTGGTAATGTTTCCAAAGGTCCTTATTGTGCAGGGGATGTTTTTATTGTACCTTATAAAAAGGATGGAAATTATAATACTTCTAATTTTTTTATAGCAGAAATAAGTGATGAGGAAGGTAATTTTACCGGTGGGCAAAGGGAATTGGGAAGGTTAAAAACCAATAAAGACAGCTCAATTATTGGTAAGTTGCCTTTACTCAATGTGCCTACAAGTCCTAAATACCGCATTCGCATTCTCAGCACCAAACCCCAGGTACAAAGCTATTACAGATATGATAGTTTAAGGTTTTTAATTTACAGCAAGGATACCGCTAATGCTGGCAGGGATACAACAGTGTGTTATGGCGCGCAATTGCCTGTAAAGACCAGCGGTGGCAGCCAATGGCGCTGGAGTCCCGGTAACATGGTAATGGACAGCACAGCAAGGAAAACAATTACAAAACCTGTTGTAAAACCAACCAGGTTCCGCATCATCATAAGTGATAGCAGCGGGTGTGGTAAAATTGATACGGCTTATAAATGGGTATACCCGATGCAACCCATAAAGATACAATACCGTGATACTACCTATTGCAGGGGAACGGCAAAGGTAAAATATAATGTGACCGGTGGTTTGCCCCTCGCTTATCAATACCAATGGCTGACCGGTAATAAGAAACCATTGGTTACAACTCCTTTTTTAATGATCAGTGATACCACACCGGTTAATTTGTTGATGGTGGTTGCCGATGGTTGCAGCTCAAACGACAGCCTTTATTTTACTATCAAAAGATATGATAGCCTCAGGTTAATAATGACAAAAGATACTAATATTTGCAGTGAATTGCCTGCGAAAATAGTGGCGAAAGCAAAAGGAGGAAAGGGTAGTTATTATTATACCTGGCGCAATAACCTGAATCAGGTCATTTCTAATAAGGATACGCTCGTATTGAACAACAGGAATAATAAAATGTTCAGTGTTTCGGTTTCGGATAATTGCACGAACCCGTCGGATTCACAGGCAGTGAAAATAAATTTATATGAACCCCTCACTTTCAAGGTACCGAATGATACACAACTATGTTATAACAACCAGTTCAATATAAAACCCGTAATTTTAACAGGCACTAAATCCGGGTCCTACCGGTTTGTATTTGACAACGGTTTTGTAAAGGATTCGGTTTTAGGTGAACAAACGGTCAAGGCATTTAACTATCTTTCAGCTATCACTGTAAAAGCCAAAAATTTATGTGATGAAATAGTTTCCAATTCATTCAATGTGAATGTTTTACAGAAATTAAAACTCAATGGAGCAAGCGATGTGGAATTATGTAAAGGCAATTTATTGAATTTGAATATCAATGCATCCGGTGGATTAAATCCAAAAGTAAAATGGCTGGAGAACGTTAGCAATTTAATTTCTGTCAGCGATAATATTGATACAGGTTTTAATGTAAAATCGTCAACTAAGTTTACTTTTATTGGGTTTGATAATTGCTCCGTCCCTAATGATACTGTAAGAATGAATCTGACGGTTTTACCTGAATTGAAGGTAAGCATACAGAGCCCACCTTATTGTTTTAAAGATGTAGTGAATTTAAAAGCAAAAATTACCGGTGGTAAAGTTTCAAATTATCAAATAAACTGGAATGATGCCAATGGTTCGGTAGGCATGGATTCAATATTGAATTACAATACCGGCAACAAAATACAAACGCTTTATTTTTCATTAAAGGACAATTGCTCTGAACCTTTTTTTGATACGATAATATTGAGCCCGATGTCCCTTGCCAAAATAGGTATCAATGATAGTGTACAATGTTTTAAGGACAATTTCTTTGATCTTTCAAATCAATTCAACAATGTCAAAGGCAGCTTTGCTAAGACAGAGTGGTATTATGATACAACATTTATTTCATCAACGATAGATAGCATATATTTATCCGGAACTTTTACTAATTCGGGTAAACATAGAATCAAGTTAATTGTAAGGTCAAAAACATCATGTCTGGATTCATCAGAAGTGATGACCGAAGTTTATCCGGTGCCTTCTATCCAGATAACCTGGAAACGAACTGCTAGTAACTATATTTATAGCACATGGCGCTATGAAGCAAATGCCGCCCAACTTATTAAAAAGTATACATGGTTTATCAACAGTTTTGCAGCACAGATAGGCAATCCCATATTTCAAGAGATAGATACCTCAGGCGATGTAAGGGTAAAAATGACAGCGGAGGATTATAATGGTTGTTACTATGATACCATAATCAACTATAAAATGTTTAATCGTCTTGAATTCTATATTCCCAATATGATAACGATCAACGGGGATGGTATCAATGATAATTTTACAATTCAAGGAAAGGAATTTATAAAAACCTACCATTTGGAAATCTTTAATCGCTGGGGCGAAAAAGTGTTTCAATCGGATAATGCTGATGAACCTTGGGTACCTTCAGATTATAGCAATAATATCTATAATTATTTCTTAAGTATTTTAGATGTTTATGATGAAAAACACTTGATAACAGGTGCTTTTGGAGTAATTCGATAATATATTATTCAAATTAAATTTAGCAAATAAATTAACAATTGTCAATTTCAAATACTAACAATAAAATATTATTCAAAATTGAAGGGGCATTATTTTAATACAAAAAAACTTAAAAATGGTCATGAAAATAAAATTTAAATTTTCTTTATGTCAAAAATGTAATTATAAAAATTCAGAATATTACTAATGTTCTGAAAACTAATAAGTTAATTGACTGTCTATTTTTAACTACGTAGTTTTACGCTTTTTTATTTGGTTTTATTATTTCAATTTTGAAATAATAAATATTTCGTTTAAACTAAGTTCAAAAAGTGCCAATGAAAATAAATGAAAACACAAATTGGATTTTAGAAAATCTCAAAAAGCTAAGAAAATTAAACGGAAAAGCAAGTTTCGAAATTGCAAATGCAATTGAAATTAGTAATGAAACTTATTCTAAATTAGAAAATGGAGGAATAAGGGATTATTACAAATATCTTCCTAAAATTGCACATGCTTTAGGTGTAGGTTTTTTAGAATTGATTAACCCTCCCGAATTGATAAATGATGATATGAACCTTAAGATAAATGAAACTTTGGAGTTTGCAAATTCTGAAATTAAAACGGATCCAATTTTTTTATTAGAAAAAATTATAGAGGAGTATAAAAAAACTTTAGTGGTTAATAAGGATATTTTAATATTGAAAGAAGAATTGCTTCTGCGTGAAAGAGAATTGTCAGACCGATATAAAAGAAAATATCTAAAACTAAAAAGCAAGTTAATTTTATTAAATGAGAAACTTAAAAGCGAAGTTGTACAGGGTGTAGAATAAGATTAGAATGAGAAATTAGGTTTTATTTCTAATAGAAATTAGCTCTGATTCTAAAGAAATTAACCTAGTTTTCAGTTTTGAATATTTACATAAATATATCTCTTTATAATTTGCCTCTTTTTTTAAAGCTTCTTGAAGTTGTAGTATTAATTGATCCTTTGCCTCATCTTTTAAATCATTGATATTAATTAACCTCTCATATAATGCGCATATTTTTAGTATTTGAGAGTCATTTTGGTACTCAAATGAATTTTCAAGAAAAGAGTCATGTGATACTAACTGGGTAAAACTCATTCCTAAAATTTCTGCAATTTTAGGAAGATGCTTAAAATATTCTTTTCTTTTTCCACTTAAAATTTTAGAAAATTCCCCTTTAGAAATGCCAATAGCTTTGGAAACATTTTCCGTTTTTAATCGTTTTTCATGAACAATTTTATTGATTTTCTCCAAAATTCTATCTTTTTGAGGCTGCATTTATGAGAAACGAAAATAAAGTTAAAAAATTACTACAAAAGGAAATTTGTTGCCAAATTTTTTAAAAATACAATAAAATTGAGGAAAATTTGTTTCCTTTGATTAAGTTTGATTTAGCATTTGATTTGTCACTGTTGAAGGCAAGCTAGGAAGGATCCCCTAAATAGACCCGATTCCCCGAAAGCTAACACAGGATGAGTTAGCAATACCAAACAAATAATACAAATATGCATTACAAATTTTTGAGTAATTCTAAATTACTCACCACTTTTTCCAAACTTATTCTTTATTCATTCTTTTTTGTTTTTTTTAGTATTTCAGCCAAATCTCAGAACCAACAAATTAGAGTACGAAATGTTAATAATCCAACTCAAACCTTTGTTTACAATTTAACATTTGATGCACAAACAAACCTAACAATAAATAGGACCATTGATAATTCAATTGCTACGGATATAGATGGTACATATATAGTTGGAGCAGGTTGGACTTTTAATTTAGGAAACATTAATCTACCAATAAATTTAGGGTTAAATTGGTATAAAATTGATGCGAATTTTAACGGAGGATATTCGATGGTTGTAAATTCTTCAATAACAATTACATGTCCTTGTGCAAGTTCTTTAGGTACCGGAAATTGCGATGCTAAAGCCCAAGGTACTTGTGTAAAATGTGATACGAATACAAATTGTGCAAATTGTGGAGCCCCTACATCAAGTGGTTTTTCAATTCCAATTTTAGTCAATGCTAAATCTGTAACTTTAAATTTTTAATAAAATTCTGAAAAATTTAAAATTTAAAATATTAGGACTCTTTGTGTTTCTATTCACTTTGGCGTCATATTCCCAGAGTTATATTATTAGAATAAATAATCATCTTGATGAAACGGTTACATTTCTTTATAATATTACTTATAATGCAAATAATTCCGTAAATATAGTTAGAACTTCAACTGCAGCTATTCCCACTGATAAAATGGGACTCCAAATTATTGGCTCTGGATTCTCATTCAACTCAAATACCAAAACTATTTCCTTGCCAGGACTAAGTTCAGGGTATAATTGGTGGGGTATTGATAATAATATGGATGGAACAACAAGTATCGCAGCGACGACAACTGGAGGAACATTAACTGCTACTTGCCCTTGTAAAAGAGGTTCGGCAGAATGTGATGTTGCAATGAATTCTGGAGGTTGTTTATCTTGCGTTGAAGGAGATTGCACTTGTGGGAAGATTAAAACTTCAAATGTTTTTCAATATTCAATTTTAATTAGCGCTACTGTGGTTTACTTTAGTATTCAATAATGAATTATTGTTATCTAGAAAATAAATTTAGCATCAAGATTAGAGTATACATCACTTTAATCTTGGTGTTATTTTTTACTTTTAATAAAGCAGATGCTAATGATGTCAAATCAGTTCTAGATGAACTCAGATTAATTCAAACTAAGATTCTTAATTGCAATAAATCTAAGATTTCAGTTTCATGGAGATATCAACTTATCAACCCAGCATATACAGATACTACCATAGAATTATTTGACTTCAGCTATGACCCTGCACACAGAAAAACTTATCTTAAATATCAATATTTAGACTTTGATACAATTTATACCAGTATTTTGTTTGCTACTGGCAATGATTACAGGTATAAGGAAGATGAGGAATTTAGGTTTAGTTGTTATAAAACTACAACTATTGAAAAGGTGAAAAAATATTGGATTCCCAGTATTCCTTATTATATGCATCCTTTGGCTAATCGCTTTTCTTTTGATACAGTTGAGTTCAAAATTGAAATTGAACATAAAGAAAATGGAGATACTGTTAAATTTACAGCTAAAAATAATGAATTGGTGCGATTGTTTTTTATAAATTCACTCGGTTATATCATGTATTACGAGGAAACTTTTTATTTCTCAATGGCTAAATCTGAATTTAGTCAAAAAATAATTTATGATCAAATGAAATATTCAAATACCAGTTTCAATATTTCACCATATTATAAGTTGCGAAAATGTCCTCCTATTACTCCCCAAAAAATAGAAAAACCGCTCGCTGCTGATTCATTTTTTTTTAATAAAAAGTTTAATTATCATCCTTTACTTAAATATATTGACTCAAATAATTTTCAAAGTCATTCAAAAATTCTATTAATAGATTACAGTTTTTTATCTTGTTTTGGGTGTGTGCTTTTATTGAAATCCTACGAGAAATTATTGGATTCGTTTAATAATGAAATTGATATTTTATTAATCGATCCAGTAGATGAGAGGGGAAGAGAATTTGCTGTTAAATTACAACTAGAAAAGTACAAAATAAAGAATAGGGTAAAACATTATCTTGTAAAGGATGCAGCATGGGAAATTACGTATCATAGAATTATTAATACTTATCCAACGTTGCTATTAATTGATAAAAATGGAATTGTAAGATATGTTAAAATTGGAGTCAATATTGATGAAGATGTTTTTGAAACTCTCAAGAACGAAATTCTTAAACTAAAAGAATAATGGTAGATATTCAAATAATATTTTAATATCTGTTATAATAAGTTATTAATAAAAAATCTAATTTAAAATTTTGCAAAAAGAATTTTTTATTCTCCGCTTTTCGATACTCTGTTATTATTTTTTTATTTCAAATGTTATAATCTCACAAAATTTGAAATATACATTTTTTGATTTTAAAATGGATAGTATACGTAGTCGTAATGCGCAAATAACCATTCCAATGCAAGGGCAAACATTAAGTATTAGTAATACAATTGTTGTTGATTATGTTGGCAATACTAGGATATCTATTGGGACAAGCATTCTTGCCTCTCAAAAGGATACTCTTTTAGCAGTTCATAGTCTTTTTAATGGAGTTGGGAATTTTAATGGTGAATGGGAAACTCCTATAATTTATAGGAGCTTATTAATTCATAATGATTTCCTAGGATTTAGTTTCAATCCTCGAATAAGTACGATAATTAATACTAGTAATGTATTCGAGAAAAGTATACTTAGTGCTGATATTGGATTCAATAGCGTTGCAAAATTAAGTGGTGATTTAGGAAATATTACTTTTAAGATTGCTTGGAGAAATGCATTTGCAATGGGTAATTATCAGTTTCTTGAAAAAATATATGGAATAAATGCAATCGGTTTCTATTACAATAGTCTTCAATTGAAATTTAAAGTACAAGCTAATATTTTTACCATCAATATTCCATTATTAATTGTTCCGATTAATAGCAGCATAATTAGTAATTTGCCAATTTATGCTGGTTTTGGATTTAGTTTTTAATTAATTCTAAAATCTATTATTGCCCTAATACAATTTCATTTAAATTCAATTCTGGAAAAAAATAAATATTTCAAACTAAATCATAAATAAAATTCTCTCATTAATTCGGAAAATGATGGGGTTCTTAATCCATTGCTATCTGTAAGGGTAAGATGTTCATTCACCAATGTCCCATTTTGTTTAGAAAAGCAACAAATGCTGCGAAAATGGTTGGCTGTTTTATTATCAATGCGAATAGAATGCCTAATATTTAGATGATGATGACTTGCAATCCAAATAAATTGATCCATTTCTTTTGGCGGATATATTACCCAAAATAAACCATTGTTGCTTAATAATTCGTCAACTTTATTGACTAATATTTCCTGACTAAGCGAATCATTATGGAGCGCCATATTTTTGACACTGGCTAAGCCCTTTAGATGATTTTTAAAATATGGAGGGTTGCAAACAATCAAATCAAATGGAGAAGAACTAAATTCTTTAATGTCTTGTTCAATAAGATTTATTTGCGAATTAAACTTGCTCGCTTCAATGTTTAATTGTGCTTGTTGAAATGCAAGTGGATTTAATTCAATAGCAGTAACCAATGCCTCTGGAAATTTTTGCGCCAGCATTAATGCAATCACACCGGTACCTGTACCAATATCTAAACAATTTTTTGGTAATTGGTAATTGGCCAATGCTCCCATTAAACAACCATCAGTATTAACCTTTAGTCCTTCTGACTGATGAGCAATCGTGAATTGTTTGAAACGGAACATGATGATAAGAAAGTTTGGTATACGATTAGTCGCGTACCAAACATTTGCTATGCTGTAATGCCTTTGTTAAACAAGGCTTGTTTGCGTTCTTTCAATGTCTCATCTTCAAGATAATCATCGTAAGTGCTGTTGCGATCTATCATACCCAATGGACCAATTTCTATAATGCGATTCGCCACGGTATTGATGAACTCATGGTCATGGCTGTAAAATAATAACGTACCCTTAAAGTCTATGAAACTATTGTTCAATGATTGAATGCTTTCCAAATCTAGGTGATTCGTAGGCTCATCGGAAATAATCAAATTGGGACTTTCTAACATGGTTTTGCTCAACATACATCTCACTTTTTCACCACCGCTTAAAACAGAAGCTTTTTTCAAACTCTCTTCACCACTGAAAAGCATTTTACCGAGGAAACCACGGACAAAAGTTTCATCTTTTTCTTTTGAATATTGTCTTAACCAATCAACTAAACTCAAATCAACTCCTTCAAAATATTGGGAATTATCATTGGGGATATAAGATTGTTTAATGGTAATGCCCCATTCTGCAGTGCCAGTATTGGCTTTTTCATCGCCTCTCAAGCACTCAAATAATTTGGTAATAGCCAATGCATTTTTACATAAGAAAGCTACCTTATCGCCTTTGCGAATAGAAAAGCTAATATTGCTAAACAAAGTAACACCTTCGTGCTTGTAGCTCAAGTTCTCTGCGTTTAATACCTGATCGCCTGCCTCACGTTCTTGAATAAAAAATACTGCAGGGTATTTTCTGGTAGAGGGTTTAATTTCTTCAATATTCAATTTGTCAATCATCTTACGTCTGCTTGTTGCCTGCTTGCTTTTGGCAACGTTGGCACTAAAGCGCATAATGAAATCCATTAATTCTTTCTTCTTTTCTTCTGATTTTTTATTCTGATCCGAACGTTGTTTTAAGGCTAACTGAGATGATTGGTACCAGAAGGTATAATTTCCACTGTAAGTCGTAATTTTATTAAAATCAATATCGGCTACGTGGGTACAAACTGAATCTAAAAAGTGCCTATCGTGTGATACAACCAATACAGTATTTTCAAAATTGGCGAGGAAGTTTTCCAACCATTTAATCGTATCTACATCCAAGTCATTCGTAGGCTCATCCATCAATAAAATATCTGGATTGCCAAATAAAGCTTGGGCTAATAAAACCCTTACTTTTTGATTGTTGCTTAATTCATGCACTGTTCTGTAATGCAAGTCATCGCTAATACCTAGGTCATTTAATAAAGATCCAGCATCACTCTCAGCATTCCAACCTTGCATTTCTGCAAACTTCTCTTCCAATTCGCTGGCTTTAATACCATCTGCATCCGTAAAATCTTCTTTGGCATATATCAGTTCTTTTTCCTTAATGATTTCGAATAACATTTTATTACCCATCATTACAGTTTCCAATACCTGCAAATTATCGAATTCAAAGTGATCTTGTTTCAAAACGCTCATGCGCTTTCCTTTTTCAATATCTACATGACCAGTTGTTGGTTCAATTTCTCCTGATAATATTTTTAAAAAGGTTGATTTACCTGCACCATTGGCACCAATAATACCGTAGCAATTGCCGGGCATAAATTTTACATTAACCTCGTCAAAAAGGACTCTTTTGCCATAACGAAGGGAAATATTTGAAACGCTGATCATATTCTGTTAACTGATTTTAAAATGAAGGGTGCGAAGATAAGCAAAAATCTCCATTTTAGATAGCCATTACTCTGTTGAATTTGCAGTGATTAAAAGCGAATTTTAAACTTAGAAATAGAGCCCATAACTCTTAAATTGCTTGTTGCTGTATTCCAAAGCAGGGAAGGGGATTTTAATACCATTTAAAACAAAGAAGAGTTTCTTTAAAACTTTATTATTGGTTTTGATCCTAGTGAGATCCAAATCTAATGAAAGAAAATATTGTCTCTGCCGCGGCTGATAACTGTAATCATGAACAAGATTATTTTTATCGGTCCAAACATTATTAAAACCGCCTAGTAAACCATATGCACTATATCCCAATGCTACACCAGCCCATTTGTATTTTTTAATTGGTGAGTAGGTTAACCAATAAGTTTGTCCATTATAATCTTTCAGCAATTGCTCATTCCATGATTTACCAAGTGTATTGGGTCTTATTTCTGCAAAGCCAGTTAGGTGATAACTGAATTTCATTTTTATTTTTTGCTCATCCCATAAAGCCTGCTGTCCGGCACTCAAAAAAGTGCCAAAAGTATTGGCTGCCAAATCGCCAACACTGGCACCCCAACCGGCAGACAATCCATCCCAAAGTTCAATTGGATCTTGAAAAATACTGCCAAATATGGCCCATTTCCATTGTTTGTTTTTGGGAACACCAGCCCACTTAGCTGCCTCAATTCCCGCCACACCCAAGTAATAGGAGGAGAAAGCATGGCCACACTTATCCATTTGTAACCATTCTTTATTATCATTAAAAAAATGAAATTTAGATTGCGGATAGTCTTTGTACCATATTTGAGATAATGCTAGGTGCGAAATAGCAGTTCCGCCAAACCCAACAAAGTAACAAAGGCGCTCTTTCTTTTTTAAGTTGTTGATCGAATCTATACTTAAATGTTTGGCAGAAATAAGTGGATTATAAACAAAAAAAGCGGGAATTATCGAGTCTTTGTTCGCAAATAATTTGGAAGTATCAAGCTCAGCGCATGCCGATAATGGTATTATAAATGTAAGAAACAGGCAATAAAAAAATGGCCTTGTTTTCATGATTTACAAAATAGCGGCCTTACAAGCATCTAATATTTCGAATGCTTTTCCGGATGTTTTACTTTCGGCATAAACTCTTAAAACAGGCTCGGTACCACTCGGTCTTATCATTACCCATTCTTCATTACCTAAATGGTATTTATAACCATCCATGTCTTCTGTTTTTTCAATATTATAAGGTCCAAAAGATTTGTAAGTATTGGCTTTACAATTGGCAATA
Organism: Bacteroidota bacterium; assembly: GCA_025354385.1. Taxonomy (GTDB): domain Bacteria; phylum Bacteroidota; class Bacteroidia; order NS11-12g; family UBA955; genus JABMMZ01. The sequence goes on from JANXMZ010000075.1 coordinate 33,294, forward strand.
ATGGCTTGTTTCTGATTTTCCTCAATGTGTAAGTCGTATCGTTCTACGGCAAATGCACCAACGATATCATACGTTTCGTTAATCAATGTCTCTATACTTTTACCTGTGAGTGCCATGTATTCCAAAATCAATAAACCCATCCAAATGCCATCTCTTTCTGGAATATGTCCTTTAACGGCAATGCCACCACTTTCTTCAGCACCTATCAGCACATCATCGGTAATCATGTATTCACAAATGTATTTGAATCCGATTTTTGTTGTAATGGTCTCTAATCCCAAATGTGCAGCTAGTTTATCTACTTTAGATGAAACACTGAAACTCTTAATAATTTTGCCACTCAAACCCTTGTATTTGGTAAGGTATTGCATCAACAGTAAAATTAAATGATGCGAATCTATAAACTTTCCATTGCTGTCAAAAAAACCAATTCTATCGGCATCTCCATCTGTTGCCAATCCGCAAAGTATATCTGGGTTATTATTAATCATTTCTGAAAACTCCATCAGATTTTTCAAAATTGGTTCAGGTGCCACGTTATTAAAACCAGGATTAAAGTCGCAATGTAATTTTGAAGCCGCAGGTAATAAGGCTTTGATAACATTCTGACCTGCACCAAACATGGCATCATATCCAAAATGCGGAGCATAGGACTTTAATTTTGAAACATCAAATTTCTCTTCTATTTGTTTCATGTAGAGAGCTTCAAAATTTGCATATTCAATTAAGCCCAACTGAATGCAATCACTCAATGTTTTTAGAACAGGTAATTCAGAATAATTGATATAAGATTCAATTTTTTCTATTTCTGATGGAACAGCAGGACCGCCATAAGAGGCTTTAATTTTATACCCGTTGTAGCTTGCAGGATTATGGCTAGCTGTAATAATAATGCCTGCAAATGTCTTGAGTTTTGTATTGGCTAAAGAAATCATTGGAGTGCTACAAAACCCTTCGGAAAGATAAACTTTAATACCCGATGAGGCCAAAACTCTCGCAGTCGTTTCAGCAAACATTTTACCACCAAACCTGCAATCATAACCGACAGTGCAAGTGCAATTAGAGGTTGAGTTTAATAACCAGTGTGCGGTTGCTGCAGCAACACGCGTAACATTTTCAACCGTGTAATTGTCTGCAATAATCTCGCGCCATCCATCAGTTCCAAATTTTATTTTATACATTCTTTTTAATTAGTTTTTTGAAAATCTTACGTAGTTACTTACTTGTGTCCATTGATAATCTTTAAGCGCTTTATAATAAAATGGTGCCTCATTGGCAGGTATCATTGTATTGTTGCATTTAAATATGGTAAACAAATAATTTTTTTCTGTTAATATATCTTCCATCGATTTGAAATTAATAAGCAGGTGCCATTTCATTATATCATCAAAACTTAGAAGATTTAAAGGTTTGTTATTGGCATATAATTGTACAAATCGCGGATGGTAAAAAATAGCATTGCCTCTTTTTTCCCAAACCTCTGTTATTTCAATTCGGGTAATGGTAATTTCACTTTTATATTTTTCGAAATTATAGTATTTATTGCCACCAATTTCAAAAAATATTTCTTTGCTTTCATTCAAGAAATTTTCAATAGAGGTAAGCATTGCAGTTGCCGGATCGTTAGGGTCTTGAAGATTTTTTTCGAGTACATAACTCAGCATTTTAGTTTGAGGCAAAGGTTGTAAACCAATAATTTTCTTTTTTGAGTAGAAAGCTTCTTTCTTGATTTTCTGAGCCAATGCTAAATCCTTTGAAAAATCAGTATTGCCAAATTGAATTAAACTAAAGTCGTAACGCTTGCTATAAAGTGCATTGATAAAACTTAATTCGGCAGGACCATTTACATTGGTTGATATATTATTTTGAGATAAAAAAGGAAAAGCTTCCACGGCATCTACATATCCAAAAGAAACCCTACCGTTTTCGGTTTCTGCCAAAAAAGAAAATCCAACAATGTAAAACTCTGTTCGTTTTCTTGAACTTGTCCATACCTCATTAATAAATAAACTCTCAACATTAGCGAAGGAGGTTTTGTTATTTACTTCAATATTTTTTAATGCAGAACCCGAAATGGCAATTTGTTTTTTAGGAGAATCCCAAAGTATTAAACTGCCATCGTTTATTTTTTTATATATTAATTTAGGTAGTTCTGTAACCAGATTAAAACCATTGGTGTCAATCTGATTAGCTGCATATAAGTGAATCAGCACTGGCACTTCTGTGTAAGCCTTAAATCTTGCATTTAGCGAAATGCTGGAGAAGAGAGAGAAGATATAAAAAATTCTTTTATACAAAAGCGTTCTCTCCGGTAATTTCCATACCTAAAATTAATAAGTGCACATCGTGCGTTCCTTCGTAAGTTACAACCGATTCAAGATTCATCATATGTCGCATAATAGGGTATTCGCCTGTAATGCCCATTCCACCATGAATTTGGCGCGCTTCGCGAGCAACATCTAAGGCAATTTCAACATTATTTCTCTTAGCCATGCTTATTTGCGCAGGCGTTGCTTTTCCAGAATCCATTAAATTACCCAGGCGCCAGCATAGTAATTGTGCTTTTGTTATTTCAGTAATCATTTCTGCTAGTTTCTTTTGTTGTAGCTGAAATCCTGCAATAGGTCTACCAAATTGAACGCGTTGTTTTGAATATCTCAATGCAGAATCATAACAATCCATTGCTGCACCTAATGCACCCCAACTGATGCCGTATCTGGCGGAGTTAAGGCAGGTTAAAGGACCTTTTAATCCTTCAACATCTGGCAATAAATTTTCTTTAGGCACTTTTACATTATCGAATACTAGTTCACCAGTAGCACTGGCCCTGAGGCTCCATTTGCCATGGGTTTCTGGTGTTGTAAAACCTTCGTAACCTCTTTCAACTATAAGTCCGCGAATTTTGCCTTCTTCATTTTTAGCCCACACTACAGCAATGTCTGCAAACGGGGAGTTACTGATCCACATTTTGGCACCGTTCAATAAATAATGGTCGCCCATGTCTTTAAAATTGGTAAGCATTCCACTTGGATTGCTGCCGTGGTCTGGTTCTGTTAATCCGAAACAACCCATCAATTCACCTTTTGCTAATTTAGGCAAGTATTTTCTTTTCTGCTCCTCGCTACCAAATTTATAAATAGGATACATTACCAAAGAGCCTTGAACAGAGGCTGTTGAACGTATGCCACTATCACATCTTTCCAACTCTTGCATAATTAAACCGTAAGTAATGTAATCCATGCCACCACAACCGTATTCAGCCGGTAACTGAGGTCCAAAAGCACCAATCTCGCCTAAACCTTTAATAATATGGTGAGGAAATTCTGCTTTTTGAGCGTATTCTTCAATGATAGGAGAGAGTTCACGTTTTACCCAATCCCTGACAGAATTGCGAATAAGGATGTGCTCTTCGGACAGCAACTCATCTACGTTATAGAAGTCTGGTTGAACATAGCGGTCTTTCCCTTGGTTGATATCTTTCAGTTCTTCAAAATTTATATTCCCCATTGTATATTTTATAATATTTTTGCTGCGAAATTAATATAAACCAATCAAGTGAACAAATGAAGAATGAAGAGTATTGCGTAATGGCCAATGATATTGAAATTTGGGCGAAAATAGGGCTTCATAAAGAAGAACACTTGGTTGAAAATTGTTTTAAGGTATCTGTAAAAGTGCAGGCTTTGTCTCCTTATGAAAAAAATAAATATCTTGATTATGAAACAATCGTTAAAAAAGTACAATTGGTTTTTGGAAGAAGCCATTCAGTATTAGAAGATTTGTGTATTGAAATTATCAATGAAATAGCCAGTGAAATGATTTCGGAAATTAAAAGTATTGGGTGTTCAATAAAAAAAATAAATCCTTCATTAAAAGGCATCAGGGTGGGGGAATTAGGGGTAGAAATAATAAAGCAATTTTAAAGGCCAGTTATTTTATTTGGCATATAATCACAACCATTTGCGAGATATTATTTATTTTCGATAAAAATTGATACTAGGCAGATAATATTTCCTAAATTCGTTTTCATTCTATATCCTCGTAATGAAAAATTACTTTTTTGTATTTTTATATATAGTATTTCAACCTTTGTTTTCTCAGAACTCTATTTTTGATAAGACCTTTGGACTTAATGGTTATGCTTCAACCACAAGATTAAAGAATAGAAATTTCAAAAAAATAGTGCAATCTGTGGATAGTAGTTATTTTATGGTTGGAGAAATACAGTCTTCTGGCCCTAAAATGTTAACTGTTGCCAAATTTAGAAAGGATGGACAACTGGATTTGAAATTTGGAAGTTTGGGAGTGTATAATTATTTATTTTCACAAAATGTTAATGTAACAGTTTATGATGCTTGTTCTACTTACGGCAATAGTATATTAGTTTCTGGAATTACTTCCTCTTATAACATAACAAATGTTATTCTAATCAAAATAAAACAAGAGGGAATTTTAGATTCTTCATTTGGTTCAAATGGAATGGCAATAATGCCATATAACTATACTAATTCACTAAGCTTTTTAAAAATAGATAAACATCAGAAAATTTTATTAGGATGTGTAAGAAATACAAATTCAGGCAATGATGATCATTTGATTGTAAAATTCAATTCTAACGGTAAGATTGATTCAAGTTTTCAAAAACAAGGAGAGTTAAAACTAGTAAGTAATCAATCGGTCAAAATAAAGAATGTTGAAGTTACAAATGACAATCACTATTTAATCTGCTATTTTCTTTACAAGTCTTCAAATCCAATTTTCACAAAGTTCGATTCTACAGGTCGACTCGACGTTAGTTTTGGATCTAGGGGGAAAATGTACATTGATGTTTCTCCCAATAATGCTTGTTCTAATGGCGGTATTATTTTAACAAAAAATAATGGATTTTATTTATTTGCAGAAATTGCTAACTGGGTAAGTCTATCAAGTATTATTTTGATATATAGGTACAATGAATATGGTGTTTTAGATTCGAGTTTTGGGCACAATGGGGTTGTTTCAAATTATTTAAATTCAAATATTAATTTTGGGATAGATTATTTTAAAAATGATAATAACTTCAAGATAGTTGTGGGAATAAGAATATTTGATAGTTGTTATTCATTTGATTCATTTAGCAATTACGGTTATTGTGACTACAACAGTGTTATATTCAGATTTAAGGAAAATGGGTATCCAGATAGTTCATTTAATTACAATGGAAGATTTATGGATTTTAAAGATCGTGAATTTGATGATGAAGTCAGTGATATATTTATTCAAAATGACAATAAAATTGTTGTGGTAGGTAAAGTTATTGAAAAGGGAACTACCCTAAGAAGTTTTGTCTGCAGACTTAAGGAGGCTTATCCTAATTATGAATTAAGTTCTAAAGTTTTAGAAGATGAGAATCCAAGATTTTACCCCAATCCATTTACCAATCAGATATATATCGATGGAATAAAAAATATCACTTCATTTAAACTTACCGATTTGACCGGAAAATTCATTTTGGAAGGTAATATCGCTCAACCATGCATTTCTAATCTCGACTTTTTATCCAATGGTTCCTATCTTTTAGAAATTATATTGCAAAATCAAAGATCATATTTTTTCAAGGTATTAAAAAACTAAAAATAACCAAACCCTTAAGAATATAATTCTTGAAACTACCATTATTTTTCTAATTTTGCCGAAGTGAAAATTAACGAACAAGAGCAGCTATCTATTGCAGGAAGTAATAATAAAAGAATCACTTTGGATGTAACAACTCCGGTGAGCAAATTAAAAACACCAGTGGTTATTTTCTGCCACGGTTTTAAAGGATTTAAAGATTGGGGTTATTTTAATTGGGTGGCCAAACAATTTGCCGAACAAGGTTTGGCATTTTTAAAATTTAATTTTTCGCACAATGGCATAGTGGAAAATAATTTGAGCGATTTAAGTGATTTAGAAGCATTTGCTCAAAATAATTATTCTTATGAATTAGCCGATTTAGGTTTGGTAATAGACTTTGTTGAACAAAAGGCAGATGTTTACAATTTTGATCAAAATGAAATTTACCTTATAGGCCATAGCAGAGGTGGTGGTATTGCCTTGCTGAAAGCGAGTGATGATCGAAGGATTAAGCGATTAACTTTATGGGCGAGTTTATCTGAATTTGAAAGTTTTTTTCGCCCTGAAACGATTGCACAATGGGAAAAGGATGGTGTTGTATATGCTGTAAATAAACGCACTGGGCAAAACTTGCCATTGAATAAACAATTTTATACTGATTACCTAGCCAATAAAGAAAAATTAGACATTCGCAAAGCTGCTAAGCTCTTGGGGACCCCTTTGTTAATTATACATGGCGATATGGATGAATCTGTCAACATCAGTCATGCAGAAGACTTATATGAAATTGTTCAACACTCTATTTTAATTAAAGTTGAAGGTGGCGATCATACTTTTGGAGCTAGGCATCCTTTTGATGAAGCGGCTGATGTAACAGAAATGTTGAATGAATTAATAGAAAATACTGTGGAGTTTTTTATTGATTAATTCCAATAGATTCTTATTAAAAAATGTAATCTTGTAATTTTAAATGGTTAGTTATTCGCCTATCGGCGAATGAGCCGCGAAGGGTGGGCCTTTCAAAGAAAATAAAATGTGATTGCAGAGCAATCATTTTTATTGTATTCCACCGCATCATCAAGCAAGCTTGAGATTTATCATTAATGGTTAACTTATGAAAGTGTTATTCGCCTATCGGCGAATGAGCCGCGAAGGGTGGGCCTTTCAAAGAAAA
>JANXMZ010000014.1 GCA_025354385.1 Bacteroidota bacterium
TGCGCGAGAAGACCAATTGAAATTTTCTATGCGTGGTTGGCTTTTTGTCTACTTTTTGCCAATACAAAAAGTAGAAGAAAGAATATGAATATTGTTTATTTAAATCAATTTGTTAGTTTGCTTAACCCGAACTCACGTTAATTTACGAAATACTTGCATATCAAATTAACATGTTTACCAGTATAAAAAATACAATGATTTGAAAATATGTTTATTACAAAGTTAGTAAGGATTGACTAAATAATTGAACTATGATATAAAATTTACCATCTTATCTTATTCATCGATAATCGTTCACCATTGCATTTTTAAAATATGAGTTGCACTTATTTGTTGAACTCAGCTTTTGAATATCTAATGAAATAAAATGAAGTAAGAACGACAACGATATTACATACCCACCATTATTAATCAAGCCATGTGGTTGTATACAGGAATTGGTTTTTTAAGATAATTCGTTACAATAACCATTTGAGAAAAAACATTCAACTCCTTCAGAGTTGGAGATACTAGTAGCATTAATAAGCAACGATGGCATAGGTGGTTATTAATGTTCAACTACTCTGTGGTTGTGAGAAAACAAACCAGTTGGTATGTTTTATATATAGGTCATCTCTTTGGGATACGATTGGTTCGTTGAGTTGTTGCCTTACCAATACATCATCACTCTGGGATGAAGGAAATCGCAATTATTAAAATCAAATGAAATAAAAGGGATGAATTACAAATCTTTAATCACTATCCGTTTCAACAGAAAGCAAAGTGAAGGATAATTTTCGCTTCTGCGAAAGCACTTGCAAAAGCTCACTATCCGAAACATTAATGGTGGTAGCAAAAATATAATCTTTACCAAAACCTTCGGGTGTATATACTTTTTTCATTTCAGAACTTGTATTATCAAATTTCACTTCGCAAGCCTCCAAGCCGTTTACAACGCAGAGCTTTTGACCTGTAAACAAGGATGAATAATCTCTCCAATGATCATCTGTAGATTCATCGTAATGCGGCACAAATCCAAAATTACTAATGGCACCCTTGTCATTCAATTTAAAAGCAATTACATCGCCATATACAAAATAAGTAGTGGTGGTATAATGGGCAGAGTTGCCTGTACCTGTTCTACTGGTTACATTGTAAGTATGCAACTTTTGCGCTACAACGATTAATTCATTATCGTCGTTGTAATAGCAGGCCCCTATGCGCACCAAGCGCCAAATATAATCGGCATTGGCGGGCCCATTTTTCTCCTTTTTATCCTTCTTCTTTTTGTTGCTTTTCTTAACTCCCGATTTTTGGCTGTTCACGCTCTTCACAAAATCAACCCCAAATTTTGACACCGATTCTACCAATACTTCTCCTGTACTTAAATTTACTTGTTGTGTAAATATACCATTGGCGCCATACTTGCCACTCACCATTAAACCTACTACCGCCACATTGCCTGTCACAGGATTTAATCTCATCATAGCAGAATAAAAGTACTGACCTTGCGCAAAAGAAATTTCTTTATCGGTGTTATCGGGCCTAATAATTTTCATAATTAAACGCGAGCGGCTGCGATCGGTGCCCTCATTACTGCCTGCAAATCTGCTATTCTTTCTTGGCTTCACAGCCTTTTCACTTTCCAGTCCTAGAAAACACATATTGCCATCGTTGTCAAAAGTTTGCCCAACTACTATGGTATGCCCTTTTCCCAATTTAATACTCCTATTGCCTTTTATCAGATTAAAATCATTGTCGATGAGCCAGTAGGCAAAGGTATGTGTTTTTTCCGAGCGGGCTTTTTTCTTGCGCTTTTTAGATAAAGGAATATAAGCTCTATCTGCTGTAATCAACATCTTGCGATAATCGGCACTTACATCTACTCTGTATATACAAGCCAATCGCCCTTCCCTATTATTAATGACAGCTTCTCCAATTTTATAGGTCTCCCCTACTTTTTCAAGATTTTCCAAATTGAATTGTTGAGCAAATAAATATTGTTTGCGCGTTTTCAAGTTATTAAAATAAAATAAAGCGCAAATTTTATTGCCAAATTTTTTCAACGAAAATGATTGCACTGTTTTACCTTCTATCTCAGAAGGAATATACGCCACTGCCTTAACATTCATTTTTTTATCCAGCTTGTAAAGAATAAAATCGGAAGGATTGCTATAAGCCAAAAAAACAAACATAAGAGATACATACTGAAGGTCGATACGCTTGGCAATTACATAATGATCATCACCCACTTTAATGGCATTTTCATAACCCAGATTTTCCAAATCTGCTTTCTTACTAATGTATTGCTCACCTACTGTTTCTTTGATTAGACCCCGTTCTGCAAAAGAAAAAACAACTGTTTGAAGAAATAAAACTAAGAGAAATATTTTTTTCATAATGACTTAAAATAAAAAACCAAAAATGATATCTAAACTCATGTTAATACCTGAAAAAGAAGTATCCTTTTTACTAGGATTGATGGTGGCTGGATAGCCTCCTACATAATTCGCAAAGGTTACATCTTTATACGAATCTTTAAAATAACCAAATCCTGCCTCTACACCAAAAGCATAGCACTTCTTAAAATTTTGATGACTTCCAAACATAAAGAAGGTAGACATGGACTGAGCCGATACTGTATTCCTATCTGGCAAATGGGTGGTTGATATTTCTGCATGATAGGTAGCATAATAATTTCTTAATCCTATGTAATAACCATTGTTCAAGAATTTGCCCGTGAGGTACAATTTAGGGTATGCCATAAAGCAAATACCCCCAGTCGTTTTTCCTGGACTAATTTCACCATCTCGATTCGCAAATAATTGCCGGGCGCTATTATTAAAAATATAACCTGGAGTAGGCTTTGCGTAAGCACCAACCTCTAAACCAAATTTTCTAGTAAATTTTCTTTCATAACTCAATCCAAAATATCCAGCAATCACCCTGTTCATTCTTAAACGGATCATATTTTTAACATTGCCTATTTTCCCGTTATCGAGAAATTTAGACATATCACCTTTAACAGGAGCATCACCATTGGTTTCGTCATTTTGCGAATGACCTAGTTGTGCGATAAACAAAAGGAGTGCTGCGCATATGAGTTTTTTAAACATCTATGCAATTTTAACCATAATATTTAATTGTTACAAATTATATTATTGATTACAAGTAAGCCAACACCCAAACTTAACCATTTGAAAAATTGATATACATTTTCATTGTCAAATACTTTTGTCAAAAAAAAAATAACTTAATAGTGAAATTTTTTATTAGTTTCGTTGAAATAAAAGACGCTTATGCAACAATTTTTACAAAGCACCCATTCCATTATCCGTTGGTTGGTATTATTGGGCGGCATATTGGCCATTGTTATTCCTTACCTCAGCAGCAATGTTTTGGCAAGAACAATCGACCGATTACCCGCATTGGCTTTTGTAATTATTTGCGACATTCAAATTTTAATTGGGTTTCCTCTCTATTTTGGTTACAGCGGTTATGGCGCGTCGGCCTTTCACAATGGTATAGACAATGTGATGAAAAACGAAGATATTTTTAAGATTGCTGTAGAGCATTTCGGACTTACTTTTATAGGTATTATCATTGTGCATGTTGGCTATTTCAAAATTAGAAAATTGAGCGACATGAAACCTCTCAAAAAAACAAGTTTGATTTATTTTGGCTTCGCTATTTTACTGATACTTGCGGCTGTGCCTTGGTATAGAATTATTGTTTAGATATTGAAAAAATAACCCTATTTAAATAGTCAATCCTTACTAACTTTGTAATAAACATATTTTCAAATCATTGTATTTTTTATACGGGTAAATATGATCATTTAATATGCAAGCATTTCGTAAATTACATTGTTTCTTTGACAAATTTATTGCAATCATTCAACTACTTCAACAATGGCTAAATATTATTTATTTTAAGTTTAACATATTTGACATTATAACAAAGTTCTATGTTTGAGGGACGTCGCATGAACCGGCCGGTTTTTTGAGATGTAGTTTTTTTTGGTACCGCAAGGGAAGTTCTGTGAGGAACGAACAGAAATCACCCGTACCACGAAGGTAGCATTGATGCCTTTTAAAAACAATTAACTCATCAATAGAGGTAAAAAAAACAAATCTTAAAAAATCTTTTTCCTTAGAAAAAGAAGGTTGGTTGCTGCGACTAGCTTTTTTACTCGCTATGCTCGTGAGAGCGCCTTCGGCTTAGTTTGCTACCTTTTTTGGCACCACGGAGTAGCATTGATGCCATAAAAAGGAATTAAAATATCAATAATGAACTTCTCTCATGAAGCGCAGCGGAATAAAAAAAGGTAGAAATAATTTAAAACATTTAATCATGTGTAAGTTAGGAATAAGAAATAGATTTAATCAAATTTTGGATAATGAGTTGATAAGGATTAACTACTTATTTGTTAAAAATAACTTTCTCAGTGGTTTTCCCAGTTTTGGTTTCCAACTCAAAGAAATAAGTACCTGCCGCTAATTCTGTTTTGACAAAATCAAAGAAGAAATCATACACTCCGGCACTCAAACTTTCTTTTGTCATGCTGAATATAAGCTTGCCATTGATATCGTAAATATGGTATTTTACAAAACCATCTTGGGCCAGTTCAAAATGAATTTGTGCCAAGCCTGCTGTTGGATTTGGATAAACAGAAGCACGGTTAGCATTGCTTATAACTTTTTGTAGGTCGCTGGTGTATTGATAAGTTTGCTTTGAAGTATCGGTGCAACCATTGTTATCTGTTACTACTAAACTAGTATTATAGCTATTTGTAATGTTGTAAGTGTGACTTTTTTTTGCGCTATCTCCAATATTCCCATCGCCAAATGTCCAAACATATTTTACATAAGTATTCACTACTGCAGTAAATTCTCTCACTTTAGCACTAATGGTAGTAATAGTATAAGTAGCATCTGGTTTTGCATAAACTTCAATATTTTTAATAAGAGTATCACTGCAATTTTGTACACTGTTGGCAATCAATCTAACCTTGAATTTTCCGCTGTTAGAGTAACGATGCGTAGGTGATTGTAATGCAGAGTTTCCAGCATCTCCAAAAGTCCATGAAGCATTGATGCTGCCCGAACTGATGCTAGATGTGTTATTGAAAACAAAGCTATTGATGTTTAAACATTGCGTGCTATCATTGATGTTAAATGTTGCTTTAGGCACTGCATTGATGGTAATATTTTTATTCGCAGTGTCATTGCAATTGTTTCCATTGGTAACAATTAATCTTAATTTGTAGGTACCTGTATTTTTGTATTGGTGATTGCTTTGAATGGCTTTAGACGAGTCGCCATCGCCATAATACCAGCGGTAATTTATTCCTGCAGGAGTGCTATTGTTGGTTGTAATAATATTATTATTCTTTAAGCAGGCATTGCTTGTATTCACATTATAGGTTGCTTTAGGACTCGGATAAATATTGACTACCTGACTTAAAGTGTCTTCGCAACCTGTTTTAATTTTTACTGTTAATAAGATTTTATATGCACCAGCACTTAGGTAATGGTATTTGAAATTATTGGTAGTAACGGTATTGCCATCGCCCATGTCAAATAAAGTTGTATAAGTTTTAGCTGACACTGTATTGTTTGTTAAATTAACGGTATTACCATTTAAACATTGGCTTGTAGGTAAGGCAGTAAATGCAGCACTTGGTTTCTTGTATACCTCCAAGCTCTTTGTGATTGTGTCGTTACAATTGTTATTCGATACTACTATTTGCGTTACACTGTATAATCCTGAAGTTGCATATCCATGAGAAGGCGATGGACTTCCCGAATTATTGCCATCTCCAAAATTCCATTGACTGCTGTACGTGCCTGTAGGCACAGATGCATTAGAAACAAAACTGAAATTATTAATTGGTAAACACTGACTTGAATCATTAATAGCAAACCCAGATTTAGGCATAGCAAATACATAAACTTTTTTGGTAATTGAATCGCTGCATCCAAAATTAGAAATGCCCTTCAATTGAACTTTATATGTGTTATAATTTGAATATATTTTAGAGGGACTAGTAATGGTTGAATTTGTATTGTCGCCAAAAGACCATACGAAATTTTGGGTGCCGCTAATGATGCTCGAATTATTGGTGAAATTAAATTTATTACCTCTCAAACATTGGTCACTGTCATTCACATTATAGGCAAGATTGGGTTTGGCCCAAACCATTATTTTTTTATCCAATGTGTCTTTACAATTATTGTTGGTGGTAGTAACCAATCGCACATTGAAGGTGCCGCTAGTAAAATAAGTTTGAACGCCATTGGGTGTGTTAGCTGTATTGCCATTGCCATATTGCCAGAATGAAGAATACAGGCCTGTAGCCAAAGTACTCATATTGTTGTATTTGAATTGGTTGCCATTTAAGCATTGGTCGGAATCATTGATGCTAAAGGCAATGGCAGAATTTTCATATACAATTACCAACTTACTTATTGAATCTATACACCCATGATCTGACGTAGCTTCTAGTTTAACTTTAAAGGTATTATAAGTGCCGTATTTTTTGCTTGGATTGGTTTGGGTTGAGCTAGAATTGTCTCCAAATTTCCACAGATAAGTATTAGTACCCGAACCAATAATGGTTACATTAGTGAAATTGAATTGATGTCCTTTTAAACATTGGTCGCTATCATTTACCGAAAATTTAGCTAGTGGCGAGGCGTATACTGCAGCCCTTTTAGTCAAAGTATCTTTACATGCATTGTTGGTAGTGGTTATTAAACTTACAAAGTAGATGCCATAGCTTGCATAAGATTGTGAACCGTTGCTCGAACTGGAAGTATTGCCGTTGCCATATTGCCATTGATTTGTAAAGGTGCCCGCACTTAATGTTGAGGTATTTGTAAAACTAAAGCTATTGGTGTTTTTGCATTGTGCCGTATCATTAATGTTAAAATTGACTGATGTATTTGGATATACTAACATTAATTTGCTAATTGAGTCGGTACAATTATTGTTGGATATGGCTTTAAGTTTTACTGTGAATGAATTTACTGAACTGTATTTTTTGCTTGGACTGGTAGATGAAGAAGTTGTATTATCACCAAAACTCCATGCATACGTATTACTGCCAGCAGCTATAGTTGAGGTATTTGTGAACGCAAAATTATTGCCTTTCAAACATTGATCGCTGTCGTTATAAGCGTATTTTGCTATTGGAGAAGCAAACACATAGGCCTTTTTGGTTAAAGTATCCTTGCAATTATTATTGGTAGTCGTTATCAAACTAACATTGTAGGTGCCATAACTAGCATAAGATTGAGAACCATTGGTGGAAGTTGCGGTATTGCCATTGCCATATATCCAATTGTTACTATAGGTGCCCGCACTTAACGAAGAAGTATTGGTGAAGGTAAAGCTATTGCCATTTTTGCATTGATCACTGTCGTTAATATTAAAACCAACAGAGGTATTAGGATAAACCGTGAGTGTTTTGCTTACAGAATCTTTACATCCTTGATTGGTGGTTATGCGTTGCTTAAGTGTAAATGAATTAACGGATGCAAATATTTTAGCATGGGTTTTATTGGTATCGGTACTTCCGTTTGAATAGGTATACAAGGCTTTATAAGAACCTGTAGAAAGTTTGGTGGTATCTGTTATAATAAATTTATTGCCTTTAAAGCATTGGTTTAAATTGTTGACAGTAAAACCAACTTTGGGCATTGGGTTAATAAGCACCGCAACATTGGCAGAGGTATCTTTGCAAGCTCCATTACTTGAGATGACACGGTAATTGCCACTCACACTGCTTATGTTGTTCCATAATTTCATTAAGGTATCTGTTGACCCACTAATGTTGGCATTTGTTTTTTGCCACTGGTATATAAAGGCAGTTTTATTTTTATCGCGAGCTGCCAAAGTAATACTGTCTTTTTCACATTGTATTAATTTCCCTTTTTTAAGGAAAATACTTGTGGAAGGGGTTAATAAAACTAATACAGCACTGTCTTTAGATTTACTTAAATTGCCATTAATGGTCATGCTTATTTTTTTATAACCAGAACTACTGTATTTTATATTGAAGGGACCAGTGCCGCTTCCAGTGGAGGGAGAGGCCCCGCTGCCGAAGCTCCAAGTATAATTGTATCCAATACCAACGGTCGCATCTGAGACTATTACTGATGTATTGGCGCACACAGTATCCTTGCTCACAGTAAATTTAGGAATAGGTTCGTCAAAGAATACGCCATAGTCTTCAGATTGTCCGTAAGAAAGGGTGGCGCATGGCCCACCAATGGAATTAAAATCACTTACTACTCGCATTCGCAGAACTTTGTTTTTGGTCATGGTACTTGGGCAACGAATGGTGTCTGCATGGTTAGAGAGTTTATACGAAGAGTATACTTCTTCACCAGCGTCATTTAAAGTGCCATTATTGTTGTAATCGATATAAATTTTTACATACTCACTATAGAATGGACTTGTAGTAATTTTTGTAAAATACTTGTTACCAGGTTTTAAAAAGAAAACTTTTTTACAACTGAAGTCCATGTATGAACCTTCGTCATACGCCCCGCTCGACTCATTGCTTAATCCATTCAATTCAACATTGGTTATTCCTAAGCCATTATTAGTTCCTAGATTAGTGGTGGTAGTTTTACAAGAAACCGAGGTGGCTACTGTATCAAAGGATACTATGAAATTTTGTTTGGTAAGGGTATCGCTGCCATTGCAATTTTCTGTGGCTAAGCGAACATTATAATAACCAGGTTTGGTGAATTTTACCTTCAATACTTCGCTTAGGCTATCAGTGCCTTTTTGATAGGCATAGGAGGAAGGTGTAATTAACCATTTAAAGCGCGATGGATTATAGCCACAATCGGGTGTTAAAGTATAAGTTTTATCATTGCAAGTTTTTGGTAATTTAACACCAAAATCTGTTTTTGGTTTTAACGATCCATCATCATATAATGCCGATTTCCAAGTGCCGCGGCTAAAGGTAGCAGCATATAGTCTGTAAAAAGGTTTACCTCTTTTATCATAAAAAATATCTAAATCGGTAACACTGCCATTAATTGGAATGCCGCTGTTAAAAGTAGAGAAGGTAGAGGAGGAATCCTTGTACCATACGCCGGTATAAGTGCCCACATATATACCGAATTTAGTGTTGCTTGTATCTAGTGAGATACAGTTAACAGTGTTGTTTGGTAGGCCTGATGAAAGGTCAGTCCAGGAAACACCGCGATTTCTGGATCGGTAGAATTTGCCATTGAGACCGATGTAAACGGTGTTACTATCCGTTGGGTGACATTTAATCGCGCTAACAGTTCCTGTTGCTGGTAAATTAGATGTTAGGTCAACCCATGCTGCAGAACCGGTGCCTTTGTAACATCTGAAAAACTTATTATCGTAACGAGAGTAGTAAATAATATCTGGTTTAGCATAAGATACTTCTACTTCGCGAATATTATTGCCGTTGCCGTTATTGGTAATATTAGTCCAACTCATCGAACCACTTTTAACGGCAGTATTTCGCCATATATTTTTATATCCTACAAACATGGTATTTGTATTATCTGGGCGCAAGCAATAAGGGGTCACCCAATCGCCAGTTTCATTAATACTTCCCACACCATTATTGGCCACAGTTAGGTCTTGTGAGCCCTTATAAAAACGAGTAATATTTCCGTAATATAAAGCGCCATAGCTATAGTTTTCATCTTGGTTATCCCACTCACAATCCATGCCGTCGCCACCACGCACTCCATTCCATTCTTCTCCAGAAAAATAACTGGTGCCATTGTCCTGAAAACCGCCTATTAACAGATCTTTTGTAACAGTGCTTTTACCTATTTTATACAATTGGCTTACACCTATGCCATTGCTAAGGTCGATCCATTTAGTGCCTTTATTTGGTGTATAAAAAACGCCACCATCATTAACAGCATAAAGTTTTTTTGTAATTGGATTGAATTCTAAATTGTGTTGGTCGGCATGAATACTTGGAATGGTATTACTTCCTATCCAATGAGCACTAATAGTCCAAGTAGCCCCTGCATCGGTACTTTTAAAAATATTGACGCCTCCTACAAAAAATACATCTCTATTAGTGGGGTCACAGGCCACATCTAAATCATACCATGCTTGCCCGCCTGTACCACTGCCATTTGTACTATAGTCCATTACATTAGGTGTAGTAGATTTAACTGAAAAACTGCTGCCACCATTGGTAGATAAATAGGTGCCATAATATTTAGTAAAATCGCAAATTAGAAAATAGACATAACTAGTATCTGCAGCTGTTACAGCGATAGCACCGCGGTATAATCCAGAACTTGGCAAGCCGCTAGTAATCTGAGAAAAAGTAAGGCCGCAATTGGTGGAGCGATAAAACAAACCATCTTTAGTGGCAAATACAGTATTTGGATTAAGAGGATTAAATACAATGTCTTTAAAACTACCTGTTACAATTTGCGACCAACTGCTTCCACTGTTAGTAGTTCTATAAATACCATTGGCTGTTGCTGCCAAAAGTATGCGGGTATCTGTAGGATGTATAATAAGTCTTGCTATGGTGATTGTACTCATGCCGCTGTTGCGAGAAATCCAACTTTTACCGCCATTAGCACTCATGTATACACCAAGTCCTGTAGCATCGCCATGATCGCGATCGCCAGTGCCAATGTACATGGTATCCGGATTACGTGAACTCATTACCAATGCTGAAATACCAAGGGTAGGTAAGGAGTCTGTGTTAGAGGACCAAGTGGAACCTCCATTAATAGATTTCCATAAACCACCTGCGGGGGCACATACCCATAAAATATTAGAATCTGTTGGGTGAAAAGCCACTGCATTTAAACGCCCTACACCTCCAGGTTGGGTTGTGCGATTATAAGGTAAAAAGCCAGGGCCTAATTCTTTCCAATCGCCTTTTGTTTTGCAAGGACCTAGTCCTGAGCCACCAATACCTCCTTGCTGTATATTGTTATTGTTAAGTCCTAGGTTAGCAGCTTTGTAATAATCATTGATCCACTTTTGCATATCTGGGTAAGTACCATCAGGTTTAATAATTTGACGCATTTCCCATTCCCAACGCTTGTATGCTTTCCATCCACAACCTTTTTTACTGCTATCTCTGCCTGTCCAATATAAATTGGCAGCTTTAACGGTCGCAAAAAAGTTGACATTTTTATTTTGCATCATGCCCACATAATACGGCACATTAGCAGTATCATTGATAGCCTGTGAAAAAGAGAGAATGTTGTAGAGAAGGAAAATGATAGTAAGGCATTTTTTCATAAGACAAAAGTAGGGGATTAAAATCGAAAAAGTATTCAACGTATATTAACTTTTAATAAACATTGTGATTGAATAGGTATAATGTACTAGAAAAAAATATGAGTGGAATTACTAATTAAAATAATGATTTAACGATGATATTCAGAATTTTATTTTGTAAAAAATATCTGTCGGATTAAACGGCGCCTTCGCTCAATATAATATGGCCAACAAAAAAAACCGTCCTAAATTAATAGGACGGTTTTTTTATGTTTTCATGATGTTTACCTAGGTAATAAATCAATTATAACTGTTCTGTTATAGAAGCGTTCCTCTGGTAATTTATTTCCGAAAGGCGCCATTTCTGTATCGGCACCAAAACCATAAATGACGAACTTAACACCTTTTTTACCTGATTTTATAATAGCGCGTTCAAGAATGCTTTTTGCTTCATTCGCCCTTTCTTGAGAAAGAATCATATTATATTCTTCTAGTCCAATAATATCGGTATGACCATGGATAATAACGGTGCTACTATCTTTAACTTGAGGTGCAATTACATCGGTTATAAATTTCTCGTAAGTAACTACTGTTTTTGATTTATCAAAATCAAATAATACACTGAATCGCAAAGCATCTGCAACAATTGCTGAATTTCGTTCTAGGTGCAATAATAGTTGCAGGATCCATTTCTTTGTTAAAAGCAGCGGAAATTTTACGATTAATAGCTACATTGTTTTCAGCATTATATGGATCAGTAGAAATAACAACTGGTTGGTTGGCATTTGAAGTAAATCCAGTAGTAAAACTCCAAATATAATTTTCTGGCAGTGCATTGCCGTCTAAATCTTTAGAATTTGTTGTAATTGTTGCCGTGTATATAGTGTTATAATCAAAGTAGGCAACGGGTGTAAAAGTGGCAGTATTTCCGGAATAGGTAACATTTCCAACGATAGGTGTTGAACCTTGTTTAACTCTAAAGGAAGCATTGTTAATAGTCGAAGAGTCCATTTTTTTATTAAAGGTTGCAGTTATTTTTTTGCTTATTAAAACATTTACATTCCCATTGCCTGGGTCTGTAGAAATAACATTGGGACATATCCCAACAGTTTCACCTTTAAAGGTGTCTTTTTTACATTGCCATGTAAAAAGGGTTAGGATAAATAACATCGCCCATGATGTTTTAAATAGTGTTGTTGTCTTTATCTTCATTGAAGTTAAAGTCTTTCGTTCTTTTGTTGAATCTGTTGAATTATTCATTATTTGATTTTTTTTAATATTAAAAAATATGTTTAATATTGTTTAATAGATAGTTAGTTGCAAAGTTGAATTCAATTCGTTTGTTTTAAATCAATAGCGTCCTAAACGATAAAAAAAAGAAAGGGAAGTTTTTATCCTCAGAGTTACCTTTGAGGTCCTACAAAAAACATCCCCAGGCGCGCTCGCCACCGCCGAACCCAAAACTCTGCGCTACCGCCTCCTGCACGTCGCCGGCCAGATCACTCGCCACGCGCGCCGCACACGCTTGCACATCCCCGCCGCATGGCCCTGGGCCGCGAGTCTGCTGGGCGCCGCA
>JANXMZ010000015.1 GCA_025354385.1 Bacteroidota bacterium
AGGGACGTCGCATGAACCGGCCGGTTTTTTGAGATGTAGTTTTTTTTGGTACCTCAAGGGAAGTTCTGTGAGGAACGAACAGAAATCACCCGTAGAGGTAAAAAAAACAAATCTTAAAAAATCTTTTTCCTTAGAAAAAGAAGGTTGGTTGCTGCGACTAGCTTTTTTACTCGCTATGCTCGTGAGAGCGCCTTTGGCTTAGTTGGCTACCTTTTTTGGCACCACGGAGTAGCATTGATGCCATAAAAAGGAATTAAAATATCAATAATGAACTTCTCTCATTAAGCGCAGCGGAATAAAAAAAGGTAGAAATAATTTAAAATATTTAATCATTTAAATTAGGAATAAGAAATAGATTTAATCAAATTTTGGATAATGAGTTGATAAGGATTAACTATTTATTCTGAAATTTGTTTTTATTAAAATACCATGCAAGCAAATATTAACAGAAGAAATTGGTTGAAAAGAAGTGGCCTAACTTTGGCTGGTATAACACTTACTCCATTTAAAAACTTTGCATTGCCATACAATGATGGTGCAATTAATAATGAGAATAAAACGATACGTTTAAGTTCTAACGAGAATCCTTATGGACCATCGGCATTGGCTAAAGCGGCTATGAGTAATTCTGTAAATTTAAGCAACAGATATCAGTGGGAATTAATTAAGGAACTAGGCGCTGCTGTTGCTATAAAAAATAATCTTGATGCTAACAATGTATTGCTAGGAGCAGGTTCTACACAAATTATAGATACCATTATTCAATTGGCCGCCAAACAAAATGGTAATTTTATTTTAGCAAATCCTACTTTTAGCAGATGGAAAAGTGCAGCGGAGACCTTAGGTCTGCAAAAAATAGAGATTCCGCTTACAGCAAGTAAACAGCATAATTTGAAAGCAATGAAGGATGCCGTTAATACAGATACAAGGATTGTTTACATATGTAATCCAAATAATCCAACAGGAACGATTTGTGATCCTAACGCACTTGTGTCTTTTATAAATGAGCTTAGTAAAAACACATTTATACTAGTGGATGAAGCCTATATGGATTACTGTGGTGAGATATCGCTTGGCAAACTGGTAAAGGATAATAAGAATTTGATAGTAGTAAAAACATTTTCAAAAATATATGGATTGGCTGGTGCAAGAATTGGTTATGCACTAGCTCATAAGGACACTATAGAACAACTAAGCAACTTGCAATCGGGTTCAAATATTGGTATAAGTGCTATGTCACTTGCAGGAGCATTGGCTAGTTTGAAAGACAATGATTTTGTAAAAGAAATTGATGCTTTGAACGAGGCGGCTCGAAAATATACGATAGCACAATTAACCCTATTAGGGATTAAGTGTATACCATCGGGAACTAATTTTGTATATTTTTCTTTGATGGATTATAAGAAGGATTATATGGCAATTTTGAAAGCAAATAATATTGAAGGAACCGGGCTATGGGAAGCAGAAGGGCAATGGACGAGGATAACTATTGGCACTATGGAGGAAATGCAAAGGTTTGTTAAAGTATTGGCTTAGTATATTGTGAATGGTTGTAAATAGGTCATAGGATTTCAACGCTCCAGAAGTCGAACATGATTTTATTGGGCTCTTTCTTCCAATAGGCATCATATATCGGAAAGGCAAGAACTGGACAAATAAGCAGAAATATTAATTTCGAAAACAGTATCCTGAAAAAACATACCAACTGGTTTGTTTTTTCACAACCACAAAGGTGTTGAACATTAATAACCACCCATAAGGTGTTTATTAAAGCACCTTGGATTTCCAACTCTGAAGGAGTATAACACACCCATAATTCATAAGCAATTACTAGAACCAATGTCAGAGTTCTTCTGAATTCCTTTTCTAAACAAATAGTTCAATAAACTTTACACAATTCAATTTTAGGCAAACAAAAACAGATTCAATTGCAAGATTTTGTAAAAAGCTTAAATTATTTTTAGATTATTTCTAACTTATAGAACCTAAACTACCAAGTATATTTCAGCAAATAACAAAAGTGTCCACTTTTGAAAACGTAGATTTACGCTTTTTTAATCAATGTTATTAGTTTTATTTTGTTTGATAAATAAAAAGAAAGGAGTAAATACCAAAAACAAGAAATCAAATATCTTTAAAAACTGATAAAACAATTACTTTCCAAACACAAAAAATTATTAAAATTAAATAAAATGAATATAAATAAGAAATCAAATACAGATTACATTCTTCAATCTACTTCAAATGAACTAATGCAAATTAATTCTTCAAATAATTTAACAAATATCACTTTGTTATGTAAAAATGTTAGCCATGCCTCACATGAAAAAACTTTTATAATATGAAATTAATAAAATCTGACCGTATTTTAGTTACAGTACTTGCTGTTATTATTGTTTCTTTATTGTCCATCCCCTCATGCAAAAGAGACAAGTTGAAAGAACAATATTCAAATAAGAATTATGGAAATAAAGATTACTTAATAAGCGAAAAGTGTGCAATAGCTGTAGCAAAACATATAAATGTGCAGCAATTATCCAGAAGCTCATCACCAATTGCCGTTAACGATACATTTCAACAACTAATTGATAAAACCATAGACTCAATATATACCGTAACTGATACGAATAATATTGCTGCATTTTATGTTTTCTCATATCACAATGATGGCGGATGGTTAATTTTGAGCGCTGATGTTCGGATGGAGCCAGTTTTAGCGTACAATACCGAGGGTAACTTCTTTAGAGATGATAACATACCTGCAGGTTTAGGCTTTTGGTTTGATAAAACTATTGACAATATTGAAAAGTTAAGAGACAATACATATAATAATACAACAAATGGAACCCAAGCATGGTATGAATTTATAAATTATTACAATTTACAAACCGCCATTGCTACTTTGGTTCCAGCGTCTTTAACCAGCCCCCCATCAATTCCACCTTGTCCAAATGGCTATTTTACAGTAGGACCACTTTTAAAAGCAACTTGGGGTCAAACATGTACTTATAATGATGCATTAAATAGTTGTTCTAATACTACCAATTGTAATCATGTGGTTACTGGTTGTGTTGCTACTGCTACATCTCAAATTTTACATTATTGGGGTCAGCCTAGTTCAATTTGGAACTTTAATGCCATGGCCAAAACCCATGGGGATATAAGCGTTCAATCATTAATGTCTGATGTTGGCAATAATGTTAGTATGAGTTATGGATGTACATCATCCAGCGCAACAACACAACACAGTCGCAATGCCATAGTAAATACCTACAATTATGGAACTGCTGTGCATAAAAATTATTCAAAAAGTGATATGTTTGCAGATATTATATCAAATAGACCAGGCATGCTTGGCGGTTGCAGTTCGCTAAATAGAAGTAGAAAACATTGGTGGCAAATATGGAAAGTAAAGTATACAGACTGTCATCAATGGTGTTACGATGGTGTTACATATTGGAATAATTGTGGCTCAATTACATATGATTTAGTTCACATGAATTGGGGTTGGCATGAGGTTTATTCAGGTACTTTTGCACCCCGTAATAATGATCATAATGGTTGGTTTAATTACAATGATTGGACAATAACAGGAACTGGTATCAATTTCAAGTATGCAGACGATATGGTAGGAAATATTCATCCTTAATTTATGAAACATAAAACAATTATTATTATTTCAATTGTAACTCTCTTTTCGATTTTTAGTTGTAAACCTAAACATCATAAAAGTAAGTATGGTTGTGTGCCAAGCGAATTTGTCGAAAATCCATTCACAGCCATGTCATTTGGTTTTGATAGCAATGCAGTATACTTTCAACTTATGAATTTAGACGCCAAAAAGGATTCTATGCCAATAGGTCACTTGAATAACTTTTTATACTATTTAAATGCCAGTACTAAGGTTTATGACAATTATGCAGGTATCGATATTGTTGATGGTAAATACATAGTAGTATCTGGTGATGCTTTTTTTCTAAGTTACTCGTCTAATCAGAAACAGTTTTATGTAGATTGGCCAAATGGCAAAACAGATTCATTATTTATAGACTATAAAAAAGACGATAGTAAAGATAATTCTTGTTGTTGTCAATATCCATTACAATCTTTAACTTTAAATAGTAAATCATTCATCAGAAAAACTAATTTGGATAAAAATGGTGTATATATATTCGAACGGTAATAATTGTTTTAATTAAAAATATATAACAAAACCCTGCTTTTAAAAGAGCAGGGTTTTTCAATAACAATAATACTAAAATTCATATTCATTGGGGAGAATACTCTTTGCAAATGTCTAATGTATCATAAATATTAATCTAAAGTGTCTTTACTATGCCTATGCACCTCATCTACCTCTTTTATCACATCCCCGCATCTTACTCAAGTTCGATAACCATCACAAAATCCACCGCGAGGCACAAAAACAAATCAACAAAAGCACTCAGCAATACATAAACACAAAGGAATTCTTAATTCCAAATTTGATATTAATAAATTTATTAAATAAACAATGTTGACAATCTGTTTTGATGATTGCGCTAAAAAAATATTTATCACCTTTTAAAATTAGTATTGCAGAATTAAAAGTAATTAAAATTGAATTTGAACCCACATACTCATTAAAAATGAGATGAAAACGATATTTATATGCTTAAATTTCAATAAATTATAAATTTTCATTTATAATTGTAATTAATGACAATTAATACAATAATCAACAGGAGGAAAATTATTTTCCTCTGTATTTTTTTCCTTAAAAATTTCTTATTTGCGGGCAATATTACTTTTGGTATTGGTTCTAACATTCAAATGCATAGAACAAAAATTACAGAACACGGCTTACCAATAAAAGAAATCAAAAAAAAGAATTTAATTGCCCCCAGTATTTTCTTCGCAACCCGCTTTAAAGATTCTCGCCTTGAGTTCAGTCTTGATATTTCATATATCAGGTATCGTAAAACATATGTAACAAATATAAATTTCAATAACCCAACACCAATTGATGCAGTAAGCACTACAACAGAAGAACGAGTTCCATTCATTATGCCTAAATTTAATTATCAAATACTTAAACGCAAATCTTTTACTTTAGATGTATCTGCTGGCTTTACATATTCTTTTCAGTTTATAGGCTTTACATTTAATTCAAGTTCCAAATCCTACGATTCAACTATAAACTGGAATTACATTGGCGATAGCCCAACATACTCCAGAGCTAATGTTTTATTAGGTTTGCAAGGGAAATTAAAACTCTCTAAACATTTTAATCTAAGATTAAATATTTTTAATGTTTTTGGTGGCAAAACCTACATATTTAGAGATCAATATGTGTCTACTGACCTTCAAGGCAATTCACGAAAAACAGAATATGGCATTTATGGCGGATTCCTTTCTGCTGATATTAAAATTGCCTACACATATTAAATCTTAGATTCTACTTCATATGAAAGTATATTATTATACCTATGCACCTCATCTACCTCTTTTACCACATCCGGCTTTTGCTCAAGTTCGATAACCATCACAAAATCCACCGCGAGGCACAAAAACAAATCAATAAAAGCACTCAGCAATACATAAACACAAAGGAATTCTTAATTCCAAATTTGATATTAATTAATTTATTAAGTAAACAATGTTGACAATCTGTTTTGATGATTGCGCTAAAAAAATATTTATCACCTTTTAAAAGCTTCATTATGAAACTTTTTACTAGAATTGCTTTTGGGATTTTAGAACTCTGATAGTTTTAGACTTGCCTTTTTATAAAAGAATATTTATTATTGCTATACAGGTGCTGACTTAAAACTACCAGCATTTGCACTTACACTTAAAACTATTGAAAGCATTATTAAGTACATACTTAATTGGGGTGGTCTTTGTCTGTCGTGCACAAAATATTGAGACCATTACAAAGTCGCCCATACTGAAGGGCAACGGTATTTTTTCTGTTAATCAGATATTTAATCATGCCAGTGGCAAGGCACCTTCTAGAAATCCATACTCCTATTTAATTAACGGTCAGTTGAATTTAAAATTGTTTGGGGTCATAGATGCACCTTTTAGTTTTATGTATTCTAACTTGGGCAATCAGTATACCCAGCCTACTTATCATCAAACCTCCATTCACCCAACTTATAAATGGGTGGCCACACATTTTGGGGCCATTGCCTGCAATTATTCTTCATATACGGTGAGCGGACATTTGTTTCAAGGCAGTGCCATTGATTTAACACCGGGTGCTTTTTCTTTCAGTGCTTTTTACGGTCGTTTTCAAAAAGCCATTCAACCAGGTATTACAAATGAAGCTGCTGTGCAACCAGCATACAAGCGCATGGGCGGTGGCTGTAAATTGGGTTATAAACATGAAAAATGGGGTCATTGGGCCATGGTTTTATTTTCTGCAAAGGATCAAATAAAGTCGTTACAAATACCCATTGTATTGGAGCCAATACTGCCTCAGCAAAACTGGAATTCGAGTGTGCAAATGCAGAAATCTTTTTTTAAAAAAGTAAATATCGAGGCAGAGTTGGCCTACTCCTTGCTCACCGAAAATTTATTAATAAATTCAAATAATAGGGCCTTCATAAACCCCATACAATTTAAGAATGTCAATGCCTCTACACAATTGTTCAAAGCATTTAAAAGCAGCTTGGTGTATAGTTTAGGCAAAGGTAGCATCAACATTGCTTACCAAAGAGTGGATCCGTTCTACAGAACTTTGGGAGCGTATTATTTTAACAATGATTTGGAAAATATTACCGCGGGTTTTTCTGCTCCTTTATTCAAACAAAAAATAAATTTAAGTGCCAATGCTGGCTGGCAACACGACAATTTGAGCAAAACAAAATTGAGTACCATGAGCCGTTTTGTGGGCAATGCTAATTTGTGTTACAATCCAAATAAACTGTTAACGATAAATCTTACCTATTCTAATTTTTTGAGTTACACCAATGTGCGACCTTATATCGATTATCAAAATCAAATCAATCCATATTTGGCATGGGATACCCTTAATTTTAGGCAAATTTCGCAAAATATCAATGGGCATATCGCCTATCTAATCAAGTCGGACAGCCTTCATGTTTCCTGTATTACAAATACCCTTACTTACCAATTAGCAGCCGATGCACAAAGCAATAAAATTTTGAATAGCAATGCCTTCTTTAATGCGAGCATGGCTTATAACTATTCAAAAATAAAATCAGGCGAAAGTGTTGTCCTTTCATTAAATGCCGGCAGAACAGAACTCAATTTAAAAGAGTTGTTAAACATCAGCCCTGGATTCACGATTAGTAAACCACTATGGCAAAAACAATTGAGAACAGGTATGTCCCTCAGCTATACCAATTCGTATTATGATAAGGTTAGTTCGGGCGCTGTTTTAAACCTTCGGGGAATGTTGAATTATACCTATCAAAAGGCGCATCATTTTTCCCTTTCTTTTTTGATATTAAATCGCAAAGATGCGCCCCATACCAGCGTATATACTTTTCAGCAAAGAAGCAATGAACTTACCATTTCATTTGCTTATAGTGTCAACATGGATTTTTTTGAAATTAAGCAATTGAAAAGAGAAAGGCGCCAATAAAAACCAAATGAAATAATGAGAATAAAGTCATACAAATATTTAATTGCCATTATTGTCTTTCATTTATTCGGAAGACTTGTGGCGCAGAATTTTCCGGTTCAAAGCAACCTCATTTTAAATCCACCCTACACTTTAAGTTTACCGCAATACAGTGCCGAACCACAGCGCATTCAGTTAACCTTGTTGAACAAGGATTTTGCAACACCCTTGGTGGAAGTGTATCTTCAATTGGTGATAGAGGGTCCGGGCATTACACTTACTACTAAAAATACCTACCGTCCTGTTCAGCCATTGACACTCAATGCAGGCGTGCCTCTTTTACTGAATGGGAGCGACCTTAGTGATTTATTCAATCCCATGAATTTAAATTTTGAAGGATTGAATCAAACGCAATTCATTGCTGGTGGTAGTTATTTACCCGAGGGTATGTACCGTTTTAGTATTTATGCAAAAACCTATCATCAGCAAGTGCAGGTGAGTAATTTTGGGGTATCTAATATTAGCATCTTTAGGCATTTGCCACCCATTATTAATTTGCCCTTGGATAAGTCTTTTGTGACTACACAAAATCTGCAATATATAGCCATACAATTTACACCACGCCATACCATTTCTGCAGAACTAATTACAAAAGTTCGTTACAAAATTAGGATGGTAGAAATATTAACCGCAGGTAGAAATCCGAACGAAGCCATGCAGAGCAATGCGCTTTCATTTTTTGAAACGATAACCGATCAAACTAATTTTATTTATGGTGCAGGAGAGCCCACACTGATAGAAGGCAGAACTTATGCCATACAGGTGCAGGCCATAGATGTGGATGGAAAAGATTTGTTCGATAACCACGGCTACAGTCAAGTGGTATCGTTTGTTTATGGCAGTGCTTGCCCTGTGCCACAAAATGTGAAAGCCGTTGCAGAAGAAAATGGCTTGCAACTGTTGTGGGATGAGCATGTTCGCTATAGAAGTTATGTGGTGAATTACAGAGTAAAGGGCGATAAATATTTTAAAACAGAATTGGCGTTTCGCAATGCGTTTATGTTGCCATCTCTTCAAGCAGGTAGTAGTTATGAATTAAAAGTAAGTGGGGTATGTGCAGAGGGAGAAAGCCAAGCCAGTAACTTAGTAGAATTTAAAGCAGAAAAGCAAGAAGGTGCTTTTCAACAAGTAGCCAAAAATTGCGGAAAGGATCTGCCTTCTGTTGACTTAAGCAATAAGAATCCACTTTTGTTATTACAAAATGGCGATATAATTAAGGCGGCAGATTTTGAAGTTCGCGTTACTGCTAGCAAAGGCGGCAATGGTTATTTTTCGGGTGCAGGTTTTGTTAAATTGCCTTTTACTGGTAAGGTGCCTCTGCCATGCACATTTGAAAACATTTTTTTAAACACAGATAAACGTTTAATAAATGGTCAACTAAGTTTACTACAAAGTCCGTTGGAATTGAGTAACCGAACTGTTCAGAATATCAGCAAATCTTGGCGCAATCTTTTTGGCAGTCATTGGAATCTATTTTCCGAAATAAATTACAAGGGCAGTATTACAAAAATAAGAGAGGCAGACGATGGTGCTATTTATTTGGAGGGCAGCAATGGTACCCAGAAAATACTCAAGGGTAGCAATATTAAAATTACAGATCAAAGTGGTAAAATCTATTTCATAAGTGCAGGTGGTAAGGTAAGCGAGGCAGAGGGCCCCATTGGAGAGCCCATTGTCAAAAATATTAAAAGTGGAGAAGATGCACCCTCTCAGTTGCCACCGGGGATGGCTAAATTATTTTTTTATTCGGAACAAAACGAGGCATATGATGCCATGAGCATTGCCCAACTTACCGCAGGTAAAACATACGATCGTATGGAGTGCAGCGATACGGCGTATTTTCCTGCTTGGAAACTGTTAAAGGCCGCAGAGAAGATACAACTAAAAGCCTTTTTTGTGCGAGGCAAACAAGTTAATTGCCCTTTGGATAGCATCCGTTTTGTGCGCAGCGATGGTACACTTTTACCTCATACAAGAAATGGAAATGAGTTCAGCATTTCGGCTACCGGTAGAATGAATTTATATGCAGATGCTATATGGGCGGTGGCCAATTATAGAATAGATGCCAAGGCGAAGGTGGAACGATGGATATTGGGTAAAATCAATTTAATAAATGTAGACATTAAAAAGCAAACTATTGTTTTGGTGCCTGTGAATGAGATTGGTATTAATAGCAATGCATCTCAATTACAAAAGGACCTTAATCAAATGATAGGTTCAGCAGGTGTTCAAACGGATATTACAATGGACCACAATTTATTGGTAAAAGATTATGATACCCAAAAAGAAATTTTGGAGGTTAGTAAAACCACCATCAATCTCGGGTATTCAGAAAAGTTGAATCGTTTTATCAGTGCTTACCAAACTAAAAATAAATTTCGCAAAAAGAACTGTGCCACCGATACTGTTTTTTTATTTTTATTGAACCAAAGTGCAGATGCTGTAAAGGGCTTTATGGGACTGGGCGAGCAGTATGGTTTTTTGTTTTTAAACAATGCCGTATCTCCCCAGGTACACACCCTTGCGCATGAGATAGGACATGGCTGTTTTGCACTCGAACATGTTTTTTTAGATGAGCTTTCCAATGCAGGGCATTCACAAAATATCATGGATTATGCCGCACCTTATGCCTTGTTCAATTATGACCAGTGGGTGCAAATTCACGACCCATCTGTGCAGCTCCATTATTTTG
This sequence comes from Bacteroidota bacterium, assembly GCA_025354385.1. Classification (GTDB taxonomy): domain Bacteria; phylum Bacteroidota; class Bacteroidia; order NS11-12g; family UBA955; genus JABMMZ01. The sequence goes on from JANXMZ010000015.1 coordinate 10,326, forward strand.
AAGACCAACAAAAAAGTCGCATGCTGTGCATCGACAATATTTCTGTTTTCAAAGACTTGAAAAATGAGGATGGCACCTACACCTTCATCAGTCATACGGGCGAATATATAACTTTGCCAGCAACGGCTAAAAATCTCCGATTCTCCACTCAAGACCGTGGATTTTTTGTAGGTAACAATGGTCTTGCCAACCAGCGATTGCCCAGTGATAAATTGTTTCCGCTGGGTTGCTTAATGGCTTTTGAAATGAACCAAATAGAATTCAGTGCCAAAATAAACAATGGCTATACAAATGCCAATAAGGAACTATTTGAGGGCGAAAAAAAATCCAAGGATATGGTAGATGGCATCATGGTTTATTTGCTTTTTGAAAATAACAAAGCCATTGCCAAGGCGGCTAAATTTAAAAGCAGTTTGAAAGTTAAAACCGATGTCAAAGGCGGAGAGGGCGCCACCTTAAAAAGTTTTGCGGTTGTGCAATTTGAGACGGATCAATTACAGAATGATTTTGCGAGTGTAATTGCCAACTTAAAAAGCGGACCCAAAACCATAGAAAATACAGGTGCTTATTTTACAGTATTTGGTAACGATAGTCTTTGGTTTAGGCACAGAGATTCCTTTTACAATGCCAGTCTTTTTTTAACTAAAATATTAAGCAACGAAAGGAGCTTGGCCGACTATGTTTATTATTTTAATCTGGTAAACTTAAAGCCCAATGACTATTATAGTTTTGTGAATTGTTTGAACGATAAAATAACAAGAAGGGCCATTGTTATTAATGAGCAGTTATTGATAGAAAGGCAGAAACAGAGAGGAGAAATGCAGAGCCTTATACAACACATTAATAGCAGCAGTGAACAAATGTTTGCAGGGGTTTATCAGCAGCAATTAAAAGACCTGGCCAATGGGGTGAGCAGTGGCACCAACATGGCCAACCAAATGAAAAAGGCACGATTAGAAAAATGGTTGCCAGAAAATATTTACAAAGATTTTAAAACTAAGCAATATCTCAAGTGCCATTATTATGCCTTAGAAGTACAGGATAGAATAGCCGCCATTAACGCATTGATAGAAGACCCCGATCATTGGGTATGCGATGGCACGCCCATATTAAAACAGCTCTTTGAATGCACACCAAGCAGTGATGAACTGGTATTGTTGAAAGACGGGGTGATGGGGAATAAATTTAGGTGGTTATATCAGTTGTGGTATAATAGAGATGAAGAAGATATAGGACCAGTATTCGATATCATTAATTCTTGGGTTTACGAGTACTACGATAAACTCAAAATTACACCATCTACCAATGAGGTAATAGCGATAGATTTATTTGACTCGCCCTTAAAATATGAGCAACATTATAATGAATTTTATATAGGGATTAAGAAGAATACTTCAGATTTAACAATTATTCCGCAACAATTTACGCTTACTTGTCAACTATCTATATGGTGCGGTGGAAAGGCACATTATGCACAACCTTCCGATATTATTTTTTTAGAAAATGGTTTGGTATCCTTCAATCAAACGTATTGGGTAAATGATATTAGGCCACAAGTTTACAGAGAATTTAACAAACCTAATTTAACGACTGTAATCGAATATAGTGAAGATTTTAATCCATTTGAAATTATGACAGTTACCATGGGTAGCAATTATTTTGAGTTGGGATTAGTTGCCGGTCAAACGATGCAAATGCCTGCCTTTATGGCTATGCAAATGCAGTATAGGTTGGAAGAGCAAGTTGCAAGTGAGCGTACAAGGAATTTGGTAAATAAAGCGATGATTGGTATTACAGCCATTTCCGCTGTTTATACGGGTGGTTCTTCATTAAATTTAACGGCAGCCTTAATGGTGGCTACTAGCACAGCCGATTTAGCGATTAGTGATTACAAAAGTAAGTTAAAAACGCAAGCGGAATGGGATGCCAATAAAGAATTTTTTCATGAATGGGAAGCATTTCATACAGCTGCAGAATATGCAATGGCAGCAGAGGGGGCATATGCTTTGGGAAAATCGTTGCCGAAATACGGGACCCGAATAAATCTCATCAAATCTTGGAATGGATTTAAGAAATTTTGCAAGAACAATTTAGTGAGTAAAACCGTAGCAGATATTTTAACGCGGTTGAAGAAGGGCTCAAGTGGAACACATTTGAAAGTTGGAGATGAGTTTTTAAAGTATAAAATTGACCAGATAAAATATGGCAATAACGGCAAGATAGCAATAATAGCAAGAGCAATGGGGAATGAAAAAGTAAAGGGTGTTAAAGATATTTATAAAGAAATGCTGGCCCAAGGGTATACTAATGTGGAAATATTTGATATAATTTCTTTTGAGGGGGAATGGGCTATCAAATTTAAAGAGGCACTAAAGGAGATGACTCAATTGACAAATGACTGGAAGATTTATCTAGATGATGAAACTATTAAAACTACTTTGATGTACAAACTTGATCAAGAATGGATAGAATATTTATTAAAAGAAAATTATACAATTATTGATTTTGGAGATTTATATTTGAAGTCGGGTATTACGATGCTTCGAAGTCCTTTCTATGATATGGAATTAAGAAAAGTATTTTAGGATGAATATAAACCAATTTACTAAAGAAGAAATATTTTCTGTTTTGAAAGATTGTTTAAAAGACTACTTTGAGGAGTTTAATTTAAACTATTCAAGTGTTGAGGAAAAATACATCGAACGTGAAATAGCACCAGTAAATCAAATTTATGAACTCATTTGTGAGAGTAATGAAGCAAATCTGAAACTAACTTTTAACCTTGTTAGATATCCCAATTCAAGTTCAATCTTCATTTGGATAGAAAGTGTTTCTGAAAAAGGTTTGTTAAACTTGAAGGAGTATTTCGTTAAACATAAAATGGTACGGTTTACAATTGATTATTTTGAAATTGATGGAAATCAATTTGATCTAGAAAATAAACTAAATGCATTTTTTGATTGGCTCACAAGCGTAACCGATGCCCAACTCATTAATATTTTGCAAGGCAAGGATTGGGTGGATATTCCTTTTGATTGGGGGGATTATAAGTAAGTAGAAAGTTTAGTGAGTATTGGCTAATAAACATTGGCTAGAGAAAGCGATACATAGGGGTGATGATATTTATTTGGCAACTATTCATACAGAAAAAGATTTGGTCATAGATAGGTTAGGTAATTTAAAAGGAGCTTTTGCTAATGAGTTAAGATATTTAGTAAAAGGAAATCAAAAGCCATTAAATGTAACAAATGAACAATGGGAGATTTATAAAGAATGGTTTAAATAATAAAGGATATGAAGAGTGAATTTTTAGAAATTGCGATAGTTGATAAATTTATACAAAAATTTAACCTCAATTTTGGCACTTACTTGAGTGGAACAATAACTTTTACATATTTTTATAATAAAAATATTTTTATAGAATTATACATTGAAAAAGGATGGCTTGAATTATCTGTTGTAAATCTCAAAAATTGGAGATGGAATAGAGCTCCTATCGATTCATACATACCTGAAATTATAACTCACAAGGAGTTCTTTAATAGCATTAGTCAGACCATTCCGACGGCTAAAAACATGAACGAACAAAATAATAATTATTTACATTATTATATTAGTTTTATAATTGATTATCTTCCTGAAATATTCGAGGGGGATTTTTCTAAAATAGAAAAAAATATGGAAGTGATGAATGAATGGCATATTTCAAAAATTCAAACAATCTTGAATGGAACAAGAAATTAAAGGACTCTAAATCGAAATTTTTCCTATCCAATAACCTAGATACTCTAGATTCTGAACTTCAGCAGTTCTTTGAATGGCTGATTAGTGTAACCGATGCCCAACTCGTTAATATTTTGCAAGGCAAGGATTGGGTGGATATTCCTTTTGATTGGGGGGGGTTATAAGTAAGTAGAAAGTATAGTGAGTATTGGCTAATAAACATTGGCTAGAGAGTGCTATTAATAGGGGTGATGATATTTATTTGGCAACTATACCCAAGGTAAGGGAGTTAGTTTTAGATAGAGTAGGTGAACCATTGGGCAGTTATGCCTACGAATTGAAATGTCTTGTAAAAAAGAATTATAAACCCAGGAATGTAACGGATGAACAATGGGGGATTTATGTTGAATGGTTTAAATAGCAATAAAATGAAAAGTGAGTTTTTAGAAATACCAATTGTTAAAATTTTAATTTCGAAATTTAAACTGAATTATGGAGTCCATTATATAGGCGAACTAATAACTACAGTGCTATATAATAAGAATATTGTTATTCAAATTTATTTGGATAAAGGATGGCTAGAATTTTGCGTTATTAATCCTAAAAATTGGAATTGGAATAGAGTGCCAGTTGATACATATCTGCCTCAAACTACTACGCATTTGGATTATTTTAATTTTATAAAGACTAATATTCTTCATAACTCCAATTTGACCGAGAAAAACAATAATTATTTACATTATTACATTAATTTTATAGTTGATTTTATGCCAGAAATATTTGTTGGTGATTTCTCCAAAATTGAGAATAATATGGAGCCAATGCATGAGAGCCAAATTAAGGATATAAAGGAGTTTTTGAGCAGGGATGAAGGTAAGTAAGTCAAATGGCTCATGAGAATTCTAAAATTGCGTTAACATAAATTTTGTGAACCATCACTGCTTGATAGCCGCCATACTCTTGACAAAAATGACCAAAATATTGAATGGCAAATCTATCCTGTACTAAACGATTTTCATCAAGAACAGAAGTTTCAAATTATAAACTTCCTTTTACCAGAATAATACTGTTTACAGAAAAGCACCCCTTCTAGGGACCTAAAGCCAATAAATAAACATATATTCTCAAACTATAACCTTCAAAGTGTCCACTTTTCAAAACGTAGATTTACGCTTTTTTAATTCATCTTTAATGCTTTGCTTTGTTGCAAATAAAATATAACCCTTCTCCAATTCAGCCCAAATAAGCAGATTGGAGAAGGTTTAGAAATAAAACCTGCTTATATAAACGAGTTATAGCCAATGGTAGGACGACAGTTCAAACGACAAACGACCGACCTGAAATTTAAACAAAAGCACAAAGACAAACCATTTTGACAGGTGACCAACATAGAGACCATATTTCAATCGGACAACAGGTAAGCCGACACACCTTGCCTACGCTTCAGTATTTTTTATTTTCCCAACCGCACATTTTTTTTTATTCAATTTTAGCCAGCCGCACAAGTGGCACATTTGGTTTTGCCCGACACACAAGCCGACCCTTCGCAAAACCTGCAAAATTCACCCAAAGGAACCCCCTATTTTCAGAGTAAACTGACCCCTCATTTTTCGATTGCATTTCAGATTCAAAATTGATGACTAGTTTTCATTACAAAAATAGTGTTTAAGTTCTTTAATCTATAACCTTTCTTT
>JANXMZ010000027.1 GCA_025354385.1 Bacteroidota bacterium
GTTAGACAACATGGCCATCGATAAATTCGGTCATATCTTGTTACAAGAAGATGTAGGCAACTCTGTACACAATGGAAAAATGTGGCAGTATACTATTGGCAACGATCAGTTGAAAATGATTACAAAACACGATGTATCTAAATTTGGTGATATTGGAGTTGCAGCTACTGCACCATTCAATGTTGATGAAGAGACATCTGGTATCATGGATGCACAGGATATTTTAGGTGCAGGTATGTTCTTATTTGTTGATCAGGCACATTATGCTACGACTACCGAATTGGTAGAAGGTGGTCAGTTATTGGCTTTATTCAATCCAGAAACGTATAACAATGCCAATGGTGCAGGTCCAAGTAGTTCTGCTACACCTTATGTTGAACCAGTTTCGTTAGGCGTAAAAACCAACGCTATATTGACAGTAGGCGATGTGGCTGGAACCTATAAAATGGTTGGTATTCCTGATGGATTAGGTGCATTCGATAATGGCAATGGTACCTTTACTTTGGTAATGAATCACGAGTTAACTTCTAATGTTGGAATAGCACGTGCACATGGTTCTAAAGGTGCATTTGTTTCAAAATGGATCATTGATAAAAACAATTTAAAAGTGTTAAGCGGTGGTGATTTGATAAAAAATGTGAACTTGTGGAATGGCACAGGCTATAACACTTATAATGTTGCTAATCCTTCAACACTTGCAGCTTTTGGTCGTTTCTGCTCTGCAGATTTGCCTCCAGTGTCTGCGTTCTACAATGCTGCAACAGGCTTGGGAACTTTAGAAAGAATTTTCATGAATGGCGAAGAATCTAATGACGAAAGCAGAGCATTTGCCCACATTGTTACTGGTCCAAATGCAGGTACTACTTACGAGTTACCTTATCTTGGAAAAGGTGCATGGGAAAATGCAATCGCTAGTCCAAACACTGGGAATAAAACAGTGGTTGCATTAACCAATGATGGAACAGATGGACAAGTGTATTTCTACATAGGAGCTAAAACAAACAAAGGTACTGAGATTGAAAAAGCAGGTTTAACAAAGGGTAGACCTTATGGTGTTCAAGTAACAGGTTTTGCTGCGGAAAGAACAAGCAACACTTCTAATATTGCAATTCCAACCCCAGGTACACGATTCAGTTTAGTGGATTTAGGTACTGTAGAAAACATGACAGGTGCAGCCTTTAATACTGCAAGCAATACAGCAGGTGTTACTAAATTCTCAAGACCAGAAGATGGAGCATGGGATCCTTCTAATCCAAGTGATTTCTATTTCAATACCACAGATCAAATAGATCAGGTGAAAGATGGAGTAGGTACTCAAATTGGTCGCAGCAGAGTATGGCGTTTGCGTTTCGATGATATTACTAAACCAGAATTGGGTGGTACTATCGAAGCGGTATTGGATGGTACAGAAGGTCAAGTGATGTTAGACAACATGGCCATCGATAAATTCGGTCATATCTTGTTACAAGAAGATGTAGGCAACTCTGTACATAATGGAAAAATGTGGCAGTATACTATTTCAACAGATCAGTTGAAAATGATTACAAAACACGATGTATCTAAATTTGGTGATATTGGAGTTGCAGCTACTGCACCATTCAATGTCGATGAAGAGACATCTGGTATCATGGATGCACAGGATATTTTAGGTGCAGGTATGTTCTTATTTGTTGATCAGGCACATTATGCTACGACTACCGAATTGGTAGAAGGTGGTCAGCTATTAACCTTGTACAACCCGGATACTTATAATTCAAATCCTGAAATTACTGTCACAGGCAATAAGATTGTTATTCCAACAGGTAATACTATAGTAAGTGCGGCTGACAATACAAATTTTGGAACTATTAATACTGGCACAAATAACAGCAAAACCTTTGTTGTTAAAAATGCTGGTCCTGGTGCATTAAATGTAAAATCATACAGCTTCAGCGGTACCAATGCTTCAGAATTTACAATCGTCGGTGGTCCTGCATTGCCGGTGAATATTAATGTAACAGATTCACTATTGATTACAGTAAAATTTGCACCATTGGCAGATGGTATTAGAAACGCCACATTAAGCATTAATAATAACGATGCAGATGAAGGTTTTTATACTTTTGCAGTTCAAGGTACAGCGGTATCTCCAGAAATTAATTTACAAGGTAATACGGTGAATATTTTCAATGGTGATTTAACACCGGGTACTGCCAATAATACTGATTTTGGTACTGTTAATTTAACCAATACAACTTCTAAATCTTTTGTGATACAAAACACCGGTTTAGGTAGCTTAACGGTTAATACAATTACCATCAGTGGCAGCAATGCGAGCGAATTTACAATCGTAGGCGCTCCTTCTTTGCCACTTACAATTGCTCCAAGTGCATCTCAAACGTTGAATGTTCAATTTGCACCTACAGCTATTGGCATACGCACTGCAAATATGGTAATTGCCAATAATGATTTGGATGAAGGTTCTTACACATTCGCTATTCAAGGCAATGGAAGAAGCACCACAGCAATTGATAATTTGAGATTGATTAATCCTATTGTTATTGCTCCAAATCCTTTTGTTTCATTTGCAACTGCAAAAGTAACATTGGCCTCAGATTCTAAAGTGAGTATTGAAGTTTACAACTTACTAGGTGAGCGCATTGAGGTATTGGTAAATGATTCATTGACTGCTGGAAATTACACTTTCAGTTTCGGTGAAGATCAAGCCAAATACCCTGCCGGTATCTATATGGTAAGGGTTATTTTAAATGATCAGGTAAGTACTACTAAAATTGTGAAAGGCAACTAAAACAATTCATAAACAACAGTCAAAGAGGTTTGATTCTTATGAATCAAGCCTCTTTCTCTTTTTAAAAATCAGTGATAAAGATGAAACAAAAGATAAGCATTATCCTTTTAACTATAATTCTATTACACATTATAGCCTTTAAAAATAAAAGCAGCGTTGCAGATTATGTAAACTTGTATTCTGAAAAAATCGAAAACTTTAAAACACAACAAATGACCTTGCTAAATTGCATAAAAAGATGCAATTTAAATTCAGTGGAAGACATTGAAAAAATTAAAAATGAAATTAATAAAACTAGAAATATTTTAAAAGGATTAGACTTTTGGTTCCGATACTTAGAACCTGTAGTTTATAAAAAAGTAAATGGTCCTTTACCGGTAGAATGGGAAACAGAAGTATTTGAAAAGTTTGAAAAACCATATAAAAGAGATGGAGCCGGTTTGACACTAGCCGCATTGTATTTGGATGAAGAAGCGCCTAATAGAGACACACTATTAAATTTAATAAACGCATCGATAAATGCAATGGCTACTTATCATGCCGATTCCATTACTCAAGAATTGCAAAACTTTGATCATTTTTATTTGTGCAATCGCTTGCATATTTTAAATTTAGCCGCCATCTATACCACTGGTTTCGAATGCCCAGATACGAGCAGGATTATTCCTGAATTGGGCCTGATGATGAGAGATGTAAAAATCATCTATGAGGTATTCAATAACAGTTTTGAAAACAAAGCACTTAGCAAAGAATATATGCAATTGTATCAAAGTACCATTGAATTTGTAGGTTCACAACCAAAAAATTACAGTGGATTCGATCATTATACGTTTATAAAAAATTATGTCAATCCTTTGTATGCATTGAATCAGAAACTCATGTTAGATTACAGTGTTGTAAGCAAAAGTTTTGTGGATTATACCATCAATAAAAATGTAAGCAACATCTTTGATAAAGCCCTATACGATGGGCAAAATGCAAAGGGTATTTTTGGTCGTGTGCAAGATAAAGATGCCTTGGCAGAAATAGACCGTTTGGGTAAATTGTTATTCTACGATCCTATACTTTCTGGGAATAATCAGCGCAGTTGTGCCAGTTGTCATTTATCGACCCAGTATTTTACAGATACTACGCGCAGAACAGCCATTGCTTTTGATGGTAAAAGTGTGTTGGCGCGCAATACACCTTCTTTGATTAATGCAGGAGCCAATCATTTAATCATGCAGGATGGCAAACATATTTCGCTGCAGAATCAAACCAAGGATGTGATGACGAATCCTGTAGAAATGGGCAGTGATGAGAAAGTGTTATTGGATAAAATATTGAATTGTAAAGAATATAAAAAGGGCTTTACCAATCTGCTCAAATTCACGCCTCAAGAAACAGAAGTTACTTTGAAACACATCAGCTCTGCCATCACATTTTATTACGATAAATTCAGTCGTTACAAAGCACCTTTTGATGATGCCATTGGCAGTAAAAGTATCATTAGCGAGAATGCCAAACGCGGATTTAATTTGTTCATGAGTCGTTCGCAATGCGCCACCTGTCATTTTGTACCACAATTTAATGGTATAAAACCACCTTATGTAAGTTCGGAGTTCGAGGTGTTAGGTGTGCCTGCGGATACAGGTTTTAAAGCACTCAGTGCAGACAAGGGCAGATATATTATTAACCCAGCAACCGAAACCTTGAATGCCTTTCGCACGGGCACTATTCGCAATGCGGCTTATACCAAACCGTATATGCACAATGGGGTTTTCAATACCTTAAATGAGGTCATAGAGTTTTATAACCATGGTGGAGGTGCAGGTAGAGGATTAGGTGTCGAGAATCAAACCCTTTCATCTGATTCATTGGGTTTGAGCAATTCTGATAAGTTTTATCTCATTCAATTCATTGAGTCGTTAAATGAAAACATACCATTTGAAAAACCACCGCAAAAATTGCCAAAATCAAGCAATGGGTTACTCAATAATAGAAAAGTAGGAGGACTCTATTAAAAATACATGAATACATTATATACGCGCATGCAACTTGTCATCATAGGTCTATTATTACTGATTATTTTATCGCAATGCAAAGTTAAAAAGGAAATTCCATTGGTACTTTTTCCATTTGATTATCCTGAGGATGTAACAGAAGCAGGCAAGCCAGATTTTATAAAAAATTATACCAAGGGGCAGGTGCTGTATGGTATCCATTGTGCCAAATGTCATAACCAGATGGTGGATGGAAAATCTGAAATTCCCAATTTTTCACTACCTCAGCTCATGGATTATGAAATCAGAATTCAGTATCCATCTCATCAAGACCCGATGCGCGAGACGAATCTTCCTGCAGAAGAATTGGAGCAAGTAATTACTTTTTTGAGGTATAAGAGGAAGAGTTAGGGTTGATTTAAGAATGGGTGTTAAGGCAACGTACTATTTGGTATGTTTTTTTTGCTATCATTTTTTTGGGTCCTAACGGGTGATTTCTTCGAGCCCGCTCGAAGAGCTTCTCTCATGACTTTCCAAAAAATCGCATCTCAAAAAACCAATTTCTGTGAACAATTTTTGAGCTTCGACACTAATTTTAGAGGTGCAGCATTCCTCGCTTCTACGTCCTTATTTTACCAATATGTAACCCATTGGAATAACATACCCAATAAAACATACCGAGTGGTTTGTTTTCCCTTGCTCGAAGCAGGTTAAATGTATTCCATACTGTTTCATTACTTAACCATCTAAAACTTCCCTCCTAATTACACAACTGATTTTAGTCAATTCGTAAAAATATCTCAAAAAAATACAGTTACATTCGTATAACCATATTTAATCATCATGAAAAAAATCATCTTTTTTGTTTTTGCAGCACTTGCATGGACAGCCTGCAATAACAACACTCCGCCCCAAACAGCTACCCCGCCACCAACGCCTGCCATAGAGCAGCCTCACGAAGAACATGTAATGATGTCCGAAGCAAAGGACACCACCCCTATTTTGCCCAATCAAAAAGTATTTTTCCCGAATCTGAAAGAAGGTCAAATTATCAAATTACCATTTATTCTGAAATTTGGTGTGGAAGGCATGGAGGTAAAACCAGCCATGGCAGTTGAGGCCAATGTTGGTCATCATCACATTGTTGTAGACCACGGTGCAATACCCGCCAACACCATGTTTCCGATGCAGAAAGAGGCCGAAGGATATTATCATTTTGGCAAGGGCCAATTGCAGGATACTTTAAATATCAAAAAATATCCGATGTTAACCCCTGGCAAGCATACCATTACTTTGCAATTTGCCAATAGCATGCACATGTCTTATGGTCCTGCTATGAGCAAAACGATAAGCATTATGGTGAAATAATAGCTTCTTTATACTTGAGGGAAGTGAATTTGATGAATTTTATTTCAATCTTAATTCAAAATTGTTTACTCAAAATTTGTTAAGTTTGAAACTTTAGTCATGACCCCAAAATTAATAGATTTGCGCAGCGATACGGTTACTCAACCCAGTGGCGCAATGTATGAAAAAATGTTGCAAGCACCTCTTGGTGATGATGTGTTTGGCGAAGACCCGAGCGTTAATGAATTGCAAACATTTGCTGCCAATTTATTTGGGATGGAGGCAGCGCTTTTTTGCAGCAGTGGTACCCAAACCAATCAGATTGGCATTAAACTACATACCCAACCAGGAGATGAGGTTATTTGCGATGCTCTTTCGCATGTGTATTTATATGAGGGTGGTGGCATTGCTTACAACAGCGCTGCATCCGTGCGCTTAATTCAAAGCGAACGCGGTTTGTTTACAGCCGAACAAGTGTTGCAAAATATCAATGATGATAATGTGCATTTTCCACATACCCGTTTGGTATGCATAGAAAATACAGTTAATAAAGGGGGTGGTACTTGTTGGGATATCAATGAATTAAAAGCTATTAAAAAAGTATGTATCCAAAAACAATTGGCATTTCATTTAGATGGTGCGCGATTGTTTAATGCACTAGTAGCGAAAGGCGAATCAGCCGCAGATTATGGGCAGCTGTTCGATACCATTTCCATTTGTTTAAGTAAAGGTTTAGGCGCTCCTGTAGGCTCTTTACTGCTGGGCACAAAGGAGCATATTTACAAAGCCCGCAGAATACGAAAAGTAATGGGTGGCGGCATGAGGCAGGCGGGCATCTTGGCCGCTGCTGGTTTATATGCCTTGCAAAATAATATTGAACGCCTTTCCCAAGACCATCAAAAGGCTCGGCAAGTTGAGGAAGTATTGCGTAGTTTACTTTGGGTAGAAAATATTTATCCAGTAGAAACCAATATACTTATCTTCAAAATAAGAGCAGATTTGGAAATGGCCGAACTCATTCGGGAATTAGAGGCACAAGGCATAAAAGCAGTCTCTATGGGCAAGCACTTAATGCGTTTTGTTTTTCATCTCGATCAAAATATGGAAGATGTGGGGCGCTTGTGTGAGGTTTTGTCGGGTATGAAGTTTTGATTTTACTTATTTCGAATCCTTGAGGGTTTCTGTTTGGCGCTTGAGTTCCTAAAGCCTTTCAATACTTGGCTGGAAAGGCTAGTTTTTTGGTCCGCAAGAAAAAGTACACCAACAGTGCTTTATGGCTAATTTTATGAAATAAAAAAGCAGCTCCGTTATGAAGCTGCTTTCTATATTAAGTTAAAATCCCAGTGCAAGTCACACTGAGTTTGATCAAAGTGTGTCATTTAGCCTTGTCACACTGAGCTTGATCAAAGTGTGTCATTTGGCCTTGTCACACTGAGCTTGTCGAAGTGTGTCGAAGTGTGTCGAAGTATTATTTCTCGAACTCTGAATTTAAAATACGTTTTATTTCTACAACGGTTTCTTCTTCCAATTCTGTTCGTCTTACCAAATCTTCTGTGCTGGCATCCAATACGGATTTAGCGGTATCCAATCCGATGGCTTTTAACTCATCTATGATCCAGCTATCTATTTCGTCTGAGAATTCATCCAAATCAATATCAGAATCATCAAACTCTGCGTCTTCTCTGTACACTTCTATATCATAACCTACCAAACGACTGGCCAAACGGATATTAAAACCGCCTTTACCAATGGCCAAACTTACTTGATCAGGATGCAAGAATACATTGGCTTTTTTATTGACCTCATCCAAAGCAATGGAAGAAATTTTTGCAGGGTTTAATGCACGTTGAATAAACAAAGTAGGATTGGTTGTAAAATTGATAACATCTATATTTTCATTTCTCAATTCTCTTACAATTCCATGAATTCTACTACCTTTCATACCCACACAAGCACCTACAGGATCAATTCTGTCATCATAGCTTTCTACTGCTATTTTAGCTCTTTCGCCCGGCTCTCTAACAATTTTCTTAATAGTAATTAATCCGTCTAAAATTTCAGGTACTTCTAGTTCCATTAATTTTTCTAAGAATACTGGAGAGGTACGCGATAAAATAATTTTAGGAGTGCCATTGTGCATGGCCACTTCGTGAACGATGGCTTTTAATGTTTCACCTTTTTTGTAGAAATCGGCTCCTATCATTTCGGTTTTAGGCAATAACAATTCGTTACCATCATCATCCAATACCATGATTTCTTTTTTCCATATCTGATAAACTTCACCACTTACAATTTCGCCTACACGGTCGGTGTATTTGCGCATCAACTCATCTTTCTCTAACTCCATAATTTTGGTCATTAAAGTTTGACGGGCTGCTAAAATATTTCTTCTGCCAAAGAAATCCATTGGTACTTGGTCTATGGCTTCTTCACCAATTTCATAATCTGCTTCTAATTTTTTAGCATCAGTAATACAAATCTGAAGATTTTCGTCTTCTACTTCGCCATCGTCTACAATTAAACGGTTGCGGTAAATTTCTAAATCGCCCTGTTCTGTGTTAATAATGATATCAAAATTGGTATCATCGCCATAACGCTTTTTGAGCATGTTGCGGAATACCTCTTCAAGCACACGCATAAGGGTAGGCCTGTCGATGTTTTTAAATTCTTTGAACTCACTGAAGGATTCTACCAATCCTCTAACGGTCATTACTTGTGGTGAAACTGCTTTCATTTGAATGATAATATAATGGTTGCTTTTTTTATTTGATCAAAGCGAATTGAAATATTAGATTTCAATTCGTTCTTTTTTGGTTTAGGATTTGTAAAGTATTCGAAACTCAGTTGGTCGCCATTAACATTGGTTAAATGGCCTTTCATAGCGGTATCGTCCTTCAAAATAATTTCAAACTCGCGACCAATGTGTTTTGGAAACTGCCTGAGTAATTTTAAAGGACTGTCTGCACCTGGACTGCAAACATCGATGGTGTAATTTTCTTCGGCTGGTATTTGTTCTTCAGCAAAATGATTGAGTGAACGACCGATGGCAGAAATAGTTGCAATGCCGAGGGCTTCATCGCCATCCAATACAAATTCATGCGAAGTCTGCTCGTGCTTGGCCTCCACTAAAAACACATTCGGATGCTCTACAAGCACCGAGTTTAGAATCTCATTTAAGGTTTGTGATACACTCATATACAACAATTAAGGGCCTTTTTGGGGCCCTTAACAATACTTTTAATACGCTGCAAATATACCATTTATGTTTGAAATTACAAAATTTTACATTAAAGGTTTTTTTGCATTAGAGATTCACTTCTCAATACTTCTAAACTACAATAAAAGAAAAAGGGAAGATTGCTCCTCCCTTAACTGGTGTGTTTCTCATACATGAGGAAAAATTATCGTCTTCGAGTAGAATTGGTATTGCCCGATTCGTTGCGGTTAGGAACAGGGGTTTCAGATCTTCTGTTATTTGTTGGGGTAGTGGTTGTTGTAGTGGTTGTGGTAGTGCCTTTGCTGGTGCCACCAGTATTGGTGTTAGGCTGCGTGGTTGGAGGGGGTGTACTGCTGCTGGTTGCAGCTGCATTGATTAATATTTTAGCAAGGCCAGCGGCTAATTTTAACAAGACTAATGGTTTTTCTTTTGTCTCTGTTGATGGGTATTCTTCGTTATTGCCATTTTCTATATTGCTGTTTTTACTACTATCCACACTGTTAAAAACATGGGTGTTGCTATCGTTGTTGTTAATACTGCCTTCACTTGGTCCGCCATTGCCGCTTCCTCCGCTGCCACCACTGCCATTGTTAGGAGGGTTGTTGAATAGGCCACGCATACAACTGTCTAATTTTTTACTGCATTTTTGATTCGCCGCATTTACAAAATTGTATTCTGTTTTCAATTCGTTCAATTGATTTGTGAGTGCGGTAACTTTATTTTGTAAAACACTATTTTGTGAATTTAAATCATTGATGGTGGCATTTTTTTCGTCCAATTGTTTTTTCAAATCATCGCAGTTGCTGTTATTTTTAATTTGTGCATTTAAGGTTACAATTTGCGCTTCTAATGAAGACTTGTCTTTCCTTATATTAGCAGTTACTGAATTGGCACTATCTAAAGAATTGGAAGTATTGTTCACTTTGGCTTTAAGACTCACTATTTCGGCATTCAATGTTGCTTTGGCATCGTTGCATTTTTTTAACAAATCTGCATTATCAACACCATTATTATTGCCACATTTAGAAAGCTCGTTAATTAAACTGTCAATGGTGGCATCGCGTTTATAAACTTTGGCATTCAAACCGAGGTTTAGTTTGTTGGCAAAGTTGAGTTCTTCTTTAATCAAAGCCGCATCATCTTGGCATTTTTTTAGTTTGGCTAAAGTTGCATCGGTAGAGGAGCTACCTTTTTTACAATTATCTAGGTCTGCATATAAGCCTGTTATAATAACTTGTAAACTATCTGCTTTTTTACCAGCCATAGCAGCAATGGTTTCTGCTTTTGCTTTATCAGATTTTGCCTTTACAATTTCTGCATCAGTAGAAGAACTATTGCCTTTTTTGCAATTGGTTAATTCTACATACATGCCATTGATAATAACTTGCAAACTATCTGCTTTTTTACCTGCCATCGCAGCGATGGTTTCCGCTTTCGCTTTATCAGATTTTGCCTTTACAATTTCTGCATCTGTAGAAGAAGTATTACCTTTTTTGCAATTGGTTAATTCAATATTGATGCCTGTTAATTTTGTTTGTAAACTATCTGCTTTTCTGTTGGCTGCAAGCACTTCGGCATCCGCTTTGGCTTTTGCAGTTTTTGTTTTTACAATTTCGACATCTGTGGTGCTGGCATTCTTCTTACAGTTTATAATTTCGGCTTGCAATCCTACAATTTTAATGTTCAATGAATCTAATTGTTTTTGCGCCTTTTGCAATTTTTCTGCATCGGTACCTTTTACTACTTCGGTTTGATTTTTAGTAGCCAATATTTTTTTCAACCCATCTATCTGAACATTGAGGCCAGTAATATTATTGTTCAAAGAATCTATTGTGGCATCTTTACTAGCATTTAATTTTTCCAAATTTTTGCGTCTGTTCAATTCTATTTCATACAATTGGCAAGGTGTATAAAGTTTACCAGATTCATCGTATTTTACCACACCATTGCAGCTTTTCAGTGCTAATATTTCTGCATCTGTAAGCGATTTATTTTTATTCAAGGCATCAATTTGTTGTTTCAACTTATTGATCTCATCTGCCTGTGTAGTCACTTTATTTTTCAGAGTGATGTTTTCATCGGTAAGTATGGCGGTTTGTGTTTTGCAATTTTTCAAAACCTCTGTTTCATTATAGGTTCCTTTTTCTTTGTTCTGTATATCCTTTTCTCTTTGGTCAAGTTGTTTCTGACGGGCATTTAAAATCTCTTCTTTTTTCTTCAAATCATTTTCTTTGTTAATATCAGATGGAGATTTGATAATTTTTTCAATGTATAAAGTATCGTGTTTTACTTTAATAATTTGCTCGCCTTTTTTATTAAGAATAATAGTGTCGTGTATTTTTAATTTAACTGTATCGTGTTTAATAATTTTTACTGTATCGCGTTTAACGGTTTTAACACTGTCTTTTTGTTGAATAGTGTCGCGTTGTTTAACGGTATCTATTCTTGTAGGCTCTACCTGCTCTTGGTACCACCATCTGTGGCAATGGCCAATGCCAAAGGATACCCCACCATAAATATCGGCTCCTCTGAATTGTGTATTGCTCGCTACATTTAATAAACCACCTAGGTTATCTGAACCTACAAACACAGGACCAAAACGGGCATAAGCACCTACATAAAAGTTTTTGTAGTTTTCACTCAAGGTTAAGGGCATGCTGAATTCAAAACCTCTGGATTCAAATCTTGGAATAACGGATAGCATGGAAGTGCTTCTCATGCCTGTTGAGTTAACGCTTTTCATACTTTGGTTTAAATAAACAGAAGTATACAAATGGGCCGACATTCTGAAATCCATTTGAAGGTTTAGTGCTGTTGGCAAGCTAGTACCAAAACCGCTTGTTTTGTTAGCACCTAACTGACCAAATACTTTGGTGCCTATGGTATCAAATGCATTTTGAGTAGGGTGATTAAAACCATTGAGCACATTGGATGGAACATTTAGGTTTACAGGTGCATTATTGGTATAGGTATATTTAATGGCACCTTGGCTGAAACGAATGCCTCCAAAATCATTTAAAGCAAGTGCTAATTTAAAATCGTGATCGCTTTTATAAGCATTGTCATTGCAATATTTATTATTGGCATATTTGCCTCTGTTGGAGCGGTAGGTGTAAGTTAAACCTAAGTCAACACCAGCACCACCACCCTTAGATTGCAGTGTAAACAAACCATAAGGCTTATTGAAAGGAGCTACTACGCTTTTATCATCGGTATAGGCATATTGTAAATCGGCATTTTGTAATTGTGCAGTGTTATTGCCTGTTGCAGCAAAATCAAAACCGCTACCTTTTATGTAAGCAGCACCTAATCCTCGAATAAATTTAACAGTAGCACCACCAGTTAATTGGCTGTGTGCATTTTTGGCCAGTATGCCTGCAAAAGAGAAACTGAGTTCTTGAAAACTTTGAGCATTCACACCAAATTTACCATTGCTATAAGAGGTGTTTCTATTAAGACCATTGCTGCCGCTGTATACACCTCCTGTAGAATCTAATCCATTGGAGGCAAAGCGGGCAAGAGGCTGGCTTACACCGAATATTTGCAAGCTGCTGCGCTGACGGGTATTAATGGACATGTTTACCGAATGAGAAATAGGAAACATAAAAGCAGGGCCCCAAATATCTTGGTTAAAACTGAATTGTTTTGTTTTGCCATTGAGGTTTTCTTTCAGCCAGTCTTTTTGAAAATCGGGCTTACCATCAAGTCTTTGTTGTGATAAATCATATGTACCATTGGCCCATTGGTTAATTTTAATGGGGGCATTGTAGAACATGGCATTGTTGTAAAAATTAATACCACGGCCCCAAAAGTTAAAATAGTATCTGTATTTTGAGTCTGCAATAGAGGAAGCATTGTTGTAAAGACCATAAGTTCCGGAATAGTTACCGGTGGTTCGGCCGAGCCATTGTTGTGCGTTCATTTTTACCGAAGTAAAAAGTATTAAAATGACTGAAATTCGGAAGGTAATTGCTCTAGACATAAGCTTTTGGGTTTGTTAATTGATATATCCTAATTTTTAACGAAAGTGCGAAATAAGTACTTTCTTAAAGGAGTCTATTCAAGGATTGTACCAAAAATTAGACAGGTCGCTAAAAGTGTTGGGAGACTAGCGTCAAAAATTTCTATTAGGCAAGAATATTTGAATAGAATGGCTTAATGGGCAAGTAAAAGAATAGGAAAATTTAAAGGATGACAATAAAAAATCCGGAAGGCTTTCGCACTCCCGGACTTTCATTTATAATTAAATAGATATTGAAAAAATTAATTGTTGCTTAAATATTCTGATACGCCTTTTACAGTGGCACTCATGGCTTCTTTGCCTTTTTCCCAATTAGCAGGGCAAACCTCACCTTTTTCTTCAATGTGTTGCAAAGCATCTACCATTCTTAAAGTTTCATCTACACTTCTGCCTAGGCTTAAGTTATTAATAGTGGCGTGTTGAATTACACCTTCTTTATCAATTAGGAATAAGCCTCGCAATGCGATCATTGGGCCATTGGCAACTAATTGTCCATCCTCGTTATAATCATATTGACCTTTCAATACTTCAAAATTAGTGGTAATAGATTTGGTAGTATCTGCAACAAGAGGGTAAGTAATACCTTGGATACCACCTTTATCTTTTGGTATTTGCAGCCAAGTGTAGTGACTTTCTTCTGTATCTGTGCTACAGGCCACTATTTTGACACCTCTTTTTTCGAACTCAGCCAATTGCGCTTGAAATGCATGCAATTCCGTTGGACAAACAAAGGTAAAATCTTTAGGATAAAAGAAAAATACAACGTGGTTTTTACCTAAGTATTGACCTAGACTAAAATTTTCTACGATTTCTTCTCCGTTAATAACAGCCGGGGCGCTGAAGTGTGGTGCTTTTTTTCCTACTAAATTTGACATAATGGGTGCAAAGGTGTACGAAAATGATGAATCAAAAAAATAGAATGACTAAATTCATTTATCAATTATAACTATAATAATTTCAATAAATATAAGCATAAGATATATTTAAATATCAAAAGCAGGCCATCATTTCAACACTTCTTCGAATGATTTACTAAAGAACCAATTCTTTGTATTAACTTTGCACCTTAAAATTTTTGGCAGAATGGCAATTGAAATAAAAGTTCCTAGTCCTGGAGAATCCATCAGTGAGGTAACGGTTTCTAAGTGGTTAAAGCAAGTAGGTGATTATGTAAAACTCGATGAACCACTTGTTGAATTGGAAAGTGAAAAAGCAACATTTGAAGTAAATGCAGAAGCCGCCGGTATACTCATCGAACAATTGGCAAAGGAAGGCGAAGAGATAAAAGTTGGTGCTATCATTGTAAAGATAGACAATTCGGCCAAAGCGCCAGCAGAAGCAGCTCCTGTAAAAGTGGAAGCTAAAAAAGAAGAAATAAAGGCCGAAACAAAATCAGCTACTAACGAAGTGCCTACAAAAGCATCAGAGCCTTTGGCAAAGGCTGAAATAGAAAGCGATGTGCATATAGCACCATTGGCAAAAGAATTAATGCTAGAATTTGGCATTAAATCCTCAGAAGTGAAAGGCAGTGGTCCCAATGGTCGCATTACAAGAACAGATGTACTGGAAGTGATAGTGGCCAGTGGTAAAACTGGAAGCAGTAGTGCTAATAAATATAATACTGGTGGCGAAAGAACCACCAAGGTTGAAAAAATGACTAATCTAAGGAAAACAGTTGCAAAGAGATTGGTAGCAGCCAAAAATGAAACGGCCATGTTAACGACCTTTAACGAGGTAAACATGAAACCCATCATGGATTTGCGAAATAAGTACAAAGCCACTTTCCTAGAAAAACATGGGATTGGTTTAGGTTTCATGAGTTTCTTTACCAGAGCATGTTGCATTGCCTTGCAAGATTGGCCTGCAGTAAATGCTTTTATTGATGGCGATCAAATTCAATACAATAATTATTGTGATATTTCTATTGCAGTAAGTGGTCCGCGTGGTTTGGTGGTGCCTGTTATACGCAGTGCAGAAAACTTGAGCCTCGCAGAAATAGAAATGGAGGTTAAACGCTTGGCCGGTAAAGCCCGAGATAATAAATTGAGCATGGAAGAAATGAGCGGTGGTACTTTTACTATTACCAATGGTGGTGTTTTTGGTAGTATGATGAGTACCCCCATTATTAACCCACCTCAATCGGCTATTTTAGGAATGCATAACATTATTGAAAGACCGATAGCAGAGAACGGGCAGGTGGTGATTCGTCCTATGATGTATGTGGCCTTGAGCTACGATCATAGAATCATTGATGGCAGAGAAAGTGTTAGTTTTTTAGTAAGGGTAAAAACATTGTTGGAGAATCCTGAAATGATATTCGATGGTAAGTTACCGGTTGAAAAAGTCTTAAATCTTTAGTAATTTGGTCAACTAAGTTGACTTGTTTTTCTATAAGTGATGGTTGAAGGTGCGACACCAAAATTTGCTGAAACTTTTACATATGACAATTCTTTTAAAGCCACTTTTATTAAGGCTTGATGGTGAATGCAATGTTCCAAGTTGTACAATAATTCGCGTTTAAAATTTGTTTCAATAATGCTCCCATCCAATTGAGGCAGTGTTAAAGTTTTGTCGGGTAGTGCCAATTCATTTTGAATGTTTATTAATTGCTCGATTGCGAAGTTTGCATCTGTTTCAATCCGTTTATTTCTTTGCCTTTGGTCGTAATTAATTTCACCAACATCGTAATGACTTAATAAACATTGAAACATTTCTATAACATGGCGTGAGTGTTCGCCAATAGAAGCATTGCTAAGAATGGCTCTTTTTATTGTGTAATCATCCGCATGGAGCTGCAGCAATACTTCACGCAATTCATCGAGCGTATTTTTAATGGAAGTGATTAGCATACTAAAATTTTAAGCGCAGTAATTGAGGGATTTTATCTCGGTTTCTAAAGGCCAATATTGCACAACTCATAAAAGTAATGAGCGCTAAAGTAAAAAGCAGGCCACCATCTTCTTTTACCACTATGCCCAATACAAAAAGGTGAGCAGCAATTGCGCCCAACATGATGCCAATGGCCATAAGCGCACCCATCAAACGGGTTCTATTAAAAATAAGTAGCAAGCTGGCAATAAGTTCCGAAATACCTGCTGCTATGCGGCCCCAAGGTTCAATTCCGAGGGTCGAAAAAATATAGGTAGATTCGGGATTTGCAGAGAATTTGTAGAAGAGTGTTTGCAGCATAATAATGGCTGCAATAATGCTAAGGATAAGATCCATTTTATTTGATTTCATGATGTATATTTAATTATAAAATTTTTTCCAATTTGTATCTGCTTTCTTTTTTAAGTTTGTTTCATCTTTGTTCCAACTTTTTAGAGTATTATTAAAAAAGGCATTGTAAAAAAGGTAGAGTTTACCTTCGATAATTTTAAAAGTTTCTGGGTCTATTTCTACTTTTTCACCGGAGTTTCCCATGGCATAAGCACACCAGCCGCCGTATTGAGGTTCATAAGCGCTGTAGTTTTTTAACAATAATTCTTTATTGGCGGCAGATGAGCAGTAGTAGAGAACGCCTTCTGCATTAACAGCAAATTCCTTTTTACCCTTGATGGCTTTGTTTTGTTTAAAATAGGCCACTGGGTCGTAACCCATTATGGCCAAATTATTTTGTACATTGAATTGAGTTTGGCGTTTGGATGCGCGTGCATTGGGTTGACCGATGCTATGGTTCAACAGAAAGTAGGCAATGAATAATGCAATGGTAGGTTTCATCTGATATTTTCAAATTATACATGCAAAATTAAGGGGTTGTAAAAGCAAGAAATGTCGGCTGCATGACATTTTTAAATTTCGGCCATAATTTATTTCATAGGCTTAATTTTATATTATTTCATTTTTCTTAGATCCAGCACTATAATCTCCTTGCGATTGTAATGTAACAAACCTTCTTCCTCAAAATCGTTGAACAATTGAGTGATGGTTTGTCGAGAGGTGCAAATAATTTGGGCAATATCTTGTTGTGTAAGATAATTCATTACTGTTGCCTTTTCTCCTTCTATTACACCTTCGCGAATAGCCCAATCTTTGATAAAATAAATGAGGCGACTGCGGGCATCCTTGAAAATTAAATTGGAATAATTGCTAGACATCCTCTTAAAACGCAATCCCACAAATTTGGTGTAAGAAAGCGCCAGTCCTGGGTGTTTTTCCATCAGTGCCTCAAAGTCTGATAGCAGAAAACTGCAAATTGTTACATCGTTAGTAAGTGCCTGGGCATACTCATTACTTTTAATAGAAGTATCTAAACTAAGTTCGCCAAATAAATCACCTTTCTGAATAATTTCTTTTGTTATTTCATGTCCATCTTCATCTATCGAGGCAATTTTAATATTCCCTTTTTTTAAGAAATATATTTTAGGAGCATCAGAAGGGAACAGATAAATAATATCACCTTTTTTAGCTTTCTTAAAACCAGTAATGATGCAAAGTTGTTTCAATTGCATATTATTCAAAACCCAAAAGAGTTTATGATTGCGCAGGTACCAGTATTTAACTTCAGAATCCAATGATGAACTATTTTATACAAATGTAGTTTATTTTAGTATTTCCGAAATAGAAGAATTAAATTTTGCTTAAACTTTGTCTATGCTTATACTCAAATCCAAATCCAAATTATTTTAGCAATAAAATAGACCCAATCGTCTGTTTTCCGAATCTTGGAGTAGTTGAAAATGAATAGCTTTGAGTGCATTTAACCAATTAAATAGGTGTCAATTGGATAGTTATTGAGCATTACCCAAAAGGCCTTTTACAAATTCTAAACAGTAATTTATTTTTCTGCGAAAACATTTCTATGATTGGTATATTTGCAACATGAAAATTATCTGTATTGGCAGAAACTATGGAGCACATGCAAAAGAGCTTGGAAATGAAGTTCCAGAAAAACCAGTTATTTTCTGCAAACCAGATACAGCTTTGTTGAAAAACAACGAGCCTTTTTACATACCAGACTTTAGTAAAGATGTTCATCATGAAATAGAGGTGGTTATAAAAATTGATAAAATGGGTAAAAGCATAGCGCCACAGTTTGCACATAAATATTATTCTGAATTTACCTTAGGCGTTGATTTCACAGCAAGAGATTTACAAACAGAATTAAAGGCAAAAGGGTTGCCATGGGAGTTGGCAAAGGCCTTCGATAATTCAGCAGTAATTGGCAATTTTATTACAAAGGAAACGGTAGATTTAAATAATTTTGAGTTTGAATTATCAAAGAACAATGCCTTGGTGCAACAGGGAAATACCAAGGATATGCTGTTTAATGCAGATACCATCATTAGTTTTGTTTCTCAATATTTTACATTGAAAACAGGCGATTTGATTTTTACAGGTACCCCTGCAGGAGTGGGTGCTGTAAACATTGGCGATCAATTAATAGGGAAAGCCGCAGGGGTAGAATATTTTAATTTTGAAATTAAATAATTGCTAAAAAAAATATTCATAGCATGGTTGTGTCTGATAGAAATTTCTGCTCAGTCACAAATAAGTAAACAGTATCCACAAAATGATTTCATTAATCCCATTGCTGGGA
This sequence comes from Bacteroidota bacterium, assembly GCA_025354385.1. Classification (GTDB taxonomy): domain Bacteria; phylum Bacteroidota; class Bacteroidia; order NS11-12g; family UBA955; genus JABMMZ01. The sequence goes on from JANXMZ010000027.1 coordinate 18,895, forward strand.
AAATGGAAATTATTGGAACCTTCTGTGAATTGCGTCCCAATCATTTTCATGGAGGTTTAGATATAAGAACTGGGGGTGAAATAGGAAAACCAATTTTGGCTGTGGCAGATGGCTTTGTTTCGCGCATTAATATCTCAAGCATTGGTTATGGCAAGGCTTTATATATTACACACAAAAATGGTTATACCAGTGTATATGCTCACCTCAGTGATTTTCCACCTGAGATAAAATGGTTCATAGAAAAAAACCAATATCGTTTGCAAAAATGGGAAGTAGAATTGTATCCAGATGCCGATTTGTTGCAGATTAAACAAGGACAAATGATTGCGTATAGTGGCAATACTGGCGGTTCGCAAGGACCACATCTGCATTTCGAAATTCGCGAAACCAAAACAGAAGCACCTGTAAATCCACTATTGTTTGGTTTGAAAATGAATGATTTTATGTCGCCAACTATTGCGGCTGTTTACCTCTACAGTTACGATACTTTGGCTAAAAGAAGTAACGGTCATTTCCCTTCGGAAGGGTTACAACTTTATCGCACGCAAATGGTAAGAGTAAAGAAGAAAAAGAAAAAAATACTGATTCCTATAAGCGAGTACAAAGTAGCTTTTGGTAAATATGCCTTAGGGGCTGCCATTAAAGATTTTGCAACTTCTTCTGGCGATAACAACGGTATTAATTATTTACAAGTTTATCAAAATGGCAACCTCATTTACGATTGCAGAATTGAACAGTTCTTATTCAGCCAAATGCGCATGCACAATAATTACATTGACTTTAAAAGACAGAAGGAGAGCGGTATTAAAATGCATAAGTTATTTATTGATGAAGGTAACACATTGGGTTTTTACAAAGCTTCTAAAACAGATGGGTGGTTTGCCATTAATGATACTATTGCCCATGAATTTAAAATAATTGCGAAGGATGTATATGGCAATACGAGTTCAAAAATAATCGTTATTCGTGGTGCTGTAGATGGTAAAAAAATTGCCGATTTTATTCCATACACCAAAAACCATGTGCATTGCAAAGCCAATATTGACAACACTTTTAAGATAGGAGACAAGTTTAAATTGAACATCCCAAAAAATACTTTGTATGCCGATTACAAGTTGCAATTTTATAAAAATTATGGGGAGAATTATACCATCGGAAATGATGCAGTGCCACTTGATAAAAAAATGGAGATTTCCTTTAAACTTCGAGAGGATCAACTGCCATACGCTTCGAAATTTGTGGTATGCAGTGTATATGGAAAAGCCTATGGCACAAAGTTAAAAGATGGTTGGGTAACAGCAGGGGTTAAGGAGTTTGGTACCTATTACCTATCACTTGATTCTATTAAGCCTAGCATAACGCCAGTACAACTGAATAAGCATGGTTATTTTTCGTTTAGAATCAGCGATAATTTGTCTGGCATAGCCGATTTTGATTTTTATATTGATGATGTGTGGGTGCTGTTGGATTATGAATCCAAGGCCAATTTGTTATTTGGAAAAGTACCACAACCTATTCCGCCCGGTAAACATATTGTGCGTTTGGTTGTTTATGATGAAAGGAACAACGCAAGAACATACATCAAAGAAATAAATAGTTTATGACAACGTTAGAAATAGGTAAGAAAGCACCAGCCTTTAAAGGCAATGATCAGAACGAAGAAAGCAGAACATTGAAAGAATTTGCAGGTAAAAAATTGGTGTTGTATTTTTACCCTAAAGATGATACCCCAGGTTGTACTGCAGAAGCTTGTGATTTAAGAGATAATTACCACAAATTTATAAAGGCAGGTTATTCCATCTTGGGGGTTAGTCCAGATAATGAAGCCAAGCATAAAAAGTTTATTGCTAAATATGAATTGCCGTTTGATTTATTAGCAGATACAGATAATGCCATTGCATTGGCCTATGGCGTTTGGGCAGAGAAAAGCATGTATGGACGAAAATACATGGGCATTGTTCGTACTACATTTGTTATAGATGAAAAAGGGAAAATTGCAGAAGTGATAGAAAAGGTAGATACTAAGAACCATGCTGCACAAATTTTATAACGAAACTAAATTAACTAACTAGTCTGCGCATATCCATCAATTCGTAAGCAAGTACCTTATCAATCATTAAACCTTCTTTACTCATTCTGTCAATTCGCACTTTGCCACTGGCGTGAATGATCTCTGATGCATTAATCATAAGGCCAACATGGCTAACATTTTCTGCACCTGGTTTCTTGAAAAACACCAAATCTCCTGATTGTAAATCGGTAAAATCTATAGGAGCACCTTCTCTAATTTGTTGTTTAGTATCGCGGGGTAAATCTATTTGATTGGCCTTAAACACAACTTGTACAAAGCCTGAACAATCTATACCCATAAAACAACGACCTCCCCATAAATAGGGCATATTCAAAAAGCTTTTAGCCGTATTGATAATGCGCAATTTTATAGGCAAATGGTGGTTGGGTTTTAAATTGAATTTAAGTTCAAAAACCTTGTCACGAATGTTAAATTTACGGCTATCGGGAATTAATCCACCGCATGGAATAAGAATCGATTCTCCTTTAGAGAAAGCCTCCACAAAAACCAGATCCACAAGATGATTAAAAGGGGTATAGTCGCTGTAAGTATTGGCAGAAATCCAACCTTCATAATGATCAAAATCAGCAACGATTTTTATCCAATCATTTTGAGTTTCTAAAACCAGATAACTCTCGCCAAAAATCAAACTGGATACCATTTCTCCACCCGATTTTGGTTCCGAGCGCATGGGTATATAAGTTTGTAAGCAGGTACCTTTTTGAGTACTCATTTTAAATATGCAATCTGGATTTTCTATCCAGTAATACGTTTTCCGTCTCTAAATGGTCGGGATCAGGCACACAGCAATCTACAGGGCACACAGCTGCACATTGCGGCTCTTCATGAAAGCCCATGCATTCTGTGCATTTATCAGGTACGATGTAATATACTTCTGAGCTAATGGCGTCAAATTTATCATCTACATTTACCACTCGCCCATCCATCATTGTATAAGTGCCCTCCACACTTGTGCCATCTTTAATGCGCCAATCTACACCACTTTCGTAAATCGCATTATTAGGGCATTCAGGTTCGCAGGCCCCACAGTTAATACACTCATCCGTTATAATTATGGCCATTTAAATTTCTCTTTTTAGTAGATGCAATATTCGTTAAAAAATGCCGTAAAAAGAATACAATTGTATATTTAAAAACCAATAGCGTCCTAAACGATAAAAAAAAGAAAGGGAAGTTTTTATCCTCAGAGTTACCTTTGAGGTCCTACAAAAAACATCCCCCTTTCTTTCAATGACAAATGTAAATCTGTTTTCTCAAATTATCTCAAAATTAGACCGC
>JANXMZ010000055.1 GCA_025354385.1 Bacteroidota bacterium
GCGGTCTAATTTTGATATAATTTGAGAAAACAGGTTTACATTTGTCATTGAAAGAAAGGGGGATGTTTTTTGTAGGACCTCAAAGGTAACTCTGAGGATAAAAACTTCCCTTTCTTTTTTTTATCGTTTAGGACGCTATTGATGATTAATGATTAAATTAAAACAAATAATTAAAAAGATATTAAAGGTTGATGCGTATACTAATTATACTCCATTAAATAATATTGTACATATTGGATTTATTCATGGATTTTATGCTATTCCAGATAATTTATTAAATAGTAATTCAATATGCTATTGTATTGGGGCTGGAATTGATATCTCATTTGATACTGAACTTGTCGTTAAATACGATAGCAATGTATTTATTTTTGATCCAATGCCTGAAGGTAAAAATCATTACAATGATTTAGTAAATGCTGTGAATTTAGGAAAAACATTGACCGTCGGTCCAAATGAGTCTGAACCATTTGACTACAGAATAAATAAAGACCAATTGAAAAAATTAAATTTTATAGACATTGGTATTTGGGATAAAGAAACTGAAGTAAAATTTTATGAACCTACAAAAGACAACTATGTTTCTCATTCGATACTCAATCTTCAAAAATCGGATAAGTACATTGAAGCTAAAGTGGATAGGCTTTCTAATATAATGAAAAAACTAAATCATCAAAGCATTGATTTAGTTAAAATCGAAATTGAGGGCGCAGAATACAAAGTAATTGAAACCATTATAGCTGATAAGTTAGATGTTAAAATGATTCTTGTGGAGTATGATGAATTTCACAATCATACAGGATATGGATTCCTATGGCGAATAAAAAAATCAACCGATTTAATTCTGAATGCTGGATACAAAATGGTTTTCACAAACGATTTTTGCAAAAGAACATTTTTGCGCAACGATGTTTACGAACAATTAAAATCTAATGCAGTTAATTAACTTTTGAAGCGAGTTGTATATCTCTGATTAATTAATTCTCTTTTTATTCTAAATATATCTCCAACTTTACAAAGACCACAAGCCATTAAAGCATAAATAGATGTTAGAAATGCTTTGGCTTTACCCATTCGTTTTTTTAAGTAGTAAACATCCTTGACGAAATCAAAAGCATTTTCAGAACTTAAATGGTCAAACGCAACTGAAATAGAAGGTGTAATTGAATGGGCAGAATGCCAAATACCAAAAGGGATGTACAAAGTTTCGCCTGGTTGAAGCACAAAATTTATGGGAGTTGCATGAATAAAATTAGGATATTTCTCCAAATCAGGATTAAAAATATTCAAATTAGATCTATAGTTATCTCCTGGCACAGGGTATAAATAGTCATCTTGTCCTCGAGGAAAAATTGTAAATTCTTTCTGCCCAACAAGCATAGTTACCCAAGCACTTAAATGATAATAATCCAAGTGAACATAAGGAAATTTAACTCCAGATCCACCAAAAAATATTTCTGTTGCATAACCCCAGTGTCCATTTCTAAATAACTTACTATCAACCCAATTAGGTTTGGCGTAATTTATATCAATAGGATCAATGTATTCTAATAGTTCAGGCAATTGATTGGGCACATCAAAAGTAATAGGGTATGGAGATGGATTCTCTGGTGAACTATTTTTTATCATATCAATGATTTGATTCATTGAATATTTTGTTCCTTCAAAATCTGTTATTCTTTCACCAAATTTTTCTTTGAACCAATCCAAAGAAAACTCTTGTAATCCTTTCCAATTTTGGGTTGCATTTGTAAATATAAGAGGAACTCCAGCTTTTACGTGGTTATTTATAAAATCATCATAACTGATATCTGATTTTCTAATTATTTCCATTTGTTTGTGTTTAGTTTTTATATCGTGTTAAAATGAATTAAAGATTGCTTCTTTTAAATTAAAAACTTTACCTGCAATAACTTTGTATACTGTCACTATCCAAGCTAAGCTCGGATGATTAATTCGAACTGCTTCTTTATTAATATCCATGAAGGCGTTCCAATTAAAAGCATTGACATGGTCTAATGAAAAAGTTAGATTAAAATTATGAATATAAGTAGTATGCCACCAACCAGAAGGTATAAAAATTGATTCGCCCGGATGCACCGTAACTTTTAATGGCTTTGCATTTTTAAAAAGAGGAAATTTGTCTAAGTCAGGTTCATGTATGTTGTTTACGAGACTTTTTCTATTGCTGACCTTATCAACATACATATAAGGAGTTTGATCAGGTGCAAAAAGTATAAATTCTTTATCTCCTATTATTTGAGTTAGTTGAGTATGTACCCAAAACTCGTCAATATGAACATTGGGAAAAGCATTGCCATGTCCTCCAAAAAATAATTGATGTTGATTTTCAATTCGCTTTAGAAAAATATGAGGTAATAATTTACTAAATAGTCTATTACTTCTACCATACACCAATTCAGGTTTAACATCTTGTATTAATTCAGGAAAATCAACACGCATTGCAAAAATATTGGGGTATGGTGATTTGTTTTCTGGTGTTGATGCCTGGCATAAATCTATTATTTCTGTCAAGGAGTATGTTTGTCCATTCACCGTTCGCTTTAAGTTTCCATAATTGGCTTTAAAAAATTCAGGCGTAAATTTATCAAATGCACTCCAATTCGGCATATCGGTAACTACAACGGGCAATCCATTTTTTACATACTTACTATAAAATTCTTTTTTACTTAATCCGCTGCACCTTTCAATCTGATTAATATGATCGTATGATTTCATGAGCTTAATTGATTACCTTTTTACCCCGAATATATCACCAATTTGACATCCTAAACAAGCCATACTTGCATAACCTACATTATAGGCCGCTTTTAACTTTCCAAATTTCTTTTTTAATTTCCAAACATCTTTAATGAATTCAATTGAATTTATTGCACTTAATTGATCAAAAGCTACTGAAATTGTTGGAGTAAGCGAATAAGCGGTATGCCAAATACCAAATGGAATGTATAATGTTTCACCCGGCCCAACTGTAAAAGAAATTGGAGTTGCCTCTCTTAATTTTGGAAATTTCTCGTAATCAGGTGCAAAAATATTTACCTGAGAACGCCAATAATTATTTGGATCGGGGTATAAGAACTCTTCTTGCCCTCGCGGAAAAACAGTAAATCGTTTTTCTCCATATAATTGAGTTACCCATGCACTTAAATGATAATAATCCAAATGCACATAGGGAAATTGTCCACCTGGACCACCAATAAACATTTCCAAGGCATTTCCCCAAGTACCTCGTTTAAAAAAACTGCTATCTATCCAATTGGGTTCTGCATAATTTAAACCCACGGGTTGAACGTATTCAATTAATTCAGGTAGTACACTTGGCAAATTAAATAAAAATGGATATGGCGCTGGATTTTCGACAGTACTTTTTTCAATCAAATCCAACACTTGTTTCATCGTATATTCCTTGTTGTCGTGACTCGTTTTTCTTTCTCCAAAATTTTCTCGCAACCAATTAGGAGTAAATGTTCCATTTGCCTTCCATACTTTAGAGGCATTGGTAAAAACTATCGGAATTCCAGGCTTTAAGTGATTTTCAACAAATTCCTCATAGGTAATGTCAGATCTTCTTACTATTTCCATTTATTTTAGTTTGTCTGTTATACTGTGCAATAATAATCAATATCTTGAAATTGTTTATCTGATTTAAATCATTTAATAAATTCTAGAGGTAATTTAACAAAATTAATTGTCAAATTATTTATATCTAAAACATGCGATAAACTGATTACATAGTTCCCATCTATGGGAATTGATTGAATACTCCAATTCATATAAGAAGGAATTGAATCTGACTCGAAATAATGAACACCGTCCAGTGATGGTATTTTTATAAAATCATCATCTATTCCCTTAGAGAGAGCCTTAACAAATGACTCTTTTCTAGTCCAAAATTTATAAAATTCGTAAAAACTATTTTTTGCTTCCAAAATGGTTTGTATTTCTATTGGGGTAAAAACGGTATTCAAAATTTCATTAAAATTAAATTCTAAATCTATTTTTTCCACATCAATACCAATAGGCTTAGTATGAAAAGCAATTACAATTTTATTTCCGCTATGTGATATATTAAAATGTAATTCTGAATTTAGTAAATAAGGTTTACTATTTTTATCATAAAAAAACGAGATTTGAGATGGCAATCTATTGATTAATTTACCCACCAATATCTTTAAAATAGCTTTTGAAATAATTGATCTATGTTGATCATGGGTCTTAAAATATTTTGCAGACTTCTCTAGTTCTTCTGAAGTAAGAATATGAGATAATTGAGGAATTGTGCCAATAAAATCTGAAATATCAATATTAAAAACATTTAAAGCGTTGGGATTAATGCTACCTACACTATTATGCCAAGTTACATTTTCAATCGTAAAGGATTCAACCTTCATTTTATACAATTGAATCATATAAATTCTAACAATTATTCAATCTTTCTTGCAAAATTTTAGCAAATATTTTGTCATTCGGTGGCAATATCATGTCATCATGATCACCAGGTACTTCATGTCTTATAATACCTTTTAATCCGTATGGTTTCCAACCCAAATATTCTGGATCTTTATGGTAATAAACTTTTATTTTAGAAACAAAAATATCTATCACTCCATCATAAGGTTCTAATTTATATTTTTTTAATGCTTCATCAAATTTTTGCATAGAGTTCATTATGTGCAAGTATATCCCTTCATAAGAATCCTTCTTTTCAAACCCCAATAATTTCATGAATGAACGATACCTCAATTTCCAAATAGTTTTTATGTGATTCCAAGTCTGATTGGGGTATAAATAGGCAGATTTTATAGTGAAAAACAATCGCGGGAAAAATTTAAACAAAAGTTGATACCTTCTTTTTTTATTTGAATTGTATAATTCCGCTTCGTATAAATCATAATCAAAAATACCTAAAAATTTAACCTCCTTCCCCATTTTAATAAGTCTTTTAGCCATTTCATAAGCAACAATTCCGCCTGCAGAATGGCCTGCTAAAAAATACGGTCCATCAGGATTTTGTTGCAAAATTTCATGAATGTAAAAATCTGCCATTTCTTCAATACTCTCCAAAGGTGTGTATATCCCATTTATTCCTAAAGCCTGTAATCCGTATACTGGTTGGTTTTTATCTAAATAATTACTGATATATTTAAAAACAAAAACACCCAAGCCACCTCCATGAACTGAGTAAAGCGGTATTTTATTTCCAAATGGCTTTATTGGTACTAAGGATTTCCATTGAGATAATTTTTTATCTGATTTAAGTAATAGCGCTAATTGTTCTATAGTAGGGTGTTCGAATAGAATTGACAGTTGTAATCGTATCCCGAGAATTTTCTCAATTCTATTAAGAACTTGAATAGCAATTAAAGAATTTCCGCCTAGTTCAAAAAAATTATCAGATAGCTGAATTTTTCTCAGATTTAACAAATCACTCCAAATTTCTAAAATTAAATTTTCTTCGTAAGTAAGATTTAAAGAATTTTGTTGAGGTTTTTCAAATTCCTTAATGACAGCAGGTTTGGGCAATGCCTTTCTATCTATTTTACCACTTTCTGTTTTAGGGAAATAATTAAGAATTACAAAATTAGAGGGAATCATAAACTCTGGTAATTTTTCAGCAAGCTTATTTTTCCAATTTTCAATTTCTAATTTAAAGTCGTGCTGAATTACCCCATATTTATCACTTTTGTTAATCTTATCAGGCAACTTATTTAAAACTAAATAAGCCACTAATCGTGGGTTTCCTGCCAAATCCTCTCGACTCGATACAATTGCCTCACCTATATTGTCAAGTTTATTTAAAACGTATTCAATTTCTTCTAATTCAATCCTAAATCCTCTTAACTTTACCTGATGATCCTGACGACCTGCATAGAATATTTCACCATTTGGCAAAATTTTCCCAAGGTCACCAGTTCTATACATCCTATATTTTGCCTGTTTAGAATAATTATCTTCGAGAAATTTTTCGGAATTTAAATCTGCTCGATTCAAGTAACCTCTGCTCACCCCCAGTCCGGAAATTACAATCTCACCTTCTTCTCCCTCTTTCACTTTTTGTTGGTTTTCATCCAAAATATAGATGTAGGTATTGTCTATGGCTTTACCAATGCTAATGAATCCATCGTTAACATCCATTTTTTTAATTGTAGAATGTATGGTTGTTTCTGTTGGTCCATACATATTCCACAATTCATCGCACAAGGGACACAGTTTTTCGACTAAATCCCTATTCATTGGCTCACCACTGCAAAAAGCTTTTACAGGAATATAGCTTTGCCATCCAATCTCATAAAGATTACGATAGGTTGATGGCGTTGCTTGCACAATGGTGATTTTTTCATTTACAATAGTATCTAAAACATATCTACCATCTTTTCTTTTTTCATCGTCCAAGAGTATTAACTGAGCCCCGTTGATGAGGGGTAAATATATTTCAAGTGCAGAAATATCAAAGGAAAATGTTGTCATTCCTAAAATCCTATCGCTTTCATTAATCCCAGGCACTTTCGAAATACTATTTAAATAGTTAACTAAATTCCTATGCTCCATCATAACTCCCTTAGGCATACCAGTTGATCCAGAGGTGTAAAGAATATAAATTAAGTCATAATCATTAATGTCTATTGTTTCAGGTGAATTTGGACTAAAATTCATTTTCGAATTATAGAATTCTTCTATAAATATTGATTGACCTAAAAATTGTATTTTATGTTGATGTGAAAAATCAGTCAGAATAAATTGAGAAGATGAATCTTCTAACATGAATTCAATTCTTTCTTTAGGATAACTTGAATCTAAGGGCAAATAGACTCCACCAATTTTAAGAATGGCTAACATGGAGATGATACTGTTGATTGACCTATCCATAAATAAACCGATAACATCACCCTTTTTGACCCCTTTTTCTGTTAAAAAATGGGCCAATTGATTTGAACTAATATTTAATTCAGAATAACTTAACTCTTGTTCATTAAATTTAATGCATATTCTATCGCCATTTTGAACAGCACTTTTTTCGAAAAGTTTATGCACCAAAATCACATCCCCCATTATCTTTTTTGCAATTTCAAAACTTCCCATGTAGATAAATTTTTAGAATTTGACTTTAACAAATATATTAGAAAATAAATTATATAAAAAACTATTAATCAAATAATTAAACAAATAAACAAAACAATTGAATATATTAGTGATATAAATCACCGAGAATTTAATAAATGAATTTATCGTTATTTTATTATTAACTTTTAGCATTATCATCTAAAATTTTTTGTAGCGTTAAGGCAAAATTTTTATTATTTGGAGGCAAAATCATGTTGTCATGATCACCTTCAACTTCATAAATGCATACTCCACCTAAAGCATATGGTTGCCAACCCATGTAATGAGGATCCTTCTGGAAATAAACCTTTTCTTTCGCAATAAATAATTCTAGCTTTCCTTCATATGGAATCATCTGATATTTTTTAAACGATTCATCATTTTTAACCATTGCTTTTTGAAGATCCATTTGCATTCCTTCTAAATGTACATTATTTTTAAAACCAAGTCTTCGTTTTAAACTCATCGCTCTTAATTTCCAATTAAGCATATAATGCTGAATAGTTTTACTAGGATATTTGTAAATTGATTTAATATTAAAAAAAATAATGGGCACTAAATTTCTTAGCAATCTATAAATTTTACTTTTTAAATCATTGTTGTTATATTTTTCTATTTCATATAAGTCAAAATCAAAAATAGCCAATGTTGTAATCAATTTACCCTTTCGTTTTAATTGATGAGCCATTTCAAATGCTATTAATCCTCCGGCAGATAAGCCTGCAAGTGCATAAGGTCCTTCAGGATTTTGTTCCATAATTTCCGAAATATAAAATGCTGCCATTTCTTCAATAGAATCTAAAGGTTCATCTAAACCATCAATTCCAAGTGCCTGCAATTCATAAACAGGCTGTTCTTTGTCCAAATAGATAACAATATTGCTAAAAATAAGCACACCCAAACCGCCACCATGAATTAAATAAATAGGTGGCTTAGATCCACTAGATTTAATTGGAACTAATGATTTCCATCGTTTTGCTTTCACATTGGATTTAATTAATTCGGCCAGTTTTTGAATGGTTGGATATTCAAATAGTGATGACATGGGCAATTTAATTCCTAATTCATTTTCCAACTTAATAATAAATCTAATTGCAATTAATGAATGTCCTCCTATTTCAAAAAAGTTATCCGATAAATGGATGCTCTTTAATCCCAACAATTCCCGCCAAATTGTTAAAATTATTTCTTCAACCTTAGAAATATTTTCAACAGATGGCGTTCCTTTCTCATCAATTTCTAATGGGTTAGGCAACTGATGCATATCAATTTTCCCATTGGGTGTTAGCGAAAATTGCGCGACCTGCTTAAAAAAAATTGGAATCATGTAATTAGGCAGTTGCTTCGCTAGAAATATTTTCAATTCATCTTTGTCAATAGCTTGACTGCTTTTGAAATAGGCGACAATACTTTGCTCCCCATTCATATTTTGCCAAGTTTTAACAATTACAAGATCAATATTTTTATATTTTAAAATATTGTTTTCAATTTCACTCAACTCAATTCTATAGCCCCTAAGTTTTATCTGATTGTCATTCCTGCCAATAAATTCAATATTTCCATCAGAATTCCATTTTCCTATATCTCCTGATTTGTATAAAATATCACCCTCTTTAAAAGGATTAGGAATAAATTTTTCTTTTGTTAAGGTCGGTTGATTTAAATAACCTCGTGTAACACCTCTGCCACCTAAGAGTATTTCGCCTTCAATTCCAATTGGCACCAATTTACAAAACTTATCTACAATATAGGCTGTGCTATTATTGATTGGTTTGCCGATTGGAATATTTTGCAATTCACTTTCTATAGAATATGTAAGGGAAAAGGTCGTATTTTCTGTTGGACCATAGCCATTAATAATTTTTAATTGCGGATAAAATTTTCTGAGTTTATTGATGTGCACCGGCGATAATTTATCACCGCCTGCTAACAAATAATCCAAATTAGAAAATAAAGAAATATCTGCTTCTATTAATTGATTTAACCAACCAGAGGTAAACCACATAATTTTAACATTATGTTTTTTAATTTCTTGAGAAAGTAACTTAATATTCAACAAGGTACTTTGAGGACAAATAACCAGCAAACCGCCATTGAGGAGCATACTCCAATATTCAAAAGTTGTTGCATCGAAAGATAAAGCTCCTGTAGCTAAAAGAACAAGACTCGGTTTGAAGTCAATAAAATTGGGATTTACAACCAATCTAATCACATTTTTGTGCTCCACCATAACCCCTTTGGGCAGCCCAGTTGAACCAGAAGTATAAATAACGTAGGCCAAATCATTCTCTGTATTTATTTTTTCAATATTATCCTTTGAATATTGATTGATAATATTTTTGAATTTATTTAATTCAGTTTCATCTATTACAACTTTGCAATTGCAATCTTGTTTCAAATATTTAATGCGTTCTTCAGGATATTGTGGATCAATAGGAACATAAGCACCACCGCTCTTCAATAAACCAAGAATAGCAATCATCATCCACTCACTCCTCTCTAATTGAATACCTATTAAATCATTGGCTACAATTCCATATTCTTTGCGCAAATAATTGCCCAACTGATTGGCCTTTTCGTTTAACAATGTATAGGTCAATACTTCATTTTCGAAGACAATCGCTTTTTCTTGTGGCGATTTTATTACCTGTTGCTCAAATAAATCAATTATTGTAACCTTCTCAGGCAATATGATGTTTGTATTGTTAAATGTATGCAATAACTCGTGACGCTCGGCATCACTCATATATTCTAACGCATTTAATGGCAAGTCTGGTTCAAGTAATACGTTTTTTAATAAACTCTCAATATGAGCCGCCATTCTTTTAATGATTGCGTCATCAGTTAAATAGCCATTATATTCTATCTCTAATGAAATTCCATTATCCTTTTCTTCAAATTTAATTAACAAATCAAGTTCGAGATTACTTTTGGTTTGTTCATTATCCTTGCTTTGATAAACAATTTTTACATCATAAAAAGGATTGCTATTTCCAGGGCGTTCAATTGATAAATCTGCCGATAATTTTTTTAATGAATAGTCTTGGTATTTGATTGCATCTCTGATATTATCTCGAGTAGATTGCAATAATTTGATGAAAGAATCATTGGGTTGGATAAAATTTCTAATGGCAACCTCAGATTTTGTATCTACAGATTGAAATCCTGTTATAAAATCCTCTTTTCCTGAATATTTATACAATAGGAAAATAGCAAGACAAGGATATCCTTCCTTTTCACTCAATTGAAGATGTTCCAACAATTGCTTAAATATTTCCTTTAATTCCTTGTTTATTGGATTTTTGTAACTCTTCGCTAAAAATGCATTGTCCAAAGAACGCTTTTTAAGCAGAGGAAATTCGAGTATTGGTAATTCTCCCTCAAAAATTTTAATCCAATACTTTTTTGATTGCTCTATATCAACAATTGGGTTCTTTCTATCAATTCCAGGATGTTTATTAATGTGAATGAAACTTTGTAAAGCCTGATTCGGATTTGACACAATATAACGAAGCAGATTTTCGAAATCTTGCATCATACGCTCAACGGTTTCCTTTTTGAATAATTGACTGTTATATGACCATTCTAATTGTATTTTACTTTTAGAACCCCAAACGTTTAAATACAATTCAAAATTTTCGTATTCACGGGGGTTACTAAAAATATCAAAATTCAATTGATGGAAATCTGTATCACCTTCTATTTCCATATCAATATTAAAAACTACTGGAACGAGAGGTATGCGAGACGACTGCCTTGGTATATTCAATTTATTTAGCAATGAACTAAACGTCAATCTCTGATGTTCGTATGCATCCAAAATTGAAGACTTCCTTGCTTTTAGGTATTCTGGGAAAGATAATTCTGTATTGGGATAACTTCTTATTGGCAATAAACTTACACAATGACCTACAAGGCCATAATAACCCGACACCAATTGCCCTGCAGTAGGTAGGCCGATAATAATATCTTGTTGACCAGAGTATGAATGAAGGAATAATTCGAAAGAGGCTAATAGAGTATTAACAAAACTGCAACCTTCTTTAATTCCTATATTTTTTAATTCTGCTACAAGTTGGTCATCCAAAACAAAATCTAATCTAGAACTTTTATAAGTTCTTGGAGAAGGTCTAGGAAAATCTGTTGGTATATTAAGTACTGGTATATTTTCTTTAAACTGTGCCAACCAAAAGTTTTCATTTTCACTATACTCATTGCTATTAGAAAAGCTTAATTGTTCTTTGGCATATTCGCTAAATAAATCAGGTTTAGGCAATACAGGGGTAATCTTTTGGCTGTAGGCTGAATAAAACTTGCTTAAATCTTGAATTAATAATCCTATCGACCATCCATCACAAATAATATGATGTGCTGTAACGGTGAAAAAATATTCTAGACTGCTTAATTTATATAACGAGAATTTAAAGAGTGGTCCATTTAATAAATCAAAAACATAAAGGACATCATTTAATTTTGATTGCTTAATCGCATTATCAAGCTCTGTTTGATTGTAATGTGAAATATCTTCAAAGTGATAATTAAATTTAATCTCCTTAAAAACAATCATTTTACTACCATCCTTGGTAAAAGCAGAACGAAGGGATTCATGCCTATTGACAAGTGACTTCAATGCTAGTTCGAAGGCTTCTAAATTTAACACACCCTCGAATTTAATCGAAAGTGATTCATTAAATGCCCTATTGGCATCATCTCCTCCTAATTTACATGAAGTCCATATTTCTAATTGGGGTTCAATTGTATAAAATGAATTTTGAATTTCGGGCCCTTCGAATGGATTAAACTCTATGGCTTCAGAACTGTTAGAAATTTTTTCTTTATTCATTTAATACAGTTATTAAGCCTATTGAATTTCATTTAATACTTTTTGAAGTATTTGAGCGAATTCAATATTATTGGGCGGCATAATCATCTCATCGTGATCGCCATTAACAATGTGTCTAACAATTCCCTTGGCCGCATAAGGTTTCCACCCTAAATGGATAGGATCTTCCTGATAGTATACTTTATCAATAGATACAAAAAGATTGATAAGACCATCATAAGGCTCCAATTTGTATTTTTTTATAGCAATTGAATTCAATTCTATTGCCTTATCTATGTTTATGAAGGTTTCACTCAACTCTGATTTAATATGAATTCCAAATTTTGATTTCAAAGAGATGAATCGCAATTTCCAAAGCAATCCATAATATTCAAAAGTTTTTAGCGGACTTCTATAAATGGATTTTAAACTAAACCAAAGTATGGTTATAAATTGAGAAAATTGTCTGTTTAGTTTTTCGCTTAATGTATGAGATCTTTTGGCTTCATCAATGTTAAAATCAAAAATTGAAAGGGTCTTGACGTCCTTGCCCATATTTTTCAATTGTTTTGCCATTTCAAATGCGATAAGCCCTCCAGATGAGTGACCTGCTAATGCATACGGACCATCGGGATTTTGCAATAGCATCTCCGAAATGTAATAATTTGCCATCTTTTCTATGGAATCCAAAGGTTCATCAATACCATCAATTCCTAAAGCCTGCAAGCCATACACAGGTTGATCTTCGTCTAAATATTTGCTTATGTGGTGAAAAACAATAACACCTAAACCACCTCCATGAACAATATACAATGGCACTTTATTACCAGATGTTTTTATGGGAACCAAACATTTCCATTTTCGGGTCTTATCTTCTTTTTTGAGCAAGTTGGCCAACTTTTCTATTGAAGAGTATTCAAATAAGGATGACATTGGCAATCTAATGCCAGTTTCATTTTCAATTCTAATAACTACCTTTATTGCAATTAGAGAATGTCCACCTAATTCAAAAAAGTTTGCGGACTTATCAATATTTTCTATGGGTAGCAAGTCACTCCAAATTTTAGCAACCAACATCTCCTCTTTTGTTGACGATAAATTAAGATGATCTGATTGAATAGGTTGAGTTTTTAATTCAATTTTACTTCTATCTATTTTACCACTCGGTAATAAAGGAATTAAATCTAATTGTTCATATTGCGAAGGCACCATATAACTTGGCAATTTAGAAGACAAAAATGCTCGAAGAAGATTAGTATCTATCATTTCATCTCCCACAAGATAAGCAACAAGTGATTGCTCATTTTCTGCTTCCCCTTTGGATGTTACCAAAACATTTAATATACCTTTAAATTGCAGTATCGCTTTTTCTATTTCACCGGCTTCTACCCTATAACCTCTTATTTTTAATTGAAAATCTTTTCTTCCTATAAAAACAATTCTACCATCTGCCAGCCAATAACCCAAATCACCGGTTTTATAAACCCTCTCATTTTTACGAAAAGGATTCTTTACGAATTTTTCTTTCGTTAATTCCTCGTTGTACAAATAGCCCCTTGCAACACCTTTACCTCCAATGTATAATTCCCCAGGAATTCCTATTGGTTGAATTTGGTAAAACTCGTCTAAAATATATGTTTGTGTATTCGAAATTGGTTTTCCAATTGGAATCACCTCCTCATCTTTCTCGACCTTGTTAGCTATAGTGCCGACTGTTGTTTCTGTTGGTCCATAATGATTTACAATTTCAATTTTATTAGTTCGTTCTTTAATTTTAGAAATGTCATTTCCAATTATTTTATCACCACCAACAATTAATAACCTCAATCTTGAAGCACTGCAAAAAATATTAAAACTTTCTTCATCAGAAAGTATTAAATTAAGATGTGAAGGCGTTATTTTTATAAAAGTTACGTTGTTATTCGAAATATAGTACGCTAATTCTTTTGGTGATTTTACTAATTCGTTAGGGATTACATAAAGCGCACTGCCAGATAATATTGAACCAAATAAACTGGTATTAACACCATCAAAAGTAAAACTCGACAACAAAAGAGTGCCTTCATTATTTGCAATTTGAAACTCTGAAATAAACCAAGAATTATAATTAATAATATTTCTATTTTCAACCATAACACCTTTTGGCTGTCCTGTGGAGCCAGAGGTGTATATTACATACGCAAGATCATTGGGAGTATTAATTTTTAGTAAATTATTCTTTGAATAATTATCGGCCAAAACTTCAAATTTTAAAAGTTCCTTTTCATCAATCACCACTTTACATTTGCTATTCTCTTTTAAATAGGCAATGCGCTCTAGGGGGTACTCCGGATCAATGGGAACATAAGCACCACCACTTTTCAAAACTGCTAAAATGGAAATTACTTGCCATTCACTTCGCTCAAGTTGAATCCCAATCAAATCATCAGGTTGAATTTCATATGTTTCCCGAAGATAGGCTCCAAGTTGGTTTGAGTGTTCATTTAACCCTGTATAATCAAGCTTTATATCTTTATAAACAACGGCTAGATTTTTTGGTGTTTTTAAAACTTGCGACTCAAATAATTCTACAATAGTGGTGTCTTCTGCAAAACCTACAAGATTATTATTAAACGATTCAAGTATGTGATTTCGTTCTTCAACATTTATATATTCTAAGTAATTTAATGGTTGGTCTGGTGAATTCAACAATGCTTCCATTAATCCTTGAAAATGATACCCCATTTTTTCAATAACGGACTTATCAAATAATGTTTGGTTGTATTCTAGCTCCAAAACTGTTGAATTTTTTGAACCCAAGAATCTAAAAATTAAATCCAATCCGGAATTTACTGACTTAATTTTATGGTCAGTTCCTTGAACTTCTATTTTAATTGAATACAACTGCGGGCCATATTCGATTTGGCGTCTATTTAATTCAGTTTCAATATCGGCAACGGTAAAATCACCGTGCTTTAAACCCTCTCTTAAATTATTGGCAGATGATTGAAACAAGCTTAGAAAAGAATCATTGGGTTGAATAAAATTCCTTAATGCAATTAAAGATTCAGAACTGAATAATTTAATACCAGTAATAAAATCTTTCTCGCCTGAATATTTATATAGTAATAAGTTACATAAACAAACGTAACCTTCTTCCAAGCTTATAGAATAGTGGTCTAACTTTTCTTTAAAAGATAAAAGCAATGATTCACTTATTTTAAATTGAACCAAAGAACTTTCAAATTTATTTTCTAAAGAAGTAGCTCTTCTAATTGGCAATTCTAAAACTGGAATTTTATCAGAGTACTTGTACAGCCAATATTTTTTAGATATTTCATAATGGGCTTCAGGATTATAGGCATTTCCTATAAATTCATTAAAACTATTTAATAATTTTTCTAGCTTCTGATTAGGATCGGAGACAATTCTCTTTAACAATTGATTGAAAGTTTGAATCATTTCTTCTACTTTCTCTGGCTTAAATAATTGGCTATTATAAGACCATTCCAATTGAATATTCTTTTCACTGCCCCATACATTCAATGAAAATTCGAAATTTCGAAATTCTTTTTTATTGCTAATGGTTTTAAAAGTGAGTTGATCAAAATTAACACCATTGTCCATTTCCATATCTACGTTAAAAACCACTGGTACCAAAGGAACTCTTGCAGGATCTCTTGAAATTTTTAAATTTTTTAGTAAACTTCCAAAAGTAAATTGCTGATGATCATAGGCATCC
This sequence comes from Bacteroidota bacterium, assembly GCA_025354385.1. Classification (GTDB taxonomy): domain Bacteria; phylum Bacteroidota; class Bacteroidia; order NS11-12g; family UBA955; genus JABMMZ01. The sequence goes on from JANXMZ010000055.1 coordinate 15,666, forward strand.
AGAATTGCTAATTTTCTTTCTTTAAGATATTCAATAAAACTTAATGCCTCATTAATGTTACTTTTTAAGGGCAATAAATTTACGCAATGTCCAACCAAATTTAATCTACCTGAAGCAGATTGGTCAGCTGCAGGTAATCCTATCACAATATTCTTTTGTCCTGATATTTTTGCAATAAAAATTTCAAAAACTGCGAGCAATGTATTCACTAGGCTACAACCTTCTTTAATCCCTATTTTTTTTATTGATAGGGCAATTGTTTCCTCTAGTTTTGAATCAATGCGCTTACTTTTAAAGGTTCTATTTGTAGGTCTTGGGTAATCTATTGGCAGATTAAGGTTAGGGTTGATCTGCTTGTGTTGATTTACCCAATAGTCAATATTATTTCTATAAATAGTCCCGTTCACAAATTCTTTCTGCTCATGCGCATATACGCTGAATAAATCAGGGGCTTCCAAATCAGGAAGTAAGTGCTTTTTAAAGGCAGAATACAATTTACTTAAATCTCGTAAAATAATACCCAATGACCAGCCATCACAAATTATGTGGTGCGCATTGAAAATAAAATAATGTTCGTCCTCATTTAATTTATAAAGTCTAAATTTAAATAGAGGCCCATTAACAAGGTCGAATACATGAAGTGCGTCTTCTAGCGTATATTGTTCGAGCAGACTTGCTACATCGCTGTTCGATTTTTGAGATAGGTCCTCAAACTTATAATCAAAAGCTACTTCCTTAAAAACAAGCATTTGTGTGCCATCTGAGTTAAATGCAGAGTGTAATGCTTCATGTCTGTATACAACAGCTAATAGAGCTTCCTCAAAAGACTTAACATCAAATTTTCCATTAAAATGGAGAGAGATTGATTCATTAAAACCTCTATTTGCATCATCTCCACCTAAAGCACATGAAAGCCATATTTCCAATTGCGATTCTGTGGCAGGGATAATAGAAACTATTTCGGCACCCACAAACGGATTAAATTCGGTAGGATTAACAGATTGGGGATAATCCTTTGAACTCATTTAAACTCGGTAATATTTATTTGTAAAAACTTTCCAGGCTGGTTGGGGTCATTAATAAACCAAGCTGGGTCTCCATTTCGGTCTCTCCCTAATTTTGCACCTGGAATTGGCGGTATCATGGAATTAGTATTTTTGTTTTCTGAAATTTTTGGCGCATAGAAACCTCCTTCAATGAGTGCCTGAATTGATTTCCTGAAGGCGTCTATAATTTGATTAATTTCATTATCGGTATGAGCCTCTGTAATGAAACATGGGAATCCATCCCAAATATGTATTCCTTCAAGTCTTAAAGCAGAAAATAATAGTTCACTATAAGGTATTTCTTCTTTGTATTTTATTTTCCATAATGATCCATATTGAGCTGCATAAATTGGTAAACCATGTTTATTAAATTCTTCATTGAGGTTATTGGCCAAATAATTGGTTTTTTGGGTAATGCCTTCTTGCAATGCAGTTCCTTTAGATTTCATATAGCTTAATGAAGCCTTTGCAGCAGCCAAAGCTAAGGGATGCCTCACAAAAGTTCCAGCAAAATAGGTAACCCCAATTTCTGGATAAGATTCATCACCATATTGCCAAAATCCTCCATCTAACGCATCCATAAATTCTTTCTTTCCTGCGATAGCACCAATTGGAATACCAGCACCCACCACCTTACCATATGAAGCTATATCCGCCTTTATACCAAACAAGGCTTGCGCCCCACCGGGATGCATTCTAAATCCGGTAATTACTTCATCAAATATTAATGCCGTTCCTGAATTCAGCGTAATTTTCCGTACTTCTTTTAAGAAATCAATAGGAGTAAACTCTGGACGCCTACTTTGAACAGGTTCTACCAACACAGCAGCTAATTCATGAGCTCTTTCTTTGATAATATTTAAACTTTCTTCTGTTCCATAGTCCAGAATAAGCATATTCTGAACAGCTTCTTGCATAATACCTGGAGCTGCCGGAAATGATTTAAGTTTTTTCGTGCCTCTTACAATTACTTCATCAACAATGCCATGGTATGAACCATTAAAGGCAACTATCAGTGATCTTCCAGTTACCGTTCTGGCTATTCTCATGGTTCCTAATACAGCCTCAGAGCCGGTGCTACAAAGTGCGGACCTATCATGGCCAGTTAAATCGCAAATAAGCGAACAAACTTCACCTGCCAATTCATGCTGTGGTCCAACCTCATAGCCATTTTCTATTTGATTAAGCAACGCCTTTTTAATAATTTCTGGCTGATGACCTAACATGGAAGAGCCAAAACCGTTTAAAGCATCAATATACTCGTTGCCATCAATATCCCACAAACGGGAACCTTTTGATTTATTGACAACCAAAGGATATACAATTTCTTTCGTTAAAGGTTTAAAGCCCGACACAACCCTTGGATCAGACATCGTACTTCTATTCTTTTGAGCGTATTGCTTACTAAGTTTCGTTTTATCATTGTACTTAACAGTAAATTCTTTTAGAAAGGCAGATTGTTTTTCGGTTAGTTCTTCTTTTTGTTTTTCAATTCTTGCGGTTGCTCCAAAAGGTTTGCTAATTTCAGCGGCTTCTTCAGGACTTAAGTCCGACAAAACTTTAGCACTATTTACATTTACTGGATGACTTTGAGAATTTAAAATATTTCCTGTTGTGGAATTATTTTGAAGCATTGCCAATTGATTCGATAGCATTTGAATCTGTTGTGCTATTAAATTTATAGGCGATTCATTAACTGGTCCATTTGTTTGAACAGGGGCAATGACATTGGTATTATAATATGAATCTTGTGGCAAATTGGCATCTAAATAATCTATTAATAAGGCAGGTGTTGCATAACCTTCATTTAGTTGTCTAAATGTTATTGGCAACCCAAACTCTTTTTTAAATGTTATTGCTACTTGTGTTAATAAAAGTGAATCAAGTCCAATTTCTAAAAAACTCATGGTTGGTGAGATGTTCTCCATTTCTAATCCAGAAGCATCCTCTAGTAATTCTTTAATCCTCTTAAACAGTGTCTGTTTTCTCATTGGTTGAATGTTTTGCTCTGAAGAATTTTCAGCATTATTTAATTCTTCAAATATAAAATTATTTTTATTGCTAATTGTATCAATATTGTCATTTAAGTTGATGTTGGGTTCAACCCAACATTTTTTTCTATCAAATGCATAGGTAGGGATATCCATTTTAAGTCGCTTTTGACCATTATAAAATGAATCCCAGTCTGGCTCTATGCCACAAAGCCACATATTGCCAAGAGCCTTTAATATAGAGTGCATCTCAGATTTTAAATCACTCCTTTCCAGGCTGGAATAAACATTCACTTTTTTAGCGCTAATTTGTTGTTTGGCTAACGTTGAAGTAACATTCCCTGGGCCAACTTCTAAAAATAGAGCATTGTCAAATTCAGATATAGTATCAAGAGCCTCAGAAAATCGAACTGTCTTTCTCAAATGCTCCGCCCAGTAATTAACATCTGTTGCTTGTTCATCTTTTAACCAGGTTCCTGTTACTGTAGAAATAATTGGCTTTTGTGGCTTATTAAGTTTTATTGTTCCAACCATTTTTTTGAATTCAGGAACAACAGGATCCATCATTGCAGAATGAAATGCATGACTCGTTAACAATACTCGATTCGGAATTTCTAAACCATCTAATTTTTTAGAAAACATTGCAATACTCTCGTCATTGCCAGCCACTACACAAAGTTTCTTATTGTTAATTGCTGCCAAAGAAAGGTCTGATGGCAAAATAGCATTTAATTCTACTGAATCAAGTCTAACAGATAGCATACTTCCCCCAGGCAATTGACTAACGAGTTTTCCTCGTGTCGCTACCAATTTAAGCGCATCATCTAATGAGATTACACCAGCAAAATGAGCTGCAACAAATTCACCTATACTATGTCCAACAAAAATGGTTGGTTGAATACCCCAACTCAACCAAAGTTTAGTAAGGGCATATTCAGTAATAAAAATGGCTGGCTGAGTATAATAGGTATTCTTTAATTGATCCTCTGTTTTTTGATTTTGAGATTCTGGAAATATGACCTTTCTGATATCTGTTTTTAGAAAAGGTTCGAGAATAATGGCACATTCATCAATGGCATTTCTATAAATTTCTTGATCTTTATACAATTCATATCCCATATAAAGATATTGTGCACCTTGACCTGGATATGAGAAAATAACTTCACTTGGTAATTCTGTTAATATTTTTGAGTCTGCTCCAGAAATATTTTCCAAAATCAATTGGTTTAAAAAATCTTCAGATGAACTAGCCAACAAGAACCTTCTATGATTAAAACTTTCTCTAAATTTATTCAATGAATAAGCCATATCCGCAATATTAGTATGGTTGTTTTTACGAATATGATTGGCCAATAGGTGTGCATATTTTTCCCTGCTTTCCAAGGATTTGGCCGACCATTTAAATAATTGAAGGCCCTTTACTTCATCAGAAAATTTAACTTTATTCTCAAATTCTTCCAAAACAACATGAACATTTGTACCTCCTACTCCAAATGAACTTACGCCTGCTATTCTTGTAAGATCAGATACCCAATTACGGTGCTTTTCATTAACATAGAATGGGCTGTTTTCGAAATCAATATGGTGATTTGCTTTGGTAAAGCCAATAGATGCGGGTATTTCTTTCTTGTACAGAGCTAAAGCTGTTTTGATTAATCCTGTAACACCTGCAGCGGCTGTTAAATGACCAATATTGCCCTTTACTGAGCCTATGGCACAATATTGATTTTTAGCCTGATTACCAAAAGCCATCCTTAAACCTTCTAATTCTATGGGGTCTCCCAAAGGAGTACCTGTACCATGTGCCTCAATGTATTGAATATCCGAAGCGGCAACTTTTGCATCTTCAAGGGCCATCACAATTGCACCTGCTTGACCCAAAGCGCTGGGAGCTGTAAAACTACCTTTACCACTTCCGTCATTATTAATACCAACACCTTTTATTACTGCAAAAACTGTATCACCATCCTTTATAGCAGATTCCAAGTTTTTCAATAATACCACACCTGCACCATCACTAAAAACAGTTCCCGTGGCAGTATCATCAAAAGGTCTGCAATGACCATCTGAGCTAAACATAGCACCTTCCTGATAAATATGTCCACTATTAATTGGAGCTGTAATGCTAACTCCGCCTGCAATTGCAATGTCGCAATGTCCATTTCTAATACTTTCTACAGCTTGTGTAACAGCTAATAAAGATGTAGAACATCCAGAATAAACACTCACTGCTGGCCCTTTTAAATTAAGTTGGTAGGCCGTTCTAGATGCAACATAATCCTTCTCATTTACAGACATTACCTGAAAACTACCAACTTGACTTATTAATTTTTGATTTGAATGAACATTATTAATGTAATATGTATTGTTTCCAGAACCCGCATAGACACCTATGATTCCATCATATTTTTGTGGAACATAACCCGTCTTTTCAAGTACTTCCCATGAAATTTCCATGAATACTCTTTGCTGAGGGTCCATTAAACTGGCTAATTTTGCGTTAATGCCAAAGAAATTTGCATCAAATTTATCTGCGTCATCAATTATGCCTCTTGCAGCTACATATTCACTATCATTCTTAATTTGAGATGGTATTGAATTATCTATTTCTTCTTTTGAAAAGAATTTAATGGTTTCTTTACCTTGTTTTAAAATTTCCCACAAAGAATCAATATCTGGGGCTCCAGGAAATTTTCCTGCCATGCCAATAATGGCGATATCTTCACTTTGATAGTTACTCTTATAAGTTGATTTTATATTAACTGATTGAGATTTTGCTGGTTCTAAAAGTTGGGATATTCCACCTATTGTAGGAAATTGATAGAGCTTTGTAATTGGCAAATAATAGTTGTATCGTATTTTTAGATTTGATACAGTTTTTTGAGCAAGTAATGAATTGCCTCCTAACTCAAAGAAATTATCATCTAACCCTATTTTATGAATTTGCAATATTTCTGTCCAAATATCTGCTATATTTTCTTCAATTCTTGAATTGGGTTTTTTGTATAAGGAATTTAATTCTGGTCGTTCAAAATCCGGCTTTGGTAATAGTTTTCGATCTATTTTACCACTAGAGGTTTTAGGAAATTCCTCCATCCAAACAAATGCTGATGGGATCATATATTCTGGGAGTAATTTCATGAGAGAATCTCTAACAAAACCAGTATCTTTAACTAACGAATCACTAATTAAGTATGCAACTAGCATTTTTTGACCTGGTATATCTTCTCTGGCAACTACAGCTGATTGTTTTATACCTGTTTGTTGAGTTAATACAACTTCTATTTCTCCTAATTCAATTCTATTACCTCTAATTTTGACTTGATCATCTTTTCTTCCTAAAAATTCAATTTCGCCTTCATTATTAAAGGTTGCCAAATCACCCGTTTTATAAAGCCTTAGTATTCCTTTGTCTGGATGTTGCCAATCAATAAATTTTTCCGCAGTCAAGTTGGGTTGAAATAAATATCCTTCTGCAAGACAATCACCAGCAATACACAACTCACCTATCTCGCCAATTTCTCTGATTTTTAATTCTTCATCTAATATATAGATTGAAACATTTTCAATGGATTTTCCAATATTGGGCAATGCTGGCCAAGAAGTAGGTTCACCTATTAATCTCTTTTCAGTAACTACGTGGCATTCAGTAGGGCCATATTGATTATACAGCACTGCGTTATCTAAGTTTTTGAAGAACTCTACTATTTGTGGAGTAATCTTTAATTGTTCACCTGCCGTCATAATTTCTTTAAGACTGATAGGATACTTTGAAAAAGAAACAGCCATTTCAGCCAAATACTGCAAGGCAACAAATGGAAGAAATATTCTGGCTATATTTTGATTTTCAATAATTTCAAGAACCTTGAGTGGATCTAATCTTTGTCTATCGTCAATTAACACTAAAGTTCCACCAGTAGTTAAAGTTGCAAAAATTTCTTGAAAGGAAACATCAAAAGTGAGTGGTGCAAATTGCAAGGTTTTTGTGCCAATACGTGAAATGGAATTTATTTTTTGCCATTCTAATAAATTTACAAGCGCCTTGTGCCGCATACAGACACCCTTTGGCTTGCCAGTAGAACCTGACGTATATAATACATATGCTAAAGACGCTTGCTTTTCAATGTTAATTTTTACCGATTCATTGTCTTTAAAAGACTTTAATCCAAGTTTATTAAATAGTTCATTATCTTCCGCTGTATGACATATTCCAAATTTAATTTGAGAATCTGAAACTATTTGCTGTAATCTTTCTACTGGATAATTGGGGTCTAAAGGCAAATATGCCTTGTTAGATTTAAGAATCGCCAAAACCCCAATTATCATATCAATGGATCGTGTAGTACATATACCAACAAAATCTGAATTTGAAGCTTGAATTTTTATAAGGTTAGAAAGTACTTCAGCCTTCGAATTTAATTCAGCATAGCTAATATTAATACCGTTGTAGGTGACTGCAATTTCATCCTTACAGTCATTTGCAATTTTTTCAAACAATTGATGAACTAACAACAAATTATCATTTTCATTTATAATCATTATTTAAATGTTTGATTATTTGAATATTAATAGATTACAGAAATATGAAGAAGTATTAATTACAAAATTATTGCAGTAGCAATACTGCCTTAAAAAAGCAAAACAGTGTTTAATCATTTGTGTTTTAGTTATTTAAAATATAAAAGTTCGACTCGTTTTAGTGTCTAACTGTATATATTTCATTGCAATAATAACTAATTTATTAAAAAAATAAAAACTTTGAAAATAATTTTGAACTTTTTTTAAGTTATATAAGTCTTTTTTTTAGGATCTTACCCCATTAATGAGATTGATTTATTAATTATTAAATTGACATTTTAAACCCAGAAATACGACAGGTCCATTATATCTCTGATAAGTATTATTCTCATAATAGGCCCCTGTAAGGCCATAATCATAACCCAATTTGAGATTTGCAATGATTTTTTTTCCTAAATTAATTTGACCACCGATGGTTTGAATACTCGATAAATAAGTGTGATTCTTAATATTACTATGGTAAAGTGTTGGATTCAGAGAAATAGCAGGTGAATAAAAAACACCCCATTTATTTTCAAAATAACCAACTTCTGGAAATGCAATAAAACTGAGGTAATCTGCTTGTATGATGCTTCCTTTTGATCTTTGGCTATAAAACATAGATGTTTCAATATAAAAATACTTATTCAATTTACTACCTATCGTAAAACCATATATAGGTTGAAAACTATTGGGGTTAATTCCAATCTTATTAACACCTGTTACATATCCAATTTCTTGACTTTCTGCTAATTGAGCATTGTTTAAAAATGTTATAATTACTAGGTAAATACGCAAATGAGATTTGATCATCTTTCAAAATTAAGATATTACTATCTATTAAATAATAATGAATTTAATTGATTAAGTATATCCACTTAAAATTTGCTTATTATGTTTAAATTTACAAATAATTCTCACTTAAAAAATTGGAGTTGGCCCAATGTTAAGTTGTTATTAAAATATTAATAACTTTTGTTTTTAAAATATTGACTGCCAGTTTATTGTATATTTTTTTCAAATTATTAGACATATTTTATGTTTCTAGCATTTGGTAAATAAAAAAATAGAAGTATAATTGCACAATGATTATTAAGTATAAAATACTATGTGTATTAATACTCATTAAACTTTTAACTAAAACGAACTTTTGCATGATTACTAATACTAAAACACAAACATATGATACACGGCTACTTGTCTTCAAAACAAATTCTTTCATTTAATAATAGCACTTATTATTTCAAAATTTTAATTCAAAACCTATTAAACGGCTTTGAATATCCCTTGTTAAATTATTCTTTAATACCAGTGAATTCCAAAAATACATCAATATTAAACTAAACAAAATAGAAACTAACAGAACTTAATTCGATCAAAACTAAAACACAAAACATGAAAGATTCACAAAGTTTATATCTCAATAATTATATAAGGTATATAAAATTATTTTTGATAGTCGGTGACTTATTGCTCTTGAATATGTCATATATTCTTGCATTTGTTATTCTCCATGGCAATATTGAAACACTAAACAATAAAGATTCTCAGATTTTTTTATTCGTTTCAAATATTTTTTGGCTATTTCTACTCTATCACTTTAAAGAAACAATTTGCAGGCGTAAGCACATTGAAGAATGTCTATCCAAAACATTTAAATTAATTACTTACTTGTTTCTGTCACTAACCACTTTCGCTGTATTATTTAAGTTAAGTAATATTTCAAGAATGGAGTTCATTGTTTTTTTTATTAATTTTACTTCAATCACATTGGTATACAGAGTTGCCTCTATAATGTTTCTAAAAAGAATTAGAAAATTAGGCAACAATTTTAGAAATGTTATTATTGTTGGTGGAGGTGAAAATGCATTTGAGATTAATAGTGCGCTATCAAATGATTTATCGCAAGGATACAAGATTTTAGGTTTTTTTGATGATAACCCTTCTCAGGCAAAATTAAAGTCAAACTATTTAGGTTCATTGACAAATGTTGCCGACTTTGCTCTTCATAACCATGTTCATGAGATATATGTAACACTGAGAGATTTCGATAATTCTGCAATCAGACAACTCATTAATTTCTGTGAGAGAAATCTAATACGTATAAAGTTTATACCCGATTATAAGTTGTTTCAAGAGACCAATAAAGTTTCTATAGATTTTTACGGAAAAGTACCTGTTATTTCTTTAAGAATAGAGCCTTTGGAAATACCTATTAATAGGATTAAAAAGCGTTTATTCGATGTATTCTTTTCATCTGCTGTAATCATTTTTATTTTCCCTTGGCTGTTTCCAATATTAATATTCTTGGTAAAATTGAGTTCTAGAGGTCCAATTTTCTTTAGTCAAAAACGATCAGGTGAAGGAAATAAAAGTTTTTGGTGCTACAAATTTAGAACTATGCGAGTGAATAACCAGTCTGATAGTCTGCAAGCAACTGAAAATGATTCTAGAATAACACGTGTTGGCAAATTCATGAGAAAAACAAGCCTTGATGAACTGCCTCAGTTTTTTAACGTATTAATTGGTAATATGTCTATTGTTGGTCCTAGACCTCACATGTTAAAACACACAAAAGAATATTCTGAGATTATTGACAAATATTTAGTTAGACATTTTGCTAAGCCGGGCATTACAGGATGGGCACAAACTCATGGATACAGAGGCGAAACGAACAATATTGAAGCAATGGAAAAACGCATAGAGCACGATATTTGGTTCATTGAAAACTGGTCTTTCCTATTGGATATTAAAATTATAATTCTAACCGTTCGTGATATGTTCAAAGGATTATCCAGCCATTTGGAATCGCGTAAAGAAGTTGTTGAAAATGAATCTTCAATAAGGAGAAAAATACCTATGAGATTAGTGCAATCTTACACCTTATCGAGTAGTTTCAATCATAAAAAAGCATTCAGATCATTGAGAAATAACATCAATAATGCAAGGACTGAAAGAAATTTGGCTGAATGATTTTAAGATAACCTCATACAAAAAAAAAGCACTCAATGGAGTGCTTTTTTTTTGTATTCAAAACTTTTAAATTATAGAATGGTTTCTTTCATTTTAAATAAAATAGCTTGCTTGTTTAAAAATGCTTCCGCATATTTTCTTGCATTTATTTTAGTGGACGAATAATCTCTGGTGCATGCTTCTTGAATAGCCTTTAGCAATTGAATATTGTCTTCAGGAGGTATTACAATACCCATATGGTGATTATTGATCTCATTATAGAGACTCGTACCCTCAATCGCTGTTGCGATAACCAAACCTCCAGTGGAAAGTATGGTTGTTAGCTTACTCGGCATTACCAAATCACTCGCTTCTGCTTTTTGTAAGACTAAATGTACATCCGCCAAATTCAAAAATTCATTAAATACATTAAAATCTTGCAGCTGCAGAAATTTGAGATTGCTCACCCCCCTCTTATTGGTTATTAATTCCAGATTTTTTTTATACGGACCGTTGCCACAAATAATGAATTTAATCTTTTCGTCTGCCATACAAATGTCAGCAATATCAATCAAGGCTTCAAGGCCTTGTTTTTCACCAATACTACCTGAGTATAATACTATTTTATCTGTTGCTTTATATCCCCAATTTATTTTTATATCGCTTTTATTTTCCAATGGAAAAAATTTAGCCGTATCTACCCAGTTTGGAAAATTAAGTATGCTTCTTTCCGACTTATTTTTTATTTTTAAAATCATTCCATTAGAAATTGAACTAATCGTATCTACCCGTTTTAAAATAAATTTTTCTAGCGAAAAAAGCATCTTAAATACAAATTTGGAATCAACCACTTTTAAGTCTCTAGCTGCCTCAATTTGTAAGTCTTGTATATGATAATTAATCTTACCTCCCTTAAATAAACGGTAAAACAGGGCTAAGAAACCTAAATGAAATGGAGGTGCAATACAAAATATATGGCTATGTTTTTTCGAAAATAGCAATGCAATAGTTTTAAATAGAGCTGCATTAAAAAAACTTGCCTCGTGTATTATGCGCTTTAAACCACTTGGCATAACTGGTACATATAATGGACACCTATGAACGATAATTTTACCATCTTTATAATGTTCTGTTTTATAAAAATTTCCCGAATACGGTATCTGAACTTTCCAGTTTGGATAATAAGGGAAAGATGTAATGACTGTGCACTCATAACCATTCTCAGCCAGCCATTCAACCATTTCTCCTGTATATTTTCCAATACCAGTTAATTCAGGTGAATAATTAATGCCTATTATAAGTATCTTGTTGTTTTGTATTTTCAAAGAGAAATAGTTTAATTTAAAATCGTTTTATTTATTTTCACTTTCTTTAATTTTGCAATAGATGGTTGTAAAATAAGACATTTTTAACATCGCAAAAGCAAAACCTCTTGCGCCATCTCTAAAACCTCCTAGAAATATAAAACTACCCATAAAAAAGAAAGGGCCTATCCATACACTTCTCATTAATTTGTATTTTAACTTTTGTTTCCAAGTCCATTTTGATACTATATCAGGAGAATTGATTAGTTTTAAAAATCTGGCAGCTTCCCAAGCAGCATACTCATTATGCTTATTCATATAGTGTGTTACCCCCCTGAAATCTTGATGATCAATCTTGCTTTTAATTTTGCCAATAGGTCCATTTAAAACTGGATGTTCATGAATTTCCATATCTAGTTTGCTCCATTGATTCTCATCTATTTTTTCATATTCACCTGCACCTACTTTAAACAAAGCCAATTTATTTAAAGGGTAACCTCCTTTTAGCTTCTTACCCATAAAATAAATTGTATAATTTAGCCAAAAACCAATAATATCCTCCGATTTTTCTAGAGCCATGCTTAACTCTGATTTAAATTCTGACGTTAAATATTCATCGGCATCTAAAAACATGACCCATTTAGTTTTTAATGGTTGGTTTCGCAAAAACCAATTTCTTTTTTTGGGAAACTTCCCATCCCATTTAAAATCTATAAATTCAGCTCCATTCTCTATTGCAATTTGCTTTGTTTGGTCTGTACTTCCAGAATCAATAACAACAATATGGGCCGCAAAATTTTTACCAATAGCCGCAAAGCAACCAGATAAGTTCTTCTCCTCGTTGAGGACAGGAATGGCAATTGTTAAATCTAACATTAATTAATCTTCAAATAATATTGTTCTTTTTTTCAATGGCGTACATGGATTACCAGAACAAACCATCCAATCTGGCATGTGCTTACTTACTACAGCGCGCGCACCAATTACGCAGCCGGTTCCAATTTTTATTCCAGGATGAATAAATGCTTCGGTAGCAACCCAAGCATAATTGCCAATTGTTATTGGCTTTGTTATCAATATAAATCCCTTTGTATTGTAATCGTGGGTACCAGCGCATAAATGAGCTCCTTGCGAAATAACCGCTTTCTTGCCTATCGTTATTTTATCTTGAGAATATAGTATTGCTCCGTTCGCTATTCCGCACTCATCAGCAAGTTCAAGATTCCAAGGTGCCCATATTTTTACTTTGGGATACACATGAACCTTCTTTCCAACTTTTGCACCAAAACATCTTAGAATAAATGATCGCCATTCGTGAAAGGGTTTAGGTGAATAGGTAAATAAAAAGAAAGATGTTATGTCCCAAATTAAACGACCTACTCTATTAGAAAGTGAAAAAGATGGACCACTATGAGTATCCTGATTATGCATAAATTTTGTTTAATTACGAAATTGCTTTTAAAAAACTGTTGGCAGCAGAATGGATGGTAAAATACTTTTTAAATGTTTGAAAAGCATTTGATGCCATTTTTTCTTTTTCAGTTGTGGATTGTTCTATCCAATTTGTAATAAGGTCTGAAACTCCATTATAGTTATCTTCTGAAACAAATCCTGCTTCAGACAATTCTATTTCTTTAAAAATATTAACTTGATTAGAAATTAGCACCGGTTTGCCACATGCCAATGCTTCTGCAACTGCAATTCCAAAATTTTCTTGATGGCTCGGAAGAATAAAAGCTTCTGAACCGTAAAATGCCCCCCATTTAATATCACCACTCAACATTCCAGGGAAAATAATTTTACTATTTAAAACTTCATTACTATTTACTATTTTATTCATTGCTTGTCCATATTCAGTTTCGATACCAGGACCTGCAATGACCAACATGGGCACCAAATTAGGATTCATGGTCTCCAAAATATTTTTATAGACATTAATCAGGATATCTACCCCCTTTTTGGGATGAATTCTACTTAAAAATAGTAAATATGGTTGACCAATTAACTTTGGACATTTATTCAATAACAATGATTTCATCCCTTCTTTTAAATCAGGAGGTGTTTCTATGCCATAACCAGCATTTAATTCCTTTTTAGGATGATATGGTTTGAATGTATTTCTGGCTAATAATAATTCCGCTTGACATGTAAACAAGACTCCATTGGATGCATTTATCAATTTAGATTCAATAAACTTCCAATATAAAACATTTCTAATAGCCTTTAATTTTCTCCCTTCTGCAACTTGAAAGTACGGATCGAGCATACCATGTGGCATCACATAATATCGAGGTGTTTTTTGTCCTTTTATTTTAAGTTTATTGATTGCCTTGCGGACAGCATACCCATGATATTGCCATAGTCCATGCACAATAACAACATCAAAACGATTCAAATTAAATAATAACCATTTTAATAATTCTTTATTGTAACACCACGAGGTTTTGGAGGGGCCAAGAGCATTGATAATGAAAGTATCTTGCTTAAGAAAATTTTCCATTGGGTGATCCAAACAAACCACTTCATTATAAATACCCATAGTATTTAATTCAGGAATTGCATTGCGTATTCCTTGACATGGGCCACCACTATCTGGATTCATACTAGAAATGACACGCAAAATTTTCATTTTTATAACAAGTAAATAGTGATTAAAAATTGTTCTTCTCAAGCCATTTCTCGAGAATTACAAATGACCAAACGTGCATCCAAGTGATGGTATTATCATATTCTAAAAACCTTTTCCAAATATTGTTTAAATTCTTTTCATTTAATAAATCTCTTTTTGAAAGTTTTGTGATGGCCTCCTCACAAAATGATTTTAATTCACCCCTTAACCAATAATCCCATGGAAACGAAAATCCCTTTTTGGGTCTATTCACAATTTCTTCCGGCAATAATTCTCCCATTGCATCTACCAAAAGACTCTTTGGTGATTTGCCTGAATTCTTCATCTCATCTGGAACAGTTAAAATAAACTCAATCAATTTGTAATCGAAGAACGGCTCTCTAACTTCCAAAGCCCAAGCCATGCTCATTTGATCGGTATCTTTCAATAATACATCCAATGTATAATTTGTTAACTCTGCAATAGAGTATTGACCATAAAGTGGAAAATCTTGCACTTCTTTTTTATCCAAATCTTTCCAATTAATGATAGGCACTATTCTTTTGCCATCAAATAATTTACCTAACTCATCTTTTAGAAATATACTTCTACTATTTGCATAAAATGATTTTATTCCTTCTCCTTCTATATCTTGGAAATCTTTTATCTTTGAGATTATTCTACTACTTACTAATGGTTTAACTATACGTATTAAGAATTTTGAGAAAGGATTTCTAATCAGAAATTTGATCTTATTATAATCTTTCCATCTCTTAAAATTTCTATATCCTGCAAATAATTCATCGCCACCAATCCCAGTAAGAACAACCTTGATTCCAGTTTTGGCTACCATTTTAGAAACAATGTATGTATTAATTCCATCTACAGTTGGGCTATCCATATTTGAAATAAAATCAGGTAATTCCAATAGAAGATCATCTGCTTTTAACTTAAATTCAGTATGCTTTGTTTTATATTTTTCTGCAATCCTCCGAGAATATTCCGATTCATCGAATTCTTTTTCGTCGAAAACAATAGAGAATGTTTCAATAGGTTGAGCGCTGTTTTTAGCCATTAAAGCTACTACTGCAGAAGAATCAATTCCACCTGAGAGAAAAGCACCAACTTTTACATCAGACACCATCCTGTTTTTTATTGATGCTTCAAATAAGTATCTCGTTTTTTCCTTTACAGAATTATAGTTTAAGTTTTGAATACCCTCATTTTTAATATCAGAAATTGACCAATAAAGGGATTTGGTCAAAATTTTATTATTGTAAACGGCACATTCTCCCGGACATAATTGATGTAAATTTTCGATCATTGTTCTGGGTGTCTTTACAACAAGATTGCCAAAATATTGATGCAAAGAGATCTGATCTATTTTCTTCTCAATTAATCCTGAACTCATCACACTTCTAATTTCGGAACCAAAAACTAAAACTTTGTCATCCACATAATAATAAAAAGGTTTAACACCAATGCGATCCCTCGCGATAAAAAGTTCCTCATTTTTTTTATCCCAAATTGCGAAGGCAAACATCCCATTTAGATGATCTAAACATTTTTTACCCCATTGAATATAGGCTGCTAAAATCACCTCTGTATCTGAGTGTGTCTTCCAATTATATTCTAGTAAAGGTTTTACTTCCTGATAATTATAAATCTCGCCATTGAAAACAATTACATAATTACTATCTTGTGAGTAAAAGGGCTGATTGGCACCATTACTTAAATCAATAATGGATAACCGGGTGTGCCCAAGAGCAATCCCCACATCAACGAAAGCACCTTCTGAATCGGGCCCGCGATGACTGATTCCTTCAATCATTTTCTGAATCAAGGAACTTCCCATATCAACATTTAAACCAACTATACCTGCAATTCCGCACATTTCTTGTTTATTATTTTATTATTTTAAATTATTCAACGATTATCTTTTTATAAATATTCTCAATTCTATCAAGATTTAACTGAAGATCAAATCGCTTAATATTTTCGAAATCCTTGGATGAAATATTATTTAATTCTAAATTAGATAGGTTTAGAATTTCATTGATTTTATTAGCTCCATGTAATCTCCACTGAATTGCTTCTTTTTCATTATATGGTCTTCTAGGTATATAAAAAGCTGCTTCTCCGCCAACCTCTGTCATTGGTTTTTCATTGGTAGTTAAAACAGGGACACCGGCTACCATGGCCTCTGCAATTGGCCAACCAAAACCTTCCTCCAAAGATGGAAATAAGAAAAGAGAGGCGCCATTATATGCTAGATTAAGTATTTTAATATCTAATTTACTTTTTATGATGATATCTTTTTTGTAGTCAGAATTATTAATCATGGTTTCAATTTGCGTATTAGCAGGTTCGCCAATTAAAAGCAAGGGTAAATTATTAGTTCCTAAAGCACGCCATGACTCGTAAATCTCAATTACTCCTTTTCTGTTCTTATACCATAAATTTCCTCCTACGTGTAATATAAAACCTTGTGCTAGGTTAGAATTTAATTTATTAGCTAATTCTGTTCTTGCTAGTTCCTTATTTACAAAATGAAATTCAGAATTAATTCCGTTGTAAACAACTTCAGAAATTAAAGGTTTAGTTAAAAGTACATTTTCCAAATCTTCTCTTGTTCTTTCTGAAACAGAAATATAATTTGAACCTATTAGATAACCTTTGCGTATAAATTTTTGGTATAATTTTCCAGTCCAGCTAATTCTATTCTCCTCAATTTTTCCCAGTCCTGATTTTTGCGCCATAAAATCGTGACAATGTATAACATTCGGCAAATGACTAACCAATGGCACCCATGGTCCAAGTGCATTATCAATAAAAACATAAAGTGTATTTTTTGGAGAACTTTTTATTTTTTTCTTTACTTCTATTGGAAACAGAATAAATTGATCCATGTAACCCGCCCATTTTTTTAAGAATTTTGGCATTGGCCAATTAAAAATTCGGGCTTTTGGTTGCCAAATATCAACTTCATGCCCTTTTAATTTCATGCCATTGGCTAGCATTAAAGTATACTGCTGCATACTTTGAGAATTAAAAAAATCGGGATGGTTAAAAAAAATAATATTCAAGCTATGCTATCGTTAATCGTTTTAAATTGGTTGAAATTGTGCTGTAACTGTATTCGTTTAATATATCTTCAGGCTTTGTCTGATGTGTTAGTTTATTATTTATCAGAACATTTTTTAAAGCATCCGATAATTGGTCAATATTTCCTGTTTTAAAAACAAATCCATTGTCTCCTTCAATAATTAAATCTGTAGCGCTTCCCGGTAAATCAGATAGGATAACCGGTAATCCAAAATTCATGGCCTCATTGACCGATAGACCCCAAGTTTCCCCTATTTCGGAACACATTACGAAGAGATTCGAAATTGCATAAAACTCGGACACCTTGGATTGATTTACAAAACCAGTTAGCAATACATTTTTCAATTTATTCTCTTGAATAAAATCTTCAATATTACTTCTGAGTTCCCCCTCACCAAGCATAACCAGCCATGTTTTATCACTATTTAGATTCTTAAAGGCATTTAATAAATCCATGGGTCTTTTCTTTTCCATGTATTTCCCTGAATACAAAATAACTTTAGCTTCCAATGGAATCCCCAAGCGTTTTCTAATATTACTTAACTCAGGCATTAATTCCTTACATTCTTTTCTAAATCTAGTATTGTCAACAGAATAAGGGCAAAAAATTAATTTATTTTCTTTTATTCCAAAACTCTTATAAAAATACTTATTCTGAGTGCCAATGTATAAAAAGTTACTTATTCTAGGAAAGATGATTGTCTTTAATCCCCAATTTTTAAGTTTTTGTTTCCAACCAGTTTTTAATAATTCTTGATTTTGTGGCATCTCGCATCTTAGGCAAATTGTATGGCCTAATAATTTTCCTAACATAATAACCATAAAATGCGTGAAATAATTCCAACCATGTACAACAATTACAGATTTTTGGATTTTAAAAAGTTGTTTGATGATGCCTAAATTAATAAGTCCAAAAAAACCCGTTCCTTGAGATGGTTTCCAAGAATAATTTTTAAAGAATTGATATTGATACCCGTTCAATAAAGGTATATCCCATTTCACGTCTACACCAAATTGTTTATCTAAAGCGCCACGAATAGATTCATCTGAGCAATACCAAGCCTTAGTAACAACTCCATCATCATTCATAAATTTATAGAGCGGTGCAAAATATTGAATCGGATGTGAGTTAAGAAAAATAATTTCTTTCATTAAAAATTCCTTCTGGTTTTGTTAAATAATAGTCAACTTTGTTGACCTTTTTGAATTGGTAATTCTTTTCTGAATGATGCTAACCATAATCCTCCTACTAATGCACAAAAACCTAATGCTGTGGGTTGATGCCATTGGCCTTGGGTAACTACTATTAAACCCAAACTGGCTATTAACCATGGTAAAATATCGTTAGATGATATTCTTTTATAGCTAGATAAACCTAATTTAACTGCCAACCCAAAACGAATAAAAACTACAAATAATCCTATCAATCCCATCTCTCCTATTTCTCTCATCCATTCATAATCCGCTGCTAATAAAACTGAATTATTTCTTGTAAGTTGAGCCCCCAAAGTTGTACCGATACCTATACCTGCTCCAAAAAACGACTTATCTCCAGAGCCAATAATTGCTTTTACTAATTGCCCTAAAAATCTTTCACCTAAAACACCTTCAACCAATCCACCTTCTGTTTCGTTGGCACCCTCAAAACGATCCGTAAAGGCTTCGGTGGCTGTTTTAAAAAAACTAACATTGCTAAAAACCTTCAATACTAGAATTATCAATATTGCTGAAAATATTATTCTAAAGAGATATTTAGGTTTTTTAATTACGGCTATTAGAAGGAACAATACCGAAACACCAACTTGAAGTGAAAGTCCACGGCTTATTGAAAGTGGAATGGCCACCACTAATGCAATAGTTGAGGCAATCAAAAGTCTTCTATTAATCTTATTTGGGTTCACCCAAAAAAATAAAATAAATGGTGCAACTAAACTATAAAAACAGGTAGTGCCATTGGTGAATGAAAAGAAACCTGGTGGCCTGAAATAGCCCAGAGCACCTCCAAAACCAGCACCTGCCTCATCACCACCAACACCTCTGTTCACCCATGCGGATTGAGGACTGTAGAATTGTAATCCAATTAATACTGTCATGACGATTGAAATTGCTAATAACATTCTGCCCATTCTCAAAACATCATCTTGATTAAAAATTCTCCCCATTACAAAAATCATAGGAAAATATAACAAAAGAGTTCTGGCACCATATAAGGCAACAAATACATTTCCATGTCCAAAAAAGAGAGCCATAAGAAAGCTAAACCCTCCTATAATGGTCATTCCAGTTAAATAAATATTATATTTTAATAATCCCTTTTTATTGGCTTTAATAATTAACCAAAGTACTATAGGATCGCGAATAATTAATAATGGCATAGAAAGGAATGGCAAAAACCATTTCCTTAAAGCTCCTTCAAATATCCAAAGTAAAAAGAATAACCAAATACCAATTTTCAATTCATAATTAGGATCGCTTGGTGAAGCTAAATTATACTTTTCCCAAAAACCTTTTTTTCTAATTAAAGGTTGATTAATAATATTTGTATGAATTGAATGATCCAATTAAATTAATGTGCGAGTGTTTTATAATGATTTTTAACAGCTGCAGAAAGCTCATCTCTAAAAACTTTCCATGGTCTTCTTCTGGCTGTTTCCATTGCTTCTTTTCCAGCAAATGAAATTTTCTCAGGGTTGGCAATTAGGTCTTCCAAAACGCTTTTTAAGGCAATAGTTGAACCAGTTTCAATCAACCACCCATTTTTATCGTGTTCTATCAAATCAGGACCTGCAGAATTAAAGGTTGCAATTACCGGGGTTCCTTGAGACATTGCTTCTGATATTACCAACCCAAAACCGTCAAATAAAGTAGGAAATACAAGTACATCATGTTCTCGCATTATTTTTAAAATTTCATCATGGTGTAAACTTGGAATCCAATTATGTTTTGCAACCATTTCATTTAATGCTTCGCAATTATCATCGGCTTTTCGGCCAATTAACGTTAAACTTATATGTTTCTCCAAAGTTGCAATAGCCTCTGCAAGATACGCAATGCCTTTTTGTTGAGAGAGGTTCCCTACAAAGAGTATTTTGAGCGGTTCATTTGCCTGATGTTTCCTATATTCTCTCACCGATCCAACCTCAGGAAAGCCATAAGGAATTACTTGAACTGGTGGAAGTTTTCCTGGATAATCGCTAAGTGTTGATTTTGTAAATTTGCTTGCCACGAAAATTACACTCGCCATTTTTATTTCCTCATCCTTCCTTCTTAATTTTTCCTCTGAATCAAAAAGACCTGTTATTGTTGATTTCCATTCAGGAAAACGTTTTTTCTCCTCTTCCAGTATGCGCAATTTGGCGCGCCAGTATCCGGTAGGTAAATCGTATATATTTTGATAACCCTTGTTTCTAGCTGAATTAAAGGATTGATAAGCCCCATCTTCGTATGCATAAACACCATCTATTTGAGAAGCATCTGATTTTTTAATGATATCGGCTATCTTTTTATCAAGATTTCGGGTGATTGCCTGGACACTGAAGTAACCAGTTTCTTGAGTTAGCAATTTTTTTATTCCAGCCCTTGCAGCCAATAACCTTCCCAATTCCATGAAGGGTTCAGTATGGGTATATGGTTGTAAAATAAGTTCCAAACTGCGTTTTTTCAATTCAGAAAGAAAACTGATATTAGCCAAATTATCTAAAAAAGAACCTTCAAAGCAAGCAATACTGGTATGAAATTCTGCAAGCATATCACTTTCTGCAAAAGCAATGGCAGAGGCTCTTACATTTGCATTTCCTTGAGGATGAAATAATATCAATTTCATTTTTGAATATTAAATCAATTATAAGGATAGCCAAGCTTTATTGGCTGCCAAAAATTCACATGGATTGTAGTTCAACAATTCGGTTCTTTTTTTATCGATTGCTTTTGCGGGATTGCCAACCATAATAGTTCCTGGTAAAACCGATTTTGTTACCACCGCCCTTGCACCAATTACCGCACCTTTACCTATACTTATACCTGGTAATATCAATGCACCAGTGCCAATCCAAACATAATCATCAATTTTCACTTCCCCTTTTATCTCTTTCCATGATGGGTCTAATACATCATGAGAAGCCGTTAAAATTTCAACACCATCATTGATACAAACATGGTTTCCTATGATTACATTATCATGTATACTTAATTTAACGCGGCCAATAAAGCTATTATGACCAACTGCAAGCAATTTAAATCCACCTTCAATATTTACCTCACCAATTTCTGCAGTTTCGCTAATTGTGGCTCCTTTCCTTATTAAACTTGTTCGTCTTCTATTTCTTTTTAGTAATTCGGGCAATAGCAATATTCTTTTTCCCCAATTTTTATAAAATATGAGTGAGCTAATAGGCGATTTCGCTCTATTTTGCCATAGATATTGTAAACTTGCCATATTTTTATTTTGAAGATAAATTATAGATAAACTGATCTGAAACAGCAGCCAAATTGTGGGATGTTGGTGGAGATAGCTTCATTTCAAAAATAGATTTAGAATCGTCTGGCTTAAATTGAATCATTCCTTCATCTAATTGGTATTTAAAATTAATACTTGGATTCCAATCACGCGATACATTGATAACAATCAAACCATGTTCTAACATTGCTGCAACTGATCCACTTTTATCCATTAGAGAGATAGGTGTTGTTGCAATTCCATATTTTGAATGACTTAACTCGTAGGAAATTCTTTCTGAAGACTGTTCTCCTAAAACTACTAATTTTAAACCTGCGGCTGTCCAATCATTTTCCCATACTTGCTGCTCGGATCCACACCGACCTATGATAGTTAATTTAGCCGTGGCGTTGATTAATTTGACTTGATCTAAAACTTGTTGAACAAATTTTTTGACTGGAGCTCCAGCGTGAATTCCACCAAACAAAATAAAACTCAATTCATTGTCACTATCTCTAATGCTTTTCAAATTATTGGGAATTTCATTTTGAACAACATAAATATTTCCAAACAATGGTAAATAAAGTGGGTTACAACCAAGTTCTTTCAAATATTCTAAATATAATTTTGTTTGTGTGTGAACAACTAAAGGTTGTAATTTAAACAGGAATTTTTTAATTAATTTTTTTTGCAATTTTCCCCATAAATAATCCTTAATCGAGGCATTTGATGTCATACCCACCCACAGTTCATGAAACATAATGTGCCACTTTACATTTTTGGCAAGCTTGCTTAGCTCTGTAGCCCATCCATAAGGTAATCCTTTGGCATTAAAAGCAAATGGCACGAATTGTAAGCTTATCCATTCTGGATTATTTTTATCAATCCATTCTTTAACTCTAACAAACCGTTTTACTTTTTCTAATAAACCTGGAAGTCGTAAAACTGGAATTTTTATACCTTCCGATAATTGATTTGTTATTTCTTCATAAGAAACAAAAAAATCATTTATAGCTAATACAGATACGGAATGCTCCTTTTTAATAAGCGATCCGGCCAATCGTCGGATGTAATCACCAACACCATCCTTACCTGGTTCTATTGAGCCACAAATGAATATTATTTTCATTTAAAATTATAAATAAGACCTCTTACTTCAATTGCTATTGAAATAATCTTTTATACACTTTGCAATCCTCTTGTTCGCAAAATTCGTCTTCGTGTGTCCTTATTATTTTGGCGGGAACCCCTGCAACCAATGTCTGAGGAGGAACATTCTTGGTAACAATAGCACCAGCAGCAATTTTAGCACCTCTACCAATGGTTACACCGGGTAAAATAATGGCTCTTGTTCCAATCCACGCGTAATCATGGATTACCACTGGTCTTTCCCTATCTTTTTTACCATTTTCATCTTTTTCATGATCGGCCGTTAAGATAATTACATCTGAAGAAATTGAAACGCCTGTTCCAATTGTTATACTTCCTCTTGTGTCAATCCTGCACCTCGCATTTATGACAGAGTAGTTACCAACTGTTAATCCTCGCGCGCAATCGAAAGTAGTTCGCATTAAAACAGTACTGTGTTTGCCAAAATTAAAACCCATAAAGTATTTGTAATAAGCAACTCTTATGGTGTGGCTGGGGATTTTGGAAATCCATTCATTGCAAAAATAAAGTCGCAATTCGGATAGAAATCTATTGATTATCATAGTTTATTTTTTTTGATATATTCTACTAATTAAGGACGCAGTGAGAATACTGAGTTTTTTTCTTTTTCTATAGCCTGCACTAAAAGATTGAATAGGACCATCAACATATTTCCAATATGCACTATCTTGAAGTGTTGGGGCATATCCTTTTAACGCAGATGGTATAAATTTCTTTTTCCAAGGTTTGGGAGAACCAACAGCGTGAGACATTGTCCAACCTCCATGAATAAAGTCCATACCTTCGGGTCCGAATTCACTTATAGGCGAATTGCAGCACATGGCTGCCATGTTCATTGCATCTTGGTCTGTTGCAAAAAAAGGATCTGTTCTATCTGTTGGCATAAATTTATCTGGTGCCAAATTGTAGTGTTCAATACCAACATCCATTATTTTTTTCCAGACTTGCAGATACTCTTTGTGATTTTTATCGACACCACAATATCCACCATTTATATAAGCGTGTAACTGATGTGTGATTTTAAAGCCCGCTTTTGCAATAATTTCTTCCCACATTTTTCTAATGGGGTGAGTAGTGGGCATATCTGTGGCAATAATTTCATGCACCAACGCGACACCATAAGACATCCATTTTTCAAAAAAAGTCCATTTGCATTTAATAACAATATCTGGATCGAAATATGAAAGTGAATCTGCATTTTTAGCCGGTCCATTAAAAAGTCTAATCATAAAGTCAGGCTTGTAATTGGTAAGGTGGTATTCCGTTTCTACTGGTAAGAAGTGTAATTTTAAATCATCCAGAACAGTTAAAGTAGTTGCGCCAGGCCATTCGAGTTCAGTGTTCAATTTTGCATTTTTGCTCCATTCCGGCAAATTACCGCGGTAACCTACAAAAATATCTCCACGAAATCCATTTTGATAAAGTGAATTTGATAAGCCAGCCAAACCATGATGGAAATGCTTTTCAAATAATGTACATACGGACGAATTCATATTCTTAATTTTTAGTATTATTTTCCCTTTTTTTTATAAATCTAGCAGGCACACCGGCATAAATTTCATAGTCTCCAATATCTTTCAACACCACTGAACCAGCAGCAATCACTGCTCCCTTTCCAATTTTAACACCCTTTAAGACAATAACATTTGCCCCTAACCAAACTTCTTCTCCAATCTCTATTGGTACAATTTCCTGTTTTTGAGTGTTCATAGGCTCATTCAATGCCATGCCGTGATTATGGTCAATAAATTTGCATCCTGAAGCTATCATTGCATTTTTCCCAATTGTTATTTTTCCACTGATATTAAATTCACTAAAAGCACCAATAAACACACCATCGCCAATAAGAATAGATGGTTCCTTTTTCCAAATACCATCATATTTAAAAAATATCTGATGTTCTAAAATACATTTTTCTCCAATCAATACTTGATGTGGCCATGTTACTTTTATTTTTGGAATTCGAGTATTCTTACCAATTTTCATTCCCAAAAACAAATACCATAATTTCCTCAGAGTAGCAGAGAAAATACGACTATATCTTATTCTAAGAACAAAAGCTGATTGTTGAATAAAGTATGACATCAATGAATTAATTTAATTTTTCAAGAAAACTCGCCCGGATAGTATCCCAATTTCCTAACCAATCTGGCAAGGTTAAAGTATGGATCTTTATGATTACTGTATAGCAATTTTTTTAAAATCCAATTATGATTAACAATGTCTAATATGGCTTCTAAAAATATATCATTTGCAATGTTAGAATGATGCAAGCGCTTTTCTAATGTTCGATCTTTTCTATATTCATTAATGAGTGTAGACATGATAACACCTTTGGCTCTTCTTTCTGCGCGCCATGCTAAAATCCTGTTTTGCTTTTTCAATTGCTTAGACATGTTGAAATACATTAGCGGCCAACAATCTCTCGTTATGTCTTGATTTTTTATTGCATCCTGATCAACATGTCTTCTCCAATAATTAATTGTCTGTCCGGTAGCATATAAATTAAGACGCGTTGCATTAGAATAAATCCAAAGCCAATCATTACCACTATGGGGTTTAGAAACATATGGCCATTTTCTCATTGTTGAAGTTCTCATAATTGATAAAACTGGAAAACCTAACCCATTGAGAATAGCGTTGGAAAGCAATTGAAACCCAGACATAGGACCCTCTTTGAAAGTTCTTTGCACTTTGGCATCATTTTTTGCTTTTTCAAATGTTGTAAATGACCCAAAAAAAACATCAATGGTATTATCTTTTGTATAAGCTTCTAAAAAAAGTTTAAAGGCATTGCCTTCAATTAAATCATCACTGCAAAGAATAGAGATAAAATCAGAATTTGCCAATTGGATACATCTGTTCCAATTTCCAAACAATCCAATATTATTTTCGTTCTTGACGTATCTTATTCTACTATCATCAAAAGTTTCGCAAATCTCTTTAAAATCATTGTGTGCCGAATGATCATCTACCACTATTATTTCTGTACATTCCACAACACTAAGTGCCGAAGAAAGTGCTTCGGAAAATCCCAATATTCTATCATAAACTGGAATTCCAATAGTATAAGTGAGTTGATTCATTATTATTTAAAAAACAAATTGAATTTGTTTAAATATATCTACTGTCCTTCAATTTTTCTAACTCTATAGATGAAATAGATGTAGTACATTAAAATTTCCACGATGCCAATAAAAAGATTTAATTCTAAGACACCCATTAAGGTTGAAACATCAATTATTAATGCCCCAACAATAATTGTTACTATAATAACAGGTATGGTTAAAATAGGAGCCATAATCATTCCACGATTAACAGAAAGTGCAAACGATGCACCACCTAATAATCCCAAACAACCACCCGCAATGCATAAAATTAATTCAGTTTGCAGGTTTGCGTATTCAGGCCCAATAATCCATAATATCTGATTTGGAAACAAATAGGTAATTCCAACAGCAAGGCAACCAAATAAGGTCAAACCTAATTGAATTTGAAAAAAAATTTTTGTTAACTTATTTTTATCGTTTGGTAATCGTGCAAAACGTGGGGTTACCAGTGTGCTCATAAGTGTTCCTATAACACCCAATAACATACCCAATCTACCAAGCGCACCAACTTGTGCAACAGAATTTGTGTTGCCGAAAAAAGAAATCAACCAAATGGTAATTTGACCTGATACACAATAATAAATTGCCCCAGGTAAAATTCGTTTAACAAAAGAAAGGATTTCCTTCCTTACAACTGGATCTGGTTTTTGATTAGTATCTACATATTTTAAAGAAATCTTTCGCAAATCTAGATTTCCCCATATTTGAGCAATTCCGGATGAGATGATGGCGAAAAAAGCCCAAGGAAAAATAAAAATAGACAGAGTAGTCAAAAATAATCTACCAATGTTCAGATATACATTATTTCTTTGAAGCGATTTAATGTCCTGATGTAATTTAGGAGCCAATTGTAATATGGTTCCCGATAAAGCAGTATAAAATGCAGGAATTAATGAAGCAAGTAAAAGAATGGACATCACCCACGAAGCTCCATGGTGTCTCAATAAATATATTAGGAACGGGGCAACAATAATTAAACTGGCGATTGCAAATTTCTTTCTCAGGTCTAAGCCTGTTGCCAATACGATTCCCAATCTTTCTTTATCCTGCCATACTTTACCACCTTGAGCCATTGTGCCAGAAGATATACCTCCATCTGCCAACACTACCATTGTACCCAGCATTGTATTTGCTAATGTATAAAATGCATATTCGGTTGCGGGAAGCAATCGTATTACCAAAATGCCACTTACTAACCCTAAAAATTGAACCAAAATCTGAGCACTACCAGTATAACCAACCAATTTAATCCAATTAAAAAGATTAATAATGGCCGGATTATTTTTGTGCTTTTGCAATACAGTTTTCATAATAACAAATGGAGAGAAAATTCTTAGAAACTATAATTTTTGTTCCGATTTCTGAACTGGCTTTTTAGATTTTGAAAAGAATTTTTTACTCGATTTTTTAGATATTTCTTGATCAACACCATAACCGTAGCCATAACCATATCCATTACCATAACCATAGGTTGGAGATTTACCTATACCGAATATACCTCTTGATTTTAATCCATTGAATATAATATTCAGATTATTGAATTCTTTATTTTGAAATAATTGATTAACAAATTTCAAATATTTTTTTGGGGTATGTTTATGGCGAATAACATATAAGCACAGGTCAGAATATTTATTGAGTATTCTCGCATCTGTAACAAGCCCAATAGGTGGCGAATCTATGATAACATAATCGAACTCTTTTTTTAATTCTTCCATCATTGTATCCAACTTACCGTTAAGCATTAATTCAGTTGGATTGGGTGGAATAGTGCCCGAAGGAATTACAAATAAATTTTGAACATTTTTAACGGGTACTATAATTTTATCAAGTTGTGCTATGCCCGCCAAATAATTAGAAATACCAGGCTCGTTTTTGATGTCAAGCATATTACTTAATTTTGGTTTTCTTAAATCCAATTCCAGTAAAACCACCTTTTTATTTGTTAGTGCCAAACTAGCCCCCATATTTATGGCAATAAAACTTTTACCATCTCCAGAAATAGACGAAGTAAATAATAATGTATTCTTATCATCTTTAATTCCCAAATAAGTTAAGGAGGTTCTAAGAGATCTGAACTGTTCTGCAATAGAAGATCTGTTACCATCCGTAATAATTGGCATTTCTTTGCTTTCATCGTGCAATATTTCTGCAAGAATAGTGGCACGTGTTGCCTTTTCTATTTCTGTTCTGAAAACAACAAACGAATTGTATTTTTCGCGTAAAAGAACAAATAAGACTGCGGCTAAAAATCCAACAACTAACGCAATAAAATAAATACTGGTTTTTACTGGACTTACCGGAAAACCAAGACTCTCGGCATCATTAATTAAGCGGCTATCTGCAATGGCCGAGGCGTATGTAAGAGCTGTTTCTTCCCTTTTTTGCAATAAGAAAGTATAAATGCTACTTTTAATATTTTGGTTTCGATTGATATCTAAAAGGTCTCTTTCTTGCTTTGGCATTTTAAGCAACCTTGAAGAGTATTTATTACTTTCATTCTGCACTTTACTTTGACGCGAGAGGAGATTCTGTCTATAATTCCTTAAATTTTCTAATAATCCTGGCTTCAATTGTGCTATTTGGCCCTTTAAAGCAATTACGGAAGGCGAATTTTCTGCATTGGTTTTTCTGAGCCTGTTGAGTTGCAATTCTGCTTCATATAATTTACTTAAGACCTGAGATAAAAGTGGATCTGTAATACCCATAGTGGCTGGCAAAGTACCCGAACCATCATTTTTACTGATAACATAACTTTCAATCTGGTTCAAAACATCAATTTGAATTCTTATTTCTGACAATTGCTGATCGCTATTTGTTACGCTGCTTAAATAAGCAGACCCTTCGGAACTTAAATCCACGATGCCACTTTGTGTCATGTAATCTACCTTCTCTCCTTCAATATTAGAAAGTTCTAGCGTTACTTTAGCCAAACGTTCTTCAATGAAATCAAGGGTATTCTTAGACATTGCATTTTTTTCATTGATTGCGTCTTTGTTATAGGTTTTAATCAAGGTGTTTAGGATGTCCTCCGCTCTTTTAGGCGAAGGGTCTGTGTAACTTAAATTCAGAATGGTAGATTGGTTGGAAGCTGCATTGATGGTTAAATTATTGACCATTCCTTTTGCCATGCTCGTAACCCTTTGAAGCAATAAAAAATACTGACCTGTTACTTTAGAGTCGTTAAGGTGATTGTAATTGATTCTGAATTTCCCATAAGGTGTATTAACGGGCACCTCCAAAGGATATTTTTTACCCTCAAATAATATGGATTTATCAACAGGATTATAAATAAAAGTAATAAATCCTCCAGAACCTTTAATGTTTTCTGGCTCCAAAGCAATAAAGGAAACTGGGCAATTAGAATAAGCTAACAAGTGGTGAATCCTTCCTGGCACATATATTTGCGCATACAAACCCAACTCTTGCACTACCTGCCCCATTAATTTTTGAGATTTTAATATTTCAATTTCATTTTTTACATTTTTTTTAGGTGCGGAAACATCCAACGCTTTCAAAATAGTTTCTGTTCCACTTTCTTCGTCCTTCAGAATTAAAGTAGCATTGGCTTGATAGATTGGCGTTTGATATCTAATGTACATGAAAGCTGTAAAAATACTGATGCTAACTGTCAGCACAAATACAGGCCAAAAGGGTAAATAAAGATGGATTAAATCAGCAAGTGCATTCGAATCTTCTTCTTTTTCAAAAGGATTTTGAAAAGTGTTATTGCTCATAAATTTTAGTTGTTTTACTTGATTGTTTTAGACGTTGTGTAAATAAGGAGTATGAAAGAAACAGTTGTGAGAAAGAGGGATAGGTTTTGTGTAAATCTCGACAATGGAGCTGCTTTGGTATGGGTTGACTCTACGTATAAAACATCTTGGTTTTGAAGATAAAATATATCAGTACTAAATATTTCGTTATTATTAAGACTGAATCGTTTTGTTATTCTCTTTCCATCCTTTTCCCTAATCAATAAGATATTTTCTCTGTTTCCATAAATTGTCAAATCGCCAGCCATACCAAGTGCCTCTGTTATGGTGATGTGTTCGTTCGGCACTGTAACAACACCGGGCTTATTTACTTCACCAAGAATAGTGATTTTAAAATTGGTGATTCTCACATTGACAATTGGGCTAAGCATTAATTGATTTTGAATTAATTTTTTAGAAATGGTGTCTGCCAATTGGATTTTATTTAATCCTCCCGCTTTAATATTGCCCAATAAGGGAAGTTTGATTCTGCCGGAATCATCCACCATAAAACCATCTGCAGTTGACACATTATTCAAAATTTTACTTGTTTCAACATCCAATGAAAATACTGATATCTGCAAAATGTCGCTTGGTTTAATAATACTCTCTTTAGGGAATAAAGTAGAATTAGAAACGCTGTTGGTTTCTAAGGATTTAAAATATATCAGCTTCTCATTTTTTCTTGTAAGGCAAGAACTTAAGCCAAAAATTAGCGCCATAAGAAGAATAAGAATAGAATTTTTTGAAATTTTCATTATTTTATAAAAGATTGATATTGTGTAATTAGGGATTTACGAAACTATTTCAGCAATTAATGTTTTTTTATTGATTGAATTTGAAGGATTTAAGACAATAAATGATATTCAAAATCAAAGATCAAAAATGAGAGATGTTTACAAAGCTTCGCTATCGTTAGTCACAGAATGTACTAAAGCCCAAAACTAAAATTAGGTTGCAATATTAGTGAATTTTATTGTTTTTTGCTTATTTTTACTACAAAAGATAACGGTAAATTAACTTCCAAAGCACTTCCAAGTGCTTCAACAGATACTATTATACGCCTTTTACCTTTGATTACCAGAGATTTAGCAACCAAGCCAGTAAATGGACCTTGGGTTACCAAAACATCTTCACCTTCTTCAAAATCAACATTTTCTATTGGCGAAACCTCCGATGAATCATTCATCAATATTTTGAGATTCTCTATTTCTTGGTCTTTAATTACTGCAGGTTGTCCTATGTATTTTAAAATCCCAAGTGCTCCTTGCACTTGAAGTGTCTCATAAACCCTTTCTCTCTCAATTTTAATAAACACAAAAGTGGAGATGAGAGGTGTTGAAATTTTCTTTTTCCGATCGCTCCAAATCCTTATGCTATTTACTAATGGTAAATAAGTATCGTAGCCTAAAAGTGTTAATTTATCAAAGACCCTTTTCTCTGCGTTTGGCCTGGTGTATATAGCGTACCAATTATTTTGAGCCATTCCTCAACTAAAATTAATTAGATTCATAAGTCCCATCAGCCTCTCTCATCATTCTGTGAGCCAAATCCTTTCCTAAATACTTATCTATAATATTGTGAACGACATATAATAAAGGTGTCAATAAAATACTTAGTGCTAACTTATACAAATAGTTCATGATACCTATTGCCAATACCTGATTTAAAGACCAATTGTTTCCAATATAAAAGGCAATAAACAAAACAACGAAACTATCAATTAATTGTGAAATTACTGTCGACCCTGTGCTCCTTAACCATAAATTCTTTTCACCTGATTTTAATTTTAGATAATGAAATATGCGCACATCTATTAACTGCCCTACTAAAAAAGCTACTAAAGAACCAATGATGATCCACAATCCCTGCCCAAAAATGGCATGGTAAGCATGCTGCATGTTATCTATATTTTTTCCCTCGCCACTCTTTACCCACCAATCTGCAGGTGTTGTTCCAATCGCTGTAAATACAATTATGAAGGCATAAGAAATCATAATCGCTGCCAAATAACTCAATAGCTTAACGCCTTTCTTTCCATAGTATTCATTGATTATATCGGTCATAATAAATACAATTGGCCAAACAATTACACCGCATGTTAACTCAAATGAAAGATGCTCAAATCCAAGAATATTGATATCGAATTTTTTAAACCCGAAAGTATTTTCAAATGAAAATATTTTGGTTCCTATAAATTCAGCAACTATGGCATTTGTAATAAAAAATGCTCCTAAAATAATAAATAAATTTGTCTTTTTATCGTTTTTATACATTTATATTAATTCCAATTCATCTCCCATTTCTGGTATAAAAATATCTTTAAACCCTACATTTTTTAGTTTCTCTGCCCATGTCAATTGGGTGTCATAATCTCCATGTACAAGTATAAGTTTCTTCACTTCATCGGCTTTTTGGCAAGTAAGGTATTCTAACATCTCATTATAATCGCCATGGGCACTGTAATTTTCCATACTTTCGACACTGGCAACTACTTTATACATTTCACTAAAAATTCTAACCTCAGGGTCGCCAGCCTTTAGACGGCCAGCA
Organism: Bacteroidota bacterium; assembly: GCA_025354385.1. Taxonomy (GTDB): domain Bacteria; phylum Bacteroidota; class Bacteroidia; order NS11-12g; family UBA955; genus JABMMZ01. Next base: position 48,252 of record JANXMZ010000055.1, read on the forward strand.
AGCGAATCTGGAGAGGCATAACCAACCAGTAAAATGGTATTTGATGCATTTCCAATATTGTTTTTTATATGGTGCTTCACCCTTCCTGCTTCTGCCATACCACTAGCACTTATAATAATGCATGGTTTTTTAGAGTCATTGATTTTTTTTGAATCTTCAGCAGACTGCACATAATGCAGATTAGGAAAATCAAAAGGATCGCCATCTTTATTAATATAGGCTAATATTTCTTTATTAAAATACTCGCGATGGGCAGACATCACCTGAGTTGCTTTGGTAGAAAGAGGACTATCTACATAAACATCAATGACAGGTAGTTTACCTGCAAATGCCAATTTATCCAACGAATAAATAATTTCCTGTGTTCTGTCTATACTAAAGGCTGGTATGATTATTTTACCTTTATTTTCAACACAGGTTTTTTGAACAATGCTTAATAAATGGGCATCAACATCTGTTTGAACGGCATGAAGTCTATCTCCATATGTGCTTTCGCAAATGATGTAATCAGCTTGAGGAAAAGGTTCTGGACCTTTAAGTATAGCGTCGTTCTTACGACCAATGTCTCCGGTGAACGTTAGATTAATAACCGAATTATCTGCTTTAGTTAATTCCAAATTCAATGCTACACTCCCTAATATATGTCCGCTCTCTGTTGTTAAAACTGTTACCTCATCATCTATCTTAAATTTACCTTCTAAAGGTATTTCAACCAACATGCTAAGGGTTTTCGTAGAATCTTCGGGTGAGTAAAGCGGTTCTATTAACTCTTGGTGCTTTTCGATTTTTCGCATATTAATATATTTTAAATCGCTCTCTTGAATGTGCGCACTATCTAGCAACATAATTTCGCATAAATCAATGGTACCGCTAGTAGCGTAAATATTGCCATTGAATCCATCTTTTACTAACTTGGGTAATAATCCAGTATGATCAATATGTGCATGCGAAAGAATGATGTAATCAATACTGGCTGGCTCAAATCCCCAATGCCTGTTCAATAGGTTACTATCTTGCCCCATGCCTTGAAACAGACCACAGTCTAAAAGAATATTTTTACCACTATCGGTCGTAAGTAAATGCTTAGATCCTGTTACGGTTCTTGCTGCTCCCCAAAATGTCAACTTCATAGAAGCAAACTTAAGGATTTTTGAATCAAAGAAATTGAGATGTTATTTTTGAATATGAACATCAAAAAACAACTTGTCCACTTTTTATTGTATGCAAAACTTTCACTTTACTGAATTCATTTTTTGAAATGGTATTGAGATTGCCGTTTAAAATAATAAAATCTGCATCCATGCCAGCAATCAAAGCACCCTTTCTATGCTCCAAACGACATGATTTGGCAGCCCAAATGGTCATCCCTTTTAGAGCTTGTTCTGGCAATAATTTTTCTTCTAATTGAAAAGGTTTTTGATTGGCTGCATTGATATTTTCTCTAAACACTGCACTATAAAAAGTAAATAGTGGATTTAAATATTCTACAGGAAAATCGGTACCCAATGGCAAATACCCATTTTGTTTCAACAAAGTTTGATAGGCATAAGCACCTTTCATTCTATTGTTGCACAAGCGATCTTCTGCCCAAGGTCCATCGCTTGTAGCATGTGTAGGTTGTACAGAGGGGATAATTGAAAACTTCTTAAATAAATAAAAATCTTTTACATCTATTATCTGGGCATGCTCTATTCGCCAACGCTCATCATTGTTCCCTTTTAAGTATTTCCCATAAATTTCGAGCAATAGTCTATTAGCCGAATCGCCAATGCAATGGGTATTTACCTGATAAGTTGTTGTATTTTTAATATCGTTGCACCATTTATCAAAATATACCGCATCATTTAGCAACATGCCATTATGATCTTTTCTGTCGCAGTAAGGTGTTTTTAATTTAGCACCTCGGCTGCCCAGGGCACCATCTGCATATAATTTAAAACTACATATTTTAGTATGGTCGTTTTCATAAACTCCCTTGTTTTGAGCAAATTTCAAACCATTACTTGTTGGATTTAGCATTATGTATAAGAAAATAGAAAGTTCATTTTTTGTTCCCAAGGAATCTAAAAACAAGGCAGTTTCAATATCTAAACCTGCATCCGCCAATGTTGTTAAACCGAGGCTGTAGCATTCCTTCTCAGCTTTTTTTAGCACTGTAAATAATTCTTCATTCGATGGTGGTGTAATTACTTTTTCAACCATGTCTACAGCATTGTCTATTAATACTCCGGTTAGTTTTCCATCCTTTCTGATAAACTCCCCACCTGCCATAATTGAATTCTCCTCAATACCTGCAAGCGTCAATGCTTTTTGATTGCATATGGCTGCATGCCCATCAATTCTTTTTAAGATGACTGGTTTATCTGGAAACAAAATATTTAATTCTTTATTATCCGGATAGTTTTTATCCGCCCAATCATTTTGATCCCAACCCCTACCTATAAGCCATTCCGATTGAGATGTTTTACTAAATACAATTAGTTTATTCATGGCTTCTTCCCAACTACTTGTGCCTACTAAATTGCAACTTAAAAGTGTTTTTGCATACCCATAAAAATGGCAATGGGCATCTATAAAACCAGGAAAAATATTTTGCTTTTTTAAATCCGAAAAATTATTCACATGACAAGTATATTGTCTCAATAGGGTACTATCTCCAACAGCTATTATTTTTCCATTATCAATTATCATTACCGAAGCTTCTGGATGCTTATCATCCATGGTATGTATATTACCATTGAAATAAATGGCATCGACATTTTGTAAATTGCTTTTACAAGACAAAAGCAAGCAAATACAGATTGTTAAAATATAACGCATGATGCAAATATCTATTTCTTCCGCCATTCCCCAAAATATCATAATTTTGTACCAATGTTTTTACCTGAACCTAATGCCTTTCAAGAACATGAGCAATTATTTAAAACCTTCGGTGAGTTGGCGGATAATAATGGAATTGAAATTTACTTGATAGGTGGATTTGTACGAGATATTTTTTTATTAAGAGATAGCAAGGATATTGACATTGTTGTGATTGGAAAAGGCATTGACTTTGCAAAAAAAGTGGCTCAAAAGTTATCACATAGTAAATTTTCATTTTTCGAAAACTTTGGAACTGCTCAAGTTTTATTCCAGGATTTGGTGATTGAATTTGTTGGCGCCCGGAAAGAAAGTTATGAGCTCAATAGCCGGAAACCATTTGTAGAAGCCGGTTCTCTCAAAGACGATCAAGAAAGAAGAGATTTGACAATCAATGCTTTAAGCATTGGTCTTAATAAAAATAATTACGGGCAAATAGTAGATCCTTTTAAAGGTTTAGATGACCTCGACCATCAGATTATTCGCACGCCAATGGATCCTGATAAAACTTTTAGTGATGACCCATTGCGAATGATGCGCGCCATTCGGTTTGCCTCTCAGCTTGGATTTAGAATAGAAGAAAAAACTTATGATGGTATTGTAAGAAATAAAGAAAGGATTAAAATTATTTCTCAAGAGCGGATAACAGATGAACTGAATAAAATCATTTTATCTCCTGTTCCTTCCATTGGTTTTGAATATTTATTTGATACGGGTTTATTGCATTTAATTTTCCCTGAAATGGCCAATTTATTTGGCGTTGAAACGATTAATAAAAATTCTCATAAGGATAATTTCTATCATACCTTACAAGTACTTGATAATCTATGTAAATTGAGTAACGACCTATGGTTGAGATGGGCTGCCATATTGCACGATATTGCGAAACCAGCAACCAAAAGATACGAGCCAGGCGTAGGCTGGACTTTTCATGGGCATGAAGACAAAGGCAGTAGAATGGTAAAACCCATTTTTACAAAATTAAAATTACCACTAAATGAAAAAATGAAGTTTGTGGAAAAACTTGTTTTACTGCATTTAAGACCGATTGTTTTATCTCAGAATATTGTTACCGATAGTGCCATTCGCAGAGTAATGGTTGAAGCTGGAGAAGATATTGAGGCACTTATGATGCTTTGCAGAAGTGACATTACAAGTAAAAATGAAAAGAAAGTTGAACGCATTAAGCAAAACTTTTTCATTGTTGAAGAAAAAATGAAAAATGTTGTCGAGAAAGATACTCTTAGAAACTGGCAACCTCCAATAACTGGCAATGATATTTTAAAATCGTTTCACATTGAGCGACCACAGCAGATCGGCCTCTTAAAAAATGCCGTCAGGGAAGCAATTTTGGACGACAAAGTGAGTGATAATTTTGGTGATGCAATGTTATTTTTAAAAGAATTTGCGAGCAGCCTCGGGATAAAAGAAAAAACTCAAGAAAATTAATTTATTTTTGCCAAGTTATGATTTACCGCTTTAAAGTTTGGTTCGAGGAAGATGAGGATATTAATAGGGTCATCGACATTCAACCTACCGCCACTTTTTTAGAATTACACAATATTGTTTTAGACTCCATTGGATTCAACAAAAAAGAGCCTTCTTCCTTCTATGTATCCGATGATAATTGGAGAAAGGGTAAAGAGGTAACTTTAGAAGATTCTGGAAATCTTAAACTATTAATGGAAAAAATAAAAATAAATGAGATGGTAAACGATCCTCATCAAAAGTTTTTATACATCACAGATTTTAAAGAACAATGGACTTTGCACATAGAATTGCAAAGCATACAAAATGATGTGAAAGGCATTAAGTATCCTTTAATTTCAAAGTCTAATGGCAAAGCACCAAAGCAAAATGAAGGATTAGGTAGATTTAAAATTGTTGACGAATCGGAGTTTGATGAAATTGCCAATAAATTAGTTAGCAAGCAAGCACCTATTTTAGATGAAGGTTTTGATGAAGAAGCTTTTGGAGAAGAAGGTGAAGATGACGAAACCGCAGAAGATGAATTTGGGGAAAGTTTTAGTGAAGGTGGCGAGGAAGAACATATTTAATGCTTGATCAAAATATTCTTTAGCTTCAATCGGAACGTTTCCCTTTAAACAAAATAATCAAGTAAATAAGTTATAACCTAAACTATGCAAATTACCTTTCTTGGTACCGGTACTTCACAAGGTGTACCACTAATTGCATGCCAATGCGAGGTTTGCAAAAGTAACAATTCCAAAGACAAACGTTTAAGAAGCAGTATTCAATTTGATATTGATGGGAAGGTAATTGTAATAGACAGCGGTCCAGATTTTAGGCAACAAATGTTGCGCAATAACACGCTTCGGTTGGACGCCCTTATATTTACCCACGAACACAAAGACCACATTGCTGGTATGGATGATATACGCGCCTTTAATTACATTAATAAAAAAGCAATTGATGTATATGCAACAGAAAATGTTCAGACGGCTTTAAGAAGAGAGTATCAATATATTTTTTCCGATTTTAAATATCCAGGTATCCCAGAATTAGAATTTATTACTATGGATGCGATGCATGCTTTTGAGGCTGCAGGAGTCACCATTACACCAATAGAAGTATTACATTATAAATTACCAGTGCTTGGTTTTCGTATCAATGATTTCACTTACATAACAGATGCTAATTTTATTGATGATGTAAATATGGAGAAAATTAAAGGCAGCACCCATTTGGTATTGAATGCACTTCGACATGAACAGCATATTAGTCATTATACACTTAATGAAGCTATTGAGGTTGCAAAAAAGCTAGAGGTTCCCAATGTCTATTTCACACATATCAGCCATCAATTGGGCTTACATGATGAGATTAACAGACATTTACCAGAAGGTATGCAATTGGCATGGGATGGACTGAAATTAAACCTTTAGTAAATCTTTATTTTGAAAAGCATAAAAAAATACATGGCTTTTACTTCATTCTTAATATTATTAATCTGGGAATTATGGGGCATCGTTCGTGGAGATTACGCAGTTTCTGTAGTTCCAGGTTGGCATACTCCAATCATTGCTCCTTGGGCCATGTTTTCAATTACATTAACGTTATTTACCACATTTATTTTAATATTTTATATAATTACATATTGGCGATTAATTGGAAGGTTTGAATATTCTGAAATAAAAATATTTATCATTCATTTTTTGTTAAGCACACCTTTTGTAATTTTCAACAATTTAAATGTTCAGACCATGGCAATATTCTTTTTATTATTCTTAGCTGGATTTATTTTGTTCTCTTACAAATATTTTCAACTAAAAACTAGATAAATTAATTCCATAAAAAGTAGATATCCTGTTATTGGTTTTTACTTCTGTTCCTGATTTTCATTTTTTTCATGAAAATAATGGCTAATAAGCGCTCATAGTGTCTTCTTAAAAACTTCAATAATGAACCAATATTAGCCCCACTGTAATATTTATCTTCATAAAACAATAAAATATCATTTCGGGGAATCTCTTCCATTTTTGGATCCATGCTGTTTGTTTTTTTATCGTGCCAATGAATAACAAAAGGATAACCTTCTTTATTTTTAAGCCGTTCAATAGATACCTGCGCAGTCGTTGGGTTTAGACCCTCCTTCATAAAATCCAAACGCTTTAAACTTATTTCACCATTTTGTGTTTTTTTCATCAACATGTAATTCAACAAGGGTTGTTCTCCCCCAAAAGTAAATGCCTCTCTGAACAATTGCACTCGCGGTTCTTTCCATTCCAAAAATTTACTAAAATCTGCACGCTTTAGTGTGCCAGAGGTACCTACAATTTGCCCACTATTAAATGTAAAACCTGGAAATACAAAATCAGGATCTAGTTGTCTAAGTTTATTGGGGTCAAAATAATATTTCAATATATCTTTTTCGGTATAGTTTTCTTCCACAACTATCCAATCTTCCTCATACTTCTCAAGTTCTTCCAATATAGGCCCAACCAAAACAATATCTGAATCCAACATCAGGAATCTCTTTTTTTCTATTTGCAAAATAGCTTCTAACTTGGAAAAGCCCCAACCATAGGCCCTGATATTTTGAGGAAAAATTTGAACATTAAAATATTTTTCCAACTCTGATGAATCAAAATCACCAAGAATTAAATCTTTAAGCAAAACAATTGGAATAGACGGATACCAATGGCGAATACTAGCAACACAGATGCGTGTTAATCGATAATCTAATTTGTAACATGGAATATAAATTACTTCAATTTTCATTTATTAAAATGATTATCCATTTTATTCAATGGTAATGTGAGGCAAACATAAGCAAATAAGTATAAATTCAGAATATGAGTGGCAGATTCAAGTTATTCAGCTAGCCTTTGCAATTTTAAGATTAATATAAATTACAACCATCCCAACTCAACCTATCAATTAGCATTTGGAATTGTATTGTAATATTACCCTCCTTTGTTATTTTATTGACATGCGCAGAAAAATATTAGTTGGTAGACAGAGTTTAAGGAAATTAAGATACCTAGGTGGAGTAATCTTATTGTATCCTGAATAGCAAAGGTCCACTCATTTCTTATCCTAGGTTAACAAATATTCCCATTAAAAAAGCAATCTTTGTATTGGCATTAAAATGGCAAAAAGCATTTACCCATGCAACGCAAACACTTCATTAAAATAATAGCAGGAACAACAGGTATGATAACTTTAGGATCATTTAATAAAATAACAAACTTGCTCGAAGAGCAGGATGAAACCATGCCGGTTCTCTTTATAGGGCATGGCTCGCCAATGAATGGCATAGAAGACAATGAGTTCAGTCAGCGTTGGGTGGCTATGGGCAAGGAAATAAGCGTTCCTAAAGCCGTCTTGTGTATTTCTGCACATTGGCTTACCAGCGGCACCCACATTACTGCCATGGAGAATCCTAAAACCATTCACGACTTTGGTGGCTTTCCTCAAGAATTGTTCAATGTACAATATCCAGCTCCTGGTAATCCAGAGCTAGCTTCAGAAATAGCGGGCATTGTAAAAAAAGTAGGCGTCGGCCTCGATCACGAATGGGGTCTCGACCATGGCACTTGGTCGGTTATCAAAAACATGTACCCTTTAGCCAATATCCCTGTATTGCAACTCAGCATAGATTATAACCAACCCATGCAATATCATTACGATTTGGCGAGAGAATTAGCCTCACTGCGGAAAAAAGGTGTACTTATAATTGGTAGTGGAAATATGATTCACAATTTACGCATGGTGGCTTGGGATAAAATGGAAGTGCCTAATTACGGCTATGACTGGGCAATAGAGATGCATGCTAATTTTAAAAAGCTAATTACGGATAAGAACCATGCTGCCTTAATAGATTATACCAAACTTGGGCAAGCTGCAATGCTTTCTATTCCAACTCCCGATCATTATATTCCATTATTATACAGTCTAGCGCTACAAACAGATAAGGATGAGGTTAGCTTTTTTAATGATAAATTAGTTGCCGGCTCACTCAATATGACTTCGGTTAAAATATCGAACAGAGCCACTCAATCTTATGTAAAACCTACAGATAAAGCCAAAGACTCCACGGTTTCAGATTCTATTTAAGGCGATTGACGCAAAATTCAACTTAGGATTTTATAAATTTAACACTCCATTTAATCAAAGCAACTTATTTCTTTGGACCTTTATCTCAAGAATCCGTGAATAATATTCATATCACCTTTAAAAAGTTGGGTACAAAAAAAAGGATAGTCATTTTAACTATCCTTTTTGATTATGATTAATTTTAATTAAAAAGTTTTTGCTTCTTCAATCCATGCATGCCATTGCTCAAGGCTGGTCATGCTGTCTTGATTTTCCAATTCGGCAATTCTTTCGTCTGTTAATGATATTAAATCATTGTAACTATGAATTCCTAGAGCGTTTAATCTTTTTTCAAATGCTGGTCCTACACCAGTAATTTTCTTAAGATCATCGCCATTGGTTGTTTCTGCTTTTTCTTCTTTTTCAACTACTTTCTTTTCAGCTTTTGGTTTAGCTTCAGTAGTGGGTTTACTTCCAGCATTGTCAAACATGGCTTTCAAATCGCTGAAGGCATCTAATTCACCTAATGATGATTTATCATTAGATTTATTAATTGGTTTACCTGTTTTAACTCCAGGTTTACCTGACTTATCGCCAGCATTGTCTTCTGCTTTTCTTGCTTTATCTTCTGCTTTCCATGTGTTGGTATGAGAAAGAACGATGCTTTTACTTTCTTTATTGAATTCGATTACTTCGAATGCCAATACTTCATCTTCTTTAATTTTACCACCGTTTTCTTTTACCAAATGGCGTTTAGGAGCAAATCCTTCTATACCGTATTGTAATTGAACATTGGCACCTTTATCATTTTGAGAAGTAACAGTTCCTTCGTGAACAGTTCCCAATCTGAAAATAGTTTCGAAAGTATCCCAAGGATTTTCTTCCAATTGTTTGTGACCTAGAGATAAACGTCTGTTTTCAGCATCTACTTCTAAGACAACAACATCAATTTTCTCATCTTTCTTAATAAATTCAGAAGGATGTTTGATTTTCTTGGTCCAAGATAAGTCTGATACGTGGATTAATCCATCAACACCTTCTTCTAGTTCGATGAACAAACCATAGCTGGTTAAATTCTTAACTGTTCCGTTGTGTTTGCTACCTACTTTGTATTTTTCAACGATAGAAGCCCATGGATCCGGTGTTAATTGCTTAATACCTAAGGACATTTTGTGCTCTTCTTTATCCAATGATAAAACGATAGCTTCAACATCATCACCTGCTTTCAAGAAATCATGTGGACTTCTTAAATGACTGCTCCAGCTCATCTCTGAAACGTGAACCAAACCTTCTACACCTGGCTTAATTTCGATGAATGCACCATAATCAGCAACAGTTACAACTTTACCTGCAACTTTCTCTCCAATTTTAATGTTTTCACCTAAAGTATCCCAAGGGTGCTCTGTTAATTGTTTCATGCCTAGAGAAATACGTTTCTTTTCGTCATCAAACTCTAGAACAACTACATTGATTTTTTGGTCTAACTTCAATAACTCTTCTGGGTGATTGATTCTACCCCAAGAGATATCTGTGATGTGCAATAAGCCATCAATACCACCTAAATCAACGAATACACCAAAAGGCGCTATATTTTTAACGATACCTTCTAACACTTGTCCTTTTTCTAATTTAGACAAAATATCAGATTTCTGTGCTTCGATATCATCTTCAATCAATGCTTTGTGAGAAATAACAACGTTTTTAAACACGTCATTCACCTTCACAATTTTGAACTCCATGTCTTTACCTACATATTGATCGTAATCTTTAATCGGCTTAACATCGATTTGTGAACCTGGCAAGAAAGCGTCAATGCCCATGACATCAACAACCAATCCACCTTTTGTTCTATTTTTTACTAAACCAGTTAAAATAGTGCCTTCTTCCATAGCTTTCAAGATATGCTCCCATGCTTTCTCTTGAATAGCGCGTTTGCGCGAAAGAATTAACTGTCCGTTTTCGTCTTCTGTATTTTCTACATAAACTTCAACTGTATCACCTACTTTAACATCTGCTAAATCTTTAAATTCATTTTTTGAAATGATACCATCAGATTTAAAACCCACATTCACGACAATCTCACGTTCTGAAATTGCTACTACATAACCACTTACTAACTCATTCTGAGTTAAGCTTTTCAAAGAACCTGAATATAAATTCTCTAGTTCTTTGCGTTGGTTTTTGTCGTAGTTACCAAAACCAGCGTTGTCCATGCTCCAATCGAAATCACCCGCAGCCGGAGCTGTTTCTTTGTTAGTGCGGGTTTTTGGGGTTTCTGCGGCTGCCTCAACTGTTGTTGTGGCGTTGCCTTGGTTTAATTGTTCTTCTGTCAAATTTTATTTCCTCCTTTGTTGGGGCGGCAAATTTAAATATTAATTATTAAATTACCTATAGTTTTTTATTTGGACTAAGGACTTGGGAATTCAAGGCATTGTGTTAGAATTTTTTTACCATAAAAAGACTGCGAAAAATAGAAAAATAAAAGCTACAAAATGATTCCATTTCAAAGGTTCTTTTAAAACAAAAACTGCAAATATACAAAATACAACTATGGTGATTGCTTCTTGGATAATTTTAAGTTGGTAACCACTCATACCTTCTAATTTACCTATCCTGTTAGCAGGTACCATAATGCTATATTCTACCAATGCGATTAACCAACTTACCGCAATGGCTTTCCACAGGGGTATACCTTCAAATTTTAAATGTCCATACCATGCTATTGTCATGAATACATTAGAGACAATAAGCAATAAAATTGTCTTCATTATAAATTACTTCTTTTTGTGAAATTAAAAAACGGATAAATTTCGCTTTTTAAGCGGGCCAATTTTAATTTGGTTTTTATATTGTCAGCTTGGTTTGGATCTGCCGTTTCTTCTAAAATATTTTGGCGAATATTTAGTTCTTCGAAAATACTAAACAGTATTTTATTCAAGTTATTTGATGAAGAATCTGAAGAGGATACCAATAAATGATGCATTTCTTGATAGGTGGCTAACAAGGCTACTTCATTTAATGCTTTTATTTTTGTAATAGATTTCAATTTAAGTTTCGTCAAACATGCATTTCTCAAGGAATCTATATTGGTATTATCTGTTTTTGATATATCAACAAAACTATCATTTAACATTTCCGATGAAAAATTCAAAATAGTATCATTTATACTATCTGTAATCATCTCTTCTTTTGTGGCAGATGATTGGCAGCTCAAAATAAAAAGCAAAATGAATAGATAATAATACTTCATCTTAAATATTAGTGTTCAAATATAAGTATAGCAAAGCTAAGGGCATAAAAAAAGTTGAGATTTTAGTCTCAACTTTTTTTCAATTTAATTAAAAATCGTAATTACTTTGATTCAGATTTAGAACCAGTCTTTTCAGAGGCAAATAATACTGCAAATTTGGTTTTGGTTTGTGCAATTTTGATATTGTCAGAACCTTTGAAAGCTTTTTCCTTTTCAACTTCATTTTTTCTAGTGTCTAAAGCTTCATATAAAGCTTTTACATAAGCAAGTTGGTCGGCATCGTACGATGATTGATTTGCTTTGAATTTTTCATAAAACCCATTATAAGTGCTCAAAATATTTGAAGCATTCACCCAAGAAAAATCCATTGTATTCATCATAGCAACTTCGCCAAAGATGGTTTTAGCCATTACAATTTTAGCTTCATCGTTAAAACCTGTCATTGCAGGTTCTGATGCTTTTGTAGATTCTTCCATTTTGGCAACATAAGCTATTTTGTATTCTTCCCAAGATTTTTGAGATGCTTCTAATTTTGCTTTTTCTTCTTCTTTCAATTTGTCTGCGTTAGCAGTAAGGTCAGCAGTAGCCGCCTTATATTGACCATCTAGGGCCACCCATGTAGTAGAGTCATAAACAACGTTAGCTGTTTTAACTGAATCAATCCATTTCTGTAGATTTTCAACTTGAGCAGAAAGTTCCTGCTTGTTTGTACCATTATTGCAAGCTACTAAAGCTACAATTGCGAATACTGTTATTATTATTTTATTCATTAATGGTGCAAAGATAGGTGATTGTGAGAGATATCGGACAAAAAAAAAGTTGAGACGTTAATCTCAACTTTTTTTATATGGTTAAATAATTGAAATTATTTTTTGATCATATCTTTACCTTCTTTTACAACTTCTTTGCCTTTTTCGATGATGGTTTTACCAGCTTCGATTGTAGCAGCAGCTTTAGTTGTATCAGATGCCATCATTTGAGCAGCAGCTTCTTTTTCTTTGGTAATTGCAGCAGAATAAGTAGTACCAACTTCAGCCCAAGCAGTGTTAGCAGCTTCTAAAGCTTTTTTACCAGTTTCATCCAATTCTTCCATTTTAATTGAAGATACTGCGGTGTTAAACTCAGCAGTGTAATTTGCCCATGAAGTTGAATCATGAGTAGTAGCAGTAGCTATTACATTTTTGATAGAATCTACCCAAGTAGTTAATTTAGCAACGTTAGCGGCTGATTCAGTTACAGCTGGAGTGTTGTTACAAGCTGCAAATAAAGCTGCAACAAAAGAAGCGATGATTAATTTTTTCATTTTTATTTATTTCTTAAATTTGGTGCAAAATTAAAATTTTTATTTATTTATACAAATTTATTTTTTGATAGGAAAACGCATTTTATAATCATGCTCCACGCGACCTAGACTAATATTGTTTAGTTTGCCTTTAAGAAGATTTTTTTTAAGTGGGGTCACGTAATCTACAAACAACTTCCCCTCGATGTGATCATATTCGTGTTGAATGATTCTAGCAGCCATACCATCAAAAGACAACTCATGCTCCACAAAATTATCATCCAAAAAGCGAATGGTTAACTCAGGTTTACGACTTACATTTTCTCTAATAGTGGGTATACTAAGGCAACCTTCCTCATATTTCCATGGCTCGCCCCATTCATTTAGAATGAGCGGATTGATAAAGGTCTGTTTAAAATCTGCTGGTTTAATACCTTCTATTGGAGTACCATCAACTACAAAAATACGAATAGGGAGTCCGATTTGAGGTGCGGCTAATCCAATGCCGTTGCTTTCGTACATAGTTTCATACATATTGGCTATTAACTCCTGTAAACCAGGGTAATTAGGGTCAATATCTGTACATTTTTTCCTTAAAACAGGAGAACCGTAGGCATAAATTGGTAATATCATCTGGAAGCTAAATAAGTTTGCAAAATTAATGCAGCAGCTACTGTATCTACAAGTTTTTTATTTTTTCTATCCTTTTTTTTATAGCCTGCATCTATTAAAGTCTGCTTTGCCATTCGACTCGTTAATCTTTCATCAATTTTAACAATGGGGTATTTTGGGAAGTTTTCTTTTAGTTTTTTTTCGAATTCTATCACTAATTGGGTCGCATCTGTATCAGATCCATCCATATTCAAAGGAGCACCCAATACGATAGTTTCTACTACTTCTTTTAAAAAATAGGCTTTCAAATAATCTATTATTATACTAGTATCTATTGTATCCAAAGGGTATGCAATCATCTGCAAAGGGTCCGTCACCGCCACACCAGTTCTTCTTCCTCCATAATCTAAGGCTATTATTCTGCTCATTTAATATTATGCAAGATTGCATTTTTCTGTTCAAGATAAAAAAATTAATTTCGCACAATATGGAATTAGTGAATGGAAGATATCAGTTAGGTGGTGTTGATTTACTGGAATTGGTAGAAAAATACGAATCGCCTCTTTATGTGTATGACGCAGAAAAAATGCAGGAACAGTTTAATAAGCTTTATAATGCATTTCCGGGTGTTAAGTTAAACATACATTATGCTTGCAAGGCTCTAAGCAATATCACCATTTTAAAATTAATGAAGAAATTTGGTACTGGACTTGATGCTGTTTCCATACAAGAAGTCTGGCTAGGATTAAAAGCGGGTTTCGAACCATCTGAAATATTGTACACACCCAATGGGGTTAGCATGGCTGAAATTGAAATGGCGGTTGAAGAAGGTGTAAAGATTAATATTGATAACATATCTATATTGGAGCAGTTTGGTGCAAAATACGGTAGTATAGTTCCTGTTTGCATTCGTGTCAATCCACATATTATGGCTGGTGGAAATCATAAAATTTCTACTGGGCACATTGATTCCAAATTTGGTATTAGCTACTACCAACTTAGACACGTTTCGAGAGTTGTTAAATTATATGATATTAATGTAGAAGGTTTGCATATGCATACTGGCAGTGATATTTTAGATGCTGAGGTGTTTATAAGAGGAGCTGAATTATTGTTTGAAGCAGCCGAAGATTTTAAAGATTTAAGGTATATGGACTTTGGAAGTGGATTTAAAGTTGCATACAAAGAGGCCGATGTAACCACAGATATCAACGATATTGGCGGTAAAATAGCTTCTCGATTTATTGAGTTCTGCAAAAAATATGGCCGAGAACTCGAACTTTGGTTTGAGCCAGGTAAATTTTTGGTGAGTGAATCGGGTTATTTTTTGGCAAAAACGAATGTAGTAAAACAAACCACCAGTACTATGTTTGCAGGAATTGATTCAGGATTAAACCACTTGATTCGTCCAATGTTGTATGAGGCCTATCACAAAATCACCAATATTAGCCATCCAACAGGAACAGAGAGAATTTATGCCGTCGTTGGTTATATATGCGAAACAGATACCTTTGGTTGGGACAGAAAATTAAATGAAGTAAGAGAAGGCGATATACTTGCATTTCACAATGCTGGAGCCTATGGCTTTAGTATGTCCAGCAATTACAATTCACGTTTCCGACCTGCAGAGGTTTTAATATATAACGGCAAGGCTCACCTTATTCGCAGAAGAGAAACCATGGAAGATTTAATTTTAACTCAAGTAAGTTTGGAGATTTAAATAATCATTGTTTTACTGCTGTGCGCGCAATTGCTCTATAAAATTAAGCAATGTTTCGAATGCCAGCGAATCGTTTTGATTGTTTTCTATCACAATATCTGCTTGCTCTCGGTAAGGAAATACATATTTTTCGTACCCGGGTAATGCATGATGGGTATATTGATAGGCAGTCATTTCTTCTGATATTCCCCTCTCCTCTTTATCGCGAATTACTCTTCTTCTGTAAGTAATATCATGAGGAGCATTTACAAATATTTTGTAATCCATTAAATTAAAAATTTCATCAAAATGAAAAATAAACAGGCCTTCTATAAAGATTATTGGGGCTGGCTTTATTTGAGTCCATCTTTCTTGCGCATTTGGATTATTAAAATGATACAACTTTTGTGTCAAGGTTTTCCCTTGTCTTAAGGCTTTCAAATCTCTCAGAAAAGCGTCTATATCAATACCTTCAGGCAGGTCAAAATTCTCTATACCATTTATATCCTTCTGCTGAAATTGAATTGGCTTGTAATAATTATCACAGGACAAAATAGTAATTTTATCTCCCATCTTATTTTTGAGAAGCTCTATTAAATGGGTTTTACCAGAACCACTATTTCCACTTAAACCAACAATTATCATTGAGAATTTTTATACAATACTTATTTATTGCTAGAGCAAATATATTAACAGAATTGGAATACATGCAAATTCATACATATGAATAATTGTTGAATTCAAGCAGAGTACTTACTTTCGCATTATGAAACCTTTCTTTTTTATTATTATCACATTTTGTCTAACATTAGCCTGCAATAATGGCGAAAAAACTTTATTAAAAAATATTAAACTGTTGGAAGCAAATAAGAGTTTGGCCACCAGTGATACATTAATTAATAGCTATGTTAACTTCTCCAATCAATTTCCTAAACATCCATTCGCTGTTAAATTTTTATTTAAAGCTGCAGAAGCCACAGTAAAAGCAGGTAGATATGAGGCTGGAGCTAAATTATATGAGCAATTAGCCAATAACTATAAAGACAGTTCGCTTGCTCCTGAATCACTTTTAAGAGCAGGTTTTAATTATCAATCTATAAATGATGTGTCTGATGAAAAGAGGGTATTCATACAATTCTTGAATAATTATCCAAAACATGACCGAGTAAATGATATTAAAATGAGTTTGGAGATTATCGACTACACACCTCAGCAACAAGATAGCATTTTGATGGACCGTATTTTGCGCAACAATAGTGCTTCTGAATAAAGTTCTTTAGATGCTAATTTTATAGCTTCATTACCAAATAATACTTCTTGGCATATCTTGTGCAATAAATAAATAAATTACAAGTTAATTTAGCACCCATTTTATGCAAAAAATATTTTTTTCTTTTATTCTCCTAATTTTATCAAGCGCTGCTTTGGGGCAGACCAGTTTTAGTACGGAACCCAATATTTTTATTGTTGAGTTTACAAAATTCATGAATGACGCTAAAAAACCAGCGCTCACCAAGACAATGGAAAGTTTTAACACCAACTGGAAAACACTTAAATATTCGGCCGACCAACAATTATTTATTATGCGCATAGCCAATAGCATGATGTATAAAAGTATGCCAAGAGATCCTTATTTTGAAATAATGGTAAATAATTTGGAATTGGTTTTAAAAAACAAACTCAATCCTGCTATTTTTAAACAATGGCAAATTATTTCTTTGAAATTACTCGATAAAAATCAAAAAGAATACCTTGCTTTTTTGGAAACCTGTAATACCCTATTTGCAGACAATACCCTCTGTAGGTCGGAAGCCAGAAGATGGTACGCTAGCAATGCCAATTATGAAATTACATACATTAACAATCGCATAGCAATTGTTTTTAAAAATATTGATTTAATATGCCAAGCCGATCAAGATAAAATTAAAATAGCTAATTGCGCTGGCACTTTTTATCCAGATAAAAAAATATGGGTTGGCACACAAGGTAGAATTAACTGGGAACGCGTAGGAAAACCAGAAACAGAAGTATATGCCACTTTCACGAAGCATCAAATAGATATGAATACTGGAGCTATAAATGCAGATTCGGCATTGTTGAATTATCCAAAAATATCTTCACAAAAAATATTAGGCAAGCTAAGCGACAGAGTTTCACAAACAGTTTCTGCAGATCAAGTAAAAAAATCAGCGTTTCCTCAATTTATAAGCAGTGAGCCAACGATTGAAATTAGGGGCATAGTAGGAAGTAATGCAATTTACAAAGGTGGTTTTTCCATGCAAGGTGCGCAAGTCAATAGTCAAAGTATTGGACAAGGAATGGCTAAAATTATTCTGTTATACAAAGGCAAACCGTTGGTGGAGGTTACTTCAGATGCATTTCGATTAGACAGTGGCAAGGTGATGAGTCAGCAGGCATCTGTTAAAATTAAAGCGGATACAGGTTTTATTTATCATCCAAAAATCATTTTCAATTACAACATAGAAAAGAAAAAAATGATTTTAAATAAAGGTGTTAATGGATTAATGCGCATGCCTTGGACAGATAATTATCATGGTGTAGAGATAGATGTTGAACAAGTAATATGGGATCAAGATAAACCATACATTGATTTTGACATGATTTCCAATGATAAAACCGCCTATGTAGAAACGAATACTTTCTTCAAAAAATTCCTTTTCGAAAGTTGGCAAGGCGCTTTAGCAACTAACCCAATTGAAAAAATGTTTCAATTTTGCAGAACCAACATGAATGAGAATCGCAAACTAAGCCGTGCTTTCACCATTCAAGATTACGCCAATGCCTTCGGTTCTACCAAAGAATACTTGGAACAACAAATCATTGATATGTCAGATGGAGGATTTCTTTTTTATAATCGCCTCAATGATTCCATTTATGTGCGCGATAAACTTTACAACTGGATAGCTAATAATACAGGAGGAAAAGATTATGATATATTGAGACTTGGCAGCGTGATAGCAGGAAAGCCCAATATTACTTATAACTTAAATTCAAATGAATTAAAAATGGAAGGGGTTCGGAAATTTACCTTCAGCGATTCTCAAAACGTAGTATCAATGCCAAAAGATCAGTTGGTTGTTATAAAGAAGGATAAGAATTTGCATTTCTCTGGTTTGTTAAGAGCAGGACGTATTGACTTTTATTCTAAAGATTTTAATTTTGATTATTCACAATTTCAGATTCAGAACACCACGATTGATAGTATGGTAATTTACTACCCTGATTTAAATACCAATGCTTTAAGAAAGGTTCAGAGTGTGCTATCTAATACCTATGGACGCATTCTTATTGACAAGCCCAATAACAAGTCGGGACTCAAGAATTTTCCTGAATACCCCATATTTATAGCCGAGCGGGGTTCGGAGATTAATTACGATAGAGCAGCCACGCATAACCATGCTTATAAGGCAGATAAATTTGTTTTTGAAATTGATCCATTTACGATAGACAGTCTTGACAATTTTACCATTGCTGGTTTTGCTTTTGGAGGTACTTTAAAATCAGATGGTAT
The DNA here is from genome assembly GCA_025354385.1 of Bacteroidota bacterium. Taxonomy (GTDB): domain Bacteria; phylum Bacteroidota; class Bacteroidia; order NS11-12g; family UBA955; genus JABMMZ01. Next base: position 67,045 of record JANXMZ010000055.1, read on the forward strand.
CTTTCCTGATATTAAAAACAAGGCGAGTATTCAACCAGATTACTCACTAGGATTTGTTGATAAAGTAAATTTACCAATGTACAATGGCAAAGGTCAAGGAGATTTAATTATTAACTTAAGTAACCGAGGTTTTTATGGAAGTGGTGATTTAATTTATCAAACCTCTATTTCAAAATCTCCAGAATACTTATTACTACCTGATGCAACTGTTGGCAATAGTAGTAGTTTTAATTTGCCGGAAAGCGCTAAATACCCTTTAGTTTCTGGCTTTAACGTAAGAACAGAATGGTACCCTAAGCAGGATAAAATGTTCCAAACAAAATTAGATAGCAATTTTTCTATCTTTAAAACCAAGTATGACTTTGATGGAAAATTAACCCTCTCTCCTGCCGATTTAAGAGGTGATGGCAGACTCCTTTGGCCAGATGCTGTATTTGCTAGCAATGATATGATATTTGGTAGAAATAAATCTGACGCTGCCGTTTCGAGTATTAGGATATATGCCGTAGACCCGAGCAAATTTGCTTTTGAAAGCAATAATGTGAAGGGTAATGTTGATTTTGATAAACGCGAAGGTAAATTCTTAACCAACATCATTGGCACCTATACCTATTTTCCATTCAATAATTATTCAAGTAATATGAACGATTACAAATGGGATATGACTAAGAAAACAATGGAAATTAAACCAAGTCTGGCGATGGCTGGTCTTAAACCTATTTTTGTTGGTTTACCGCAAAACACAACAGACAGCGTAAAATTTGAATGCGCTTATGCTAAATTTGATTTAACTAAGTTTATTTTAAACATGGAAAAAATTCCATTTATTGATATTGCAGATAGCAGAGTTTATCCATTTGGAGGCAAAGCCACAGTCAGAGAAAAAGCAGCCATGGACCGATTGGATAGTTCGCGAATTGAGGCCAATAGGCTCGATAAATTTCATGAGATTAAGAATTGCCACACGACTATTTTAGGTGGCAATAGTTTAAATGCGGACGGTTATTACCGTTATTTGGATAAATACAAGGCAGAACAACCGTTGTATGTTGATAGTATTAGAATTGATAAGGATAAGCACTTGGTAGGTTATGGCAAAATTGCAGAGGATAAGAATTTCCGATTAGATAAAAAGATTGGTTTCAAAGGTTTATTTGAAGTACTAAGTACTCGTAAACCAATACAATTTATTGGATATGTTAGACCAATGCATTCTTTCACATTTATGGAAACCAGTTGGATAAGGTACAATTATGTTGTAGATCCGCAAAATGTGATCATTAATGTGATGAATCCGAGAGATAAGGATAATAACAAATTGTCCTTAGGGTTATATTTTGCTAATGATAGCAACCATGTCTATCCAATTATGTTCGATTTAAAAAGAAGATATAGCGATCCTGAATTGCAGTCAGATACTGGTATTTTATTTTACGACCATTCTAAAGATGCTTTCTTTGTTGGTAATGAAGCAAAATTACTCAACAAGTCTTTAAAAGGAAGCTATATGCAATATAACGAGGCAGATAAAAGTGTATATGCAGAGGGCCGTTTTAACTTTAATCTTGCTACGCAGAAAGCCCGTTGCGAAACTGCAGGGTCGGCTACCCATTCGGCCACAGACAGCACTTATCGGTTTAACCTTATGATGTGGCTCACTTTCCCACTGCCTGCAGAAGTGAATGCCAAAATAACAAAGTTCCTTGTAGCCGAAGGTGCTGGAAAAGCCCCTGGGTCTATGAAAAACATTGAAAGTAAAAAGGCTTTGGCTGAATTAATATCCGATGTTAAGACTCAAGAGAAAATGCAGAAAAGTGTCGATGCTACAGGTGTATTGCCTGCGGAGGGAGAATTTAAGACTGGCTTTGTTTTCTCAAATGTTATTTTTGGATTCAATAGGGTTAAACGCAAATTTATTGGTACTGGCAATATTACCATGCCATTGTTTAATGGAACCGTTATTAACAAAAGTTATGATGCAACTGTTGCGATTGAAAAGAAAAAAAGTGGTGATAAAATATACATTTATATTGTAACCGATAATGGTGAGTGGCTTTACATGGAATATGCCAGAGGAACCATGGTTATTGCTACGAATAATGTTGAATTAGCGGCAGCAGTAAATCTTGCTTCGGAGAAATATGATCCTGAATTTACTTTGCGTTTAGGTACAGAAAAAACAAAAGATAATTTCTTAATTCGCAACGATGTTGATCAAGAATAAAAACAGACTCACATTTTTTTAACAAAAGCACCTTAAATTTGATATTTAAAAAAAAGTTTATCTTTGCCGATTAAATATGAATACTATAACTGAACTTTCCTTGATTCTATTAGGTGTTAGTGTATCCTATCTAATAGGTTCCATGCCAACGGCACTATGGGTTGGTAAAGCTTTCTTCGGACTCGATATTAGAGAACATGGCAGCGGCAATTCAGGTGCTTCCAATACTTTCAGGGTATTGGGTAAAAAAGCTGGCACCGCTGTGCTTATAATAGATGTAATAAAGGGTTTAACTGCAGCTAGTATTGTTAGATATTATTCTTTCGTTGAATTGGGCAGCATCAGATATGTTAATTTACAATTATTATTTGGCTTATCAGCTGTGGTAGGACATGTATTTCCAGTTTATGCCAAGTTTAAAGGTGGTAAAGGAATTGCCACTCTGCTTGGCATGTTGATTGGCATTCATTATCTATCTGCACTGGTTTGCATGGGCTTATTTTTAGGAACCCTCCTTTCCACAAGATATGTTTCCCTCAGCAGTATTTTAACTGCAGTAGCATTTCCGTTTATTGCCATTATACTTTACAAAAATGAAGAACCAATGTTTATTGCATTTGGCGTGGCAGCAGCATTAATGGTAGTACTAACCCATCAAAAAAATATTAAAAGATTGGTTGCCGGAAATGAAAGCAAAGCCAATCTTCTTAAAAAACACAAGCGATAAACCTAAACATGAATTTTTCATTTAATTTTGAATCTCAACATAAAACAGATACAGTAGCTGAGGCTAAATCTGTGGATATTGGAGCATTTGAAATCATACTTTACAACGATGATGTAAATACTTTTGACCATGTGATAGAGTGTTTGATGAAATATTGCAACCATGATGCACAACAAGCTGAACAATGTGCGTGGCTGGTTCACACCAAAGGCAAATGTGCTGTAAAATCAGGAGATTATTCAAGCCTAGCACCGCTTTGTAATGCCCTTTGTGAAAATGGTCTTTCCGCTCAGATAGAAATGGTCTGAAAAAAACAATACAATTTATATGAACAAAATAATACTAGTACTAGTAAGTGTAACCTTGCTAATAAGCTGCACCAAAGTCCCTATTACAGGACGCAAACAGAACAACCTTGTTAGCGAAACGGAATTAGAAACCCTAAGTGCTACTGAATATACTAAATTTTTAAGCACGAATAAAATCTCTACAGACGCCAAACAAAATGAGTTGGTAAAAAGGGTTGGAAATAATATTGCTACTAGCATCACAAATTTCTTTAAAACCTATAAAGATGGCAAATACATGAAGGACATTGCCAATTACAAATGGGAATTTACTGTTATAGATGATCCAACTGTGAATGCATGGTGCATGCCCGGTGGCAAAGTAGTTGTATATACTGGATTATTGCCAGTTACACAAAATGAGACTGCGCTTGCAGTAGTAATGGGCCACGAAATTGCACATGCAGTTGCTAAACACGGTAATGAAAGAATGAGTCAGCAATTGAAAGCCCAAACGCTCGGAACTGTTTTATCTGTTGCTGTTTCAGGAAGCCCTCAAGCTACTCAAGATATATTTAATGTTGCCTTTGGGGTTTCAGGAAATTTAAGCCTATTAAAATACTCCCGCACTCATGAAACAGAAGCTGATAAAATTGGCTTGGTTTTTATGGCGCTTGCTGGTTACGATCCTCAGGAAGCCATTCCTTTTTGGGAAAGAATGAGTAAAATGAGTGCAGGTGCTAAACCACCTCAAATTTTGAGCACACACCCTAGCGATGCGCAAAGAATTGCGGACTTGAAAGCTTGGATGCCCGAAGCGATGAAATACTACACTAAAAAGTAATTGAAAACAATTATAGCTGATGAATCTCATATTCCTCAAGTTGCAACTAGTATTCTTGAAGGAATTGGGAATAGAAAAATAATTCTATTAAAAGGCAATTTAGGATCTGGCAAAACCACGCTTACTAAAATAATTCTATCTCAACTGGGAATTCTAGGCGCCATTACCAGCCCTACTTTTAATATTGTTAATGACTATTCTTTTGCAAACGATGGGCATTTATACCATTTCGATCTTTATCGCATAAAATCAATTGAAGAATTGTATGAAATAGGGTTTGAAGAATATTTGGACTCCGGAAATATTTGCATTATAGAATGGCCTGAAATTGCAGAAGAATTATTACCCAATAATTGTTTAAAGGTGACCATTCAAATGAAAGATTCCGAAAGAATTTATCAAATAGATTAAAAATTATTTAGGATTAAATTTGGACCTTTTTAAGGCACTTATCTAAAGATTATTTTCATGTTTGGTGATGTTGACAAATCACAGTATTTCATTACTTTTGCATCGCTATGATTAAAATAAAAGCATTACCCAAATCCACCGCAAAAAACAATACTGTTTTAATAATTGATGTCAAAACCTTCAAGAAATCAGAGGTTTTAAGCACAGAGCAAAACACGGCTGTCAAAAATGCAATTAAATCTGAAAAGAAAAATATCTTTTTCCATGATGGTTCATTTCATATCCTTGTAATTTTATCAGAAACAACAGTCAATTGGAAAGTTTCTGAATTACTCAGAAAATCGGGTGCAAAAATTTGTACTGTTTTAAATGAAAATAAAAAGGAATCTGTTAATATTATTTCTGATGACCACAAAGCCTCTTTAGCACTAGCAGAAGGTATAGCACTTTCCAATTATCAATTTTTAAAACATAAAAGTGATAAAAAGAAATTAGGAAATTCTCTATCAGAAATTAATATCATCAACACAAATGTTAGCAAAAAAGAAATAGCAGACTTAAATATAATTGTACACGCTACTTATTTAACCCGTGATTTGGTTAATGAACCTTTCAGTCATTTAAATGCTGTCCAATTATCTGATGAATTTAAAAAGATTGGCAAAGATGCTGGGTTTAGCGTTGAAGTATGGAACGAAGCCAAAATAGAAGCACAAAAAATGGGTGGTTTACTTGCAGTGAATAAAGGCAGTAAAGTGCCGCCAACTTTCAACATCATGGAATACAAACCTAAAAATGCCATTAATAAAAAACCTTATGTATTAATTGGAAAAGGTGTTGTTTATGACACAGGTGGATTGAGTTTGAAACCAACGCCAATGAGCATGGATTACATGAAATGTGATATGGCTGGCAGTGCTGTAGTTGCAGGCACTTTATACGCGGTTGCAAAAGCAGAATTGCCGATTCACATAATTGGATTGGTGCCTGCTACGGATAATTGGATTGGCGAAAACAGTTATGCTCCAGGTGATGTTATTACCATGTATAGTGGTGCTACTGTTGAAGTAATGAACACAGATGCTGAAGGAAGAATTGTATTGGCAGATGCGCTGCATTACGCCAAAAAATTAAACCCAGAATTAGTTTGCGATTTTGCAACTTTAACTGGTGCTGCGGTTCGAGCCATTGGACCATACGCCTCTGCGGTATTGGGAAATGCAAGTGATGAAATTAAACAAGATATTTTTGACAGCAGTTATGCAGTTTTCGAAAGATTGGTTGAATTTCCACTTTGGGATGAATATGCCGATGAGTTGAAATCCGAAGTGGCAGATTTTACAAATTTAGGAAAAGGCGAAGGAGGACAAATTAGTGCAGCAAAATTCTTGGAGAAATTTACTGACTACCCTTGGATGCACTTTGATATCGCTGGACCGGCTTTTAACCATGCAGTAGATGCGTACAAACCTAAAGGCGGAACGGGTGTTGGTGTGCGTTTAATGTTCGATTTCTTTAGTAAAAAAGCAATTAAATAAAAAATGACAAAACCTATTATAGGTATTTCGCAAGGCGATCCAAATGGTGTGGGTCTTGAAGTAATTATAAAAATGCTGCAGCATGATGTAATTCTCAATTACTGTATTCCAGTTATTTATGGCAATCCTAAATCTTTTAGTTTTACCAAGAAGATGATGGGATTAGACAAACCAAATTATACACTGATAAGAGATATCAATGAGGTGAAAGGCAATCAAATAAACTTTATTGTAACCAATAATGATGCTGTAGAAATACAATTTGGAACCCCTTCTGATGTGGCGGGGAAAGAAGCTTTGCTGGCAATAGACCGCCTTTTAATGGATGCGAAGAACAATAAATTGCATGCCATGGTGACTGCACCAGTAGATAAATCGACAATTAAAGTAGAAGGTTTTACTGGACATACAGGATATATTACTAAAGCCCTGGGTATTGATAATTCTCTCATGATTTTGGCGAATGAAGATATACGAGTAGGATTGGTAACGGAACATATGGCGGTGAGTAAAGTTGCTTCGGCAATATCTAAAGAAACTATTTTAACTAAACTTCGAATTGCGAACGCTAGTTTAAAGAAAGACTTTGGTATTGTTAAACCAAGAATTGCCTTACTGGGTCTGAATCCTCACAATGGTGACAATGGAACCATGGGTAACGAAGAAAAAGAATTTATAATACCGGCAGTTATTCAAGCCAACCAAGAAGATATTTTTTGTTTTGGACCTTATAGTGCAGATGGTTTTTTTGGCACTAAAAATTACACCAAATTTGATTTGGTATTGGCCATGTATCACGACCAAGGTTTAATCCCATTTAAGTCGATAGCATTTGATGATGGAATTAATTTTACAGCTGGCTTGCCTGTAATAAGAACGAGTCCCGACCATGGGACAGCCTATGATATTGCTGGCAAAAATATTGCATCAAGCGAAAGTTTTGGGAACGCCTTATTTGCAGCTATAAAAATTTATCATCAACAGAATGAAAGTGATGCATTGAAGGAAAACCCATTGCAATATGGAGAATTGAAGCGCGAGCGTTTCAGATTGGAACAAGGTTAATATAGTAAGAAGTAAGAATAGTTTACAAAGATGATAAAGATTCAAAATTTTATAGATGGCGTTTACAAAGATGCGGTTGAAAATAATTGGCTCGACAATTACAATCCTGCAAATGGAACTGTATATAGTATGATTGCTGATAGTGATGATAAGGATGTTGAATTGGCTTATCAAGCAGCCAATAAAGCATACCCTAACTGGAAAGTATCTCATTTGGAAGATCGTTTTAAAATATTGAATCGCATTGCCGAATTAATTGATTTGAATAATGATGCCTTGGCAGAAGCCGAGAGTATTGACCAAGGAAAACCAAAATGGTTAGCAAAAAATGAAATTAAAAGAGCGGCCCAAAACTTTCGTTTTTTTGCAACTGCAGCCATGCAATTTTCTAATGAAAGCCATCACAACGAAGGATTCTCAATTAATTACACGTTACGACAATCCATTGGTGTTGTTGGTTGTATTAGTCCATGGAATTTGCCATTATACTTGTTTACTTGGAAGATAGCACCGGCATTGGCAACTGGAAATTGCGTAGTAGCCAAACCGAGCGAAATTACCCCAATGACGGCCTTTTTATTGGGTAAAATTTGTAATGAAGCAGGATTACCAACTGGTGTTTTAAATATTGTGCATGGATTGGGCCCAAAAGTGGGCAATGCCTTGGTTTCTCATCCTAAAATTAAAGCTATTTCTTTCACTGGTGGCACTGCTACAGGCAAACACATTGCGAGTATTGCAGCCCCAATGTTTAAAAAGCTTAGTTTAGAACTGGGTGGTAAAAACCCTAATATTATTTTCGCCAGTTGCGATTTGCAGAAAGCTGTTAAAACTTCTGTTGAATCCTCTTTCTTGAATCAAGGTGAAATTTGTTTATGTGGTTCGCGCATTCTGATTGAAAAATCAATATATAATCAGTTTAAAATCGCGTTTATTGAGGAAGTTAAGAAATTAAAAATAGGTAATCCTTTAAACGATGAAAACAGAATGGGTGCTATCGTTAGTAAAATGCACTTCGATAAAGTACTTTCTTATATTGAATTGGCTAAACAAGAAGGTGGTGAAATTTTGTTAGGTGGTGAAAGTATTAAAGGCAATGGTGACAATGCCAATGGTTGGTTTATACAACCAACTATTATTGAAAATTTAAGCCATGAATGTAGAACCAATCAGGAAGAAATATTTGGACCTGTGGTAACATTAACGCCATTCGATACTGAAGATGAAGCAGTGATGATTTCAAATAGTACGCCTTATGGTTTGGCTTGTAGTCTCTGGACAAATGATTTAACCCAAGCACATCGAGTGGCAGAGCGGTTAGAAAGCGGTATTATTTGGATCAATTGTTGGTTGGTGCGCGACTTAAGAACCCCGTTTGGAGGTGTTAAACAAAGTGGTGTTGGCAGAGAAGGTGGCTGGGAAGCCATGCGTTTCTTTACCGAAGCTAAAAATGTTTGCGTGAAACTATAAACTTATTCTAAGGCTTTTATCATTTCTGAATTTACCATTTTAGGATCTGCTTTTCCTTTACTAGCTTTCATAACCTCTCCAACAAAAAGACCTAATAACCCCTTTTTACCTTCCTTATATTCTGTAACCTTCTCAGGATATTTAGACAATACATCTTGTATTAACTGACCGATAAAATTTGTATCATTGGATTGAATGACATTTAATGCTTCTGAAATTTGTAAAGCCGATTTATCAATAGATTTTAACATTTCCGGAAACACCAATTGCGCTGCTGCAGTATTACTTAATTGTCCTTTGTCTATTAATTGAATAATATCTGCAATGGCAGAAGGATTCAATTTAAAATTAATAATATCAGTTGCTGTCTCATTTAAATGAGATTTGATAGCACCTAAAGTCCAGTTAGCTGCCGCTTTGTAATTTTGTGAATGTTTTGTGATACTGATATAAAACTCTGCAAGGTATTTATCATCTGTAATTGTTAAAGCATCGTAATCAGATAAGCCAAATTCATTTTTCAATTGCAAATATAAATGCTCTGGCAAGGCAGGCATAACTTCTTTAACTTTCTGAATGTATTCCTCCGAAACAACGAATGGAGGTAAATCTGGCTCTGGAAAATATCGATAATCATTGGCCGCTTCCTTACTCCTTAAGCTAAAGGTATTTCCCTTTAAAGCATTGAATCCTCTGGTTTCAGAGTAGAACACCTCCCCTTTTTCAGTCATTTCTGTTTGACGAATTACTTCACTTTCAATGGCGCGTTTTACATTGCTAATGGAATTCATATTTTTAATCTCCACTTTGGTGCCAAATTCAGTTGAACCTATAGGACGAATAGAGACATTCGCATCGCAACGCATAGAACCTTCTTCCATATTACCATCGCAAATTCCTAGGTAACGCACTAACTTTCTTATTTCACTGACATATTGATAAGCCTCTTCAGCACTGCGCAATTCCGGTTCACTCACTAACTCTACCAAAGGCACGCCAGCTCTGTTATAATCTACTAGTGTATCTGCCAAATCCTGATCGTGCATACTTTTACCGCTATCTTCTTCCATATGAATTCGGGTAATGTTAATTTTTTTTTCGGAACCATCGCTCAATTTTACTTTCACAAATCCACCTCTACAAATAGGTGTTTTATCTTGGGTAATTTGATACCCTTTGGGCAAATCTGCATAAAAATAATTTTTTCGATCGAATTGATTAAATCTGGTGATTTCACAATTCAAGGCAAGTCCTAATGTAACGGCTTTTTCTATAACCATTTTATTGTGCTTAGGCAAAGTACCAGGATGGGCTAAGGTAATAGCACTCACATGGGTATTGGGCAAGCCTCCATACTCGGCACTATCACTGCTATAGGCTTTGCTATTGGTTAATAATTGAATGTGAATTTCTAATCCTATGACGGCTTCGTATGGCATAATTATGAAGTGCAAAAATAGGACAATTTCAGAAGTATTATGGCGAATAAAATGACCAACAGTCACAAATAATTTTGAAATACCTTTAGAATTCTTCCGTTTTTTATAACTTCGTAGCGACAATGGTCAAAAAAATTATTATTTTCTCTGTTATACTCATTGGTGCTTTTATAGCGTGGCGAGTATACAATCCTTTTAAAGAACCTACCTTTGTTGCCATCAATGCTTTTGCAATTGAGAAAATGGAAGGCCAAGTGGCCAATGTAAAAGCCACTGCAGTATTTAATAACCCTAACGATCTTGATGCAACATTACTTAATACAGAACTTAAAGTTTATTCCAATGGTGCTTTTGTTGGCAATATTTCGCAAACAGCCATTACCCCTATTATGGCTAAATGCAATTTTGAGTTGCCATTGTATTTTAAAATCGACCTACTAAAACTTGGATACAGTCAAAGTATTGGTGGATTATTAGAAAATGCTTTGAATAAAGAAAAAGCATTTCCTGTAAGGTTTGAAGGTTATTGTAGAATAAAGACTTTAGGCGCTGTTCATAAAATACCTATAGAATTTGCCGACGAAATAAAATTTCAATAATTGTTTTTCTAAAATTCTTATCCATTTATTTCAGGTGTTTTTTGTAAGTTTGAATTCTTGTTATTTAAATGAAAATTAGAACCTTTTTACCACAGGATTTTACTATCCAAACATGGAGTGAACTACAACCCTATTATGACACTTTGGTTGCCAAAGAAATAAGCACCAAAACTAATTTCGAAGAATTTCTAGCACAGCTAAGCGAATTGGAAAGTGTTGTGAGCGAAGACTTAGCATGGAAATACATCAAAATGACTTGCGATACAACCAACAAGAAATTAGAAGAAAGTTATATCGATTTTGTTACCAATATTCAACCGAATATTGCTCCTTATGACGATCAACTCAATCATAAAATAGCCAATTCAGAATTTACTTTTGAATTAGGTGAAGACCATGCCTATTTTATATATTTCAGATCAATTAACAACGCTATTAAATTGTATAGAGAAGAAAACATTTCTATCCAGGCTGAGTTGCAAACCTTAGCTCAAAAGTACGGAAGTATTACTGGTAGCCTTTCTGTGACGATAGATGGCAAAGAACTTACACTTCAGCAAGCATCTAACCAATTAAAAGAAACCGATAGAAACAAACGTAAGTTAGCGTATGAAATTATCAATGAAAAACGTTTTACAGTTAGAGAAGAATTGAATGATTTGTTTAATCAGCTGATAGAAAAACGGCATTTAGTAGCCACCAATACTGGCTACCCAAATTTCAGAGATTATATGCACCAAGCCATGGGTCGATTTGATTATAGTGTACAGGATTGTTACGATTTCCATGATGCCATTGCTCAGAAAGTGGTACCATTGTGCAAGTCGCTTGACATATCGCGCAAGGCTTCAATGAAACTCGATGCTTTGAGACCTTATGACATGTCGGTAGATCCAGAAAACAAAGCACCTTTAAAACCATTTACAGATGGTAAAGATTTATTGGAAAAAAGTATACAGTGTTTGCATACTGTTGAACCGCAATTTGCAGAGAATTTAAAAATAATGGCCGAAAAAGGTTTCTTAGATTTAGAGAGTAGATTGGGTAAAGCACCAGGTGGTTATAATTATCCATTGGCTGAAAGTGGTATACCATTTATTTTCATGAATGCTGCTGGTAGTTTGCGCGATGTAGAAACCATGGTGCACGAATCTGGTCATGCTATGCACTCATTTCTTAGTGAATCTTTGAAATTAAATGCATTTAAAAATGCGCCAATGGAAGTGGCCGAGGTAGCGAGTATGGCTATGGAATTAATTAGTATGGAAGGTTGGGATGCCTATTTAAAAAATCCAGAAGATTTAAAACGCGCCAAGATTGAACAATTAGAAGGTGTTATTTCTACTTTACCATGGATTGCTACAATTGATGCTTACCAACATTGGTTATATACAAACCCAAAGCATACCAACGAAGAACGCACTGCAGCTTGGATTGATATTGCAAAACGATTTGATACTGGTGTGGCTGACATGACGGGGTATGAAAACTTTTATGCTAACAGTTGGCAAAAGCAATTGCATTTATTCGAAGTGCCCTTTTATTATATAGAATATGGTTTCGCGCAATTGGGTGCTATTGCTATTTGGCGCAATGTTTTAAAAAATAAAAAAGAGGGATTAGATGCTTATAAAAACATGTTGAGTTTGGGTTACACCAAAACCATTCCTGAGCTTTATAAAGCTGGTAAAATTGAATTCAATTTCACACCTGAATATGTTGGCGAATTATTTGATTTTGTATGGACTGAGTTAGAGCAATTAAAAGCTTAATAAGTTTTATTTCTTGATGATACCCTAGGATTTATTTAGTAAACTTAGTTGACTAATTATGATTAACTCAGCTATTGCTAAATTTACCAACCAACCTGCCCAAGCCACAATGTAATAGGTATCCATTGGAGGTAATTTGAAAATAATTACTATTAGCCATTTGAATAAACGCAAACTGATAGCTGACAAGGTGAGCGCATAACTTCGCATCATAAAATTTTTGTGCTTTTGGATATTCCCATTTCTAATATGTTTGTAGGCCAAATAGGTGAACCATATCCATAGAATGGCCAATAGACAAAAGGAAATTTGAGTGAACCATCCACCATTGGCATAGTATCCCATGATGAGTCCGGAAGGACCTGCAAATACTAGTACCAATGCTATGTATACTTTACCAGCGGTTCGGTGAAATTTCACAAACTTGGTTCTTATCCAATTTGAAAATTGAAAAAGACCAATTATTAGAACAAAAATACTCGTATAAACGTGCGTAAAAAAAGCAATTTGATAATGAATGTGCCTTATTTCATTTTGCTTTATTTGCAAAAATGCCACCTTAAAATTGATTGGTATATATTGAATTGTGATGAGCCACATCAAATAGGTGAAGTAAGCTATAAAGAGAAAGAAAAAGACTTTCCCAAGTTGTTTATAATTGAAATTATAATTGAGAATTCTCATTAATAACGCCCAAAATGATCATAGTATTCTTCGGCATTTTTTTCGAATGCCATTAACAATTCAATGTTGTGTCTTTCTGTTGCAGATAATTCATCGGTAATATCAGAATTCACTGGGATGTACCAATCTTGGGCATCAAAAAACCGTCTGAGTGCTTTGTTTTTAAATGCATAACCATGTCTTGCATAAATGGCATTGCGAACAATTAACAAATCGCCTTTCTTTAAATTAGCCACATCTGGTTCGTTTAAAAAAGTATTAGAAGCGTTGATTTCATAAATTTTCTGAGTCGAGGTAGCATAATAAGGTATTTCAAAAGAATCATCCTCTTCAACAATCATTTCTTGTTTTGTTTTTTTATAATCTACGTATTCCGCTTCTTCTAAAGCAACGGTAGAATCGTATTTAAATAGTCGCCGTTTTAATTCATATTTCCTGCGAATAGAATCTTTTTTATCAAAAGCAGTCCATGTACCCCAGAGCATGGTATCGTTCATTTGAAACTTAAAAATCCCATCGTTTGGATGGTCACCCGGTTCGCGTGCTTCTACAAAATAACGACCGCTATCTCTTTTAATGCTGCCTAAAAAAACGCGGTAGTTGCCTGATACCACACTGTGTCCCTCAATACGTTCGCCAACAATTTTATCGATAGAAATATTGATTTTTTTATTGTACTCAAATTCATCGTCCTCGTATATGGGGTATTCTTCGTCTTGAAAATCCATTTCAAATTTACCGACCCAAAAACCATAGAGTTTGTTGCCATCTTCTAATGCCAGCTCACCATCCGTTACCATGGTTGATTCATCCATCATAACATTTGCATTCTCATTTTTAATGCTGGTGCATTGCGAGAACAATAGAATGAGGCTGAAAGAAAAAATTGATTTAAACATTTTTCGATTATTTTATATTACAAACTTAAGGATTTATAATATCAATTATTCGTTTGACAACCATTCAAAACGGGGCACTTGTTTACCTTCCATTTCAATACTTTCATTGAACATAGTCAATGGGCGAACCCAAAGACCCATTTCACCATATAACTGTTGGTAAACCACAAGATCCTCCATTGTTTCAGAGTGTTTGGCGGTGCCAATAACTTTATAGCGATTGCCTTTGTAATGTTTATAGATGCCTGTTTTCATAAAAAAGAAAATAGGATGTACCAGTTTTTGATACATCCCATAAACAAAAGTAAATTAAAAATCAGAGATTAAAAACTAGGTTCATCGGCACTTGGTCCATAACTACCCGGAATTGGTATATCCAACAAACGTAAGTAAACACCTAACTGTGCGCGGTGGTGCACAATTTGACAAAAAGTAAAACGGATATTATCAAACTTAGAACTAGCATTTAAAATTTGATCCCCCATTCTCAAAGTCCATATCTCATCGAGTTTAGATTCGTTACTTTCAATTAATTGAGAACGACCATCGACCAAAGATTTTTCGAAATGCGCCATGAGTTCTTCATTGGTATTAAATAAAAAAGGATTGTATGGCGTGGTTGCAAAATCCAATCCATCGCTGGTTAATACCAAGGTCAACCATGCTGGCAATTCAGCCACATGGGTGGCCAAAGAACGCAGGTTCATACTTTTGGGATGAGGCTGCCAATCGAGCTTGTTTGTAGGTACACGGCTCAACATTTTACGAGTGGTGTGGGCTTCTTGTTCCATTTCTTTTAGAAACATTTGAATCATTGTCATATTGTATATATAATTAATTGATACAAAAAAAGTGACAACGAGTGACAACCCTATGTCACTAGTTTTTTAAAAAAAAATATTTTTAAAATGCCTTATTTTTAATACTCTACAGGCAAATTTTTCTGATACTCTGTTAATGTAATATGCTTTTTTATGGTAAATGGAAGACCTGTATTTTTCATTCCTATAATGCTTATCACTTTAAAGTCGCGATAATCTTTGCGCATATGACACCAAGCAATGAGTTGCCAACGCATGGCATAAAAAATTAAACCCAATGGCTCAACTTGTCGATGACTGACTTCCTCTTTATTGTTTTTATAATCAATGATAATTTGACTTTGAGAAGAAATAGCCTCTTGTAATACGCTGAGGTATTCAAAGTCCATTACAAAACATTCGGGCACTTGTAATCGAATGCGCTTACTCAAGGATTCTAACTTTTCTTTAGCTTCGGGTTTAAGTCCGCCTTTAATTTTATCGAGGGCGCTGCTATAATGTTTTCGAATGGATTTATCGGCAAAGCCTTTTACAATCGACTCCATTAATAAGAGTGCATTGGCCTCTTGTGTAGTAAATGAAACAGGCGGCAAATAATAGCCATCCATGACAAAATAGCCCCTATTAGATTCAAAACCGAGAGGTATACCTTGTTCACCAATGGATTTCAAATCGCGGTAGGCGGTGCGTTTACTAATATTAAATTTTTCGGCAATGCGATTAATGGGTGTAAATTTTCGCGATTGTATAAAAGTGAGAATGCCAAAAAGTCTGTCGATGCGGTTCATGGTTTTGACTTAATAATCAGTTTTAATTTCACCTTCACTAATTTTGAATCGAAGCGCAATACGACAATTGACAGGAGTTCCGTTCTGTATAGCTGGCCTCCAATTTTGATTATTGAGAAGCACAGTTATAATTTGCTCATCTATAGCTGAATTAATTCCTCTTTCAAATTTATAACTACAAATACGTCCTTTGCAGTTTAATACAATAATAATTTTCAGATTACCTTTTGTAGAATCCTCGATTATTACATTACTATTTAAATTTTCTAAAAGATTAGCCATTCCTTTAAAATAAAATGGCATTTGTTCTACCTTTTCGTATATATGATTTGACAGACAAAGAGAATCAAATAAAGTTATCGAATCACTTGATTGTGCACTAGTCCAAATAGGGAGAGTTATCAGTACTGATATTAAAATATGTTTCATTAACAAACTAAGCTATTTCAACTTCTCATTATTCAAG
The DNA here is from genome assembly GCA_025354385.1 of Bacteroidota bacterium. Lineage (GTDB taxonomy): Bacteria > Bacteroidota > Bacteroidia > NS11-12g > UBA955 > JABMMZ01. The sequence continues at coordinate 83,079 of JANXMZ010000055.1, forward strand.
TGCCTTTTAGCATCTCTTTTGGTTTTCTTCTCTATCGTTGCTTTAAATGCTTCTGTTAAATTTACTCCAGTTTGATTGGCCAAGCAAACCAATATCCAAAGCACATCAGCCATCTCCTCTTCAAGATTGATATTTTTATCGCTTTCCTTAAAAGATTGCTCGCCATATCTGCGAGCCATAACGCGTGCCAACTCTCCTACTTCTTCCATTAAAATGGCTGTGTTGGTGAGCTCATTGAAGTAGCGCACACCAATGGTTTTTATCCATTCATCCACCTGCTTTTGTGCTTCTTCAATGGTCATGTTTGGTTAATAGTTATTGGTTAATAGTTATAAGGGAAACTACTATTTATTTTCTAGCACAATAAAAGGCACCATCATCTCTTCAAGTGATATGCCGCCATGCTGAAATGTATTGGTATAATAATTTACGTAGTAATTGTAATTATTAGGATAGGCAAAAAAATCGTCCTCCTTACATACCACAAATGCCTGACTCATGTTTACTTTTGGTAGGAATGCCAACTCTGGTTTCTTTATTTCAAACACCTCTTTGACATCGTAATTCAAACTCTTACCCTGCTTATATCTTAAATTAGTATTGGTGTTTTTATCACCTACCACTTTTACTGGTTTCTTAACTCTTATAGAGCCATGATCGGTGGTAATTACAACCTTTACATTTTTCTCAGCAATCATTTGCATGGCCTCCCATAACGGTGAGTGCTTAAACCAACTTTCAGTAACCGATCTGTAGGCTGCTTCATTTTCCGCTAACTCGCGCACCACACTTACTTCTGTTCGCGCATGACTTAAAGCATCCACAAAATTATAGACGATTACATTCAGTTGATTTTTGAACATATTGGGTATATTATCTACCAAGGCATTGCCCCCATCTAGGTTGGTAACCTTGGTATAACTGGTTTTACCCGTAATTCTCAATCGTTGCATTAAATCATTCAAGAAATCTTCTTCATAATTATTTTTACCACCTTCGTCTTCGTCATTGCTCCATTTTGAGGGGAAACGTTTTTCGATTTCACTTGGCAATAAACCGCTAAAGATGGCATTTCTACAATATTGAGTAGTGGTTGGCAATATCGTTAAATACTGATCTTCTTCCTCAATCTTAAATTTCTCTTTAATAATTGGAGCTAAGGTGCGCCATTGGTCCAGTCTCAAATTATCAATCAAAATAAAAAATGTAGGGCGGTTATCTGCTAATAAAGGTACTACTTTTCTGCGCATTAAATTATGACTCATTACAGGGCCATTATCGCCAGTAGGTTGTAAGTAGCTTATATAATTTTGAGTAACAAATTTGCAGAAATTGTGATTGGCTTCTTTTTTTTGATTTTCAAAAACCTCGGCCATGCTTTTATCGGTACTTTTTTCTAGTTCCATTTCCCAATAAATAATTTTATTGTAAGCATCTTTCCATTCATCCAAGCTCAATTTATCCATTAACATCATACTAATGTTTCTAAAATCTTGCTGATAATTTTGAGTCGTTTTTTCTGTTACTAAACGGCTTTTATCAATTAGTTTTTTAATGGAGTGAAGAATTTGATTGGGATTAACTGGTTTTATTAGATAATCGGCAATTTGCGAACCAATAGCATCATCCATGATGTATTCCTCTTCACTCTTGGTTATCATTACTACCTTCACATCTGGATTAATCGCTTTAATTTGGCGCAAAGTCTCCAAGCCACTGATGCCAGGCATGTTCTCATCTAAAAACACTAAATCTGGTCGCTCGGAAATAGCTTTGGCAACTGCTGCATTGCCATTATTAACAGTTATTAATTCGTAGCCTTTTTGTTCAAGAAATAAAATATGCGGTTTAAGCAAATCTATTTCATCATCGGCCCATAAAATTTTTGTTTTTTCGTTCATTATTGAAATATTGTTTTAGGTTTAGTATTTATAAAACCTGATGTTAATTGAATCGTTTTACCTAAGTCGCGAGTTACAATGAAAAGTACCTAATAATTCATCGTATTGCATAAATGGATTTTTATTATAGGTCATGATGTAGTAATCATTCTCGGTATTGCTGAAATTATTTTCTGTAAAAGTTAAATCAATTTTTGTAGGATCTTCCTTTTGCGGTGTAACATAATAATAATTGTAATACGCCTGTTTGAGCACCACGGTTGCTTCGTACTGATTGAAATTCTCGTTCCATTCCATTTTAAACTCGTCTCTCATTTGCCAGTCGCTCAGCTCCCCAAAAATATAAACATCCTTATCGAGCTTATCACTAATAAAGGTAAAGTGTACAGAACAATAGTCGCCTTCTATATCCCCTTTTAGAGAGCCATCTCGATTATCTATTACACGTTTTCCATTAAAATCTATGGTTTGCAAATAGGGTAAATTCATTTTGGTATTATCACTGTACAACAATACATGCTTCATATTGCCCTCCTGATATTTTCTTCTCACATTAAAACTTAGAAACCTAAGACTTCTGATGTCAAAATATCTGAATTCATTACCACCGCCAAACAAGTTACCTTCTTCGTAGTTGTAATCTAATTTTTTTCCGTTAATAAAACGCGGTTTTAAATCAAAAATAGCGTTATCCCATCTCAAATTTTGCATAATGGTAGACTTTACATCTATCAATGGATTAGGTACAATATTATCACCTAGGTCAACCGAAAAATCTATCTCTTGAGTCGTAAATCTCTGTGCTGGATTTGTGGCACTATTGGCGCCACCTGAAATCATAAATTTATCATCTACAACCATAAATCGGTGAGTAAGCACTATATCTGTTTCATCAAAATTTCTGTAGACTTTTAAAATATAATTCCCACTGAGCTTGGGTTTCATTTCTGGTGTTGGAAAAACAATGCTATAATGGGTATATACCTGAAATGTAGTGGAAGAGAAATGGTAATTGGTAACATTTTCGAAGAAGCTACCAGCAAGATATTCATTAGGACGCAAAGCAGACAATTCCCAATTAGAGCTGCAATGTATAAAGGTGTATTGGTAATTATCATTCTCGGACTTTAGCTCATCAAAAATTAATTCCAATTGTTGACTGCTATTTAAATCTATGGCGGGAAATCTTTCATAACTATTGTATTGGGTTAATACAGCTGTTTTAATGGCTGGTTCATACTGCACATTGTTATATTGAATAGGAACGTTGGCTGAACGCAGGGTGAAGAAAGTAAAGGTGATACAAAAAGTGAGTAACTGATATTTTTTCATTCGCCTGATTTTTTTTACTTTGGTTTATAAACTTAACAACTGCTCAAATATTGTTTCAAAAACCTTATTTTTACTATTGAGTGTATTCTCGTTTTGCTGATATTGTTCAGAAAGTGTGCCAACCTTATCTGCATTGGCCGAATCTTCTAACATATTTTCAATATTTTTCTTTTGAGCTTTCAACTGCTCTATCTCCTTTTCAATATCATTGAGTTGTAGCTGCAATTGCTTTTTTTGTTTATCTACTGTTTTACCTTCTGTTTCGGTAATGTTTAAACTGGGCTTGGCAATTACTTTATTGGACTCTGCTGCTTTCGCATCTATCGCTCTGGTTTTATCGCGTTGCGCCATCCAATATTTCCATTCATCGTAACCCCCTTCGTATTCCTTAATAATATCTTCTTCTATCCACCATATTTTATTGGCTATTTGCGATATAAAATAACGGTCGTGAGAAACTGTTATAAAAGTACCTTCAAAATACTGCAATGCCTGAATCAAAATGTTCATACTTTGTATGTCCAAATGGTTGGTAGGCTCATCTAATAATAAAAAATTGGCTTCTTCAACCAAGGTTTTAGCCAAGGCTACCCTTGCTTTTTCGCCACCACTTAATACTTTTATTTTCTTGTAAACATCATCACCGGAAAACAAAAAACATCCTAATATGGAACGCAATTCACTCTCAAGTTTCTTAGATCCCATTTGAGAAAGTTCTTCTAGAATATCGTTATTGATGTTCAATGATTCCAATTGGTGCTGGGCGTAAAATGTTTTTTCAACATTATAACCAGTTTCCACTTCACCTCCATCAACAGATTCACTTTGATCAATAATGCGAAGCAAAGTTGATTTACCTTTTCCATTGGCGCCTATCAAAGCAATCTTATCACCTCTTAAAATCTGTGCATTGGCATGTTTAAATATAACTTGCTCTCCATATTGTTTACTAATATCTTTTAGTGTTATTAATATTTTACCAGGTTGTTGGCGCACTTTGAATCTAAGATTCATTACCGATTCATCGTTTTGAACTTCTTCAATTCTTTCAATTTTATCTAGCATTTTCATTCTGCTCTGCGCCATGGTCGCCTTGCTAGCTTTGGCTTTGAAACGATCAATTAATTTTTCTTGTTGTTTAATAAACTGTTGCTGATTATCAAAGGCACGCTGTTGCAAATCATCTCTATCTGCCTTAAGTTCTAAGAATTTAGTGTAATTGCCAGTGTATTGGTAAACACGTTTATTGGCTACCTCTACAATTTTAGTTACCATTTTATCCAAGAACAATCGATCGTGAGAAACAATAATTACACAACCTTCAAAAGACTGCAAATACTCTTCTATCCATTCAATAGATGGCAAATCTAAGTGATTGGTAGGCTCATCTAGCAAAAGTAATTTAGGATTCTGTAGTAGCAATTTCGCCAACATTACACGCATTCTCCAACCTCCACTAAATTCATGCAAAGGTCTTTGCAAATCTGCGGTTTTAAAACCAAGACCTTCTAATATTTCTTCTGTTTTGAACTGGATATTGTAACCATCTAGTGCTTCAAATGCTTCTTGCTTATTGCCAAGCAGATTAAGAATTTCATCAGAATGATCAAATTCTAGACGTTCCATGATTTCATCAATTTCCTTTTGCAATTCTAGAGCTTTATCGAATGCCTGAAGCGCTACATGGAAAATAGATTCATTGCTTTCATAACTGAGTAAATCTTGATTCAGAAATCCGATGGTGCAATCTTTAGCTTTGGAGATACTGCCATCTGTAGGCTGATATTCATTGGTAATTATACGCAACAACGTAGATTTACCAGTGCCATTTTGGCCAACCAGTCCGATGCGTTCCCCTGGTTTAATTTGCCAGTTAACGTCTTTGTATAAAACACGACCACCAAAGTCGAATGAAAGTTCATTTAAAGTAAGCATGAAAGTGCAAAAATAATGCTAATTTTTGAGGTATAGAAATAAAAGACTTTAACAATACATTATATATCGATTAAAACCACTGTAATAATATAAAAATTTAATCTAAAGGTTAGCCATAGTACCATTGCAGAAACTCATCTTTCTTTCTTATTGCAACTGGAACTTCATTGCCATTGTGTAGGGTTAAAAACAATCCCCGACCTTTTTCGATTTTTTTAATGAAATTTTTATTGATCATATAAGATTTGTGAGACCTGAAAAAAATTTCTTCTGGTAAGATATCATCATAAATTCCTATTGGCTTGCTCGAAATTGTTAACGAAGACCCATGATGGATTTCTGTATATATACCATCAGCTTTTAAAAAAACAATTTGATCGATGGGGATTTTTTCAACTTTACTAGTACTATTAATGATAATATATTCAGTTATGTCAAATTGCTTTCTATTAACAATATCTTCTAAAATGGGGTTATAACTTAATTGTTCATTAAGTACTTTACCCATTGCAGCAATTAACTCAGAAGTATTTATTGGTTTCAACAAATAATCTACTGCGGCATATTTTATTGCCTTTATAGCATGCTCGGAATAACCTGTTGTGAAAATGAGTTTATACTTCAGAAATTCAATTTTATTGAGTAATTCGAATATCTGTCCATCTGATAATTCAATATCCAAAAGCAAAATATCAACTTTGTTTTGTTTGAGAAATAATTCAGATTCTAATATACTGCCAGAAGATCCAATTATTTCTACTGAACTACTAAAATTTTCATCGAGTAAAGAAATTAAAAGATCCCTATTATTTAGTTCATCTTCGATGATAAATATATTTTGTTTTTGCATTTTAATCTATTATTATTGGAAGTAAAATTTCAATCAATGTACCTTGTTGATGATATTGATTATTGGATTGAATGTTTATTAAACCTTTATGTTTAAAATCTCTATAAAGAATGGAAATTCTCTCTTTTGTTATTCCAAGACCATGATTAGGAATACTAACTTTAGTATTATTAAAACCCTTTCCATTATCAATAATCGAGTATTTTAATAATCTATTTGATTGTCTTTCAATTTTAATTTCCAATCTACCTTTGTAGTTAATTCCTTTGAAAGCATGCTTGATGGCATTTTCCGCCAATGGCTGAATTATCAGGGGGGGGACAAAGATTGCTTGCAAATCATCCTCACTTAATTGTATAGTGTAATAAACATCAAACTTCTCCGCAAATCTTAATTTTTCAATCTCAATATAATCTTTTGTATAGTTAATTTCCTTATTCAATTGAATAAATTCCTTTCCAGAATAGTTGATACTTTTTCGCATTATTAAAGAGAGAGTGCCAATGTATTCTTCTGCACTTTCAAGTTGCTTTATTTTAACAAGATTTTTTATATTGCTTAAAGCGTTGAACACAAAATGAGGATTCATTTGTGCTCTTAAAATCCTAAGTCTTAATAAGGTTAAATCTTTGCTGAGATTTATTTTTTCCTTAGTCAGTTTATAATAATATAAAATTGATAAAGAAACAATTATAATCACTAATAAAATAAACCAAGTTTGTTTGAACCAAGGGGTTGCAATTGTAAATTTCAGTGTTTTTATCTTACCCGATAGTCCTTGAGAATTAATGGCCGCAATTTCAAATGTATAGTTACCCGATTCTAATCCTAGCAGAGGCACCTCGAGTGTATTGGTGAGTATCCAATTATTCCCTAATTCCCTAATTCTATATTTAAATAAGTATACAAGGCCTGAGTTGATAAACGAAGATGCATAAGAAATAATCAAATTATTTTTGTTGTATGGCAAAACCAAGTCGGCTTCATCATAAATCGTGGAGTTAACTTTTATCTGTGTGATAAGAGTTTCACTGGTTTCGTTGCACGGAATAGGGAATTCATTAAAATAATACAAGCCATTGGTACCGCTTATAACAATTTTATTTTGAAAAAAATTAATACTATTGATGGTTCTGGAAGGCATTCCATCTGGCATAGTATAATTAGCAACAGAAAATAAATATTTATCACTTTTTGGATACCTAAAAACAGAAATACCTTCTGTAGTAGCTAGCCAAATGCTGTTGTCATCAGAAATCAGTATTTGAAGGCACACATCTGACATTAATTTATTTTGGGAACTAGAGTCTTGTGTGAAATGTAAAATAGGTCCCTTAATTGGGCAAAAGAACAATCCCTTTTGATCGGTTGCAACCCACATATTCCCACTTAAATCTTTTTTTATATCAACAATACGGCTGTTGTCAATCAGCGTATTTAGTTTGAGTTCTTGGGTGGTATAGCCATTATCCGTTTCTATGCTCTTGCGAATTCCATTGAGTCCACCCAACCAAATTTCATTTTCATTGCGTCTGCATATTGCAGTTGTCCTCAAATTATCAATCTGTATTAAGCTATCTCCTCCATCGTATTTTATAATTGCCGAATAGGCCGAGAATCCAACAAGCACTTCCTTTTTATCACTTATCTCTATATCCTTTACAGATTGTTCCTTTTTAATTCTAAGATTTGAAAAATCATTGTTCATCATGTACAATCCCTTATCCGCACCTAAAAATTGATATGTTTTATTAAAGCCGTATCCTCTTACCCTTTTTAAATCTTTGGTTTTAATTATTCTCTCAATCTCTCCAGTATCATTTAAACAAATTAAACCATTTGTTTCTGTACCCAAAAAAATCTTTCCCTTGGAATTCCATATATTTAAGATTCCTTTCAATTTATCTGTCGGTAAATCGTAGGAGACTGGTGCATTATTTCGTATGAAATAAAGTCCATTATCGAAACTTCCTAGCCATTTATTTCCCTTCCTATCAATAATTATTCTCTCGTAATTAAATGGCAGTTTTACCTTTTCAATCAATTTAGTAAAATCATCAGAGTATACAACAAATAAACTATCTCCGGTTAAAACAGATAAATTTCGAGTACAAAAATAATTGTTATATACATGATCAACACTAATGTTTGTGGAATCATTGGTTTTACGATTAATTTGAATAACCGTATGCTTTTCTAAATTAATCCAGTGAACAAAATTGACCGTTGGGGCGTCTATATAGTTTTGCTTGCAAGGTTCACCTTGATAAAGTAATATTTTGGCAGTATCACCCTTGGTCCATTTCAACAGCGTCAATGCGGAGCGGAGTTCAAATCTATTCTCTTCTTGAAATAATAAATATTGGTATAATTGCGTTAGGTTCAAATTTTGGATGAACTGTATATCTTCTGCATCCTTGCTAATAATTAATTTTTTATTATTTTCAACAATATAGAAAGCAATTCCCTTATTTTTTTGAACTAGAATTGAAATACACATTCCTTTAGGTTTAAACTTTTTTATCCGTTTTAAAAAAGCATCATTATCTGAATTATAAATTTTCCCATTGAGATAGTAGCATGGTTCCGTGCTAAAGCCATTGAACCAAATTCTACCTTTAGCATCTTCAAAAAGACTTAAGACTTCATTATCAGGCAACCCATTTTTAGTGGTGAAATTTGTAAAACCAATACCATCAAATTTACTAACACCTTGCTCCGTGCAAACCCATATAAAGCCATTTCTATCTTCCAAGATATTATATATTTTATTGGATAGCAGGCCATTGTTTATTGTATAATTTTTGTAAAATGGATATTGAGCATTCAAATTTGTCGTTAAATAAACTACAAACACAATTAAGGAAAAATTGCTCTTAAAATTCAATTTGGCTTGAGTAATGATTGAACAAATGTAAGTAAATTGTTTTCAAACTTATAAATTTCCAAATCTATAATATTAAAAAAATTTACTCACAATATTTTGCATTGAATACTTGATTAGATTTGGTTTAAGTTTTCCAAATGATATTTTCTACTAATATTAAAATTACAAAGCTTTTAAATATTTACTAGTATTAAATACATGAGGATTTTAGACATGTTTATATTTTTATTGGAACTAATTAATTTAATTCAAGAAATGATTACTTTTGCACCCATTAAAAAAACAATTAATCACAATTTATGAGCCTAGCGAACGCTTCTTCAACCGATACTCAATTTGATCTCTTTACCAAAGTTGCCAGATTTGATCATGAGCAAGTTTTAATTTGCCAAGATAACCATAGTGGTTTAAAAGCCATTATTGCAATTCATAATACCGTTTTAGGTCCTGGATTGGGCGGTACAAGGATGTGGAAATATGCTACAGAAGCCGAAGCAATTAATGATGCCTTGCGCTTATCTAGAGGTATGACCTACAAAGCTGCTATTAGTGGGTTGAATTTAGGCGGGGCTAAAGCTGTTATTATTGGCGATCCTGCGAAAGATAAATCGGAACACTTAATGCGCAAGTTTGGTCGTTATGTAGAGAATCTTGGTGGTAAGTACGTTACTGCCGAAGATGTTGGAACTACTACTAAAGATATGGAATATGTGGCTATGGAAACAGAACACGTTGTTGGTTTGCCAGAAATAATGGGTGGCGGAGGCGACCCAAGTCCTGTAACTGCCTATGGGGTTTACATGGGTATTAAAGCAAGTGCAAAGAAAGCCTTTGGCAATGACAGCCTAACTGGTAAAAAAATTGCCGTTCAAGGTGCCGGTAAAGTTGGTTTGCATTTAATTGAATTATTACATAAAGATGGTGCCATCATTACAGCAACTGATATTTTTGAAAGTGGCTTAAAAACTGCAGCAGAAAAATATAAAGCCACTATTGTTAAGCCTGAAGCTATATTTGAACAAGATGTTGATATTTTTGCACCATGTGCTCTAGGCGCTATATTAAATACAGAAAATATTGCAAAACTAAAATGTCAAATTGTTGCAGGTGCCGCTAATAACCAATTGGAAGATGACAATATCCATGGAGATATGGTAAGGGCTAAAGGCATTTATTACGCTCCAGATTTTCTTATCAATGCAGGCGGTTTGATTAATGTTTACTCTGAATACAATGGTTATGTTAGGGAAATAGCTTTTGCTCAAACCGAAAACATTTACAATACTGTCTTAAATATTTATTCTAAATCTGAAGAAGATAATATTAACACTCAATTGGCTGCAATTAAACTGGCCGAAAAACGTATTAACGATACAATGCTTCTGCAGTCTAAAATATAGTAAAGATTATCCTTATTTTAAAAGACGATTTTAACAATAAAATCGTCTTTTTTGTTGAAATGGGTTCTTATAAAAAACAAAAGCTTATTTTTGTGGTTAATATTGATAGTCAATAATTTTTGGAAACAAATCAAACTTCTAATCGTAAAAAAGACCATATAGAACTGGCATTTCAATCCCAAACATTTGGTGTAGATTCTCGATTTTATTACGAACCTTTTTTAATTGCCCACCCAAATGATACCATTATACCCACAAAAGACATCGCTTCTAAGACTTTAAATTTGCCATTGTGGGTTAGCAGCATGACAGGCGGTACTGAGATGGCTGGAATTATCAACCGCAATTTGGCAATGGCATGCAAAGAATTTGGCATGGGCATTGGACTCGGTAGTTGTCGCATTATTCTTGACGATTCAACCTATTTCGATGATTTTAATATCCGACCTTATTTAGGGAATGATCAACCTTTATTCGCTAATCTAGGAATTGCTCAAATTGAAGAATTAATTGAGGAAAATAAATTAAACCTTCTACATGATTTAATTCACAAATTAGATGCAGATGGACTAATAGTTCATGTAAATCCATTACAGGAATGGTTGCAACCAGAGGGAGATTTCATACACAGCGCGCCCATTGAAACCATAAAAAGACTATTAGATAAAATTAACTATAAATTAATTATAAAAGAAGTTGGGCAAGGATTCGGGCCCAAGTCCTTTATAGAATTATTACAGCTCCCTATCGAGGCCATAGAGTTTGGTGCGCATGGGGGTACTAACTTTGCAACACTTGAATTATTGAGACAAACAGAAGCTATTAAAGAACAATTGCTACCAATCACTAAAATAGGTCACACGGCAGACGAAATGGTAAATTTTGCCAATGATGCATTTGCGTTTCTTGGAGACAAGGCTTTGTGTCAAAATTTAATTATAAGTGGTGGTATCAAAGATTATTTAGATGGTTATTACCTCATTCAAAAAGCCAACGTGAATGCGATATACGCTCAGGCTTCGGCATTTCTTAAATATGCCACTGGCGATTATGAAACACTTCAATCTTATTGTGAATTGCAGCGCAAAGGACTGCAAACTTGTTACAATTATTTGACCCTGCGATAGAAACATCAATACCATTTTAAATATTTAAAATTACAGTTTTGCCAACAATAAAAGGATTTTCAAAATTAAGCAAAGAAGCCAAAATCGAATGGATTGTCTCCAATTATTTGGATGGGAATGAACAAGCAATAGAATTTTTAAAGAGCTATTGGCATAATTTACCTGCAGTTCAAAAACTACACGATGAATTTATTGAGAATACTATAACAAATTTTTATTTACCCTTCGGAGTAGCTCCAAATTTTAAAATTGATGGCAAAAATTACTGTATTCCAATGGCTATAGAGGAGAGCTCTGTTGTTGCTGCTGCAGCCAAAGGGGCCAATTTTTGGTTAGAAAGAGGTGGTTTTCAAACCACTATTATTGGGACTGAAAAAATTGGACATGTACATTTTATTTGGAATGGAACTAATGAAAAAAAATTGCAGAAATTTTTCAATGATATAAAACCTTTGTTTTACAGTCAGACCTCCTCTATTACCAAAAATATGAAATTGCGTGGTGGTGGTATTCTTGATATTGAATTAGTTAATAAAACCATAGATGAACCAGGCTACTATCAATTAAAAGCAACATTTGATACTTGTGATAGCATGGGGGCTAACTTTATAAATTCTGTGTTGGAGGAATTTTCAAAAGTATTAAGATTAGAAATTGAAAATACCGATTTGTTGGCTGAGGATGAGAAAGAATTGCAAATTATTATGTGCATTCTTAGCAACTATACCCCAAACTGTATCGTAAGAGCCGAAGTAAGTGCGAAGTTGGAAGATTTAGACGAAGGTGATATTTCGGGCAAAGAATTTGCCGAAAAATTTTGTCGTGCTGTCCGCATTGCAGAAATAGAACCTTACAGAGCCACTACCCATAATAAAGGTATTATGAATGGCATTGACAGTGTGATTATCGCAACTGGCAATGACTTTAGAGCCGTTGAGGCATGTGCACATACCTATGCATCAAAATCTGGTCAGTATAAAAGTTTAACACATGCAGCCATTAAAGACGGATACTTTCATTTTTGGATAGAAGTACCCTTAGCACTTGGAACAGTTGGCGGTTTAACAGGCTTACACCCGATGGTAAAATTTGCATTGCAAATGCTTGGTAATCCAAATGCACAAGAATTAATGAAGATTGCAGCTGTTGTTGGTTTATCACAAAACTTCTCAGCTTTGCGGTCATTGGTTACATCTGGTATTCAAAAGGGCCACATGAAAATGCACTTGCTTAATATTTTAAATCAATTAGAAGCAACAGAAGCAGAGAAAAATGAAATTGTTCATTATTTTAAAGATAAAATTGTTAGCCATAGTGCCGCCGTGGAAATTTTCTGTAAAATCCGTGGTATTGAAGTTCCAAAAATAATTGCAAAATCATAAATCACTTAAAAAGACCTTTGATTCAAACCTATTATAGTTGTGGTAAGCTTATGTTGTGTGGAGAATATGCAGTTCTCCAAGGTGCAACAGCATTGGCGCTTCCTACACGTCAAGGTCAGTATCTAACAGTCGAAAAAATTGATGACCGCAGTGGCGCAATAATTCATTGGCAGAGTTTTGATGCATTAGATGAATGTTGGTTTTCTGCCGAAATAGGCTTGCCTCATTTTAATATTATTGAGGCTACAGATATGACAATTGCCATACAGTTAATTCGGTTTTTAATTACTGCGCGAGCTTTAAATCCATTGTTCTTGAATACAAACGAAAGTTATAAAATAGAAACTAAACTTGAATTTGAAAGAGAAGAAGGACTTGGAAGCAGTTCTACACTTACACATAACTTGGCACTTTGGTCGAATACAGATGTATTTAAATTGCACTTTAACGCCTTTAAAGGGAGCGGCTTTGATGTTGCTATTGCTCAACTCCAACAGCCATTGCTCTATCAAGTAAATCACCAAATACCTACAGTTGAAACTTTTCATTGGAATAAACCTTTTAATAATCAGCTGTTTTTTGTTCACCTTAATAAAAAACAAAATTCCCGAAACGAAATAGAAAAATTGAAACACAGACCTCAATTTAGTCAAAGACAACTGGAAGAATTAACTAGGGTAAGTAAATTATTAACACATACCAATGATTATTTTGAATTTTGCCTATTATTGGAGATAGCAGAAGAAGAAGTTGGTGCGGCCTTGGGCAGAACATCCATTAAGTTGACCGACTTTTCTGATTTCAAAGGAACAATTAAAAGTCTTGGTGCTTGGGGCGGAGATTATATTTTGGCCACCGGAGATAATACCATCAATTATTTTAAAGATAAAGGATACTATAAGATTAAGACTTTTAACGAGATGATTCTTACAGAAGCATGAATACACAAATTAAAGAAATAAAAGTTGGTTGGGAAAGCCCATCTAATATAGCCTTGGTGAAATACTGGGGAAAAAAGGATTTCCAATCACCTGCCAATCCTTCTATCAGTTTTACTCTAAATAATGCCGTTACCAAAACATCTATTGTTGCTGTAGAAAATATTGAGCAACTTGGCATCTCACTTGAATTTTACTTCGAGAACCAGCTGAATGAAGCATTTGCAGATAAAATTAAAGCATACCTTGAAAAAGCCGTTGGCACTTTTAGTTGGTTAAATTCTTATCATTTAATCATTCATTCCGACAATACCTTTCCACACAGCAGTGGCATTGCATCCTCTGCTTCTGCCTTTTCTGCTATAGCACTGTGCCTTTGCTCTCTTCATGAACAAATAGAAATTAAACCATTAAGTAATTTCTTTCAAGTGGCCTCAAACTGGGCCAGAATTGGATCTGGAAGTGCTTGTAGAAGTGTTTATGGTGGTTATAATTTATGGGGTAAAACAATTGTCTGTGAAAATAGTGCAGATGAATATGCTATTCATTTAGAAAGTGAAATTCATGAAAACTTTAGACATCTTACAGATACAATTCTGATAATAGAAAAGGGGAAGAAATCTGTTTCAAGCACTCAGGGCCATGCATTGCTTAAAAATCATCCTTTTGCTGAACATCGGTATACAATTGCAGCGGATAATACTATTGAATTGCTAAATATTCTTAAAACAGGTGATATGCAGGCCTTTATTCATCTTGTGGAGCGTGAAGCACTCATGTTACATGCGTTAATGATGACTTCTCCTACTCCATTTATACTGATTAAACCCAATACATTAGCCGTAATAGAGAAAATATGGGATTATAGAAACCAAACTGGTTGTGAATTGTTATTTACATTGGATGCAGGTGCCAATGTACATTTAATAGCAAGTGCCAAGGATAATGAACAAGTTCAAAAATTTGTGAAGAATGAATTGATAGGATATTGTCAGAATGGTTTGTATTTTTGCAACGAAATTGGAATGGGTCCTAAAAAAATAAACTATGCTTAAACAATCACTTTTTTACTCCAAGATTTTATTATTTGGCGAATATGGTATCATAGAAGATTCTATGGGTCTCTCTATTCCATACAACCAATTTAAAGGAGCTCTTAAAATTGACGGCAGAAAGGATCTTTACTCAGACAATTCAAATACCGATATTGCTTCTTTTTATCAATATCTTTTTGAATTGCAAAAAAACGATGAACTTCCATGTAAGTTTGATTTATTAGCATTGAAATCAGATCTTGACAAAGGATTATATTTTGATAGCAGCATTCCTCAAGGATTTGGCGTTGGCAGTTCGGGTGCATTAGTGGCGTCTGTTTATGATAAATATTCTACAAACAAAATTGAAATAGTTAAAAATCAAAGTGGCGATGAAATTTTTAAATTAAAGCAAATTTTTAGCAAATTAGAGTCATTTTTTCATGGCAAAAGTTCTGGTTTGGACCCACTAATTTGCTACCTTAATATTCCTATTCTTATTAAATCTAAAACAGATTTAAATACCGTTGGATTACCAGAACCCAATGCTGAAGGGAAAGGGGCCATATTCTTGCTTAATTCCGGATCTCCTGGTCAAACCCAAAACATGGTATCGATATTTCTTGAAAAATGTAAGCACGAAGGATTTAGAAACCTTATTAAACATCAATTCAAAAAATACAATGATGAATGTATTGAAGCCTTTTTGAAGAAGGATTTTAAGCCATTATTTAAATCATTAAAAAATCTTTCACAATTGGTATATGACAATTTCAGCCCTATGATTCCAGACAATTTCAAAAAACTTTGGAAAGAAGGAATAGACTCCAATAGTTATTATTTAAAACTTTGTGGTAGTGGTGGTGGTGGTTTTATACTCGGATTCACAGAAAATTTCGAACAAGCCAAAGATAAATTGAAAGGTCAAAATCTTCAGGTTATTTATAAATTTTAATTCATCATGCCCGTATCTGCTAAATTGGTCGCTCAAAAACCATTAGCATTGAAATGGATTGCTTTACTATCAACTGTTAGATGGTACAATATTCTCTTAACTGTTGTAGCACAATATTTATCCGCATATGCAATTGCCATGCATTCTGGATATTCTTATACTAAATTAATATATGATTTAAAACTGCATGCAATTGTTTTTGCCTCTATTTTTAGCATCGCTGCTGGGTTCATAATCAATAATTTTTATGATTTCGAAAAAGATTTAATTAACAGACCACATGAAACTTTATTCAATCGTTTAATTAGTAAAAAGACAACTTTAAATCTCTATATTTTATTTAATTTCATTTCGATATTAATCGCATTTAGCGCATCTCTCAAAATAGGTATTTTCTTTTGTCTATTTGTTTTTGCATTATGGGTATACTCACATAAATTACAGCGCATGCCATTTATCAAGGAATTTGCTGCATCCATTTTAAGTGTTACTTCCTTCTTTGCAATTGTTTTGCACTTTTATAAATTTTACGATTTTATATTTATTTATGGCGTATTCTTTATGAGTCTTATTTATACGCGTGAGCTCATTAAACAATTCGAAAATTACACAGGTGATGTGGTGATACAAATAACTTCAATTCCAGTAATGTTGGGTATTGAAAAAGCACTTTACTTCAGTGCATTTATCATGGCACTTTCTTTCTTTTGTGGCATTAGTATCTTGGCATTTTACGGACTTAAAATGGGCAATTATTTCATTATTTTTAGCTTAGTGCTTATTGTACTGAATTTATGGTTGATGAAACATGAAAAATTCAAGGCCATTAATTATATCTATAAAGGCCTTATTGTTTTAGGGATTATTAACATTCTACTCATTTAATAGCCAAAAATACTTTTTTCATCCAAAAAACAGGTGTCTTGTAACTTTTATTATTCTGTTGCGTATAAGAATATATATATTTGACAACATGAAAAAAATAATACTTTTCGGAACTATTTTAAGTGCAATGTTTAGCAACTTAACAGCACAAATTACAATTAACAAATCACATATTGTTTCTTCTGGTAAAATGATTATTCAGGCTTATGATACTAATACTTATGCTCTACCTAAGAATGGCAGTAACTTCTCTTGGGATTTCACCAATTTAAAAGAAGAAAGTAGAGACACCGCTTTTTATGGTGCATCACAATGGTATTTAGGAGCTAGTAATTTCCCTACTGCTAATTTAGCTTCTTATAATCACAAAAAAGACAGCTCTTATGATTTTATGAGTGTAACTGATGCTGCTGTTAATTTTTTAGGAACTTACAGTATTTACAATGGCATTGCAACTGTTCAAAACATTAAATATGAGGTGTTATCTTTACCATCTACCTACAATTCTAATTATGTATCTACAACAGATATTGATCAAGGGGCTATGGAATTGGGTATTGACCCGGATGGAGCTGGTCCAACGCCAACGATAGATTCTATTAGTTTTGTAGTTAATTTAAAATTTGATTCAAAAATTGATGGTTATGGAACACTAAAAAGTCCAATTGGTACTTACCTAGTTTTGAGACAAAATTTTATCACCATTTCATCCTTAAAAAACTTTAGAATGCTTACGAATGGAACATGGAAAACAATGCCAGGGATTTTAATTTCACTTTTAGGCTTTGGACAAAGTTCAGATACTAGCAATAATATTTCTTTTTGGACCAATGATGCCAATGTTGGCATGCCTCTAGTTTCATACAATTACGGACAAGGAGACACCTCCTCCAACACGTTTTCATGGGTTGCCCAACAGACAAAAGCCAGTAACCTATCAACTCAAACCATATACAACAATATAACTGCCTACCCTTCCCCTTGTTTTGGTGCATTTAAAGTCGCTTTGCCAAGCAATTCAAACACACAACTTAATATTTACGATATACGCGGTTTATTGATAGAATCTGTTAAAGTTGAAAATGGTTCTGTAATTGATGTTTCTAAATATTTATCAGGTGTTTATATTTTAAAATACATTGATAAGCCTTCTAATACGGTTCTAAAAGTTCAAAAAATTAGTAAATATTAGTCTTAGATTTTTTATAAAAAGGAGCTTATTTAGGTAAGCTCCTTTTTTTGGGACAAAAAAGCTGCAATTGTCTCAAAACGAATATAATCTAACAGGTAGGAAGTGCATAGATTTAAATAAACCTCATATCTTTGTAATAATTATGAAAAAATACATTTTAACCGTTATTATGACCCATTTTTATAGCTATATATTGCATTCGCAAATAACAGTAGACAGAAGTCATTTAATTATTTCAGGACAAGTACTTGTGCAGTCAACTGATACAAATGGATTTAAAATACAAAGCACTGGTGTTAATAAATCTTGGGACTTTTCTAAATTAAAATCAAATTTTATTAATTCAATTAGATTTGGCAATGCAGAGTGGTATCCTGGCCATGCAAATTTTCCTTCTGCAAATTTAGCCTCTATTAATAGCTCTGATGATAGCTTTTACAGTTACATCAATATTACAAATTCTCAATTAAATATTGAGGGTAGTTATGGCATTAACAATGGCGCCGTAGAGATAAACAAGTTTTCTAAAACCATATTTACAATGCCAAGCACCTACAACACAAATTTTGCAGGTAGTATTTTAATACCTGTGGATCAATTTTTTGTAGGTAAGGATTTGGATTCAACTGGTCCATATCCCTTTATTGATTCTATTCGATTAAAGGCAGATTACAATACCACTTCAAACGTTGATGGCTGGGGACAGATAATAACCCCACTTGGTACATTTAACGCCTTACTACAAACTATTAGAGACATTACAAGAATGCGAGTAGAAATGAAGACCAATGGTATTTGGATAGGTGTACCAACAGTTCTTTTAAATACATTACAATTGGGCAATCTCAAAGCAGATACCTCCTACCAACATCAATACTGGACCAATGATGCAAGTATAGGATTTCCTCTAGTAAGCTATGATTTTACGCCTAATGATACAATGGCAAGCTCAGTTAATTGGCTAAAAACTAAACCAAAGCAAAGTAATTTAAGTGGTATTTCGCATTTCTATTTAAATGTATATCCGAATCCATGTCATGCTATTCTCAATATTAATTTGCCTGCAAACATTCATGTAGTAGTTCAAATATTTGATTTAAATGGTAAAAGAATAATTAATCAACCCTACACAAATGGAGACACCATAGATGTGAGCGCTTTGTCTGCGGGAATATATCATCTCAAATGTTTGGATATAACTAATGGAGCAATTATTAAAAATCAAAAAATAATAAAATATTAACACTGGATTATTTCACTTTAATAGAAAAAGCTCTGATAAATTTCAGGGCTTTTTTAGTATTCTTTTGGAAAATAAAAACTGTAAGTTTGTAAAAATTTTAATTAAATAAAAATCATGGAAACAAGAACCATTCAACATACAGTTCAATTTGCAGGCACGCCAAAGGAGGTTTACGAGTTAATAATGGATGAGGAATTACACAGTGAAATTACTGGCAGCGAAGCGACAATGTCTCGCGACATTGACGGAGAATTTGATGTTTTTGAAGGGTATTGCCAAGGTTATAATATTGAATTAATTGAAGGTCAAAAAATTGTTCAAGCGTGGCAATTTGCGGAAGATGGATGGCCTGAGGACCATTATTCCACTTGTACATTTTTATTTGAACCAAGCGAAGATGGCACTAAAATGACCTTTACGCAAACAGATGTTCCTGCAGAGAAATATGATGCCCTGGATAGTGGTTGGTATCAATTTTATTGGGATAACATGACAGATTACCTTGAGGGAAACCTTTAATTTGATACTTTGAAAATTTGCACTACTGTAAATTTTGATTTTCCCATATTAGTCGGTTCAAAATTAATTACTTTTTGTAACTTTTAAAACTGTACTATTTTTGGGGAGGGTTACTTATTTCATTACACCCTAAAATCGGACACCTTAAATATGTGTAATGAGAATTATATTTATAAATTTATTGATGGTGACTCATTGGTGTTAACACCGATAGGCGATAACAAAATTTACACCCGCAAGTTTCATAAGGAGCAAATAACTACAGAAAAAATAAGGGAAATATTTAAACTAAAGTAGACTAATATTGAAAATTTGATACTTTTTAATCTGAAACTAAAATAGAATAACTTTTGTTAAGTTCATCATTAAATTAGTCCACCATCAAATCAACAAATTAATTTTTCTCCTCTTTTATAATTTCCATATTGAGTGGTTTACTCACTTTTTCATCCATCAATGCAAGATCTAATACCTCCAACATTTTGCCTACGTAATGAAATTTAACGCCTTTTAAATATTGTTGTGGAATATCTTCTACATCTTTTTTATTCTCATGGCACATAATAATCTCTTTAATACCAGCTCTTTTAGCGGCTAGTATTTTTTCTTTAATACCTCCAACTGGCAATACCCTTCCTCTTAGAGTAATTTCACCAGTCATGGCTAAAAAAGGTTTTACTTTTCGCTGAGTGTATAAAGAGGCTAAGGATGTTAAAATAGTGATACCTGCACTTGGTCCATCTTTAGGAATGGCTCCAGCTGGAAAGTGAATATGAGCATCCCACTGATTAAATACTTTATAATCGATATTAAGATAATCTGCATTGGCTTTTAGAAAAGTCATGGCAGTTGTTGCGCTCTCTTTCATTACATCACCAAGTTTACCTGTTAATATCATACTTCCTTTGCCACGTGTAAGTGTGCTCTCCACAAATAGAATGCTTCCACCTACAGGGCTCCAAGCCAAGCCAGTTACCACGCCTGCAGTTTCATTGTCCTGATAAATTTCTTTATCCATTTTTTCTGCACCTAAAATCTTTTGCATCTCTTCAATAGTCATGGTATTATCTGAGATTTCATCTGATGCAATTCGCATGGCTTTATGCCTAACCAATGATGCAATTTTTTTCTCTAAATTTCTCACACCACTTTCGCGAGTGTATTCTTCAATTACACTTTCCAAAACCTTATCAGATAGTTTAAATTGACTTGTTTTAACACCATGCATTTGTCTTTGTTTAGGGATTAAATACTTTTGAGCAATTTGAATTTTCTCCTCAACTGTATAACCACTTAGTTCAATAATTTCCATCCTGTCTAACAAAGCTGGTTGAATACTATCTAAGGAATTTGCCGTTGCAATAAACATAACTTTGCTTAAATCATAATCTAATTCCAAATAGTTGTCGTGGAAGGTTGTATTTTGTTCAGGATCTAAAACTTCTAATAATGCGGAAGATGGATCGCCTCTAAAATCATTGCCTACTTTATCTATTTCATCTAATACAAATACAGGATTCCCTGATTTTACTTTCTTTAAATTCTGAATAATTCTTCCAGGCATGGCGCCAATATAGGTTTTTCTGTGACCTCTAATTTCAGCTTCATCGTGCAAACCACCTAAAGAAACACGCACATATTTGCGTCCGAGCGCTTTTGCAATACTGCGACCTAATGAAGTTTTACCTACACCAGGAGGTCCGTATAAACAAATAATTGGACTTTTTAAATCGCCTTTTAACTTAATAACGGCAAGATATTCAAGTATTCTTTGTTTAACTTTTTCTAACCCGAAATGATCCGCATCTAATACTTTTTGCGCCTTCTTTAAATCGAGATTATCTTTGGTGTAATCGCCCCAAGGTAATTCCAATAATGTTTGGGCATAGTTTAAACTTACCGAATAATCTGGACTGGCAGGATTAATGCGCATTAACTTGTCTAATTCTTTGTTAAATGCTCCGTGTATTTCTTTACTCCATTTTTTCTTATTTCCTCGGTCGCGCAAATTTTCAATTTCTTTATCTGGACTATCCTGCCCTAATTCCTCTTGAATTGCACGAATTTGCTGGTGAAGAAAATATTCCTTTTGCTGCTTATCCAAGTCAATTTTCACTTTGCTTTGAATTTGATCTTTCAATTGCAACATTTGATTTTCTTTGAATAAATGTTCGAATACCAGATTGGCTCTTTCTTTTAGTGTCTCCGCATTTAAAATAACTTGTTTATCTTCAACAGAAATATTAAGATTTGAAGCAATAAAACTCACAAGAAAATTATCGCTATCGATATTCTTAAGAGCAAAATTAGCTTCACTTGGAATATTCGGAGATAATTGAATATTCTCTGAGGCGGTATCTCTTATATTGCTCATCAAAGCTTTTAGCTCTTTATCGCTTTTTTCTTCTTTTATTTCTATGGCAGTTACTTTGGCTCTTAAATAAGGTTCGTTGCTAATTTCTTCACCCAAATTAATTTTGCGTTTACCTTGAATAATGACCGTCGTGTTGCCATCTGGCATGCGCAAAATTTTAATAATCTGTGCCATTGTGCCAATAGTATACAAGTCCTTTATTTCAGGCTCTTCTGTATTTGGATTTATTTGAGAAAAAACACCAATAATTTTATCTCCTTTATTGGCATCCTTAATTAATTTGATTGATTTATCTCTGCCAACAGTAATTGGAAACACGACACCAGGAAATAGTACAGTGTTGCGAATCGGTAAAATTGGCAGACTTTCAGGCACCAATTGTTTATTGCTTTCATTTTCTTCCTGCTGAGAGAAAAGTGGGAATAAGTCACCTCCCTCTGCATCATCACCTTCTATTCTTCCGCCAAACAGCGAGTTTTTGTTAAATTGCATATAATATTGTATCAGAGTGTTTTCAATACTTATGCCAAATGTACCGACTGACACATAAAAATACAAATACTTAAAAGACATTGTTATGAATAAATCATTTCAATAAACGCAAAATATTATCTCAGTTTTATTTATGGTTAATAAATTTTAATAAGTTAATTCTTAAATTCATTAATTAGATGCTTATTAAATTCTATTTTCGCACTTGATTTTAATGTCTGATACAAAAGGAACTTCTAAAACTATTAATTTCTCAATACTTCGAAAAGTATTGAATTTAACAACTGATTTCAGAAACAAAATAAGGATAGCTGTTACCACCACTATTTTATTGGCCATACTCTCTCCTATTCGTCCATGGCTGATAGAAAAAGCCATTAACCATTATGCGGGACTTGGAGATTTAAAGGGGTTAATTTTCATTTGCAGTATCATTTTAGTCGTTATTTTGTTGAGTGGTATTCTTCAGTTTTTTAATGAATATATTACTGGTTGGATTGCGCAGAACGTGGTTAAAAAACTAAGATTAAAGGTTTATCAGCATTTAATAAAAAGTAAACTTGGTTACCATGATGCGACACCTGTTGGCACTATGGTTACAAGAGCGGTGAGTGATATAGAAACGCTGGCCGAGTTATTTGCAGAAGGCATTATTACTATCATAGGAGATATTCTTCAAATCATCATGATTACTTTGTTCATGCTTGCAATAGATTGGAAGTTAACCCTAGTATCTCTTAGTGTATTACCGCTGCTATTTTATGCTTCGCACCTTTTTAGAATAAAAGTAAAGTCGGCATTTGAAGATGTAAGAACAGCCGTTGCAAGTTTAAATACATTTATTCAAGAGCATTTAACAGGCATGCAATTGGTGCAAATATTTAATCAAGAGAAAAATGTTTCTGATGAATTTAAATTGATTAATAAAGAACATTACAAGGCCAATGATAGAAGTGTTTTATATTATTCCGTATTCTTTCCGGTAATAGAAGTGATAACCTCTATTTCTCTTGGATTGTTGGTATGGTGGGGAACCCGACAAATTATTGGACAACAATTGTTTGATTTCGGAACTATCACCGCCTTCATCTTATACATCAATATGTTCTTTAGACCCATCAGGGTATTGGCCGATAGGTTTAATAATATTCAAATGGGAATAGTAGCTGCAGAGCGTATTTTCAAATTGTTAGATACTGATACAGTTGACAAAAATGAAGGGCATATCACTCGAAAAATAAATGGTGAAATTGAATTTAAAAATGTTTGGTTTGCTTACAATGAAGACAGATACGTTTTAAAAGATATAAACTTAAAAATCGAACCCGGTAAATCTCTTGCTATCGTTGGCGCAACGGGCGCAGGAAAGTCTTCTGTAATTAATATTTTAAGCCGTTTATACCCTATTAATAAGGGTGAAATTTTAATTGATGGTATACCACAACAAGATTACCAATTAGATCATTTGAGAAGACAAATTGCAGTGGTATTACAAGATGTTTTTTTATTTAGTGGAAGTATTATTGATAATATAAGGCTTTATCAAAAGGAGATAACTGAAGCGGAAATAAGAAGTGCAGCGGCAAAAATTGGTGCACATAAGTTTATTGAGCAGTTGCCCGAACAATATCATTATAAAGTTATGGAACGTGGTAATACCTTATCATTGGGTCAAAGGCAATTAATTTCCTTTATTCGCGCAATGGTTTTTAACCCATCAGTTTTAATTCTGGATGAAGCCACATCCTCTGTGGATACTGAAACAGAACATATTCTTCAAAAAGCTACGCTAGAATTATTAAAAGGAAAAACTAGTATCGTAATTGCCCATCGCCTTTCCACCATTAAGCATGCAGATCGGATTTTGGTATTAAACAAAGGTGAGGTTGTAGAATATGGTAACCATGAATATTTGCTTGCCTCTAATGGCTATTACAGTGAATTAATTAGGTCATCATTGCACGAGTGAAAGTGATAACTTACTTTTGCATTTCTCAATAGAGATTAAAAAATGGACATAGTAGTGAGCGGCGTAAGGCCAACGGGCAAATTGCATTTAGGTAATTATTTTGGTGCGGTTAAGAATTTTTTGAGAATGCAAAATGAAAATCAATGCTATTTTTTTATTGCAGATTATCATTCTTTAACTACGCATCCCACTCCTAGTGATCTGCACCAATCTGTCAAGAGAGTGTTGGCAGAATACATTGCATTGGGATTAGATACTGAAAAATGCGCTTTGTATTTGCAAAGTGATTTACCAGAAACTGCGGAGCTATATATGTTCTTAAATATGAATGCATATAAGGGTGAATTGGAGAGAGTACCTTCCTTTAAGGAAAAAGTACGAAGTCATCCTGATAATGTGAATGCAGGATTATTAACTTATCCAGTTTTAATGGCTGCAGATATTTTATTGCACAAAGGCAATAAAGTACCTGTTGGTAAAGATCAAGAACAACATCTAGAAATGTCAAGGACCTTTGCCAATAGATTTAACCGTTTATACAATATTGATTATTTTCCAGAACCTTTTGCCTATAATTTTAACGATGAACTTGTTAAAATCCCTGGTCTGACAGATAGTGGTAAAATGAGTAAGAGCGCGGGTGAGTTTGACAATATTTACATGAGCGATGATGCTGATATTCTAAGAAAAAAAATTATGAAGGCTGTTACAAGTGTGGTAGACAAGCCAAGCGAAGTTGGTTCTGCCAAGCCGAGCGCCGTTCAAAATTTATTTGAATTAATGGCTTTGGTTTCATCAAAAGAAAATATAGCCCATTTTGAAACTACTTATTACGATGGAACAATTCGTTTTGGGGATATGAAAAAACAATTGGCAGATGATATGGAAATCTTTATTGCACCTTTCAGAGATAAAATCGCCTCGCTTTTAAATAACAATGAGTTGCTGAGCAAGGTTGCAAAACAAGGTGCTGAAAAAGCCCATGCAAGTTCAGGAAAAACCATTCATGAAGTGAGGGAAATTATAGGTTTTAAGAAGTTTTATTAATTGCATATAATTAAAAAACAAAGGTGCGAATATTCATTTCATTGACAATAAAATAATTTAGATTTCCACATTTTTGATTTTAAAATAAATTTTTAGCAATAAAACCAATAAGTTTGCATCATAATGGCCAAGACACAAAATAAGGTAATGCACATAGCTGTAGCAGGTAATATAGGAAGCGGGAAGACAACACTTACCAATATGCTGGCAAAACATTACAATTGGGATGTTCAACTAGAAGATATGGACGACAACCCATACATCAGTGACTTTTACGAAGACATGCAGCGTTGGAGTTTCAATTTACAAGTCTATTTTTTAAATGTAAGATTCAACAATGTTAGAAAAATACGCGAAAGCAACAAAACTGTAATACAAGACAGAACCATTTACGAAGATGCCTGTATTTTTGCACCTAACCTTCATGCGATGGGCCTAATGAGTACGCGAGATTTTGACAATTATATTTCCCTTTATAATTCACTTAATAGCATGATACAACCACCTGATTTATTAATTTATCTTCGTGGTTCAATACCAACCTTGGTCAAACAAATTCAGCAGCGTGGCAGAGATTATGAGGACAGTATTCGCTTGGATTATTTAAAACGATTAAATGAAAGATACGAGGCTTGGATTTCTACTTATAAAACTGGTAAATTAATAATACTTGATATTGATGAACTAGATTTCGAAAGTGATAGCACGGATGCCAATTTTGTTATCAATAAGATTGAAGCTGAATTGAACGGTTTGTTCTAAATCACTCATTCGATTCTCTATTAAATATAAAAGACATTCGGAATAATTGCTTGATTTGCTAAAATGAGATTTCAATTTCTATTTTTAATATCATATTTTCTTTTTAGCAAAACTTGTCAATCGCAAGCCAATACTACAATAGATTCATTCACTGATACCAGCAAAAGGTCTAACCTTAGCGACCAATCTATTCTTGAATCTAAAATTATTAATTTTATCAAGCCATACAAGGCTAAAATTGGTATTTCTATAATTAAATTGGAGTCTACCGACACCATTTCAATCAACAACGATTTTCAATACCCTATGCAAAGCGTCTATAAATTTCCTTTAGCAATGGCTGTATTAAATGAGGTTGATAAAGGTAAACTTTCTTTAAATCAAAAAATCCATATTGCTCCATCCGATTTACGCAAAAAAACATGGAGTCCATTGATGGATAAATATCCAAAAGGAAATATCGATGTTACCATTGCTGAATTATTGGAATACACCGTATCAAAAAGCGACAATAATACTTGCGATATTTTATTTGGCCTTATCGGAATTAAGCAGGCAAATGATTTTATCCATTTATTAAATGTAAAAGACATTCAAATTGTAGCTACTGAATATGAAATGACCAAGGCTTGGCCTATTCAATACACCAACTACTGCTCTCCTTTGGCTATGAGTAGCTTGCTAAGTAGTTTTTATAAGGGTAAATGTCTCTCCGATTCTAGTACTAAATTTCTGATAAATTTAATGATTGAAAGCAGTAATAGCCCAATGCGAATAAAAGGAAATTTGCCAGAAGGTATTGTAGTTGCTCATAAAACAGGTACCTCTGGCACTGATAAGCATGGGATTAGAGCAGCGGTTAATGATGTTGGAATAATCGCTCTACCTAATGGCAAGCACATTGCCCTAACAATTTTTGTATCCAATAGTAAAGAAGAATTCGAGACCAATGAAAAAATTATTGCAGATATTTCTAAAATAATTTTTGATTATTATTTCCAGCAATAATTTGAACATAATTTATCGCAGGGTTAGCATGCTTTTTCCTTCAAAAAGGTTTAACTAACTTATGTCAATTAAAATAACAGTTAAATTATCAAAATTCCTCTTGAGTTTCTTCTGTTTTTTTTATTTAAATAATTAATAGTCAATATTTTAATAATTAATTAAAATAGACTTTAATTTTAATTAAGGTTCAATTAAAAATCGGATTAAATTTGCTCATAAAAGTTTTAGTTTATGAAAAATCAGTTCAAATTCATTTTAACACTTTCATTGTGTTTATCATCCTATCTACTAATGTCTCAAAATGCATTGGATTTTGATGGCACAGATGATAAGGTCGATTGTAACAATGACACCTCTTTACAAATAAGTGGTAAATTGATTACCCTTGAGGCATGGATTTATCCTACCGCATGGAAAACTAATGCTTATGACGGAAACATTATTAACAAGGAATACAATACCAGTAATTATGGTTACATGCTTCGCTGTGGCGCTGGAGGAAAATTGAATTTTGCTATTGGCAGTGGTGCTTGGAGTGAAATTACAACTGGAACAATACTCTCACTTAATACCTGGCAACATGTTGCAGGCACCTATGATGGCAACAAAATGCGGGTATATTTAAATGGTGCTCTAGTAGATTCTCTAGCAGTAACAACAACAATATCTAAAACACCTACCACCAACCTGCTGATTGGTGCACACGCTACCTATACTAGATTCTACCAAGGAATGATAGATGAAGTGCGAATTTGGAGCATTTGTCGAACGCAGACAGAGCTTAACAATAATAAATCAATTGAATTTTGCGCACCATCTGTTGGATTGAGGGCTTATTACAAATTCAATCACGGCAAGGCAGGAGCCTACAATGTTTCTTTCAAAACACTTTCTGACATGAGCGCATATGGCAATAATGGAAATCTTGTTGCATTTTCCTTGAATGGAAGTTCTTCTAATTGGCTTAAATCGCAATCCTTTGCTCGAACTGTTGCTACTAAAACGCAATCTGCAACCGCTTGCGACAATTACGCAAGTCCTACTGGCAAATATAAATGGACTACTTCTGGCATTTACAATGACACCTTTACTGTAGGGAATTTTGGCTGCGACAGCATTATAATAACTACACTAACCATTAAAAAATCTTCCACTAAAACCATTAGCGCATTTGCTTGCAGAAGTTATACAAGTCCTAGTGGCTTATACACTTGGACGAAAACTGGTGTTTACAAAGACATTCTTAAAAATTATTTAAAGTGCGATAGTATTTTAACAATCAATTTAAAAATAGGGACAAGCAGAGACTCCATTTCGCCCATTGCTTGTAATTCATATAAAAGCCCTTCAGGAAAAATTTTCATTAACAGTGGCAATTATGCTGATACCCTTACTAATTATAGAGGCTGTGATAGTATCATTGGCATAAAACTTAGCATTAATAAACCAACATTTGGAACATTGAAAGAAGTAGCTTGTAAAAAATACACGACACCGAGTGGCAAACACACTTATACTGTTAGCGGTGTTTACAAAGATACGATTAAGAATTATTTAACTTGCGACAGCGTTTTAACCATCACACTTAGTATTAAAAATAGCAGTGGTATTATATCAAAAAGTGCTTGCAAACAGTTCAAAAGTCCTAGTGGTAAATATATCTGGACCCAAACAGGAACTTATAAAGACACCATAAAAAACTTGGTGGGATGTGATAGTTTTATGACCATAAACCTCACTATTTTAACACCAACAAATGGCTCAACGAATATTTCTGCATGTCGCTATTATAAACGTCCCGGTAAAAAACAGATATGGACAAAATCGGGTATTTATAAAGATACCATAGTGAATTATAGAGGTTGTGATAGTATTTTAACAATTAATTTAAGTATCATTAAAATTAATACTAGTGTATCTAAAGTTGGTTCTACCTTAACTGCGGCTAATTTAACAGGTACCTATTTATGGTTAAATTGCAACCTTTCTATGCAACAAATTGCAGGAGAAACAAGTAGAATTTTTAAAGCTAAAGTGGATGGTGACTATGCTTTAGAGATTACAGATAGCAATTGTGTAGACACTTCAATTTGTTATAATATTAACAATACTGGTGTTATATCCGCTCCAATAGAAAGTACTTTCAAAGTATCTCCAAATCCTAGTCACGGTAATTTTACTATAGAATTACCATTCATTTGCCAACAAGTAAAAATTAGCATTCAAGATATTTCAGGAAAATTAATTCTTGTTAAAGAAATGGCAACTTTACTTAAATCGGAAATAGAGACAAGTACAATTTTGAAGCCGGGGATTTATTTGATAAAGATTGAATCGCCAAAATTATCAGCTGTGCAACGTTTGATTATTGAATAGTAATGGTAATAAAAAACAATGTCATACATATAATATTCTCTCAATAAATGATTTCAGAACAAGACGATAAAATGCAAGTAGAAATCTGGAGCGATGTTATGTGCCCCTTTTGCTACATAGGTAAAAGAAAATTTGAGTTAGCACTTGAGCAAATACCAAACAAAGATAAAATTGATATTACTTGGAAAAGCTATCAATTATCGCCAGAGCTTAAAACTGATAAAACTCTTAATATTAATCAATATCTCTCAAAACACAAAGGGATACCTTTAACTAAGGCCGAAGAAATGAATGCTTATGTTACCGAAATGGCCAGTAAAGTTGGTTTAGAATATCGTTTTGATAAGGCAATTGTGGCTAATTCATTCATGGCCCATTGTTTCTCCCATTATGCAAAGCAATATGGAAAACAAAATGAATTGGAAGAGAAATTATTTGCCGCTTACTTTAGCGAAGGTAAAAATATAGATAACCTTGATATACTTTTAAAAATTGGTGAAGACCTTGGCCTTAATAGAGAGGATTTATCTTTAGCTCTGACAAGTAATGCGTACTCCAAGGAAATTGAAAATGATATTAATGAGGCCCAAAAAATTGGCGTTCATGGTGTTCCATTTTTTGTTTTTGACAGAAAATATGCCATTTCTGGGGCACAAGAAAGTTCAGTATTTTTTGATACCATCCAGCAATCTTTAGCAGAATGGGAACATCATCATTTAACGATTTAATTATATTACCCCATTTTTTGAAAACATATAATACCAATGCCATTGAGGCTCCTGAGTCAAATTATTTGTATGTCGATATTTCTCAATTACCCAATTCCGGAAATGGATTATATACCGCAATTACCATTTATAAAGATGAAGTGATAGCATTGTTCAAAGGCGAAATATTAACAGATTTGCAAGCTCGACTAAGAGCCTCTAAAAACAAGGATCAATATTTCATTATAATGCCCAACGGCAGCATTATGGATTCGATGAAAACAAAGTGTTTTGCAAAATATGCCAATGATGCCAATAATTCTGCGATTAACACAAAGAGCAATCGAAACAATTCTAAAATTGCTTTAGATGAAAACAATAAGGTTTGTTTGATAGCACTTCGCAAAATAAAAGCAGGTGAAGAAATATTTTGCAGTTATGGCAAAAAATATTGGTTAAAGCATGGTTAATCCAATTAAATTTTATGAGCCTTAATCGCATAAATTAGTGGTAACTTATTTCCGAATGATTTCAATCTGAATCTCCCTTTTTCAGTTTCCTCCATATTGGGAAATACATTGTAAGGCGAATAATCAAATTCTTTAAAAACATCTATGTCCAAACCATTTTTTATCAAATTATTAAATACATCACTGATGGGATGATTCCAACCGACACTCTCTGTTTTAATCGGAGCATTTGAATCTGCATAGGACCCCAATTCAGTTTCGACAATTGCTTCAACATTAAAGTAACTGTATTGTATACGACTAAAATTATTATCATACATCCACACAAATGGATGAAATTCAACAAATATTAATTCACCTTGGGGTTTTAAATATTGCGATACAATTTCTGCCCATTTCTCTATATCGGGCAGCCAACCAATGGAACCGTATGATGTGAATACAATATCAAATTGCTCATTCAAATATTGAGGTAAATCATAAATATTGCAACAAATAAAATTTGCATCCAGATTTAACTGAATATTTAATTCTTTCGCCTTGTCTATTGCTTTATTGGATAAATCAACACCTGTAACGTGGGCTCCCATGCGCGCCAATGATAAGGTATCCATACCAAAATGGCACTGTAAGTGAAGAATTTTTTTACCCCTGATATCACCTAATAAATCTAACTCAATTGAATTGAGAGAACTCGCTCCATTTAAAAACTTATCAAGTTTGTAAAAATTAGAGTTAATATGGTGTTCTGTTCTAGCATTCCAGCAGGCCTTGTTAATAGCCAAATAATCTTGATTCAAATTCATACTTCAAATTTAATCATTTCCATCAAATCACGATATCAAACGTATCATATTAAACATTGATATTCAATTATTTTGTATTTGAATTACTTTTAATAAAAATCATTAAACTATCATTAGCGTCCTAATATAATTAGAACATTTTCAGCTGATTGAGATCTGGTTCTTGTTCGTATTGGATTGAAGCATCCTGAAACAGTTGATTTATCGAGGTTTTATTGAGTAGGGTTAAGCTTAAAATTTGTAATATTTG
>JANXMZ010000018.1 GCA_025354385.1 Bacteroidota bacterium
AGCCTGTGTCCGTTTTCCTTGATAGTGCAAAAATGGGGAATATCAAAACATGTTAAATAATAACCTAAAAATAAACAGCCTAAAAAATGTCCATTAGAAGTAATCGTCTTAAAAATAGCCTAAAAAATGTCCATTACTCCTTGTTTTTTAATTGCATCATGGTTGCTTTGTGATTGGGTTAAAATGCACCATTGTTTGTGTTTTCTGCCAAGCAATAGAATAATTCACCAATTTTCCCAAAAGAAAACTTTTATCTCATGATTACAAATTTTTGATAGTATGTGCAATCGATAGTAACAATCTTAATGGAATAAATACCATTTTTTAAGTGATTAATGTTAATATAGTTTTGAGAAGAATTTTGCGTTATTAACTCCTGCCCCTGCAAATCAAAAATAGTAATATTACAAATGTTTGTATTTTCATAAAGATTAATATTTAAAAGCTTGTCTGCAGGATTTGGATAAATCAATATACCAGATGAAATTATTTTATTGACATTGGACACAGGAAAAGCACTTCTTTTGATTTTTAATGTAAAATTATAATCCCCATAATCTAATTTGTTTTTTTGAATAACAAAATACAACGCTTTTTTGCTCGTTGCCGAAACAAAGTTTATTATACTGTCTTCATGAAAATTAGAAAGATTTTGATTCTCGTCGGCATACAAAAATTTAGCACTAGCAAAAAGGCTGTCACTTAACGCTGAGTTATGGTTGTCAAATAGGTAAGACCTTATTTCATATTTATAACCACTGTCTAGGTCTAGCCTGAAATAATCTTTGTCAAGTCTCGTATGGAAATTTAATTTATCAAGTTTAATCAGAGATGTATCCGCTATTAAGTTGTACGTTATTTTACTTGCTTCTAAAAATGAATTATTGTCCTCGAACCTATCTGGTTTATGGATGGAATCACGTTCGACATGTAGAAGAAATTTATAAGTCCCCGTATCTCCAAATTTCTCAGATAGTTGAAAATAAACAGTATCTGAATTTTTTATAAAAATTACTCCAGGCACACTGTCAGTATAACTTCCATAATAGGTTTTACCATCTTTCGAATATTTATAAATTGCATCTGCACTATATGGCACATTGTAATCATAGTTCATTTTATCTGTTAATTTCAGATTGAAATAATAATCATATCCATTTTCTAAAATGATTTTGAAATAATCAAATCTATCAGAATCTTTAGAGTGAAAATTGGCGTTTTTTGATATGAAATTAACCTTATTGTTTTTAAAGTTTAGTGGTATGTTATAAGCTTCTTTATATGTATTGTTTGGCTCATATCTATCCGGAAGCGGTGGGCCAATAATGTAGAAACCATAGGGATAATAATTGTAAAGTTTTGAATACAGCATATGCCACTCATTTTCTTGCTCATTTTTAAAGTCAAGCACAAGCTTGTAAGCGCCCTGAGGTAAAATTGCTGGATAATAAGTGCAATTGCTCTTATAGCTGATCATACGAACACTATCAGGCTTAATGCCAATATTTTCCTTGCAATTCATCAAAACTTGGTGAAGGGATGTGTCTGATTCACTCATTAATTTTACCCGTATATCGCCTTTAAAAAGTTGATTACTCTTATTGATTAAATAGGTATAAGTAGAAAATATGGTGTCACCTTGGGGCAACCTATCAATTGGATAGCCAATTCGTTTGGGCTCATAAATATATAGGATATCATTGAAGAGCTCTATTCCTAAAGGTGGTTTTTTAACAAAGATACGGGTCATGTTTTTTAGGTTGACAGTTTCATCAACGGTCATCCAATTTTCATTCCCATCAGCTAAATATTGTAGATGTAAAATGTAAGTGCCATCATATAAATTATAGTTTTTATTACATTGAAATGTAAGTTCATTTGCAAAGCTTTTGCCTTTTTCCAAAAACAATTCTTCTTTTAATCCAATAAGCTCAATTAAATTACATTTAACTGAATCGAATGCTACCACCCTGAGAGCGCCATTAAAATCTTTACTTGAATTATTTTTTAAATTAACTTTTAAACTGAATGCATCACCATAACTTATTGTATCATTACTGAGGGTTTTTGAGGATAATTCAAGAGAGAAACGCTCGTTGTTTGCCGGCTCGATTCCAATTACGGCATATTGATTTGAAGTTAAACTAAAAACAGAATTAACACTTATTCTGTTAATAGAATAATAACCATTATAATAGCCACCCCAACCAAAATTCATATGGAAATAATCGCTCTGGTCATACCCGTCACAAACATATGCATGTGCGTCATTGCCAGTTCCTCCGCATAAAAGTATGGGCCTTGCGGCATTTAGTTCAGTTTTTAACAGACTAACCCATGTGGCATCATCTCTAAACAAAGTATACAGAGTTTTTTTATAGCCAAAATAATTTTTCAATGCAAATTCTGCACTGCTTTTTCCTTGATTTTCTCCTACATTTTCACTGACAATAGCGGAACTTGCATTTGAGCCATAGTTCATATCAACTGATATTCCAAGGTCAGATATTAATTTCGTGATTTGGTATTTTTGAAAATTTGAAGAAGTATTATATAGCATGTTTGGCATTGAATCCCAAAAATATTTTTGCTTATAAAAATAACAGGTCAGTTGTTTCGAATAATACTTGTAAGAATGCAGTCCTTCGCCTGAGCTGGGATAATTCCAATATTTCATTATCTGTCCCATCGCAATACTCACACATCCTGCATATGTTTGAACATTCACATTATCTAACGGGCAAAGTGTCTGGTATAGTGGGGCCTGATCCCACATCGTGTTTATTAATGGATCAATTTTTTTAGCGAATGGTGCTGACATTGAAGATTTTTCATTTTCTATGTAATTCGCAAGATTAGCCCATTGGTCAGCTGTTTTTTGATCTTGCGCAATATTATTGGTGATGACAAACCCTATCTCTTCATTATAATTGTCCAGAATACTAATTACTTCCTTCGGGATATTTGTGCATTTGAATTTATTTAACAAAGAATACGCAAGAATAGGGGTGATTCGTTCGTCAGCTGCTACCATTATAAACCCACTATTATTTATCTCAAAAATATAATAAAAATTAGTAACGGATTTAGGTTTGGAAATTCCTTCATTAGTTGAATATCTATAGATTAAATTAAGTGTTATATTTTCAGATTTTAGCCCAGCATTTTTAATTAAAAAATTTTTAGCCACTATTTTTGCTTTGACACTGTCAACAGCTGTAGCATGCAATGCAATCGCAAGCATCATGCAAAATATAAATAGTACTTTCTTCATAATAGCAAAAACATGGTTAGATTGTCAAAACTACAAATAAATTCGGAGCTAGACCTTGTTTTGCTTATTGAAAGTTTTAAATAATTGATATTCATTTGCTTGATATGCTTTTAAATTATACTAAAGTAAGAATTTTCCAAAAATTTAGAATAGAACTAAAAGTGTTTACAAATGAATACTACTTTTTTTATTGTGAGCCATTCTTGGTTTTTTTTTGCTCCGCAAGATAATCGTTGTCCAACAATTTTAAATCCCCTCATTGTTTTTTTCAATACCATTTCAAAAATTAAAGCCTTAAATTTGTAGTATGCAAGTGGAAGAAATCCAGAATAAAGTAGCACAAAGTGGTTTGGTAACCTTCAATCTCGAAGAGATGATAGATACAGCCCCTCAAATGCTCATTGATATTAAGGACCAACTATACATGGGCCTCATGTTAAAAGAAAAGGAATTCAGAACTTTTATTAAAGAACACAATTGGGCCCAATACCAAGGTGCCAATGTGGCCATTATTTGCAGTACCGATGCCATAGTGCCTACTTGGGCTTATATGTTAATGGCCAATAAACTCAGTGGCATTGCCAAAAATGCAGTGTTCGGTACTTTAGAAACCTTGCAACAAATCTTGTTCGAAACCAGAATCCACGCGTTAGATATAAGCGCCTATACCGACCAACGTGTAGTGGTGAAAGGTTGCAGCGACCAACCAGTGCCAGTAAGTGCCTATGTAGCTTTAACCACCAAACTAACCCCAGTGGTTAAAACACTGATGTTTGGCGAGCCTTGCAGCACAGTGCCAATTTATAAAAAAGGGTAAAAAAGGAGTTTGCTAAGAATAAATTTTCACTAGCTAACACCTTCTTCTTCCACCACACCCATTGCGCTGAATTTTCCAATTCTTTCGTTAATCAAGGCATCGGTATCT
Organism: Bacteroidota bacterium; assembly: GCA_025354385.1. Lineage (GTDB taxonomy): Bacteria > Bacteroidota > Bacteroidia > NS11-12g > UBA955 > JABMMZ01. Next base: position 4,200 of record JANXMZ010000018.1, read on the forward strand.
TTATCTTTTAAAGCTTTGTATTGCTTCTTAATTTCTTTTCTAAGGGTCTCTACCATTTGAGGAATATTGGTGTGTGCACCACCCAATGGCTCTTCAATAATGCCATCAATCAAACCGTTCTTCAACATGTCGTTGGCCGTTAATTTAAGGGCATCGGCTGCTTTCTCCTTCATGTCCCAAGTGCGCCACAAAATAGAGGAACAACTCTCTGGTGAAATAACAGAATACCAAGTGTTCTGCATCATCAATACACGGTCGCCAACCCCAATGCCTAAAGCACCACCACTGGCACCTTCGCCAATCACAATGCAAATAATAGGCACTTTCAGTACTGACATTTCCAACAGGTTTCGGGCAATTGCTTCACCTTGTCCTCTCTCTTCGGCTTCTAAGCCAGGGGAGGCGCCAGGAGTATCTATCAAAGTAATAATTGGACGATTGAATTTTTCTGCCATCTTCATCAAACGCAAAGCTTTTCTATAACCCTCGGGGTTCGGCATGCCGAAATTTCTAAATTGTCTTTCTTTGGTATTTCTGCCCTTTTGCTGACCAATGAATAGATAAGATTGCCCATCGATGCTGCCAAAACCACCAACCATTGCTTTATCGTCTTTCACATTGCGGTCGCCATGAATTTCAACAAAATCATTGCACAAGCCATTGATATAATCCAAGGTATAGGGTCTATCCGGATGACGGGAAATTTGAACTTTCTGCCAGCCAGTTAAATGACTGTAAATGTTTTTTTTAGTCTCCTCTATTTTTTCAGTTAAAGAAGCAATGGTATCTGTCATGTTTACCTTGCCTTTGGCGTGAGTTTCCTGCGCTTTTTCAAGCTGTTCAATCAATTCCTGTATGGGTTTTTCAAAATCAAAAAACATAATATTTATTGCTATCGGTCATGCGAAAATATGAAAATAAAATTAAATCAATCATTAAATAAGATAAAGTCCTTATTTAAGGCATTTTTTTTTGCTTAATTAAGACGCTTTATTGCTATCTATCACAATTGTGACAGGGCCATCGTTCACCAATTCAATTTGCATATCGGCACCAAATACCCCCGTGGCGATTGTCTTTTCGCTGAGTGAAGAGAGTTGCGAAATAAAGTATTCGTAAAGTGGTATGGCTTTTTCTGGTCGCGCAGCTTGTATATAGGAGGGACGATTGCCTTTCACTGTATCGGCATAAAGTGTAAACTGGCTCACCACCATGAGCTCTGCATTTACATCGGCCTGACTTAAATTCATTTTACCAGCTTCATCATTAAAAATGCGCAAATCTTTGATTTTATTGCAGAGATAATCAGCTTCTTTTTCTGTATCGCTTTCGTGTACTCCCAAAAGAATCATTAAGCCTTTGTTGATACTGCTGTACATTGTACCTTCAATACTAACAACAGCATGGTTTACACGCTGAATCACCACTTTCATTCGTTAGATTTTTTGTTTTCTGGTTTTATAATAAAACCGACTTCTAAAGTCAGGGCATAAAGATGATGTCTTTCATTTCCATAGTTAGCATTCAACAGTGGGATATTGAGGCTTGGTTGAACAAAAATAAAAGTATTTTTCCTATCTATCAGATTCTCCAATCGAAAACCTGTATTGAAATTGGCGTTGAATAAACCTCGATTATCATCCTTGTCTTTCAGCTTAAATACATTTTTACCATAGGCAGAAAAGCCGTGTAACACTGCTCTAATATCATGGTGTATTAAACCAGAAACAGAACCGCCAATATTCCAATATATTTTAGATGCTTTTTTAGAATTACCACTAATTTGGATGGAGTACAATACTGGAATTGTTAAATATTGATAACGATAATTAAAATTAATATAGTTGTTACCCGTTTGCGAAAGGTCGTTCATGACGCCAATTTCTGGATGAAGCACATCCATGAATTTGTAATTTTCGTGTTTACGTGTGAAACCGAAATTATTGAATTGTAGTCCAAATAATAACTTGCTATTATTATTCAGTTCCATGCCATATAAAGCACTAGCACCAATGGCGTTGCGCCAACGGTCTTGTTTTTTTAATGAATCTTTAAGTTCAGAGGAAGCAGAAAAATTAAAAGTATTAAAGCTATTGCTCCAAGTGGGTGCTACTGCAAAATACCAAGCACCTTTTATTTTTTGAGCAAGGTTAGCTTGAAAAAATCCGAATATGCAAATAAAGTAGAGGAGTGATTTTTTCATAATTAGAAGAAATATAAATTTAAATTAGTCAATAATGTTGACTAATTATTTTAAGCTTTATAGGTAACCGCTTTAACAGCTTCTACTATTTTGGCCACATCTGGCAAGAAAGCATCTACAAGGGTAGGTGCATATGGCAAAGGTACATCTCTCGTTGTTATTCTGCGTATAGGGGCATCTAAATAATCGAAACCATGTCTTTGCACCTGATAGGTAATTTCGCTGGAGATGGAAGCCAAAGGCCAAGCTTCTTCAACAATTACTAAGCGGTTGGTTTTTTTAATAGATTCTATGATGGTGGCATGGTCGAGCGGTCGGACAGTTCTCAAGTCAATCACTTCTGCATGGATACCTTGTTCTTCTAGGGCTTTAACGGCATCGTACACACGCAACATCATTTTACCGAAGGATACAATGGTAACATCCGTTCCTTCTTTCGCAACATGGGCCTTGCCTAATTCTAAAATATATTCTTCTTCTGGTACCTCGCCTTTGAAGCCATACATCTGTTCGCTTTCCATAAAAATAATAGGGTTGCCATCGCGTATTGAAGCTTTTAACAAACCTTTTGCATCATATGGGTTAGAAGGTACTACCACTTTTAATCCAGGAGTATTGGCATACCAATTTTCAAAATTTTGGGAATGTTGAGCGCCTAATTGACCTGCACTCCCAGTTGGTCCTCTAAATACCATGTGGCATTTGTATTGACCGGCTGTCATGCTATTCATTTTGGCTGCGCTGTTGATGATTTGATCAATTGCTACTAACGAGAAATTAAAAGTCATAAATTCAACAATAGGAATTAGTCCGTTCATTGCAGCACCTACTGCTATACCGGCAAAACCAAGCTCTGCAATGGGGGTGTCTATCACTCTTTTGGCACCAAATTCAGCCAACATGCCTTGACTAACTTTATATGCACCATTGTATTCTGCTACTTCTTCACCTATTAAGAAAATGCGGTCGTTGTTGCGCATTTCTTCGTTCATGGCTTCTCTTAAGGCTTCGCGAAATTGAATCTCTCTCATTATTATTTGGAATAAATGGCAAAAATAAGGTTTCTAAATGAAATATTGAAGGTAAAAATTGAATACAAAATCAAAGGGGAAAATGCAGCTATTAAATCCTTCCTGTACGGAAATAAATTGAATTATTTAATCCAAATCCTCAAACAATTCATCTACCGAAAAATTAATTTCTGCAAATAAGGGACTCATTAATTGTTGGCCCACTGTATAGGGTTTGTGTCCAACGAATTTGCCATTTACTAAGCTGTATATTAATATCAGTCTTTCCACTGGGTCTATCATCCAATATTCTTTCACCCCACTTTCTTCGTATAAATCAAATTTGGTAGCTGTATCGTGTTTAGAATTGCCTGGCGAAAGTATTTCGACTATTAAATCGGGGGTGCCATCGCAACCTTGTTCATCGATTTTTTGAGGGTTACAGATGATACATAAATCGGGCTGCACAACAGTGGTGTCTTTTTTCGCTGAAGGAATCGGTAAACGGACATCAAAAGGAGCTATAAATACATTGCACTTTTTACCTTTATAGATTGGGCCAATGATTAAGTGTAGATTGCCAAGTACTCTTTGGTGGCGTACATTTGGCCCTGGGCTCATAGGAAAAATTTTGCCTCTAATTAATTCCAATCTTTCAGAAAATTGCCAACGCATGTAATCCCAATAGGTGTAACTCCCATTCTTATCTAAAATTTGATAGTCGGTAATTGGCTCGTTTACTTCCATCCTTTCTACAAAATTAAGAATTAAATCACAAAAAAAAAAAGAGCACTTCGCAGCACTCTTTTTAAATATTGAATCGTAAAATTATCCTAAATAGGTTTTAAGAATTTTGCTTTTAGAAGATTTACGCAATCTTCTTAAAGCTTTTTCTTTAATCTGACGAACACGTTCGCGGGTTAATCCTACTTTTTCAGAAATATCTTCCAATGTATGAGCAGGACCGCCATCTAAACCGTAATAGAAACGCAATACATCACGTTCTTTTTCACTCAAGGTTGAAATAACACGGTTAATCTCTTTTTGCAATGATTCGTTCATCAAAGGCATATCTGGGTTTGGCTCGTCGTTATTATCAAGCACTCCAAGTAATGTGTTGTCTTCACCTTCTGTCAAAGGTGCATCTATCGATAAATGTCTGCCACTTGATTTCATGGCATTTTCCACCTCTATCAATGGAATTTCTAGCACGGTAGCAATTTCTTCTGCAGTTGGTTCACGTTCAAATTCTTGTTCTAATTTAGCAGCAGCAGCGCTGATTCTGCCAATAGAGCCTACTTTGTTCAATGGCAAACGCACAATACGCGATTGGTCGGCCAAAGCTTGTAAAATCGATTGACGGATCCACCACACGGCATAAGAAATGAATTTGAAACCACGGGTTTCATCGAATCTTTTAGCGGCTTTAATCAACCCTAAGTTACCTTCGTTAATTAAATCACCAAGGGTTAAACCTTGATTTTGATATTGTTTACTAACAGAAACAACAAAACGCAAATTGGCATTTACCAGTTTCTCTAAAGCAGCTTGGTCGCCTTCCCTAATTCTGCGAGCCAATTCTACTTCTTCTTGTGCATCAATCATCTGCACTTTCGAAATTTCATTTAAATATTTGTCAAGCGATTTGTTCTCGCGATTGGTAAACTGTTTGGATATCTTAAGTTGTCTCATTTATTTATTGCGCTATTATACAGGGTCTAAGGTTTTTTTAAAAATTAAAAGGCTGCAAATATACAATAAACTCACTAAACTCCTAAAAAATGAGAGGGTTTGCAACTTCTCTTTAAGCTGCAAAAATTAGACCAAAAAGGATAAAAGTCAGTTTTTTATTTTAAGATAAGATGTACATATATTCAAATCGAAACCTTGAAATCAGTGAAATTGAAACCACCAAAAATGCCATAACCATTGATAATATTGTTCGACATGGGTGTAGGTTGTGAAAAAGGGTCATCTTGGTTTTCTTTTTGTAGGGCTTGTCTTTTAAGGTATTCGAAAGTATTTTTGGTGCACGAATAGCTTCTAATGTTATAGGTAGCAGATGTTTTGTTTTTATTAATTCTACTAAAAGCGGTCACCCATTTTAAATTTAATTTTTTGACACCTTCTTCATTGTTAACAAACAATGTGTTGTTTGCAAACTCTGAATTGTTTTCAGAATTGTTGTCTGTCAAAATGCTATAAAGATCGCCAATGTAACCGTTAGACTTGCTAACCTTTATGCTGATCATAAGGTATTGACAGGGCTTGGAATAATTGATATTCATTAAAGTGTTAGAATTGCCAATAGTTTGTGAATCGTTATTTAAGGTTGAATTTAAAATTGAATAATAACCCGAAGCATCTTTTATTTGAGCATAATCAGGAAGATAATCTTCACCGCTTACCATTGCATAGCCGGGGTAATAACATTCGAAGCGATATGTCTTGTTTATTTGTGGTGATTTTCCAGAATAATAACCTGAAATTTGTTTTACATAAATGGCAGAGTCTATTAATTGATTATTTTCAAAAATTTTGACATAGGCATTGGGGTTATCAAGAATTTTGAATTTGGCATTATCAATTGGGGACAAGCTTTTGGAGAGATGAAATTCAAAGAAAGTTTGCTTGTAAAAGAAACAATTTACCACCAATTTGCTTACATGCTTAGGGTAATTATCCACTTTCTCAGTTTTTTCGCAAGCTGATAAACTTGTTAAAATCAAAACCAAGGTAAGCGATTTAAGTAAACAATTCATCCTTGTTGAACTAAAATGCAATTTTGTAATCTGTTACATTCACGCCTCCAAAAATACCGTACCCATTCACAATATTATTCGACATAGGCGTAGGTTGTGAAAAAGGATCGTCTTGGTTTTCCCATTGTAAGGATTGACGCTTTAAATATTCATAGCTAGTCTTGCTGCAAGAATAGGTTGTAATGATATAGTTTGAAGTCGATTTATTTTTAAAAATATAACCATAATCAGTGACCCATTTTAAATTTAAATTATTAATGCCATTCGGATTACTTACAAATAATTTGGAGGCAATATATTCTGTTTCATTCGAGGCGTTTAGGTCAGATATGTCTTCGTATACTTCTTGGTAATAATAGGTCATATTTGGATTGTAATAATAGTAGTAATATTTTTTTATAATTACCATTAAATACTTAGGATTATTAGAGTATTCAATATTTAAATTGGTGGCAAAATTTCCATTAATAATAGTGTCGTTAGATTCATATGAGTTAAGAATAGTATAAAACCCTTTTGCCTTTTGCACACCTGCTGTGTCGGGTAAATAATCTTCACTCGTTACAAAACCCAAACCTGGATAATTGCATTCGAATCTGTAATTATGATTGGCGGATCCTGTTTTTAAAGTGGTGCTTGTGTATCTTGGATATACCCCGCCTTTGCAAACAAGAGAATCAAAAAAGATATTGTCTTCGTATATTTTTATAAAAGCTTTAGTGCTATTTAATTGTTTAAAAGGTGCATTGTCAATAGGAGATAAGCTCTTAGACAATACAAAACTGAATGTGCTATCTGAACTGAAAAAACAATTGGCCACCAACTTGCCTTCATGCTTAGGGAAATTATCCACCTTCTCGGTCTTTTCGCAAGATGGAAAAATGATACTAACAATCAACAAAAATATAAAGTAATTTCTCATAATTATTAAAATTTAAAACCAATATTCAAAGATGGTAATATGGGGAATAATCCAACCCTTATAATTTGCTTATTCCCCCTAGAATCTGTCCCAATTTTATAGTAGAATGGATTGATTCGACTATAGGCATTGTATATACTAAAATTGATGTCTATCATGCCCCATTTCTTTTTAATATGCCGAGTAATACTCAAATCGAGACGATGATAATTGGCAAATCTGAAATTATTTCTACCTGAGTAACCATATACAGGAGAAGTGGTGTAAAACGAAGTAGGGGAATAGCCTGGATAAGCTGCCGTGGCCAAAGTTGTTGCATTCCCTGTTCTGAAAACCCACACCAATCCATAATCCCAATTAGCGTTTTCCTTGTAGTTAAGTACAAATGAGATGTCATGTCGGCTATCGTATTTGTAATAAAATTCTTTTCCGAAATTAACCTCTGGTATGGTGCGTTTTATCCATGAGAGTGTGTAGCCAATCCAACCAGTAACAGCACCTGATTTTTTTTGTAAAAGCCATTCGAATCCGTAGCCTCTTCCTTTACCTGCAGCTACTTTGTTTTCCCAGCTATTGTTAACATTTAAAAAAGAAGCACCTTCCTTAAACTCGATAATATGATTCATGCTTTTATAATACGTTTCGAATGTAAACTCATACATGTCATTAAAAGATTTGGCAACCCCCATGGCTACTTGGTTAGATGACATGGGTTTTACAATGTTAGTAGCTGGAACCCATAAATCATTTGGCAAGCCTAAATTATTATTGGTTAGCAAATGAATATTCTGTCGCATGTTGGCATAAGAGGCCTTTACCGACCAGTTTTTACCGAGCAAATACCTGCCTGCAAATCGCGGTTGAAGCGAAGGAAAGAAACTGCTTTTGTAATTGTATAAATTAAAATGCAGTCCATAATTAATTTTTAATTTTTTAGAAACTTCAAAATCATCTTCACTGTACAATGAAGTTTCGAATGAATTGGTTTTGTCGCTGCCAAATGTTGTATCTATGCTGCGTTGTCCAGTTTCTTTATATTTTATGGTGTTTCTGCCGGGTATAAATTGATGAGCAATGACACTAAAACCGGTTCTAAAATAATGTTTACCATTGTTAATTTCAGCATCACTTTTTAATGATATATCGCGGATGCTACTTGTAAAGCCGTTGTAATTCATCTGCTCCAAAGTGGCAGTGTCATTGGCCTCGCTGCTAGAAGCGGATTGCACAATTTCATAATAATATTTGGTGTAATTAATTTGGGAATTTATGAAAATATTTTTGTTCAATACTTTGTTCCAACGCAAACCGCCTAATTGATTACCCCACTGATTTCGGTCTTCACTTTTATCTGAAATAGTTTTGCCATCATATAAATAAGAGTATGGTTTGCTTTTAACATAGTACTTGTCTTTACCTGTATAATAACTCAAATACAAGCGATTATTTTTATTTACTTTCCAATTTATTTTGGCATTCATGTCCGAGAAAAAATAACCTTGGCTATAACCATTGTTTCCATTGGCCAATTGAAATAATGGCTGTAATAAAAAATCCAAATATGTCCTACGTCCGCTAATCATAAATGAAGCCTTGTCTTTTTTGATTGGACCTTCGAGCGTTAATTTTGAAGCAAGAGCCCCAACACTGCCCTCTGCTTTGAACTTTTTCATATTTCCTTCCTTCATAGTAATGTCTAATACACTACTCAATCGTCCACCATACCTCGCAGGAAAACCGCCTTTCAAAATTTGCACATGGTTAATGGCATCTGTATTAAAAATAGAAAAAAAACCGAATAAGTGACTGGCGTTATACACAGGTGAGCCATCTAATAATATTAAATTTTGGTCGGGGCCTCCTCCACGTACATACAAACCTGTACTACCCTCGGAACCTCCTTTAATGCCGGGCATTAATTGTATGGCTTTAATAATATCGGCCTCTCCCATAAAACGCGGCATCATTTTTATCTGTTGCACATTCATAGTGATGGTACTCATTTGTGTACTATTTACAATTTTCTCATCCTTTTTGCCATTAAATTTTACGCCCTTAAATTGATAAACGGGTGTTAAAAAAACATTCAGTGGCAATTCTGTTGTGGTCAAAATAGTAATTGTTTTTCCATCAAACCCAACATGACTGATGTAGAGGTAAGGTGTGTCTTTATTGCTTTGCAAGCTGAAGTAGCCATAGTTATTGGTACTTGTGCTTGCCTCTTCATTTACAAGTTTAACGTATGCACCTACCAATCTTTCTCCATTTGTAGAATCCTGAACATATCCATAAATGGTTTTTTGTGCGCTTGTCGAAAGTGTAACGAATAAAAATAACAGTATCGAGATTTGTTTCATTGCCATGCTGAACGCAATCTATATATTTTTATTGTATTTGTTACTTTTATTTGGCAAATATGTCATTTTTAATCTATTAATTTAATGTGTTTCTTTTTTGAATTAGTCGAAATAATAAAGAATGTGAATTTCCTTATGTGGCAAAAAAATGTACATTTGCATGGAATTAAAAATATTTTATTTTGAAGATTGCATTGATTGGGTATGGTAAGATGGGGCAAATGATAGAGCAGATTGCTATATCAAAAGGTCATCAGATAGTAGTTGCAATAAAATCAGATTCAACACAGCAAGACTGGAATCTTTTAAGAAATGCAGATGTTGCTATTGAATTTACAAAACCAGATATAGCGATGCAAAATATTTTTAAATGTTTTGATGCTAATGTACCTGTAGTAGTTGGTACTACTGGATGGTATCAGCATTTGGAAGAAGTAAAATTGCGTTGCATAAGTGAAAAACAGACGATTTTAACAGCTACTAATTTTAGCATTGGCGTTAACTTGTTCTTCCATCTCAATAAAGTACTTGCCAAGTTGATGGAAAATTTACCAGAATACAGTGTTAAAATGGAAGAGATTCACCATACAAAAAAACTCGATGCTCCCAGTGGCACTGCGATAACACTTGCAGAGGGAATACTTGCTGAGTTGAGTCGCAAGAATAATTGGAAATTAGGTTCAGAATCATCTTTAGAAAATGAAATTGCTATCAATGCAATTCGCAAAGATGAGGTGCCAGGAACCCATTCCATTACCTACACATCTGCCATAGATGATATTGAAATAAAACACACCGCTCATAGTCGTGCAGGTTTCGCCTCAGGGGCAGTTATTGCCGCAGAATGGTTGCATGGCAAAAAAGGTGTCTTCACAATGAATGATTTAATTGGATTTTAAAAAATATAAACACTACTTTTAATAAAAGATGAACCCCACCAACTTCTCCTATTTCTTAATATTTTATGTGCCATTGTATTTGGCAACACATATTGGCCTGTATTTACTTTTCAGAAAAGCAAATGTAAAAATGGCCTGGCTAGCATTCTTTCCTGTAGTATGTTATTGGCCGTGGATTCAATTAACAGGCCGTCCAAAGGCATGGATTTTCTGGGCCTTGCTGCCAGCTGCAGATATTATTATTTGGTTCAGCTTGGTGATAGATATGATGGAAAGTTTTGGAAAGTTTAAATTTATTGAACAGGTTACTGGTGTATTATTTCCATTCTATTATTATCCAAAATTGGTTTTAGATAAAAAGGTAGTTTATCTTGGTCAATCTAGAACACCTGAATTTAGGAAAAAATACATTCCTACCAAACGTGGTCCTGGTCGTGAGTGGGCAGATGCTATTTTCTTCGCATTTATAGTGGCATATTTAATTAGAACGTTTCAATTGGAGCCATACAAGATACCAACCTCCTCCATGGAAGATAGTATGATGGTTGGCGATTTTTTATTTGTGAGTAAAATGAATTATGGGCCTCGCTTCCCAATTACACCAATTGCATTTCCATTGGTGCATCAGGATTTGGCAGGGGCTAAAGCATATTCAGATTTATTGCATTTGCCTTACATGCGATTACCCGGTTTTCAAAATATTAAGCGCAATGATCCTGTAGTGTTCAATGTGCCTTGGGATCAAATAGATCCTACAGACCGCCCAGTTGATAAAATGCAAAACTATGTAAAGCGATGCGTAGGAATACCTGGCGATAAATTGCAAATCAAGAATGGTATTCTATACATCAATGATGAAGTAGCTTATCAAGCGCCAAAAATGCAACATAACTACATCATTAAATTTAAACCTAATGCTGTGGTGCCAACGGAAGAAGTGTTAACAAATGAATATGATATTTATGACTTTGGGTTTTTTGATAGTCGCACAATACGCGTTGCGCTTAACAACGATGACTTGGCTAGGTTTAAACAGGATTTCGAAATAGAAAATATTATGCAAAATATTGCTCCTGAAAAGGGGAACTTTTATTCACCAGATGAAGGAGGTGAGTTCAATGCGATTATTAAGGTAAAAGACAGTATGCAATTATCTGATGATGATATGCGAAAATTAGGCATTATGTACAGTGTGCCTTTGACATCTGATTTAAGAAATTTGTTAGTAATGATGGACGATCAATTTATAAGTCCCGCCAAGTTTAAAATTGTTCCTAAGATTGATACCATTGCACACAAACGTCAGTTAAGAGCGAGAGGCTCTAATGCTTTTCCTGATAATATGGACGCACACCCGTGGAACAAGGATAATTTCGGACCATTGATTTTGCCTAAAAGAGGGGAATCAATTAAAATTACGAAAGATAATTTCTATATTTACCAAAGGGCTATCTCCATATACGAAGGCCATCCTAGTTATGAATTGCGAGGAAGTACACCTTACATGGATGGTAAACCTTTAGAAAATTACACATTCGAATACGATTATTATTGGATGATGGGAGATAACCGTGACAATTCATTAGATTCCAGATTCTGGGGTTACGTGCCGGAAAATCATATTGTAGGAAAACCATTGTTTGTTTTCTTTAGCATTCAATATCGCCATGCAGATAGACCTGAACCTGGAAGCGATGGTAATGAGTTTGTAAAAGTGCGCTGGAATAGATTGTTCAAAGGCATAAAGTAATTAGAAAAATATTATTTGAAATGGTCATTCTTAAGAGTGACCATTTTTTATTTCTACAAGTTTTGTTGAACTTTATTACGATATTATATATTTTCTTAAACAGATATTTGTTGGAACAAAAATTGGATACTTGTTATTCAAGAAGAATTATTTATTTTTGAATACTATACAGATGAATCCGGAGACGAATAAAGTTGCCAAATCTATTTCAATGTTGGATGACAATACCCTCGAAGTTATATTTCAGGACAGAGTTATGCTCGATTTGCAGGCCATGCAGTTAGTAGATCAGTTTTGCAGCGAGTTGGTGGGTGATTTGCGCGTTAAACGACTTATAATTGCAGGTAGAAATACCCAAATATCTAAAGAAGCAAGGGTATATGGACAGTTAAAAAGCAAAGAATTAAAAAATAAAGTGATTGCAGAGGCAGTTGTGGTCAATTCATTGACACAAAAAATGGTGGCCAATTTTTATTTTGCTTTTGTAAAGGATTTTTACCCTGCAAAATTCTTTACGGATATTGATAAAGCCAAAGAATGGCTATCGGAATTTTAAGGGAATCTATTCAAATAAAGTCTTATACTGGAATTAAAGATAATGCTATATCAATTGTTGTTAATTCGCAATTAGATAGAATATATTAATTTAATAATGTTGGGGATGTTAAAATATAGGGTATATTTGCACCCCTTAAAATCATTGTATCATGCCACTAGTTAATAAACTTGTAAAATCAATTCAAATGATAGACCAACAAACGGTAGAATTAGTTTTAAATGATAAAATATTAATTGATTTAAATGGGATTAAGGCAGTGGTTGATTATTTTGAAAAATATACAAAAGGAGAGCCATTCAAGAGACTAATAGTAACGGCACCCGCCACCAGCATAACAAAAGAAGCCCGTTTTTTCTGGCATAAAGTATCTACAGAAAATAAAAATGTTGTGATTTCTGAAGCAATATTGGTTCACAATTTACCTCAAAAAATGATTGCAAATTTTTATTTCAATTGCATCAAAGACAGATATCCAACAAAGTTTTTTACGAATTTAGAAAAGGCCAAAGATTGGCTAAAGGAACAATAAATCAACATGATTTTTGATTTGGTTGTAAATGAAAATGGGGGGTAATAGAATTTCGATTATGGGAATTTAATACTTGATTGACAGGACATAATTAAATCAAATCCTGCACAGCTTGGGCAATTTCATTTTGCAGCCACCGTTTAATGGATATTTACGAAATTCAGGATTTCAACTATTTTAAATATGGTTTTTGCAAGTGTTTTCTTTAAATATATTTTTTTAAAAAAACTGATAGTTAGCTATATATGTAAATTTCTTTATTTTTTTGCAGATATAACAAATCAGTTAGTATACTTGAATTATAAACAAAAGAATATTTGAGTTTTTATACTTAGTAAGTGTTTATACTCAAATTTATCAGCTTGTTAATGTTGGAAATAGAATGCAATACAATGGAGATGAAATGAAAAATGACAATCATTATTAATGATAGGAAATTTGAAATACCCACAAACTTTTTTCAGGCACTTAACCTTTTATACCTTAATTGATAAATTATAGATGAAAGGATATTTACTCGATCTTGATTTTGGTCGGTGGGAGACCTTGTTGCTTTCCATTCTGCCTTCATTGGTAAACATTGGAATTTTCTTTTATGTTTCTATAAAACTACCTCAGAATCGAACCAATTTTTCATTCTCTGCATTTGTGCTTCTTGGCGGATTGTGGCAACTATGTGACGGCTTTGTTCATTTAAGTATTTCGCCAGAAACCGCTTTGGAATGGTATAGAATGGAAGTGGTATTCTCTCTGTTTGTTGTGCCTTATGGCGTATTATTTACCTTGAGTTCTTCAAGATGGTACAAAAAAGTGTCGAACAGTTTAATATTCATTGTTCAGTTTTTGCCAGCAATTATTTGCCTAATGTTAGTGCTTACACGGCAGGATCAGTATCTTATCTCTACCTCGTTTCATTGGTTTTGGATCGTGAATCCGAAGCCAACTATGGCCACCTTCTTTATCTATAGCTGGTTGGCGCTCAATACTTTGATAATGTTAGGTTTGTTATGGGCTAATTTTGTAAAATCAAATGAATCTCAGCGCAACCAATCATTATTGCTGGCAGTTGGTTTTACATTACCTGTGATAGGCGGTATAATGGCTGAAGCCATTTTTCCATTGGTATTTAATCTTGATTATCTTCCAATTACAACGCCTTTAATTACCACTTTTACGATTGCTTCTTTTCTGGCAATTAAGAACAATAATTTATTAGACTATTCTCCAAGACATCAATGGGGGCAAATCATTGAATCTATGAATGAAGGTATATTGATTGTAGATATGGAGGGCCGCGTAATGTATGCTAATAATATGTTCTGTGAGTTGTTGGAATATGGATTTGATGAGATTAAAGGAGAAATTGCACATGAATTATTGATTGAAGATTTAGAACAAAGAAAGTATCTTGAAAATGTAATAATAGAAAGAGCCTTGGGGCACTCCAGCCAATATGAACTGTTGTTGAAAACAAAATCTGGAAAGAAAGTGTGGTTCATTATTAATGGCACGCCCTATAAAGATAGAAGAGGTAAAGTTATTGGATCTATTGGTATGCATACAAATATTGATGCAAGTAAAAGAGCCGAAGCCCGCTTTAAGGCCATTGTTGAAAATGTAGGGGATATTATATCATTATCCGATAAAGATGGTAATGTAATTTATGATAGTCCTGCAATAGAGAAAATAACAGGATATTCTGCAGAGGAAATGAAAGGTCAACCTATTTATGAATTAATGCATCCCGAGCAAATCGATGAAGCCAAAGTAATTTTAAGAAAAGTATTGGATAATCCTGGTGTACCTTATACAAGAATTAATAGATTTAGACATAAAAATGGTCATTATGTTTGGGTGGAAGGAATGGTTACCAATCTGCTAGAAAATGCGGATGTAAATGCAATTGTTTCAAGTTACCATGATGTTACAGAAAGAAGAGAAGCAGAACAAAAAATAATTCAAAAGGATGAACGCTTGACTGCAATTTTAGATAATGAACCTGAATGTGTTAAGGTGGTTGATTTGAATGGAAATTTACTTGAAATGAACCCGGCTGGACTTAAAATGATTGAAGCCGATTCTGCAGCCATGGTGCTTGGTAAAAATGTTATTGGATTGGTTTACGAAGAGGATAAATTACTTTATCAAGAATTACACAATAGGATTTGTAAAGGTGAAACTGGTACAGCAGATTTTCGGATTATAAGTTTAAAAGGCACCCAACGTTGGATGGAATCAAATTCAGTGCCATTGAAAAATGCTGAAGGAGAGATTTATGCTACCCTTTCGGTGGCAAGAGATATTACTGAAATAAAGAAAAAGAGTGATGAACTCATTGGTATTAAAAATCGACTCGAATACAGTGAATCGCGCTTGAAGCAGGCACAGGCCATTGCTCGAGTCGGAAGTTGGGAGTATAGCTTAGCAGATAATATCGCTCTTTGGTCTGATGAGGCCTGTCGTATTTTTGGATTGTCTTCTAATGAAAATCACTTAAGTATTCAAGAATGGCTGCGTTATATTCATCCAGATGATTTAAACAATGTTGTTCGCGAAATAAGAAATGCAAGAGCTACTTATAGAGCGTCTTCTATTCAACATCGAATTGTTAGGAAGGATGGGGAGGTGCGATTTATTAATTCCGAGAGCCGTTATGATTATGATAACGAAGGTAAACCAATTGGACTATATGGGGTTGTACATGATGTAACCGAAGAAAAATTGGCAGAATTGAAATTAAAGAATTTATTAAATGTTACCAACGATCAAAATAATCGATTGCAAAACTTTGCATATATAGTTTCACACAATATTCGCTCACACAGTGCCAACATCATTGGTATAGTTAATATTTTTGATAAGGAAAAAAATGAAAATGAAAAAGAAAAATTATTCAGAATGTTGCAAACTAGTACAAATAAATTAACGGAAACTATAGAAAATCTCAACGATATTATTACCATTCAAAACAGTACGGAGATGCAGAAAATACGACTGAATTTGAGAGATGAAATTGAAAAGACTAGACATGCTATCAATTCAATTTTATTGGGGGCGAATGCGAAATTCGAAAATTTAGTTCCGGATAATATTACCGTTAGATTTGTTCCATCTTACTTGGAAAGTATTTTGTTGAATGTTTTAACAAACGCGATAAAATATAGGTCTGCAGAAAGAGAACTCGAGATTGTCGTTACAGTTGAAAATCTCAACGATTTTATTTTATTATCAATAAAAGATAATGGACTAGGAATCGATTTAAAGAAGAACAGAGAAAAAATATTCGGCATGTATAAAACATTCCATAACAATAAGGACGCAAGAGGTTTTGGATTGTACATCACCAAAAATCAATTGGAGGCTCTGGGTGGAAAGATTGAGGTGGAAAGCGAATTTGGGAAAGGATCGACATTCAAAATTTATATCAATGAAGAAAATTAAAACAGCCTACATCATAGATGATGATGAAATAATTGTTTATCTCACCGATAAAATAATTAAGGAGGAACAGTTTTGCGAAAAAAGCGAAACCTTTAACAATGGTCAATTAGCATTAGGTCGGATAAAAGAAGCAATTGCCAATAAAGATGAATTACCCGAAGTAATGCTGATTGATATTAATATGCCTGTAATGGATGGTTGGGAGTTGTTGGATGAATTGGTTAAATTGCCATTAGAAAAGCCAATTCCTCTCATTATTTTTACATCTTCTATTAATCCAGCAGATAGAGAAAAGGCATTTACTTACGCTTCTATAAAAGGCTATATTCAGAAACCTTTGACAGTACATAAATTAGATAAAATATTGCGTCTGATTTCTTGATTATTTTTATTCTATGAATTCTTTCTTTTAGATTTGTTATTAATTTTTAGGTAAATCTATGAATAAAAGGACCCTTATTTTAAGTAATCTCTTTCTATTATTAGTTATAATAGCCATTGCATTCAAGGAAAAGTATCCTCAAAGAATTTGGCATAAGCTAAATCCCCCTCAGGTGGTTAAAGAAGAAAAATTGAATTATTGGCTTTGTAAAGATGCTTTATTTGCGGCTTTGCCAAAAGACAGCAATAGCATAGTTTTTTTAGGAACCAGTTTAACCGATAATTTTGAAATAACAGAAATTTTTCACAGATGTGATTTAAAAAACAGAGGAATAACAGCCGACATCACTGAAGGAATGTTAAATCGGTTGCAACCTATTATTGAAGACGACCCCCGCAAAGTTTTTATTGAAGCAGGCGTAAATGATTTGGGTAAGGGCATATCATCTGAAAAATTGTTAGAAAATTATCAAGCCATTTTAACTTCCCTAAAAAATTCACCTTCACATCCCCAATTATATATCCAAAGTATCTTACCTGTTGCTAATTCTGGACAATATCCGGAATATAATAATCCTGCCGTAAATGCCGAGATAAAGAAAGTTAATAAAGCATTACAAGCCATGGCGGATAAGAATAAGGCTACCTACATTGATTTGTATAGCAAATTTGTTTTAAACGACGCAATCGATCCTCGCTTTGTGATTGATGATGGCATTCATCTAACAGGTGCTGCATATAAACTTTGGGCAGAAATTATAAGACCCTATATAGATATTGTAGAATCCAAATAAATTTAAAAGCTGTTTGAATACCTAAAGGGATTTCAATTGTTCTTTACTTATCATCATTGATAGAAAGTATGATTTTTGTCATTTTAATTTTTATAAGCACATTTATTTGTCCACAGATTTAAAAATTTTTGAAACTTGTTTCGACTCCGAAGTATAATTGGTAAAAATTACACCTGCGTTTTTTTTTTGAGGCTTCTTGGATAGTATTCTAAAAAATAGGGCATCAAAATGGTCCTCAACTGGCACCTATATGGTCCTTTATTCCCAAAACGTAATTTTGGTTTCTACAAACTAATTTAATTGTTGAAACAAGTGTTGTTTTAGATGGCTCAGGATATTTTATTCTAATTGTCTAATCATTTCATTTTTTTTACACGATAATAGGCATTGTCCAATAAAAAATACGTAGTTCTACGCTTTTTTATGATTTTATAAGGGCTAGATTTGCATTGAAGATTAACCTTTTAAATAAAATTAAAATGAAACTATTACATACTATTTTACTCATTATTTTTCCAACTGCGTTAATAGGATTAGCATTTTTCTTTTATCAACATATCTCTTCAGGTGTTTATGAAATTATAGCATTTATTATTTCAAGTAACTTATTGCTTTTATATACTTTGTTTACCTGTGTAGTATTGTTTAAGCTTATTCGCAATAAATTGGCTTTATTAGGAATAGAAATTACAACAATTTTTTACAAGAAGTCCGATGCTATTTCTTCGGCACTATAGTGTGTGAGTTTTAATGGTTTTTTGGGCCAGCAAATATTTTTAGTATGTGGCATAAGTGGTTGAAAAGTTGACGATTGTCAACTTGTAGGGTCAGTATTTTGTTCCTATCTTTGAAACATAAAGAAATTAATTTCAGTTAATTTAAAACTATAAAGCAACCTTTTTTCAATTTGATGTCTAACCTATAGGTATTGCTAAATTTAAGAAATCACTAACTACAAACTACCATGAAAACTATCGCCATTATTCCTGCACGAGGTGGTTCCAAAGGAATCAAAAGAAAAAATATTAAAATGTTGGGTTGTAAGCCTCTAATCGCTTACAGCATTGAAGCAGCCCTGGAATCTAAATTAATAGATACTGTAATGGTAAGTACCGAAGATGATGAAATAGCAAAAGTTGCCCAAGATTTTGGGCTAAAAGTGCCATTCATGCGCCCAATGGTGTTAGCGCAGGATCACACACCAACCATAGATGTTGTGGTAAATGTTTTGGAAGAGTATATAAAAATGGGGGTAGTGTTTGATACAGTTGTTGTTTTAGAACCTACCAATCCATTTCGTACCGCACATGAAATTGATGATTGTATTAAAATGTTCGAGAACAAACAATCCGATTCTCTTATAACCGTTAAAGAGGTTCCCGCAAAATTTAATCCTCATTGGGTATTCGAAGAAAATGAAGAGGCGCTATTGCATAAGTCTATTAACGAACCAGTTATTGCAAGAAGACAAATTTTGCCCAAGGCATATGCAAGAGATGGCTCGGTGTATGTTGTTAAAGCTTCTGTAGTAATCGAAACTAAGTCGCTTTATGGCGAAACAATAGCCTACAGATTGAATGGTAATCCGAATCAAATTAATATCGATAGTAGGCACGACTGGATAGAGGCTGAAAGGATATTAAAGTCTATTACGCCACAAATGTTCAAAGTGGGATAATCTATTCGTAATAATTTCTTTTTTCTTTTTAAATGGGTATTATACTAAATTGCGCAGCAATTAGTTAAAATAATATCCATGACCACCCATTCTGCTCCATTAAAACTTAAAAGTTTGTACACTGTAAAGTCTTTTTTGTTAATGATTACAGGCGTTTTTTTAGCTGTTTTTGCCTTAAAGGGTTTTATGATACCCAATGGTTTTTTAGATGGTGGTGTTACAGGTATTTCCCTGCTCATACACGAATTGAATCACGTTAATTTTAGTTTTTTGGTATTGTCCATCAATTTATTATTCTTTATTCCAGCGTATAAATTTGTAGGAAAACTATTTGCCATTCGCTCTTTTATTGCTATTATTTTTCTGAGCCTTGGTTCCTTCCTTTTAAATATTGAACCCATTACCACAGATAAATTGCTAATCGCTATTTTTGGTGGTTGCCTTATTGGTTTAGGGTCAGGACTTGTTATCCGCTCAGGTGCAGCCGTGGATGGCTTCGAAGTGTTGGCCGTTTTTACTACGCGTAAAGTTGGGTTCTCTATCAGCGAGGTTATTTTATTCTTTAATAGTCTCATATTTTTAACCGCTGCTTTTAAGTTTGGAATCGAAAGTGCTATGTACTCTATCATTACCTATTATGCTGCTCTAAAAATGTCGGATTATGTGGTAGATGGAATTGAAGAGTACATTGCTCTCACAATTATTTCTAAAGATCCTGATAAAATAAAATCACTCTTGGTGAATCATTTTGGAAAGGGAATCACCATTTATAAAGGAGAAAGAGGTTACTTGCCAGGTGAGTTTCATGTTAAAGTAGATTGCGATATAATTACCACCATTGTTACACGTTTGGAACTCCTTAATATCAATGATAAAATTGCTAAAATAGATCCAACAGCTTTTATGTATACCAACAAAATTAAAGAAGCTAAAGGCGGAATTATTAAACAAAGGGTGAAACATTAATTCTAAATGAAATATTTTATATTCTACACCTTAGCATTTTTTGTTTTTTTAGCAACTGCTTGTCAAAATAAAATTGGATTAACCCCTCGTGAAGGTTTTATTCAAGTGAAAGGGGGAAAGGTATGGTATAAAATTGTAGGTCAAGGAAATAAGACTCCTATTCTTTTGTTGCATGGCGGGCCAGGTGTGCCATCTTATTATTTAAATCCATTAAAAGCGTTAAGTGAGGATAGGCCTGTTATATTCTTAGATCAATTGGGGTGCGGCCGCTCCGATAAAATAACCGATACCGCATTAATGACTGTGGAAAATTTTGTGCTGCAACTGCAACAAGTTAAAGAGTATCTGGGTTTAAAATCAATTTATTTGTATGGTCAATCATGGGGCACCATGCTGGGAACAGATTATTATCTTAAGTATCCTGAAGGTGTTAAAGCTATTATACTAAGCAGCCCAGCTATCAGCATTAAGCGCTGGTTGTCAGATGCAGATACATTGATTTCAACTCTTCCAGATAGTATACAAATGGCGATTAGAACTAATGAAAAAAACAAAACATACTCAGATCCTTCATATCAAAGAGCAGTGACTGTATACTATCAACATTTTTTAGCACGGCATTTACCTTGGTCAGTTGATATTGATAGTGCCTTTTTACAAACTGGTAAAAATGTTTATGAATACATGGGCGGTCCTAGCGAATTTACCATGCCCGGACCATTGAAAGATTATGATCGAACTGCTGAGTTGCATAAGTTTAAAGTCCCAGTATTATTTATCACAGGCGAGTTTGATGAAGCAAGAGTGAATACGGTTCGTTATTATCAAAGCTTGGTTAAGCGTGCACAATTGGCTATAATACCAGGTGCAGGGCATATGACCATGCAAGACAATCCTGAGGAAGATATCAAAGTTATCAAAGCATTCTTAAATAAAATAGATGCTGAATAAGCGATTTGTTTCAAAAATCCTTTTCAATCTTAAATACGGATTCCGAATTCAAAAAACCCAACCTTATTTTTTCACTTTCAGAAAACCTATCAGCAAACGAAATAATTTCCACTTTAAATCCTGGTTGCTCTAACTTATTTCTAAAATCAAGGCCGTATTTTCTAACATGGTCGTGTTGACCAAAAAACTGTGCTCTTAATTCAGGTGTATTGGCTTTAGAGTTTTCATAAGTGTTTTCCAACTCCTCAAAAAGTGGTACCATTATGTAGGCAATTCCACTTGGTTTTAATACCCTGCCAATTTCCTGTATGGCCTTGGTGTCATTTGGGACATGTTCCAATACATGGCTGCACAATATCAAATCAATGGTGTTGTTATCGAATTTTAAATCGGTAATATCCATTTGTCTTACTGCATTCGGATAAACATACCCAATTTCAAACTTATCAATGCATTGATAGGTGATATTTTTTATGTGAGATAGTTTTTTACGAATGGAATTTTCTGGAGCAATATGTAAAATATTCAGTTTCGAATTCGATTTGTCTATGGCTTCTTTTGCAAGGGTATATAATTGTCTGTTGCGATCTATGGAATAGCATCCAGGGCAGCGGCTATGGGCTTTTATATCATCTCCAGAGGGTAAAAAAGTGAGATAAGATTGCTCGCATATACAACAATAAACATTGCCACCTTTTAACGCCATTTTCCTAAATAAATATTTGAAATAATTTAACATGGTGCAATGCAATATTACCTCGAATAAATAAAATGAACACTGTTTTTGAAAAATTAGGTGTTTTTCTTTTCTAAAAGAATGATTGATTTTTTTGCGAAATACCATTTTTGTTAAGTATGTTTTTTGTATTTTTTGCAAGTAAAAGTATACCTGAAATTGGATTTAGTAAAATGTGGGGTAATTTTTACTAAGCTATTTGTGATTGGCGAAAATTGATATTGTTGCCATCTCATTAGCCTGTTTTGTAATTATTTGTAGTAATTAATTTTTCCAGTTTTGTATTCAATTATTATGAATGCAAGTTTTACAAAAACAGCAAGCGATTCTTTTTCACTGAATCTGCAAATAGAAGTGAATGCTTATTTCTGCAACAAGACCAAAAAAGCCAATCTTTTATTTTGGTTTAAATCGGTTGTGAATTGGATTTTATTTTTTGGACTGTACTTTTACATACTTAAGTATACTCATACTTTCGTAAGTCTTATTGGGCTATTCAGTTTAATGGGTGTTATTGCGGTAGTATTGGTAATGAATGTTGCCCACGATGCTAGTCATGGCGCCTGTTCCAATAAAAAATGGGTAAATGGTTTATTAAGTTTTACATGGGATTTTTTTGGCAACAGTAGTTATTTTTGGCATTTAAAACACAATGTTTCGCACCATCCTTTAACCAATGTCGTAGGATATGATGGAGATATTGAACAATCTAAACTTATTAGATTAAGTCCGCATGCAGAGTGGAAATATTTTCATAAGTATCAACATATTTATGCATTTTTATTATACAGTTTTATTGGGGTTTTCATTGTTTATTTCAGAGATTTTAAGTTGCTAGCCAATTATCAATATGGTAATAAGTTATTGCGCTTTCATTCTCCGTGGATATTAGCGGGTTTAATTTTTTCTAAGGTTTTCTTTTTTCTTTTCATGGTATACATTCCTAAACTCTTATTGGGTATTTCTTGGGACGAAATTTTATTTCTACATTTTGTAATGCTAATGAGTCTTGGATTAGTGATTACTCTTTTATTGATTCCTGCTCATACTAATCCGGAAGCACATTTTGAGTGGCCTAACAAAGATGGGCATATTGAAAATGGATTTTTTAGACATCAAGTAGAATCTACGATTGATTTTGCAGCAAATAATTATTTGGTGAATTGGTTGTCTGGCGGTTTGAACACTCATGTAGTGCATCATTTATTCCCTGGTGTTTGTCATATTCATTATTTCCCGCTTACTAAAGTTGTCAAAAAAGTGGCAGCCAAACACAATGTTAAATACCATAATTTGTCATTTATAACATTTATTAAACACCACATCAAATTTCTTAAATCAATGGGAAATAACCCAAAGGTGGGTATTTGTAATTAATAATCCTTTAAACATTATGAAAATTAAAAGCCACTTTATTATAATTTATATACTAATGCCTATGATTAGTAAAGCAGATACTACAAAAATAAAAAGTCTAAAATTAACACCCTTGCCTTTGATATATTACTCGCCCGAAACACGTTTGGGATTTGGAGCAATTGTAGCGGCTAATTTTAAAACAGGAAAACGAAAAGATACTTTAACAAAGGGTTCTTATGCGCAAATCTATGCAATGTATACGCTCAATAAACAATACGATATTGGCAATCAGTTTAGAATGTATACACCTAATAATAGATGTATCATCAGCAGTAAATTTAATTATAGGTATTTTCCTGAATTTTATTTTGGGATAGAAACTGGAAAACCACTCTTGCATAAAGATACCATTCGTTATAATAATTTCACTGAAGATTTTAAAATCTATAAAAGATTTGGTAAGATATGTTATTGGGGATTAGAGACGCGTTATAATCATATTGCAAATATAAACAGTGGGGCAGGGCATTTTGCAACAGAACAACCATTGGGATATGATGGTTACAGTGTTATAGGGTTTGGACCAGTTTTGTGTATTGAAACCAGAGATAATTTCGTTTATCCTCGCAAAGGATTTTTTATGGAATATGCGTTTTTAAAATATTCAGGCATTAAAAAAAGTGGATATCCATTTGCTCAATTAAAATTAGATATTAGAAAGTATTTCCCAATTCATATCACAAGCAATTCGGACGTTATTGCTCTGCAGATGTTAATTAATTGTAATAAAGGAGAGGTGCCTTTTAAAGATATGGCAGATATTGGAGGGGCTTATACCATGAGGGGATATTATACAGGATTTTATAGGTTCAAAAATATAGTTGCTTCACAAATAGAGAGTCGAATAGGTGTCTATAAAAACTGGGGTTTAAATCTATGGATTGGTGGTGCTTTAACACCTTATAAGTGGTTTGATTTGAACTTAAAAGATGTAAAGTTAAATGCAGGCATTGGATTAAGATTTACCATCAATAAAAAGGACCATTTGAATTTGCGACTTGACCAAGGGTTTGGCAAGTATCAACAAAAAGGTTTCTATCTCGATATAGCAGAAGCGTATTAAAAATAAACCTTTATAATCTATTCTATTAACTACCAGTTGTAATTTCATTTTTTTACAATTTGTTGACATTAGTTAACAAACTAAAGCAATATTTTTGTCCCTTTCACATGAAAGTAGCGGAAACTTATGATATCGTCATCTCTGTTGTCAATGAATATGTTGGTGTTCAAAGTGATCCTAGTAAAGGGGAGTATTTTTTTGCTTACAGAATAAATATTCAAAACAATAGCGATTACACCGTTAAATTATTGCGACGAAAATGGTTCATTGCAGATTCTGGTCACGAAATAAAGGAAGTAGAGGGCGAAGGCGTTGTGGGGTTGCAGCCAGTGTTGAAGCCAGGCGAATTTCATGCCTACATGTCTGGATGCCAATTGGAGACCGAAATTGGAGCCATGTGGGGTTTTTATATTTTTGAAAGACAGTATACAGATGAAAGGATAGAAGTAGAGATACCTCGCTTTGAATTAATAGCACCTTGGTTAAATAATTAACAGATATAGCTTCCTTTTCTGTTATTGTATTTTTTATAAATATTCAATTCAATATATTTGACTTTTTTAAAGTCAATGCAGTATTTCAAAAGCACTCAGCTCGTTTTTATTGTTGCGTTTTTTTTCACTCTTTCTTCCTTCGTAAATGAGTCGGTAAAACCAATAAAGTTCACAATTAAAAAGGGGGTTTTCAAAGTTGATAAAGTAATCATTAATTCGGATTGGAGCATCGAGGTTATTAAAACGAGGTTAGGAACGCCCGAAAAAATTAAGAAAGGTTACAATACAACCTATACATACACAGATTTAGGCATTGTTTTGTTTGAAGGAAAAGAGAGTAATTTAAATGAAATACAAATTTATTACAGTTTAATTAATCGTTCAGAAATTGCTCCTTATGCCCCTTTTCGAGGTAGTTTTAAAATTGATAAACTTAATATCGATGTTTACTTGAGCAAAGATTTATTGTTTGAAAAGTTAGCGGATTGGCAACCCCAAAAAAGTTATTCAGATCATATTTTTAGGGTCGAAAAAGATGGTATTTATATTTATTTTGAATTTAGTCCAGATGATTTAAATCTCAATAAAATGAGTCTAGGGAAAAAGATTTAAATGCTGTCCGAATAGGTCCATATCACTGATAGTAAGGAGTATGGCATCATCTCATTCGGATTTGCTAAAAAACGATTATCTTTGCAGTTCGCATTATTTATAAAAAGTAACAGCGATACATCGCATAACAACCCATGGTATTTGAATTTCTGAAATTAAATAAAAATGTCACTGATACTGAGTTTGACACCATCTACCCTGAAAATATCAAAAAATTAGGTCCTGTTCATTGGACCCCAGTTGAGGTAGCACGTGAGGCGGCTAGTTTTTTATCAGATATGCCAGCCCCAAGTATTCTAGATATAGGTTCGGGCGCTGGGAAATTTTGCCTGGTAGGGGCTGCCATTACCAATGGGCAATACACTGGTGTTGAACAGCGCACTAACTTACACCTGGTGGCCAAACGTTTGGCTACGCATTATGGCTTGCCTAATGTAAAATTTATTCAAGCCAACATAACAGAAATTAATTTCTCAGATTATAACGCATTTTATTATTTCAATCCTTTTTACGAAAACATTGAAAAATCTAACATCATTGACGAAACTGTTGAATTAAAAACTCAAAATTTCAATGTATACACGCGTTATGTAAAACAACAATTAGAAGGTATGCCCATTGGAACCCGCTTGGTAACCTACTGGAGCAGTGTTAAGGATATTCCATTAAGCTACACTTTGCAAGTTAAAAGTATGGGTGGTCTCTTAGAAATGTGGGAAAAGACCTTCTAATACCAATTTGAATAGATTATTTTTTTAGTCTGTTTTTAAAAAGCGCTTCAAACTTATCTACTTTGGGCTGAATAACGAGTTGACAATAGTCTTCGTTTTTATTGTTAGCAAAATAGTCTTGATGACTAATATCTGCCTTGTAAAAAACATTGAAAGGTTCAATACTTGTAACAATTTTTTTGTCGTAAATATTGGTTCGCTCAAGCTCTTCAATAATGCTTTGTGCTGCCTTTTTCTGAGCTTCGTTTCTGTAAAAAATAACAGACCGATATTGAGTGCCTCTGTCTGCGCCTTGCTGATTCAAAGTTGTAGGGTCGTGCACTGTAAAGAATACTTTAAAAATTTCATCTAAGCTGGTTTCGCTAGTATTGAAAATAATTTGAACTACTTCTGCATGTTTGGTTGTTCCTGTGCAAACTTCATTATAAGTAGGGTTCATTTTTATGCCACCAGAGTATCCTGATTCAACAGAAACGACTCCTTTTAAATTCTCGTAAATGGCTTCCACACACCAAAAGCAGCCTCCTCCAAGGGTGAGTGTATCCAATCGTGGTGTTGATAATTTTTTTTCAGGAACAAATTCCAATGAAACGGAGTTAACACAGTAGCGCATGCCTGTGGATGTTGGTCCATCGTTGAACAAATGTCCGAGATGCCCGCCACAATGTGCACACATAATTTCAGTTCTTTCAACACCTAAAGAATTATCTGTTTGGGTAATAATTTTGCCACCTTTAATTTCTTTATCAAAGCTTGGCCAACCACAATGGGAATCGAATTTACTTTCGGAAGTAAATAATGGATTGCCACAAGCGCTACATTTATAAATACCAGAGTCATTGTTTAAAAGCAATGCGCCTGTGAAGGGCTGTTCTGTGCCTTTTTCCCTTAATACATAATACTGCTCGTCGGAAAGTTTTGTTTTCCAATAAGCTTCTTTTTCCATTTCTATAGAATCGTTGTGCATTAACATTTTTTTTCTATTACTGCCTTTGGTGCCTTGACCGCAGGCGCACAAGGAAAATAAAAAATAAATAATGAGAGCGTTTGAAAATTTAATAGGGTTCATTTTTGTTTGATTGGTTAAAGGGTTAATCTTAAATAATTATATGCAAAAATAAACTGACTATTACTGGTAAAATGTCGGCTGCTTTACTTTTTGAAAACTAAAATAGTTTACCAAAATAAAATAGGATAATCGATGTGATGAGAGATTTTTTTTAATAAAATGGGGAAGTTGATTGTTGTGGTATTGGTCAATCATCATAACTTGGTTTTTGCTTTTGGTTTTCAATACTCCTTTCCAGAATGCCCTCATGCTTGTTTTCAAATTATCACGCTATTATTTATTGAGGTTTCAGAATAAAAAAAATATTTTGTAATTTTTAATCCCAATAATTTTCCATGGATTTATCAATCACATCACCTCTTAAAATTCTGTATCGTTTGCGGGCTTCGTTAGCAAATAAACTGCCAGTATAATTTAAAATTATTTTTTCGTAAAGAGGCTTTGCCTTTTCAGGATCTTTTAATTTAAATTCATACAATTTCGCCAAATTAATAAGGGCATTGTCAGCTAAAATATCGTAGCTAAAATCTTTGTAAACTTTTGAGTAAAAGACAATGGCATCATTATAATTGCCTTGTTTTTCGGCAATAATAGCTTTTGAAAAATAAATTTCATCTGCTAAGGTATGCATGGGAAATTTATTGGGAATCTCATCTAATGCGATAGCCGCTTCAGTAAGTTTATTTTGGAATATTAATAAATCGGCATGGGCATATAGCGACATTGCATCTTGGTTACTATCTAATCCTATGTTGTCTTGAATCAAGAGCCACAAGCGCAAGGCATTGTTAGAGATAAGTTGACTGGTAGCATTCTTCAGAACATCTAATTGGGTCTGACACCACTCAAACTCGCCTCTAAAATAACAAAGGCGTGCGTATCTGAATTTTGCTTCTTGTCCTAGTTCATCAGTGTTAAAACTCTTTTCAACTTGCTTGTATAGTAAATCAGCTTCCCATGGGTCGCCATTAATAAGCAATGCATCGCCCAAACTTAATTTGCATTTAGCCGCAACAAAGGGTTCTATTTCCTGCATTTTTAAGGCCTTATTTAATTCTGTAATTCCTTTGTTTGGTTCGTGTAAATAATAAATATACAACTCGGCCAATTGTTCCATTTGTTCTGAAGTTTGCCAATTATCGCCATTAGCTGCTAAAAAACTTTGGTATTCTTTTTCAAGCGCTCTTAAGCTTGGTAAATCTGCACCGTTGCCTGTTTTTATTTGCAATAGCCCATTTTGTAAAACTCCTTGTTGGGCTTGGTAAAAATAGCGTTTGTTTTCCCCTAAAAGTTTTACATAATTAAAACATTCAATGGCAATATCATAAACTTCATTGCTTTGGCAAATCCAGCCTAATTCTATTATTTTTTTGCCATCTTCATTCAGTCGTTTATCAACTACTTTAGATTGTATAAGAGCCCCTTGCCAGTCTTTTTGTTGTATGAAACTCCATATCAATAAGTCATTGTAAACAATATTTTCAGGGTTTTTTTGTAATTTTTGAAGTGTGCTTTTGCTAAGTATGTCGAAGTCCTTTTTACTGCTATAGGCCATCATCAATTTGTCCTTAATTTCTTGTATGGCAAAATCAAAATGACCAGCATAGGCAACAAGCTCATTGGTGCCACTCAATAAATCACCCTGTACAAAATATAATTGCGAAATTTCAAATGCAAATAAATAGTCATCATTCAAAACTTTCCTTCCTTTGGCATAAGCGAGCAATGTTTGGGAATAATATTTTCGCCTTAAAAAAGCATTGGCCAAATTTTCAATACCTGTTTGATTGTCAAGTTTAATGTCTAGCAATTTCTTAAATATCTGATCGCGTTCTGCAATAAGCCCCTGCTCTCCTAACAAATAACCTTTATCTACTTGGTAACCATAATTAGTTTCGAATTTTTTAATGCGTTTGTCAACCAGTTTCTCAGCTGCTTTAAAATCCTTCATCAATAAATAACATTGAAACAGATTTTCGTAATAATAAATGGATTCGGGTTGTTTTTTTGCTAATTCCTCGTATATGTCTGCTGCTTTAGTGTAGGCCTTCTCCGTCATGTATTGGGCCGCTAATTTTTCTTCATTGTTCTGGGCTAACAATGAGAATGAGAAAAAACAAAAAATAATGCAAATACGAAACATAGCACAAAGTTAAACAAAAAAAGGAGCAAATTATTGTGCAATCGATAGAGGCTTGCAAATGCTTGTTTTAAGTGAAAAGCATTTATCATCAAAAAAAAGTATTTTTGCCATGTTATATCATTTAACAATTAAGAAATAATGAGAAATTATAAGGTCATAGGAATCATGTCGGGCTCATCTATGGATGGTATCGACCTTGCTTTGTGCAATATTGCGGAACACGATGGTAAATATACATACAGTGTAGAAGTTGCGCATACTTATGATTATGATGATAAATGGAGAGTTAGATTATCTCAGTTGAGGAAGGCAGATGCATTGGCATATGCAAAAACAGATGTATTCTATGGCCATTACCTTGGTCAACTTGTCAATGATTTTATGATTCAATATCAAGTGAGAGCTGATTTGGTAGCTTCGCATGGGCATACAGTGTTTCATTACCCCAATGAATTAATTACCCGTCAGGTTGGAGACGGTGCTTCCTTATCTGCTATTTGCGGGTTACCTGTTGTTAGTGATTTTAGAAGTATGGATGTTGCCAAAGGAGGAGAGGGTGCACCATTAGTGGCCATTGGCGATGAATTGTTGTTCCCCGAATACGATTTTTGTTTGAATATCGGGGGATTTGCAAATATTTCTGGTAAAGTGGGCGAATACAGAGTAGCGTTTGATGTAAGCCCAGCCAATATTTTACTTAACCGTGTTGCCCGAGATTTAAATTTAAACTATGATAAAGATGGTGAAATTGCTTCAAAAGGAGCTATTAATTACCCGTTATTAGCCCAGTTGAATGATATTGATTTTTACAAATTGCCTTTCCCTAAATCCCTTAACAGAGATTGGATTAATGAAGAGTTATGGCATTTAGTAAAAGAAGGGGAGCGCCTGTCTTCGGAAGATAAAATGAAGACTTTTGTGGATCATATTGGTACCCAAATTGGGAAAAGTATAAGCTATCTTAGCAGAAATGAGGCAGCAGGCAAGAAAGTACTTGTAACTGGTGGCGGGGCTTTCAATCTCACCCTTATGGATTATATCAGAACCCATAGTGAAGCCGAATTTATTATTCCGGATGAAAAACTTGTGAAATACAAAGAAGCCTTGATTTTTGCCTTAATGGGCGTTCTTCGTGTAGAAAATAATGTTAATATTAAAAAGACATTTACTGGTGCTAATAGTGATAGCGTAAGTGGTAGCTTGAATGGAGATTTTAAAAATTTACTTTAATTTGACAATTAAATAAGTATATTTGACTAATGAAGTTATATTGGATTTATTTCATATTATTGTTTGTTACCATTGGTTTTTCATGTAAAAAGGACAAATCTACTACAGCAGATATTGTGATTGAATACCCCATAATCATAGGGGATCAATTTGAAGTCGCTTTAGATACCGTAAAACTGAGTGAGTACATTACCCGCGAATCTTTTGCGTTTCCACTGGATTTAGATGCCGAACTAACCAAACATGGCACCAATAAAAAGTCCATCAAGTCTGCCAAGTTAATGTTTGTTAAATTACAAGTGTTAGACTACGCCTATGCAGACTCAGCTAACTATTGTAATTTTAAAGATTTAGGTGAATTGTATATGGATATAAAATACGATGGTATTGGTCAAGATCTTATTGCTTCGAAAGCTTACATTCCTGATACTAGAACTAAAATTTTAAATTTGGATATTAACGATATAGAATTGAAAAATTATTTTCAACAGGAAACTATCAAGATGGTTTTTAAATTTAAAAAGAGAAGGCAAATGCACAACATAATGCCCTACTTGGTAAGTGCGCGTCTTAAAATTATTGCGAGTCCCTTGTAAGTATTATTTCCTAAATTTATTTTTTTAGTGCATCTGTAGTACTTGTTTTATTGGAATTTAATTTCATCTTTGCGATATAATATTTATTGGCATGAAAAAATTAATCTATTCAATTGCCCTTGTATTCACTGCAATAGTGTTTATGGGCTGTCCTTATCAAACCAAAATTGCAATTGACGAACCTTCTGTCAAAGTGCCATCAGAAATGATCAATACCTGGGAAAAGGAATCATCAGATAAAAATCCTGATGTATTTGTAATTACCAAAGACAATGAATTTGTGATGCGCATTTTAAAGAAAACAACTAATAGTTCTGGCGAAGTTACCAAATACTATTATAAAGGGTTTATATCCAAAGTTGATAAAACAGAGTTTTTACAAGTATATGAAGTGGAAGATGATTGGAGTGATAAAACCACCACTAACGATGATGGTAAAAAGGTTTCTGATAATCAGTATTACTTGTATAAGTTTACACATGGCTCCACCTATATCAAAGCAACGCTTCATCCTGTAACAGAAAATGTAACTGACGAATTTAAGAATTCTGGAGAGTTAAAGGCCTTCCTAGAAAAATATAAGGATGTTACGTTCTTATACGACAAAGACGATGAAAAATATATTCGTACAGACGATTAATTGTCGATTGTAGAAATAGAAAGCCGCCTAGCAGGTGGCTTTTTTTATGCAGGTATTTATCTCAAAAGTAATGAGCTATCGCCATAACTTAAAAAACGATAGTTCTTTTCCAATGCATGGTCGTAAATATTTTTCCATTTCTGTTTGGTAAAAGCTGCAATCAATAAAAGCAAAGTAGATTTTGGTTGATGAAAATTTGTAATCAATCCTTTAACAAATTTAAAATCATATCCAGGCATAATCATAATTGAGGTAGCTCCATTTAATGTTGTGAGATTATTAATACTCATGTAATCAATTAAAATTTGTAGACTTTCTAAAGCGCTTATTGGGGCATTCTTGTTTTCATATGGATCCATTTTCGAAACAATAAAAGGGTCTGGTTTATTGTTGAAAAGACCAAACCCACACCAATAAATACTTTCTAAAACCCTAACACTTGTTGTGCCAACCGCAACCGCATAACTAGAATTTTGTAATGCTTTTAAGGAGCTTAATTCTATACTGAATATTTCTTCGTGCATCGGATGCTCATGAGCGTAATCAGTATTGACAGGTAAAAATGTACCGGCACTAACGTGAAGCGTAAGCCTTTGCATTGGAATATTTTTTTGACGAATGTTTTCTAAAACAGATTCGGTGAAATGCAAGCCTGCCGTTGGGGCGGCAACCGATCCTGCTGTTGCTGAATAAATAGTCTGATAATGACTGCTGTCATTGCCGTTGGCTTGACGTTTAATATAAGGAGGCAATGGCATCTGACCAATCTTATCTAATAAATCTAAAAATCGAATTGATGGATTTTTCCAGTACAATTCAATGATGGATGCATCTCTGTCAATCCATTTGATCTTAAGTGCCGTTACTATATTGTCAATCCGAATAGATACCTCTAGCTCATCTTCTATTTTCCATTTTTTTTTATTGCCAATCAAACATTCCCATTGGCAAGTTTGGGTAGCATTTAGAGTTGTGAAATAATCCGCACTATATGGTTTTAAGAGGAATATTTCTATACCAGCTTCATGTTTATTTTTTGCAAAAATTCTTGCAGGTATAACTTTGGCATCATTAAAAAATAATTGTGAATTAGGCGGTAAGTGCAAGTGGATGTTTTTAAAAACATCATCTTTTATGGTTTCGTTTTCATAAATGAGTAAGTTCGATGCATCGCGCGGTTCAATAGCTATTTGAGCAATATTTTCGGGCGGCAAAGTGTAATTATATTCTTGAATAAGAATGGGGTCAATAGTATAACTCATAAGGTGTCAAAAAACGTAAGCATTTTGGCAATAGCTTTTTTTCTGTGGCTAATTTTGTTTTTTTCTTCTTGGCTCATTTGTGCAAAGGTAAATTGATAACCAAAAGGCATAAAAATTGGGTCGTATCCAAAACCTTTTTCACCTCTCATTTCTGAAATTATTTCACCAGAAACTTCACCATTAAAATAAACTTCATGGGTGGTAGATTTATAACAAATAACAGTTTGAAATTTTGCATTTCTGTTTGTGAATGAATCCAATGCTTTCAATAATTTGAGCATGTTTTTGTTATTGTCTGCTGGTTCGCCTGCATATCTTGCACTTTTTACTCCAGGTTGTCCATTTATTGCCTCCACCATTAAGCCACTGTCATCTGCAAAGCATGGCAATTGACAAAATTCGAAAATCGCTCTAGCTTTTATGGCAGCATTTTCTTCCAATGTATCACCCGTTTCTTCAATTTCTTCAAAAAATTGAATGTCATTTAAACTGAGTACCTTTATTTTTTTGGGTACTAACATTTGTATCTCTTTTAATTTATTATGGTTGTTGCTAGCAAATACTATTTCCATTTTTGTTTTCTATTGTTATACCATTCCGAATAATCGTTTAACCAAAGCCCATAACTTGCGTTTTAATTCGTCGTTTTCGCTTACAGTTTTAATATCATCCACAAATATTATTTTGCAATCGTTATGAACAAGTCCATTGTATTTGCGGCAAACTAGGTCCATGGTTAGTGGATCTACACCCCAAAATATACAGCATTTTGGGCTAAATAATTTCTCAATATTTTTCCAAGTCAATCCTTCATAATTTTTAATATTAATAACCGCAAAACCATCTGCATCCATAAATACTTTATCTGTTCTAACGGCATTAATCATTTTGAAAAAGAAATCTCGTTGCTCTTCCGGAATTAACTTTTCATCATTGTGCATCATGATGTGTAAAAATCGGTATTTATTGCCTCCTTCGCTGATTATTTCATCGTAGTCGACCTTTTCTTTGATAATATAAAATTCATCTCCAACAAATAGATTGATGAGTTCAGGAAATTTTTCGGGTATAATTAACTTTTCATCCATTAAAATATGTTTATTTGCATTATAAATGAGCCTCGAAATTACAATAAATCAAGTAGAACAAACAAGGATTTCTTCTTACGATATAGAAAATGTTGGTTTTGGTAAGGTGTTTACCGATCATATGTTCTCATGCGACTTTATAGATGGGAAATGGGTAGACCTAAGAATAGAGCCATTTGGCAAGATTCCTTTAAGTCCAACCTTATCAGCACTTCACTATGGTCAAGCCATATTCGAAGGCATGAAAGCCTTTAAAAATGAAGCAGGTCATGTGTCATTTTTCCGACCTTTAGAAAACCTAAAACGCTTAAATTTTTCTGCCGAAAGAATGTGTATGCCAACATTGACAGAAGAAATTTTTATGGAAGCTTTACAACGTTTGGTGGCTTTAGATGTTAACTGGATACCAGTTAAGTCGGGAAGTGCGTTATACATTCGCCCTTTTATGTTTGCTACCGATGATTTCTTAGGTGTTAAACAAAGTGAGACCTATAAATTTATGGTTTATGCTTGTCCTGTTAACGCCTATTATACCCATTATTTGAAAGTGAAAATAGAAGAATTTTATACAAGAGGTGCACAAGGTGGGGCAGGTGCAGCCAAATGCGCGGGTAATTATGCTGCAGCCATGTATCCAACAAAATTAGCTCAGCAAGCTGGTTTTGACCAAGTGTTAT
Source organism: Bacteroidota bacterium (assembly GCA_025354385.1). Lineage (GTDB taxonomy): Bacteria > Bacteroidota > Bacteroidia > NS11-12g > UBA955 > JABMMZ01. The sequence goes on from JANXMZ010000018.1 coordinate 39,162, forward strand.
GGACAGATGGAGCAACGCACACATTTCTTGAAGAAACAGGTACTAGTAATGTATTTGTTGTAACCAAAGATGCTGTTTATACACCCGAGTTAACAGATACACTATTGGCAGGTATCACTAGGAAATCTGTTATTGAATATTTGAAGGATGCTGGGAAGCCAATAATTGAAAAACATGTCAGTGTATCTGAATTGATTAAATGGCATGAAGAAGGAAGTCTTCTAGAGATGTTTGTTTCGGGCACTGCCGCCACATTAACAAATATTGAGTTGTTCAATTATAAAGGCAAGGATTATGTTTTGAAAATGGACATTGATTTATTGAGCAACCAAATAAAAATAGTTTTCAATGATATTCGAATGGGACTTATTCCAGACAGATTTAACTGGATGGTAGCATTGAAAGAATATGCACTCATCAATCAATAAAAATAAATTTTAATTTATCAATATGTACGAGTTTATAGAGGGAAGGGTAGAACATGCCAATCCAGCTTTTATAATTATTAATGCCAATGGCATTGGGTATCACATACAAATTAGTATTAATACTTATGAGCATTTAAAGTCGTTAAAGGAGGCGAGAGTGTTAACCTACCTTGCAATAAAAGAAGATGGACATTTTATTTATGGCTTTTATGATGAAGTTGAAAGGCAATTGTTTAAACAATTAATTTCTGTAAATGGTGTCGGTACCAATACAGCTCGCATGATTTTAAGCGGACAATCCCCTTCTGAAATTATTAGCGCAATTGGAACAGGAAATATTGCCATGTTAAAGTCAGTCAAAGGCGTTGGACCGAAAACAGCACAAAGAATTATTTTGGAATTGCAAGATAAAATCGCAAAAATGTCAACACCTGGAGAAATGTCGGCATTGCCAGATAATAAAAATAAAGCTTTTGATGAAGCATTGTTGGCACTTCAAGCATTAGGTTTTCAAAGAGCAGTTGCAGAAAAAGTGTTATTAAAGGTAACCAATAATAACAAGATGCAAATAGGTGTTGAAGACATGATAAAACAAAGCTTGAAAGCATTGTAATTCTAAAAACATATAAAACAAGAAACCCCAAACTGAAATTGGGGCTTTTGTAGTTGGCGTTAAAGTTGTGTTGTAAAACTTTTGCCGCTTAAGTGAGTGTTGGAAAGATTTTTAAAACCCATCACAGTGCAAGGTAAAAGTACCGTGATGAGTTTTTAGAGAGGCCTGAAATATTCAGGTTAATGTGTGTTTAGAACTTAAAAATTTTGGATGAATGCAGCATTCATCCGCCTTTAGCTTTTTATAGATAATGATTATAAAAAGGATACGAGTACAATGCCAAGGCAAAGAAACCAAATGATGTAAGAATACAAAGTGTACTTCATGGATTTGGTTAAGCTGATTTCGATAATTGAATTTTTCATATTAGTGGTTGTATTAAATGTTGCTATTTGATAAATTTAGTGTGTGTTTTCAATAGTTTTAGTTTTTGTCAAAAGTCGTTTTAGTGTGTGTTTTCAATAGTTTTAGTTCTTGTCAAAAGCTTTTAATTTTCTCTAATAGTGTCCGTGTTAATTGTTAAAAATGTGTTTTCAATAGTTTTAGTTTTTGTTTAATTTTAGTTTTGGGTTTAAGTCTGTGATTTCTGTTTCGTAGTATGTATTTAATTTTATTGTTTTCTTCCTTTTTTTAAGAGCTTTTAAACTGAGTATTTATGCTTAATAGGTATATATACTTATGATTATCAGCACCTTATACACAAACATATAACGCAATTTTTAAAAAGCAAATGCTGTCCTAATAAAAAGTTATAATTGAATTTAATGACTTGAAATTCAGCGCTATAAAAATGATTGAAAAATTCAAAAAAGGAAATTTTTGAATATAAAAGTAAGAAATAGGGGCTTTTTAATTAAATTGAGTATAAAATTTATTTGGGTTATTTTGTAAAACTAAAATTGTTGCATGGTTTGTTGCTATTACTAGTTTTTTGCATATTTTTTTAAATCAAAAGCTAAAACAAATAATGGAGAACAATAATGGACATTTATTGGTGTAAGCGTGTTTAAATGAAGATGAGATTTAAATTTTTTGCAAGGTGTTTCTTTAAAGATTTGTGCATATCCTTTTAATGTTATTTTTTGGTAAAAGGTTAAATTTGTACCTTGCTATTATGTCAATTAATTCTCATCCTCCCTATTTAGATAAATTAAATGAAGTTCAAAGAGAAGCTGCGCTTTGTATCAATGGTCCAGTGATGATTATAGCTGGTGCAGGTAGTGGTAAAACTAGGGTATTAACTTATCGAATTGCACATATCATTAAGCAAGGGGTAGATGCTTTTAATGTATTAGCGCTCACTTTTACCAATAAGGCTGCCAAGGAAATGAAGAATAGGATTGAAGCAGTTGTTGGAGCGGAGGCCCGCAATTTGTGGATGGGTACATTTCACAGTGTGTTCGCAAAAATTTTGAGAATCGAGGCGGAAAGGATTGGATATCCTCGCGATTTTACAATTTACGATACAGATGATGCCAAAAGCGTTATAAAGAGTATAGTTAAGGAATTGAATTTAGATGATAAGCTATACAAGGTTGGATTAATATATAATCGTATCAGTAATGCCAAAAATAGTTTGATAACCGCTAAGGAATATATCACTATTCCAGAATTGATGGAGGCAGATGCATCCTCGGGGCGGCCATTAATTTCTAAGATATTTGCCATGTATCAATTAAAATGTTTTAAAGCCGGTGCAATGGATTTTGACGATTTATTGGTGAATACATTTAAGTTGTTTAAAGAGCATGTAGATGTATTGTATAAATATCAACACAAATTTAAATACATCATGGTAGATGAGTATCAGGATACCAATTTATGTCAGTACATGATTATTAAGAAACTAGCTGCCATGAATCAAAATATTTGTGTAGTAGGAGACGATTCTCAAAGTATTTATAGTTTTAGGGGGGCCAACATTCAAAATATTCTGAATTTCGAAAAAGATTATCCCGAATTGAATGTGTTTAAGCTCGAAAATAATTACAGAAGTACTTCCACAATTGTGAATGCAAGCAGTAGTATTATTGCCAATAATAAAGAAAAGCTAGATAAAAGAATATACACAGACAATGCCGAGGGCGATAAGATAAAAGTTGTGCGAGCTTTGAGCGATAATGAAGAAGGCAGAATGGTGGCTCAAAGTATATTTGAGGAGAAAAATACACTTCATATAGCCAATTCAGATTTTGCAATTTTGTACAGAACTAATGCCCAAAGTCGCTCGTTTGAAGAGGCATTGAGAAAAAATAATATTCCTTATCGGGTATACGGAGGCACTAGTTTCTATCAACGCAAAGAGATAAAAGACATGGTGGCCTATCTACGCATGGTGGTTAATCCAAACGATGATGAAGCTTTAAAAAGAATTATAAACTATCCTGCAAGAAAAATTGGAAATACAACTGTAGATCGCCTTACGCTCTTGGCCAGTGAAAATGAATGCTCTATTTGGGAAATTGTAAAAAACAACACACAACATGCTGCAGAGCTTGGGAATAGTGTGGCGCATATCCGCGATTTTTATATCATGATTCAGAGTTTTCAAAGCATGCTTGTTTCTAAAAACGCTTATGAAATTGCAGAGTATGTTGCCAAGCAATCAACATTGCTCAAAGCATTGTATGAGGATAAAACGGTAGAAGGTGTTTCAAGACATGAAAATGTGATGGAGTTATTGAACGGTATTAAAGAATTTACAGAAGATGACACCAACGAAAATGATAAAACCATTTCTCAATTTTTACAAGACATTGCCTTGTTAACAGATGCTGATAAAGACAAGGAAAATAAGGATACTGTGACGTTAATGACTATACACAGTAGCAAAGGACTAGAGTTTAAACATGTGTATGTGGTGGGTTTAGAAGAGAATCTTTTTCCGAGCCAATTAAGTCTAAACAGTAGGCAGGAGTTAGAAGAAGAACGCAGATTATTTTATGTAGCAGTAACTCGAGCAGAAGAAAAGCTTACTTTATCTTTTGCAACTTCCCGCTTTAAATATGGAAATCTGATTCCATGCGAACCCAGCCGTTTTATAGATGAGATAGAAAATAAATACCTTGAGTTTTCATATTCCAATACCATTAAAATGGAGTTGCCGATTGCAAAGAAGGAGAGTCAAACTTTTGGTAAGGGATATGGAATGAATGTTGGCAAACCTTCTTTTAGCCGTCCAAGTGCTCAAATTCAAATTTCTGCTAATTTCAAGGAGAGTAATACCGCCAATCTTACTGCTGGTCAGCAAATAGAGCATCAGCGCTTTGGAAAGGGAGTTGTTGTTAGTATTCAAGATACAGGCGATAACAGAAAGGCCCTTATAAAATTCAGTGAGGCAGGAGAGAAAACCCTCGTTTTAAAGTTTGCAAAACTCATGATATTGGAATAGTGAGTTTTTATATATTTTTGCATCTTTAACAAATAAGTAACATATGAATTCAATTTTGATAAGTTTCTACAGAATGGGCAAATTAACTATAGCAGTTATTTGTATTTTTATTGCAGGTAATGCTTTCTCTCAAATGCAGCCAGTTTTAAAAAATAAAAGAGGAATTGGTATTTTGCCCCAGGCTGGTGACGTTGCCATTGGTTTTGGAGCCAATCCATTTTTAACCTATTTTGGCAATATGTTTAATGGAAATAATAACAATATTTCTCCTAGTCCAACATTTGCTACACAAAACCAGAGCATTTTCTTTAAATATATGAAAACTAGTCAATTGGCGTACAGAGGGTATTTTAGATTTGGGGTTAATTCAAATACAAATAGTATTAATGTGGCTGATAAAACACCTGGTGCGGCCAGTGGCAGCGTTGTAAAAGACGTTCAAAAGACTAAAAATAACATTATTGGTGTGGGATTTGGAATTGAAAAGAGACGAGGCAGTACAAGGCTTCAAGGCTATTATGGTGCTGAAATTTACTTAAATTACAACAGCGGTTTTGATACTAAAAATAAATATGGCAATGCGATTGCAAATGAGGATACTGGCACTATCAGAAATACAATTTTAAATGCCTCATCTACCATGACAATTGGATTAAGAGCATTTACAGGGGTAGAGTACTTTGTTGCACCAAGAGTTTCTATTGGTGGTGAATTGGGATATGGCCCATCTGTAAGTTTCAGAAGTGCTAATGAAATTACGTCAGAATCTTACGATAAAACAACGGCTACCCTAACAACGACAAAGGTTAGCACTAGTCCACGCTCCAGTGGATTTTCACTCGATACAGACAATTATTTTGGAATTATTAAATTGTTATTCTATTTTTAATCCTCAACTCTTTTAGATCCTCTGTTTGCATAATCGAATTCTTTATCTATATTTGCCAAATATTATGAAAATGAAAATCAAAAATTTATTAATAATCGCAGCAGTTTTTTCACTGGTTTTATCAGCTTGTAAATACGATGAGGGTCCCGGTATTTCCTTAAGAACCAAACGCGTTAGAATTAGTAATGAATGGATTGTTACTAATTACAAAGTAGATGGAAGTGTTAATGATGCTATCAAATCAACTTTTACCCATGGCGATTCATTGCAACTAGTATTATCAATCAATAAAACTGGAAAATACGAATTTAACCTTCAATACACTGAGTCATATCAAAATACTACCACTTGGCATAAGTATTTTATTGCTAATCAAACAGGGTTGGTTTCTTTGTATTACGAATACAATCAAAACAATTTATTTAAATTATTAGGTGCTCATGGTGCTTGGTCGTTTTCTAACAAACACGACCATATTAATTTTGGTCCTTATGATTTGTCTCATGTTGATGGAGAAAGAAAACCACTGGATTGCGATATCATCATGTTAAAGCAAAAGATGTTGAAGATTGAGTTTACAAATCCTTCAGATTTAACTAGACATAACATTACATTTGAGCCGAGAAACAAAGAGCAAGGCTTGTTGAAATAATTTCAACAGAATATATTGAAGTCCTGCAATGAATTAATTGCAGGACTTTTTTTTATCCTAATTTTTACCTTAATTTTGAAATCAATTATATGAGAGAACTTTTCGAGTACAATACCCAATCTAAAAAATTGATCATTTCGGAGTACGGAAGATCTTTTCAAAGCATGGTTGAACATGTTTTAGGTGTCGAAGATAAAACAAAGCGAACTAAAATGGCAGAGGCTTTGATTGGCGTTATGGAAATATTAAATCCTTTGGCAAAAGAGCAGGCGGACTATAAACAGAAATTTTGGGATCACCTTCACATTGTAGCCAATTTTCAATTAGATGTCGATTGTCCGTATCCTACACCAGAAAGGGATACAATAGTTAAGAAACCTGAGCAGATTCCATATTCTTCCCAACCAATTAAATTCAGATTTTATGGACGTAATCTTCAAAATATGGTGAACAAAGCAGCCAATATTGATAATACAGAAATGAAAAATGAATTCTTGAATTTACTCGCTTCCTTCATGAGCAATTCATCACGCAACTGGAATAATGAAAATCTTACCAACCAGCAATTAGCAGAGCATTTAAAAATGATGTCAAGTAGTAAACTTGAAATTAACCCCGAAGCACTTGAAATTACTTTGGAGCAAAGAAAGAAGAAATTCTTTAAGCCCAATAATAATAACAACAAGTTCTACAATAAAAATAAAAAGCATAATAATTTTAAAAAGTAATCTCTATAAATGTCAACTTTTAAAGTAACCGGTGGTAAAAAGCTAAAGGGTGAAATTGTACCTCAAGGTGCTAAAAACGAAGCACTGCAAATAATTTCAGCGGTTTTATTAACCCCCGAGGAAATCATTATCAATAATATACCAGCTATTCGCGATGTGCTTAAGCTCATAGAATTGCTAATGGATCTTGGTGTTAAAGTGAGTAAAATTGGCGAAGAGTCTTATTCCTTTAAAGCGGATAATATTAATTTAGATTACTTAAATTCTGCGGATTTTAAATTAAAGGGCTCAGGATTAAGAGGCTCAATAATGATTATTGGTCCACTATTGGCGCGTTTTGGAAAGGGTTATATACCTAGTCCAGGTGGCGATAAAATAGGAAGAAGAAGACTCGATACCCATTTCATCGGGTTTATGAAACTTGGGGCAAAGTTCGAATATCTGCCAGATGAACAATTCTATAAAGTATCTACACCAGATGGTAAATTAACAGGAGCTTATATGCTGTTAGATGAAGCATCAGTAACAGGCACAGCCAATATTGTAATGGCAGCATCATTGGCCAAAGGTGTAACAACTATTTACAATGCAGCTTGTGAACCATATTTGCAACAACTCTGCAAAATGTTGAACCGCATGGGTGCCAAGATTAGTGGAATAGGTAGTAATTTATTAACAATAGATGGTGTTGAAAGTCTTGGAGGAACAACTCATACCATGTTGCCTGATATGATAGAAATAGGCAGTTTTATTGGTTTGGCTGCAATGACCGAAAGTGAAATTACCATTAAAAATTGCTTTATACCTGAATTGGGTGTAATTCCAGATATTTTCAAAAGGTTGGGAATACAAATGGAATTTAGGGGAGATGATATCTACATTCCAGGTCAAGAGCATTATCAAATAGATACATTTATTGACGGTAGTATACTAACTGTTTCGGATTCGCCATGGCCAGGATTTACGCCTGACTTGATAAGCATTGTTTTGGTAACGGCTACACAAGCCAGAGGAAATGTACTCATACATCAAAAAATGTTTGAAAGTCGCTTGTTTTTTGTAGATAATCTAATTGATATGGGAGCGAAGATTATATTATGTGATCCGCACAGAGCCAATGTTATGGGATTAGATAAGAAAGTGCCGTTGAAAGGGATTACCATGAGTTCGCCAGATATTCGCGCAGGTGTGGCCATGTTAATTGCAGCTATGAGTGCAAGTGGAATTAGCACCATCCGCAATATTGAACAAATTGACCGTGGTTATCAGAACATAGATAAACGATTGAATAATATTGGCGCAGATATTGTAAGATTAGATTAAAGAACCAATGAAAAAGCGAAATTTAACCATTGCAGCCATGCTTATTTTAATACCTGCATTCTTATATATCTACAGCTATTTTCCCAATCAAGCTGTTACTCAATTAAAAGCACCTGCACATACACCAGCGCTGTTATTGCCAGGATTGAATGGAGATACTTTTGATATTAATAAATACAAAGGCAAGGTGGTAATTTTGAATTTTTGGGCTTCGTGGAGCAAAGCCAGCAGAACCGAAAATAAAAACCTCGTGCGTATTTATCAAAAATATAAAAATAATAACAAGGTAGTTTTTGCAAGTGTTTCTTTGGATACCGATGAAACAAGTTGGAAAACAGCTATTGAAGAAGATGAATGTGAATGGAAAGCACAATTTTGTGATTTTAAAAAATATGAGTCACCAATTGCAAAAGCTTATCAGATAAATACTATACCTGCTTTTTATCTGATAGATAAAACTAGCACTATTGTAAAAACTACCAACAAGGTGCAAGACTTTGAAGCGATGGTAGATGGTTTGGTGAAATAATAATACTTTCTAAGTCATGTTGTCAGATTTAAAGGCTTGGCAATGTTTTTGTCTAATTGCCGTATATGAGTAACGATCAGAATATAGAGCAAAGTGAAGAAACATTAGACGCTGCAAATGATAACAACGAAATTGCTTCAAACGAAACCTCGGAATTAGATAATTTGAAAGCTCAATTGCAAGAAAGCAATGACAAGTTTTTAAGATTGTATGCTGAGTTTGATAATTATAAACGCAGAACTTTAAAAGAAAGAGCTGAGTTATTGCAAACGGCCGGTAAAGAAGTAATTCTGTCGCTATTACCTGTGGTGGATGATTTTGATAGAGCCAAAAAGGCAGACGTTCAAGACTTAAATTTGTATAAAGAGGGTGTCAATTTAATTCATCACAAATTCAACTTAATTTTAACAGCCAAAGGTCTAAAAGCAATTGAATCTATTGGCGAAGCATTCAATGTAGATAAACATGAAGCCATTACCAATATTCCTGCTCCTAGCGAAGAATTGAAAGGGAAAGTAATAGATGAAACCGAAAAAGGCTATGAGTTGAATGGACAGGTAATTCGTTTTGCTAAAGTCATTGTAGGAGAATAATTTAAAAAGTATAACCATTAATTAAGCAATACATTGGCTAAAAGAGATTATTACGAAATTTTAGAAGTATCTAAAAATGCATCTGCAGATGAAATTAAGAAGGCCTATAGAAAAATGGCCATTAAGTTTCATCCAGATAAAAATCCAAACAACAAGGAGGCAGAAGAAAAATTCAAAGAAGCTGCAGAGGCCTATGAGATTTTAAGCGATGCTCAAAAAAAGCAAAGGTATGATCAATATGGTCATGCTGGAGTGGGTGGCGCATCGGGCGGAGGATATGGCGGAGGAGGGATGAACATGGATGATATCTTTAGCCAGTTTGGAGATATTTTTGGTGGGGGTGGAGGTTTTGGTGATTTCTTTGGCGGCAGTCAAGGGGGTAGAGGTGGCAGAACCAGGGCCAATGTTGGAAGCAATATTCGCATAAAATTAAAATTGAATTTTTCTGACATCAAGAATGGTGTTGAGAAAAAAATAAAATACAAAAAACAGGTTGTTGCAAAGGGTGTAACTTTTAAAGATTGTACTACCTGCAGAGGGAGCGGACAAGTAGCCAGGGTTACAAATACTTTTCTTGGACAAATGCAAACAGTTACCGCTTGTCCTTCATGCGGTGGTAGTGGTAAAATTATAAATAACCGCCCGGCAGGTGCTAGCGAACAAGGTTTGGTATACGAAGAAATCGAAACTACTATTAAGATTCCAGCAGGTGTGCAAGAAGGCATGCAGTTATCAATTAATGGTAAAGGCAATGCGGCACCAGGTGGTATAGATGGTGACTTATTAATTTTAATTGAAGAAGAACAGCATGCAGAACTGATTCGCCAAGACCAGCATGTTATATATAATTTAGTTGTAAGTGTATCGGATGCTATTTTAGGAAATACAGTAGAGGTGCCAACCATTGATGGTAAAGCTAAAATTACAGTAGAGCCAGGAACACAAAGCGGTAAAGTTTTGCGCTTAAGAGGTAAGGGTTTTCCAGAAGTAAATGGATATAATACTGGCGATCAACTCATACAAATTCATATTTGGATACCTAAAAAAGTATCTTCGGAAGAGACAGAGATGTTGAAGAAATTAAATGAATCTGAACATTTTTCTCCAAAGAATGCCAAGAAAGACAAAGGCTTCTTCGATAAAATGAAGGATTGGTTTTAATTTAGAATGCAACCTTTAATAAAAAGGCATCACCTGTAAAGATGATGCCTTTTTTTATTCCTAAATTGTAGGAGTTTTTATTTTTTATCTGTCACTTCGTAGAGCTTTTCTTTGTCTACTATTTGAACATTGCCACCATCCATTAACTTTGAATTAATTGCTTCGAAGGGGGCGGAAACAACTTCTTCACCTGGCTTTAAACCTTCAATTATCTTAATGAATTTTGTATCTTGTATGCCTGTTTTAACAATGCGCTTGGAAACTTTACCATTGGTGTTTACAAACACAACCTCATCTTTAATATCTGGATTGTCTTTGTTTTCTTTTAATGTAACAGAAGCAACAGGTACAGCCATTACATTTTTTTCGGTTTTGGTAAAAACATGCACACTTGCACTCATGCCGGGGCGGAAGGGCATTCTACCACTATTCTCTTCCATTAATGCTTCATAAGATTCTTTCAAAATTAAAATCTTTACTTCGTATTTGGTAACCTGATCAGTAGAAATAGAAGCTGCCGAATTGCTCTTGGCGCTATTGGCTACTTGTGTAACCACACCCTTAAAGGTTTTGCCTTGGTAAGCATCTACTTCAATACCTGCGGTGTCTCCAGTTTTAATCCTTACAATATCATTTTCATTTACATCTACTCTTACTTCCATTCTGTTCAAATCTGAAATGCGCATCATCTCAGTTCCGGCCATTTGAGCAGTTCCAACTACACGTTCACCTTTTTTGGAATTCAATCCAGTAATAACGCCATCTGCTGGAGCATGCACACTGGTTCTGCCATAGTTTTTGGAAGCTTGTTGTACACTTGCATCTACAGATTGTGTGTTGTAAACAGATGCTAAAGCTTGTTTTTCTCCTGCTTCTAATTCGGCTTTTGCCATGTTATATTGGGCTTCAGAATTATCGTATTCTTGTTGACTAATAACCTTATCGGCAAATAATTTTTTCTGGCGTTCAAATGTTTTTCTTTGCATTTCTACATTCGCTCTTGTCCTTGTTAATTGTGCCTGCACGTTGGATGAATTAGCTTTTGCATTATTTAAACCCGCCTTGGCTTGGTCGAGTTGCGTTTGGTATAAATCAGGATTTATTCTCACCAGCAATTGCCCTTTTTTTACGGTATCGCCTTCTTGAACATACAAGTCTATAATTTCGCCTGAAACATCGGGACTGATTTTAACTTCGCTTTCCGGATAAATGGTGCCACTCGCTGTTACCTCTTCTACAATATTTTGCATGGCTACTTTTTCAACGGCTACTTTAATACCCATGTTTTTATTGCCCGAGCATTTTCCTATGACGAGGAGAATAATGACAATGGCGGAAATGGCGATGATTATTTTTTTCTTTTTTGACATAATGTTATAAGGTAATGGTATTGCCTCTGTAATATTCAATTATGAGGGCTCTGAAAATAAGTTCGTATTTGGCTTGCAATTCATTCGACTGCGCTTGTAAATAATTGTTCTTTGCATTTATAAAATCAAAAGTAGTAGAAGCGCCTGCATCAAATCTTTTTTGAATATAATCCAAACTGGTTTTTTGAGCATCTTCACTGTTTAATGTGGCATCGTATTTTGCTTTTGCAGCATTGTAACTATTCACAGCAGTGTTAATGTCATTCAACAAAGTATTCTTTTGTTTTTGCAAATTCATATCGCTAATTAGCATGTTAATTTTTGCTTTTTGAATTTGGTTCTGGACTTGAAATCCATTGAACAAATTCCAACTGAAACTTACGCCTGCACCTTGACCAATATTGTTTTTAAATTGACTGCTGAAATCGATGGTTTTTGTGGTATAAGAATTAATTGGTTGTAGAACAGGTTCGTTGCCATTTTGAGTCTTTCCGATGATTTGATATCCTATTGGAATGGGATTAATTGTTGCCGTTTTAGCACTTTGCGAATACACTGTGCTAATGCTGCCATACAAAGAAATGGTTGGAGATAATAAGCCTTTGGAAATGCTTGTTTGAGCCCTTGCTGCATTGCTTTGCTGTACCGCAGATTTAATTTGTGGCATATTGTTAAGAGCCGTCTCAAACACTTCTAATACGTCAGGATTGGTTTTTGTTGTTATGCCTTCAATATTGGGAACCACCACTTCAAAGTCTGTTGTAATTGGCAATTGCATTAAATTGCGCAGTGTTAATATAGCAGCATTTTTCCCATTTACGGCATTTACGAGGGTTAATTGTTCATTGGCAATCTGTGCCTTTAATGTTAAAAGATTACTCAAATCGGCCGCACCGGCATCCACTTGTTTTTGAGCCTTGTCTATTCTTTGTTGTGTTGAAGCAATTTGTAATTGAGCATTGTTAATAGTTTCTATGGCTTGTATGGTTTGTAAAAATGAACTAGATATGCTTAATGCTATTTGATTTTTTGTGGCTTCTAAACTTTCTTCACTTGCCTTTTGGGTAAAAGTTTTTTGCTTGATATTGTTTATATTTTGAAAACCATTAAACAAAGTTACACCAACATTCAATCCAAAGTTATTGGAGCGTATGGTTTGATTGATGTATGTGTTGGTAAATCTATCCACAGTACGACCGAACTGATAGTTTTGGCCCGCACTGGCGGAGAGTGTAGGCAATAAGCTAGCTTTGCTCGCCTTCACATCTATTGCGGAAGATTGTGTGTTCAGCATACTTTGCTTTATGTCTAAATTATTTTGCCATGCGTAATCAATACATTGTTTCAAAGTGAATTTTTGAACTTGCGCTTTGGCGAGTCCAACCCAACTCAACATACAAATAATTAACAAATATTTTCTTGTCATAAACTGAAATGAATGGTCGAAAATAAATGCAAGCATTTGAAGGTGCTTGATTACTTCGACCAAATCAAATCAATAACGATAAAATAGTAAAGGGTTGATGAGCTGATTCGCAAATGAATAGGAAATGGTATAAAAATTTTGAATGTGATACCCCCGTTTAAGTTTTTGGGTTTATCTTCGCAGGGTACATGAAAATTTCACTTAACTGGCTTAAAACCTTTGTTGATATTCAAAAAACACCTGAAGAAATTGAACAGATTTTGACGGGTACTGGCTTAGAAGTAGAGCATTACGAAACTATTGCCTCTATTAAAGGGGGATTAAAGGGTTTAATTGTGGGTAAAATAATGACCTGTGAAAAACACCCGAATGCGGATAAATTAAATTTAACGACGGTGGATACTGGAAGTGGGGAATTGCTTTCCATAGTATGTGGTGCCCCTAATGTAGCCGCCGGTCAGAAAGTAATAGTAGCGCCCATAGGTACCATTATTTATCCTGCCAAAGGCGAACCTTTTACCATTCAAAAAGCCAAGATAAGAGGCGAGATTAGTGAAGGGATGCTATGTGCCGAAGATGAAATTGGCCTTGGTGTTAGCCACGAAGGATTGTTGATTTTGCCAGAGGATTTAGCCATTGGCTCTCTGCTCTCGGATTATTTTAAAGTAAGCAACGATGTTGTTTTCGAAATTGGTCTGACTGCCAATAGAGGCGATGCCGCCAGTCATTTAGGTGTTGCCAGAGAATTGGCTACAGTACTTAACATGCCTTTGAGTAAACCTGTTTTAAAAGTTTCAACTGTGCCCCAAATTGCCAATTTAAAAGTAAGTGTTGAAAATAGTGAAGATTGTGGCAGGTACAGCGGAATTGTAATGGAAGGAATAAAAGTAAAAGAAAGTCCAGAATGGTTGAAAGTGCAATTGAAAGCAATAGGATTAAACAGTATTAATAATGTGGTTGATATTACTAATTTTGTGATGCACGAATTAGGACAACCGCTACATGCTTTTGATTATAGTGCCATAAAAGGGCAAGAGATTATTGTTAAACGCGCTAAGGAGAATGATAAATTTATTGCTCTAGACGGTAAGGAATATATTCTAAAAGGACATGAGCTAATGATTGCCAATGCAGAAAATAATATGTGTATGGCAGGGGTATACGGAGGCAAAGACAGTGGCGTGAATGCTAATACAAATTATGTGTTCATAGAGTCAGCTTATTTTAGTGCAGACATTGTTCGTAAAAGTGCCAAGGCACATGGTATTAGTACCGATTCAAGTTTTAGATTCGAGCGTGGTACAGATCCCGAAATGACCATCATTGCTTTGCAAAGAGCAGTAGCATTAATCGAAGAACTGGCTGGAGGTAAAATAACTTCGGCTTATTTGGATGTTTATCCTACAATACTTCAGCCAAATGAAGTTGTTTTAAGAAAGGCAAGCATAAAGCGAGTAGTTGGTTTTGAGATACCAGATGCCAACGTAGAACAAATTTTGAAAGGACTTGAAATAGCGATAATTTCCAAAAGTGCAAATGCCTGGCAATTGCAAGTGCCGCTTTTTAAAAGTGATGTCACCAGAGAAATTGATGTTATTGAGGAGCTAATACGCATCTATGGATTCAGTCATATTCCTTTGAACAAGCATATGACCTTGTCTTTGAATTATAAGTCGCAAGTAAATGAAAGATTATATGAGAATAAGGTCTCTGATTTTTTGAGGGGTATGGGTTTCTCTGAAATAATGACCAATTCATTAAGCAGTGATAAATTCTACGAAGAAAAGGAAAAGCTTATATACATGGCAAATCCTTTGAGTGCAGAGATGAATGTGATGCGCAAAACCATGCTATATTCGGGATTGGAGGCTATTGCCTATAATAAAAATAGAAGGCAAAGCAACACTCTTTTTTACGAGTTTGGTAAAACCTATTTGCAAGCCAATGGACAGTATTTTGAAAAGGAAGAATTGGTAATTTTTGCATCGGGCCATCAAACTGAAGAAAGCTGGGAGCAAAAACAAAGACCTGTAGATTATTATTTTTTAAAATCTGTGGTGAATAGAATTTGCTTGGCTATGGGAGGTGATTTAAAAAATGCGGATATTCGTATAGCAGATGCCAATGAGCTTTCAAAATTTGATATTAAAGACAATGTTTATTTTGCGACTATTAATTGGCAAAATTTGATAAATAAAGCAGCCAATAGAACTTTCAATTTAAAGGCGTTGCCGCAATTTCCAGTGGTGCGCAGAGATTTGAGTTTGGTGGTTGAAAAAACGACTGAATTTAAGGCCATTCAATCACTTGTACAAAAATTGAATATTAAAAATATGATGGGTATGAATGTGTTTGATGTTTATGAAGGCAAACCTCTCGATGAAAATCAAAAATCTATAAGTTTGAGTTTTGAATTATACGATGATGAGAAAACAATGAACGAAAAAGAAATTGAAGCCATTATGCAAAAACTGATAAAGCAATTCGAAACACAATTGAACGCAGTAATTCGCAAATAGATGAAACAATTGCTGAACAGATTGTCGAAGATTAAGGAGAAAATCAATGCATTGAAATTGCAGAATGATAAACTAGTACTCGAACAAAAAAAATCAGGAAGCAATATCGCGCGTTTGGAAAAGTTAATTGAAATTCAGAACAATTCTATAAGACACTTAGAGCAACAATTGAAAATAAAAAGAATCGCCAACCAACTTGAATCGGATACCATCCTCTCTCCAAATGAAAACAGAGAATTGAAGTATAAGATCAATGAAATAATTAAGGAAGTAGATAAAGTAATAGCACTCATACACGAATGAAAACATTTGAATCATTTTCTCCTGAATCAAAAGTTTGGATATACCAAGCGTCAAGAGAATTTACTGTGGAAGAACATACCATATTGATGGGAAAACTCAGTCATTTTTGCAGAGATTGGACCGCACATAACAAAGAATTAAAGGCCGATTTCGACCTTGTTTACGATAGGTTTATTACTTTGGTGGTAGACGAATCGCACAATACCGCAACGGGGTGCAGCATAGATAAAAGTGTTCAACTTTTAAAAGAAATAGGAACCCTGTTTGAGATGGATTTTTTTGATAAAATGCAGATAGCTTATATGCTAGATTATGAATTCAAAATAAGTCCTTACGCACAATTAAAAAAATTGTATAAGGATGGTATAATTGATGAAAGCACTTTGTTCTTTGATACCAATATCCAAAACCTTGCAGAATACGATGACTTTGTAAAGCCATTGCAATCACATTGGTTGATGCAAAAAATAAAGTAGTTATAACTATATATGACGAGCCTTAAAACGGGCTTTTAATTCTTTCTCGTCGTCAAAAATCTCTAAAAAGTTAATGGCCTTACCAACTTTCTTAAATTGACTTCCTAATTTTAAACGATTTTTAGTGTTTTTATTTGACGAGAAACCTTTGCTGATATTTGTACTTGATTCTGGTTGTTCCTGCATAGCAACACCTCTATCAAGAAGTTGGCAACTATGTTTAAATTCTTGCAAATGTTGATTAGCATTTTGAATGAGCATCCCATCCAATTGTTGGTTTTCTCCTTTTTGTGGTGTAACGCTCGTTAGTGAACTATTTTTCATACTTTCCATAATTTTTTTATTTAAAGAATGTTTAATAATGGTTTGTTTTTTTTTAATAAATTAATACTATAAAAAACAATAGTGTTTATCAAAAATAGTATTTTTTACTCAGTTTGCAAATTTTTGGGGCTTTAAAAAGGTGAAAATAATATTGTAATTTATGTTTGTTTTATTTTAAGTTGCTGTAATTCAGATGTTAATAAATAGTTAAATATTTGCATGGTAAGTGAAATTCAATGTATGTTTTTGTGCATTTTTTTAGCTTTTTAATGAAAATAACTTCAAAAGAGGCAATTTTTTTATTCTGTTTTCGTTTAATGTGTGTCGGGCTTCCTTTTTTTATTTCCGTTTACCTCTTTACCATTAAATAGTATAAAGCATATGAAAAAATTAATTTTAACCTTCTGTATGATGGGTTTTTTATTTACAAATTTAAAATCCCAATCTACCGTTTCTCAAACAGTTTATTTCGACTATGATCAATATAAACTGACGTCGGAAGCACAGCTTATCTTGAATCAATTGGCAGAGAAAATTAAAGCTGCAGAAGTGGTTAATATAAAAATAATTGGGCATACAGATTTGGATGGAGGTGAGGCCTACAATCAATCACTTTCACAAAATAGAGCTAACACCGTGTTGCAATATTTAACAGGGAAGGGCTGTATGCAGCAATTATTTGAAGTGAGTTATTTGGGAGAGGCACAGCCGGTAAAATTAGCGCAAGATGAATTAAGCAAACAATTGAACAGACGTGTTGAAATTATATACGAAATGAATGGTTTTGTAATTCCCAAAACCTTTAAAGTAGATTATACCAATTTTAAAATCAATCCTGCGCGCGATACCATTGTAAAGGTTGATAAAAAAGGCACAACTATCCATATTCCAAAAAATGCTTTTACATGTAAAGGAGGCATTCAGTCAGGTGAACAAGTGAGTCTGCAATACCGAGAATATTGCAATTCTGCAGACATGGCATTCTCAGGTATTAAAATGACCTACCGAGAAAAGGGGGAATCCTATAATTTCAATAGTTCAGGGATGTTCGAGATAAAAGGTTCTGTGGGAAAAAAGGAGGCTCAAATTGCTGATGGTAAAACGTTAAAAGTAGATTATGCATTGGCGAAACAAAATCCCGATATCAGTTTTTTTCAACTCAACTCTAAAACCAATGAGTGGAAAAAAGTTCAGGAGATAGAAAAAAATAATAATGCGGCTGCCCCTCAACCAGTAAATGTTGAAGCGGATACTTCTTTTGTTTTTGAAGTCATCAATGGGCGTGCAGTGCTGATGGAAAATGGTGTTCAAATCGATAATTTGAAAGGTGGTGGAATTAACCAAGGCTTTGTTGTGCCCAAGATGTCTGGGACGTTATTGGCGGAAAATGTGAATGCAGGCCATACCTATCCAGATATTGTTAAAGGACTTAATGTTGGTGAGTTTGGTGTTTACAATTGCGATCAAATTTATCGCATACCAAATTTGGTTTCCATAAAAGCGAGTTATTTTGATGCCAATGGTAAAGAGATTAAAAATACTAAGGTTTTGTCATTAATAGATATGGATTATAACGGTGCTTTTAGTTTTAGTCCTGAACAATTTAATTGTAATGCTTTGGGAAAAAATGCACTGGCGCTTTTTACAAAGTCAGGAGAATTGTATTTACTCAATCCAGATGAATATGCCAAAATAGGGGTCAATAAAAATGGTACTTATAAATTTACAATGGTGAATATGACCAATGAGATTAAAAATTCTAAAGATTTAGCAACCTATTTGGGCATAAAATCATAAATTTATTTTCCTTTTTTGTGATGGAGGTCTCTGTCAATCTCAACGGCCTCTATCAAAAAAGAACGAAGCAAATCAAAATCGATGTTTTGCAAAGAATGAAAGTCTTTCCAATAAACAGATTTTCGGTTTTCTTTGCTCAGATAATCGCTTTCATCATTCAATAAATGGCCACTTGTAAATCCAAAACGTACCCCCTCGTATGTTTTATTTTTGCCCCATAATATGGAGGAGGGCCATATGAAGCAGATATTTTTATAGCGTTTAAAGTATGGTACATTATAAGAGAGCTTTTCGCTTACATCTGGTATTGTATCTAATACCATTGAACGCAGTGCTTTTACTATTATTAATTCTACCTCGGGTAAAAATTCTAAAAATTCATCTACAGATTTGAAATTCACCGTTTGCATTTTGTAACCTTTCATATAACCTATAACAAAAAATTTAAGCAATTGCTAAATAACGACTTCTTAAAATATGCAAATGGTGGATGCTGTGTCCAATAATAATATACCCCAAGGCTCGTGCGGTAATTGGATAAGAAACGCCATCTGCCATAAAAGTATATTGGTCTTCTGTTAAATTCGTAAAAGAAAACACACTCAATTGTCGAACAGTTTTGAATAGCGTTATTAAATCTTCCATGCTTTTATTTTCAACATTTGAATATTGAACATAATGTTGGTCGTTTATTGGGTACAACGGTGTTTTGTCGTCATGGCGAGAAGCAACAAATGCCCTGTATTGCATCACCCTCTCCACATCTATCATGTGCATGAATAGCTCTTTGATGGTCCATTTGCCATTCGCATAGCGGAAATGATGTCTATCGGCTGCTATGGCTTCAAAACATTCAATAATTTTAGTGGTATTTTGATGTAGTATTTCTATAAAACTGCCATCAGGTGCTAGGTCTATATAGTTTTGAAAGTAAGGATTATATTCATTGGGTGAGGGGCGATTCATAAAGCGTATATTTAATAAAAATGGTCAATAAAGTTTACTATTTTTCTTGTTATTTGTTTTTCCAGACTTTTGCTCTTTCTTCATAAACTTTTTTCCACAAGTCTTTGTTTTGCGGGTCAGCTTTCGCTTTTTCCCAAGCTTGCAAATATTCTGGGTAGTTGCGATATCTAAATATAATGATGGCACTATTTGAGATGGATAAAGAAATCAGTCCTAAAATACCCCAAATACCCACCCTTTGTATGATAGCCTTGTAATAAGAAGTTGGATTTTTAGCATTGTTATAAGATGATATAAGACCGAGGGTGCCCAATCCAATGAGCCCCACTGCTAAATATAAAGTAGCACCCATCCAAATCATAGTTTTGAATAGAATACCTAAAATTGTAACAGCGAATACCCATCCTAGCATTCTGCTGTTTATCGATCTAATTTTAATACTGGTATTAACAAGGTCTTTTTTGAAAATATTTTTGAAAGGAATATCATGGATTAAAAAAGTGCTAAAGCCAAAATAAAATACGCAAAGAAAACCACTGGAAATTATAAATAAAAAATTGCCGCCAGAGACTAGTAGCATGCTCATGCAAAGACCAATTGCAAATAGGATACCGGCTATAATTTCTACTTTTTTCATAATACCTTAAGTACAAATATAAGAGAATGTGATGTTATTGAAATAAGGAAATATTTAACCTAATAACACTATTTTTTTTATGATAACTATCTGTCCGAGGTGGTAATGAGAATGTTCAATAATGCCGTGGATATTGTGATAATAATTGCCGTATTTTTCGTTGGTAAAATCGTTCCAAAAAATATGCTCGGGTAATTGTTCAATTAGGCTTGCAAAAGTTTCGGCATTGCTCCAAAATTGATTCAAAAAATGGTCCCAATGTTCTTGCGATGTAATGGGCGGATATTGGAAGCTGAGTTCGTCTTTAGCAATTAATGGTTCGCCTTGCAATACTTTAAGCACTGCGCTGACATAATAATACAAATGATGGGCAAGGGTTGAAATGGTATTGAAGACATGTATCTTGGTATTGGCTTGTTGCCAAGTGAGGTCGCTCAAATGCGCTTTGAGATTGGAGGAGGTCCAGTTACCACCAAATTGAATCTCTCTAAAATGTTTGGCAATTTGTTGGGGAAGTGTCATGGGTTATTGGCTTATTGCGGTTGGGTTTTATTGCGAGACCTTCGTTTCCTGATCTGTTTTCCCCGCTTCGTTCAAATGGCAAAGTCCACAATACTCTGACTCGTTTTCTAAATTGCCACACCATTTACAACCTTTCGGATTTCTTAAGGCCATGCCCGAAATGATAAAATAGCCAAAAAGCGGAGTCGCCACAACACAGATGAGTAAAGCGAGATAAAAATTTATTTTTCTTTTCTGACTTTCCTGATGACACATCATTATAGCAATAAGGCAATAAATGCTTAAGAAAATAATGGCGAGTATACTCATTTTAAATATGAGGAAAGTCGAATTATTTTTTCAACTTTCCCGACGCAATATAATTAAAAGTAGCAATTAGTCAACTTGCCTAAGTTCCTTGTGATATTTTATAATCTGAACAACATGGCAAATACAATACGGCCTTCCGTTTTTACCAAATCAGGGCGCCAGTTAGGGTCTAAAGCTGTTGTTGTGTATCCCGATTGCGAAGTTACCCCACCATGCCCCGCGAAGTATGGAACATTCGCATGCCTATATACCAATTCAAGTCGGTAGGTAATACTTTGATTGGGCATAAAATCGAAGTTGGTAGAGCAGTCCCAACCTTTGAAAATATCTCCAGGATTGGCACTAAAGGGAAATGCACCTTCTGTTTGTGTTGGATTATTGGGGTTGGGCAATGGACTTGCTTGGCCGGTAGGATAAAGCACCAAGTATCTTCCAGGGTTGGTCATAACACCACCACCGATGGTCCATGCTAACTTGTTTTTACAAAACCATACACGGTTATAGAACATAATACTTGCAAAATATTGTGCTGGTCCTTGAATACTATCTCCATTCTTAAAGCCGTTCACTCCACCGCCTTTTTCGAAACCAATATCTCCCGTTAATGAAAAGGCCATCTTTGATATGCCATTGGCTGTTGGTTGGTTATAATAACGCGCTAAAAAGCTATTATCGCTGTGAAATCTTTTTCGGGCAGGCAAACCAGCGGCATCTGTTCCAAAATAATCATTGCTTAGTAATTTAATATTGCTATTGGGGGTCCATGTAATATTACCACCTACTCCAGGCATTTTATTAAAGCGACCATAACTTTGCCACCCATTAATAAGCCAACCTTCAATTTTTAATTTACTACTTGGGTGCACTTGCACACGCAAGCCGTTGAAAAACCATGGTGTATTGTCTGATGTAAACGAAGCTTGGTATTCCCAATTCTCTGCTTGATAAAATGAGTTCAGGCCAATGTAAGACATGAACAAACCAGCGTCTATATTGATGCCATACCATTTATTGATATGATAACCTGCATATGCTTCGCTAATGTATCTATAAACATTGGCCAATTGGTATTGCCCTCGGTAAGGGCTGAAATCATTGCGTGGAACCACAACAGAGCGTGTGCCAAACTGGGTCATTACTCGGGCTCTCGCATTTTTATAATTAAAGTCACCACCAAAATGCAGTGCAGATAAAGTGATTTCATTGTTGCGTGCCAATGCTGTAGACCCTACCACAGTGTTGTCAATTGGGTTGTTGTTGGAGTGAGTATAATTCACATCTATCATAACACTAGGTGTAAAGTATTTCATATCTTTCCAAATATTAACATCTCTTCTATCGCTGCCATTGGCCCAAGTCATATCAATATTCTCAAATGGTTCTCCTTGTTGTTTGTTAGGCGTTAGGGTATTCGCTGTTTTATCAGATTGCGAAAGATTGATTTGCTTTTTAAAACTATCTATCAATTCTTTTTTGATTTGTTCTATCAGCAATTGTTTTTCTGTGGAGCTCATTGTTTGTGATTGCATGATTGTGCTTATAAAAAGCATGGAAGTGATGATAATGTATTTCATTTTGTTTCTGTTGATGTACGGGTTAATGGAACGGTGTTGATTGGCTGGTAAACAAGTGGCACATACTCGATGAGAACATCGCTTTTATCCATTCCAAAGGCTTTAATGTCGCTTTGGCCGAGATGCTTTAGTAAGAAATAATATTTCAATAAAAGACCTTCTCTTAATTTAAATTCATTTTCTACAGACAAATACTTTTCGATAACCACAAACTTTAAATCTGCATCTGTATTGTATTTGGTAGAGCCATCTGGACGTACATGCAAGTTGAGTTCTTTATTGGCGATAAGATCCTGCACCACTTTTTTAAAGTAGAGTTCAGTGCGTGGTTGAATGCGGAAACC
>JANXMZ010000020.1 GCA_025354385.1 Bacteroidota bacterium
AGCCTGTGTCCGTTTTCCTTGATAGTGCAAAAATGGGGAATATCAAAACATGTTAAATAATAACCTAAAAATAAACAGCCTAAAAAATGTCCATTAGAAGTAATCGTCTTAAAAATAGCCTAAAAAATGTCCATTACTCCTAAATATCATATCAATTTAATTTTGGCTTAACTTATTGAACTTAGATTTGAATTCAATATGAAAAGCATACTGATTATAATTTTCACGCTGATGTGTGAGTTATTTCTAAAATCCATTAGCCATTGTTTTAGAAGATAAAAACTGCCATATTGCATTGAAATTTTGTGTAGTTTGAACTATTGAAATCGAAAGACTTTGGAGAAACTTTTTATTGGGGTGCTGCTATTTCTGCAGCGCAAACCGAGTCGGCTGCTTTGGCTAATGGCAAAGGCATATCTATTTGGGATGAATTTTGCGAGGCCCAAAAAGGATTTTTTAAGTCGAAATTTAGAATTAAAAGCAAACACCATTTAAATTATTCTTCGGATTTTTATGTGCATTATAAAACCGATATTGATTTATTAAAATCAATGGGGTTTAAACATTTTAGATTCAGCATAGCATGGAGCAGAATATTGCCAGAAGGTGAAACCATTAATCAGCAAGGCATTGCATTTTACCAAGAGGTAATTCAGTATTGCATTGATTGTGAAATTGAGCCTTGGGTAACGCTTTACCATTGGGATTTACCAGCGGCATTGGAAAAAAAAGGCGGCTGGACCAATAGGGCCATATTAGATTGGTTTGCTTTGTATGCGGATGTTTGCGTTAGACATTTTAGTAAAGTAAAGCATTGGATGGTTTTAAATGAACCATCTGTATTTGTTGGAGCTGGTTATTTTTTTGGCATACATGCACCAGGTAAAAAGGGATTTTATAATTTTTTTAAAGCCATGCACCACGCCAATTTGTGCATTGGATATATTTATAGAATTATAAAGAACATTAATCCCGACTTGCATGTTGGGTCTACTTTTTCATTTACATACGTAGAAAGTATAGATGCGCAACCGAAAAATTTAAAGGCCGCTAAGACTGCCAACTTGCTTATAAACCGTTTATTTTTTGAACCCATTATTGGTTTGGGTTACCCCAAAGAAGATTTAAAAATATTGTACCAGATTGAAAAGCACATACAAGCTGGCGATGTTGAATTAATGAAAACCAATTTGGATTTTATAGGCGTGCAAACTTATACTCGCGAAATGTTTAAACACAATGCGCTGAATCCTTTTTTAAAAATAAAGCAAGTGCCGGCCCAGCATAGGACCAATGAGTTAACAGCGATGAATTGGGAGATATTTCCACCTTCTATTTACCACGTATTAAAAATGATTGACAATTACCAAACGGGTATTCCTATGGTAATTACCGAAAATGGGATTGCTTTGATGGATGAAGTTGAAAATGGGGTGGTGAGGGACGCTCAAAGAATTGAATATTTTAAAAACCACTTGAAACAGGTGAAGCGTGCTAAAAGTGAAGGGATGGATATAAGGGGTTATTTTGCATGGTCGCTGATGGATAATTTTGAATGGGCAGAGGGTTATCATCCTCGCTTTGGTTTGGTGCACATTGATTTTGAAACCAAGGAGCGCACTTTAAAGAACAGTGGGCATTGGTTCAGGTCATTCTTAAAAACTGACGAAAGTCAGGATTAAAATATCTCGATAAAAACTTCTTAAATATTTTTTAAAAACAAGATTTATAATAGGGGAAATTCTGCGTGAGGGATAGCAACGGAAAGCCCGCAACCCTATGCCACTGCGAAGCGTGGTATAGGTGAGGACTTGCAGTGAAAAGCCCGACCCCGCTGAAGCGGAGGCACGCCCAAATTATTATTCTACACTGGTTGAATGCCTTAAGGAAAGGAATTTAAATGCCTTTATAAATTCTTAAAATTTTCATACCTTTGCACCACATTTTTTATCACAAATTCAATGAAACTTTATACGGGTCAAACAGACCACTTCGTTAACCGCCACAATGGCGCTGTAGCTCAGGAAGATATAGATGCTATGCTAAAAGTTATAGGCATGTCTTCTATAGATGAATTGATTAATAAAACGGTTCCTGCGCGCATTCGTATGGAAGGTGATTTGGATATTAAGCCTGCGCTAGGCGAGCAGCAATTGTTGCAAAAATTAAAAAAGGTAGCTGCGAAAAATAAGATTTTTAAATCGTACATCGGTACTGGATATTACAACTGCTATACCCCAGGTGTTATATTAAGAAACATTATGGAAAACCCAGGATGGTATACCCAATACACCCCCTACCAAGCGGAGATTGCACAAGGTAGATTGGAAGCCTTATTGAATTACCAAACCATGGTGATAGATTTAACCGGTTTGCCAATTGCCAATGCCAGTTTATTGGATGAAGGTACTGCAGCTGCGGAGGCCATGGCAATGTTTAGAACGGTGCATAAACACGACCATGCCTTGAAGTTTTTTGTTGATGAGAAAAGTTACCCGCAAACCATCGATATTTTAAAAACCAGAGCAACCCCAATAGGTGTTGAGTTGGTATTTGGCGATTATAAAACATTTGCATTTACCAATGATTTCTTTGGTGCATTTGTTCAATATCCGAACAACGAAGGCAGTATTGAAGATTATAAAACTTTTACAGAGAATGCACATGCTGCTGGTGCAATGGTGTGTGCTGCTGCCGATTTATTATCGTTAACCATGCTAACGCCTCCTGGCGAATGGGGCGCAGATTGTGTGATTGGTAATTCACAGCGTTTTGGTGTGCCATTGGGTTTTGGTGGTCCACATGCTGGTTTCTTTGCTACAAAAGATGAATATAAACGTCAAATACCGGGTAGAATTATTGGCGTTAGTATAGATAGACATGGCAACAAAGCTTTGAGAATGGCTTTGCAAACCAGAGAGCAGCATATACGCAGACAGAATGCTACCAGCAATATTTGTACTGCGCAAGTATTGTTATCTATAATGGCGGGTATGTATGGTGTTTACCACGGGCCACAAGGGGTTAAAAATATTGCTGCTAAAGTACATGGTTTAACCAAAGCTTTAGAAGCTAGTTTAGTGGGCTTAGGCTATACTCAAAATAATAAAAATTACTTTGATACTATTTGCATTGCTTCTAATGGTTTATTAGATGCTATAAAAGTAGAAGCAGAGAAGAGCGAAATGAACTTCCGTTATTTTAGCAATGGCAATATTAGTATTGCATTAGATGAAACTACAGAGGTAACCGATTTGTATACCATTGCAAAATGTTTTGCAACAGCAGCGGGTAAAACAATTGAATTGAGTGTGATTGAAAAATTAGCCGATAATCAAGAATTAACATGGCCGACAGAGTTGGTGCGTGTAAGCAATTACATGACTCACCCGGTATTCAATAATTACCACAGCGAACACGAAATGTTGCGCTATATAAAATTATTGGAGGGTAAAGATTTATCGCTTTGCCATAGCATGATTTCTTTGGGCAGTTGTACTATGAAATTGAATGCGACAACAGAAATGATTCCTGTAACCTGGCCTGAATTTAATCAGATACATCCATTTGTGCCTGTCAATCAGGTAGAGGGTTATATGGAGGTTATTAATGAACTTTCGAAAGATTTACAAACCATCACTGGTTTTGCTGGCATGAGTTTACAACCTAACTCTGGCGCACAAGGTGAGTATGCAGGACTGATGGTTATTAGAGCCTACTTAAATGATATAGGACAAGGGCATAGAAATGTGGCATTGATTCCTGAGTCGGCACACGGCACTAATCCTGCTAGTGCGGCCATGGCTGGTATGCAAATTGTAATTGTTAAGAATTTACCGAACGGCCATATTGATATGAATGATTTGATTGCCAAATCCATTCAATACAAAGATAACCTTGCGGTTTTCATGGTTACCTACCCATCCACTTACGGAGTGTTTGATGGCGAGATAAAGGAAATTACTGATATTATACACGAGCATGGCGGACAGGTATATATGGACGGTGCGAATATGAATGCCCAAGTTGGATTAACCAGTCCGGGTTTAATAGGAGCTGATGTTTGCCACTTGAACTTGCATAAAACTTTCTGTATTCCACATGGTGGTGGCGGTCCTGGCATGGGTCCAATTGGTGTAGCAGCGCATTTGGTACCTTACTTACCAGGCCATGCGATTGTAAAAACAGGTGGCGAAAAAGCCATTACGGCTATTTCTGCAGCACCATATGGCAGTGCTAGTATACTATTGATTTCTTATATTTATATTAAATTGATGGGAGCAAAGGGTTTAAGAAATGCAACAGAGGTTGCCATATTAAACGCCAATTATATGAAGAGCAGATTAGAGCATGCTTACCCAGTATTGTTTAAAGGAGAGAATGGTACATGCGCACACGAAATGATTTTGGATACACGCCCTTTGAAAATAAGTGCAGGGATAGAGGCGGAAGATTTGGCGAAGCGTTTGATGGATTATGGTTATCATGCACCTACCTTATCGTTCCCTGTTGCAGGTACTTTAATGATAGAACCTACAGAGAGCGAAAGTAAGGTAGAATTGGATCGTTTTTGCGATACACTATTAGCTATTAGAAATGAAGTTGCTGAAATAGAAAATGGTGTTGCAGATAAAGAAGACAATGTCTTAAAAAATGCACCGCATACTGCCATGGAAATTAGCAGCGATAGTTGGAGCCATGCCTATAGTAGGGATAAAGCAGCTTTCCCATTGCCATTTGTAGTAGCTAAGAAATTTTGGCCAAGTGTAGCGAGAGTGAATAATACACATGGTGATAGACATTTGATTTGTGCATGTTTGCCTATAGAGGCTTTTTTGACCGAAGCAGCTAATTAATATTTAAAGCCACAGATTTAGTTTTATTAATTAATCTGTGGCTTTTTTAATACAGTTTATTTAGACAAATAATGTCTAAAATTGATAATTTTTTTTAATTTAAGACAAAAATAGTATATTTGAGGAGTGGAAAATTTAAAAGATATTTTAAGGGTTACAAGGCTAGAAAGAAAAGAAACCTTGAATACGCTATCTATTAAATCTGGGGTAGCAGTGGCTGTTCTCAATAAATTTGAAAATGGCATTAGGGTACCTAATCGCATGCAATTGGAAGCTATTTCTAAGGCACTAAAAATTAAAGGAAATCATTTAAAAACAGTTTGGTTAGCCGAAAAAATACTTTATCAAATAGGAGAGGATGAAGATGGTTTAGGTGCTTTGAAATTAGCGGAGTCATTTTTCAATTATAAAATAAAGAAGAATCATACCATAGCAGCTCTATTGATAGAAGTTGATAAATTGAAAAAAAAGCTAGATAAAAAACGGCCATTGCCTAAAGCTCAGCTCAAAAATTTAATGGGTGCCTTTAAAATAGATTATACCTACGAGAGCAACAAAATAGAAGGTAATACCCTTACGCTTCAAGAGACAGCCATGGTTGTAGATAAGGGTATAACAATAGGTGGCAAAAGTTTAAACGAGCATTTAGAAGCCTTAAATCATTCTGAAGCTTTTGATTTTATTTTAGAAATAGTTAAGGGAAAATCAGAAATAACAGAGTACAATTTATTGCAAATACACGCCATCATTCTAAAGAGTATTGATAAAGAAAACGCAGGCCGTTACCGTGGTTTGAATGTAAGAATTGGAGGTAGCAAACACTCACCACCAGAGCCTTATTTAATTCGGCCACAAATGGAAGATCTATTCAATTATTTTGATATGATGAAAAATGAAATCCATCCATTGTTATTGGCTGCGGATATGCATTACAAGTTGGTAACTATTCATCCTTTCATAGATGGGAATGGTCGTACTTCGCGCTTATTAATGAATTTAATAGCTTATCAATACGGCTATCCAATGATTAATATTTCGGGCAGCCAAGAAAGTAGAATGGGTTATTACAAAGCTTTAGAAATTACCCGCGAACCGGAGCAACAAGAGGCCTTTAGGGAATTTATCGTTAAGGAGGCTATTAAAAGTTTGAAAAATTGGTTGAAGTGGGTGGGTTAGGGCACACTTCGGCTACGCTCAGTGTGCGCGGCTACGCTCAGTGTAAGGAGGAAAAAGCACCCTGAGCGGATTCGAAGGGTGCTTTTTTGGAGCGTAATTGAATCAAAGTTCACTGAGCGCAGTCGAAGTGTACTTTGATTCAATTAATTTCACTAATTTGCCGTTAAAACTATGAAAGGGTATATGTATATTTTAAGATGTTCCAATGGTAATTATTATACGGGTAGTACAAAATATTTAGAGCTTAGAATTGCTCAACATCAAAATGGTGAAGGGGCTAATTACACAAGAAAACATGGGCCAGTGGAATTAGTGTATTTTGAAGTTTTTGATAGAATTGACGAAGCTTTTTACAGAGAAAAACAAATACAAGGTTGGTCGCGGCAAAAGAAAGAAGCACTGTTTGTTTCAGATTATGATTTGATTCATGAATTGGCGAAGTGTAGAAATGATTCGCGGGCATAGGGGTACACTTCGGCTCCGCTCAGTGTACGAGACTTCGCTCAGTGTACCTATGGCTGCGCTCAGGGTACCTAAGCCGTGGCTTCGTTTAAGTTATGTGTTTAGCATCCATTGACTGGGGTAGAAAAAAGTACACTTCGACTTCGCTCAGCGTGCTTTATATATCCTTAATTATATTGAGAAAATCTTCCAGTCGATACGCGTCTTCAACACTGCGTTTTTCGTATACCATAAAGTATCTGAATTTATTTCCTGCTTTACTAGCCCAAAGATTGCCTAATCTTATTTTTTGTTCAGCATCTAAATGATCACCTTTGGTTTCTAAAACTATTGTTTTTCCACTTTTTGATTGTATAATAAAATCTGGATAGTGATTTATATATCCATTTATTCGGAACCCTTTGCGTTCAATGTTTCGGGTCCAGAAAAGAATATTACTCATGTTGCCAATCTCATTGATGACGCGTTCCTCAAAACCATTCATACTACCTTCTTTTTCATAAAGTGATTTTGGGATTTCTTTACCTGTAATTCCTGGAATTATATTATGGGGTAATTGGAATGATGATTTAATAATAATCTTATCTGTATCCAAAAAATCTCTAAATTTTTGTTCAGCAAACACCTCGGATAAAGCTGTAATTTTCTGTTTTATCTTATACGTATAAGTGTATTCATTGTCAGCAAAGTCAGTAAATTGTTCATCGTTGAAATCTTGAAGTATCCTAACAATATATTTTTGAACTTCATTGTCGGGTATTGGATACATATTTCCAATAATATTCATAATACGACTTGTAAAATTGGTAATACGAGACTCTTTTCTTACTGGATCAAGAATATAACTTAATATACTTTCCTTCATTTGTCCATCAATTCTAAATGGAGTAGGGGTGTGCTCCTTTTTAGTTTCATCTAAATCTATTTTATAAAGTTCAGATGTAATACTATCAAAAGTTATATTGGTATCTGCTTTACTTAGGGCAAAATCTTTTAATAGATTTTCCTTCTCAAGAAATAATTCTCTAGTGTCATCTCCAAATAACTCTATTGCATCCACTATGACAAAGAATTGCGGTATTAATATTTTAGAGGCTTCGTCTTTGAAAATATCTTTGATTGAAAATGTTTTCACAAGCTGTTGTATTTCGTTGGGTAATGAGGTTAAATTATTTCGATCTAAATTTGTAATCGTTTGTTCAAATGATGAGATTTGTTGAATAGCATTATCTTCAATTTCTATGACACTTTGTACACTTGGAATAATAGTGTTAGTAGTCTCATTAATAGGAGTAATTCTTGTAATGTCAATTTCGAGTTCAGGGGCACTTGTGTTGTTTTCCGATGCCCCTATTAAAGTAATTTGCTTTAAAGTATCGGGTTCTTTTTTTTCTTCATCAAATAATGGTTCTACTAATTTATAATCTTTATCACTAAAACCAGCTTTATTGAGACCTTTGACTATGTTACTTAAGGTTTCAAGAAATTTAGAAGAGGCAGTAAGCACATAACACAAATTTAATAAAGGCGCTTTGTGTTTTATTACATAGGGTTGTCTCAAAACACGCCCTAGAATTTGCTCTACATCTATTGCAGAAGATTTGTCGGCTAAAGATGCAAGGATATAGGCGAATGGGCAATCCCAGCCTTCTTTTAGGGCATTGATGGTAATGATATATCTAACGGGACATTCTTTACTCATTAGATCTTCCCCTTTTATTTCATTAATATTTGCTGTTTTAATTCTTATTTGGTTTTCAGGAATCTTTAATGAAACTAATTGGTCCTTTAATTTTTGAACATTCGTTTTTTCATCTTCTATATTCAAAAAATCTTTTCCATTTTTGGGTTGAACTTGAAATAGTATAATAGGACGAATGTATTTGCCTCCATTCTTTTCTTCCTCAAGTGCTTGTATTTCTAGCCGGTTGCGCAATTGCAAAGCAGAGTTAACGACCTCAGTTTTATCTTGGTGGTTGTATACAATTACAGGTAACTTTACCATGTTTTCCCTTTTCAATTCTAAGGCATCAATAAAACTAACAATATTGCTATTATTGCGAGGCGTTGCTGTAAGGTCGAGAATAAAACATGGATTAATTTCTTTAAGCATATCAATACTTAAATCACTCTCGGCATTATGACTTTCATCTACTATTACTAATGGATTTAAATATTTTATAACTGCAC
The DNA here is from genome assembly GCA_025354385.1 of Bacteroidota bacterium. Taxonomy (GTDB): domain Bacteria; phylum Bacteroidota; class Bacteroidia; order NS11-12g; family UBA955; genus JABMMZ01. The sequence goes on from JANXMZ010000020.1 coordinate 8,685, forward strand.
CTAAAGTTATCTCAGCATTCTTATCCAATATATTTTCAAATGATTGTAGGTTTCCATTTTCTTGAAATACTTTTCGATCTTCTTTATTTTTTGCTCTGAGACTATCGAAACTAAAGACCATAATATTTAGTTGTTCTTTAACAGAAGTAGCATTAAATCCCCCACCTTGTAATAATGCTGCTTTATCAAAAATTTCTACCTTGCTGCCAAATTGAGAGTTAATTTTTTGTCGGTAGGGATGTGCAGGGTCTTTAAGATTCTTAATTGTTTGATCTAGAATTGTTATGGATGGTACTAACCATACAACGGCCTTTGGTTTTTCATGTTCAAAATAATCAAAAATGGTTTTAATGGCGTTACAAGCTATAAATGTTTTACCTCCTGCCGTTGGCACTTTAATACAAATATGTGGCACTCTTGGAATATTATTTTTATAAGGTTCAATAGCGGTGCTAGGGAATGGTTGTAAAGGTGTTTTAGGATGCAGGGTCCAAAAATTATGAAATGCTTCTTTTGTATTTTTGTGCTTTTGCAAATATTCCAAAAACAATGAAAGATCATTTATGACCGATTGCTGATAGGGCTTTAATTCCATTGGTTAAAATCGGGTAATATCTCTTGGTATTTTCTTGAAAATAATATGGTGCTTTGTCATGAATTCTTTTGTTAGCAAACAATTGTCAGCATAAATAATATATTGCTCGGCTTTTGTTCTCATGGTGCTTAAAAAGTCGTGATCAAGTGTGGTTATTATGTTGGGCTCATAATTGAAGTAGTAAGCGGTGTCAATGTGCTTGCCTAGAAACGCAGAATTATCTTCCAATTCTTTATTGGCTAATGTAAGTGAACTTCTCGTTTCAGTAAAATAAATGTATTGTCTTATTTTTTCAATTCCTATGGATTCGTTCAATTCTCCATTTTCATTAAATATTGATTCTCCCAATTCATAAAAATCAAAACCACCATCAGTGCCTTCCTTATCGCCATAACCATTCATAACTCTCCTAACTCTCTCGGCAGTTATACTCTCAGCATATTCTTCCATTTCTATCATTATGAATTGGCGATTGCCTCCGTCTTGTTTGTTTAGGTTGAGTACTGCATGAGCAGTTGTGCCTGAACCTGCAAAGGAGTCTAATATAATGTCATTTTTCTCACAAAGGAAATTCGTTATGTATTCAATTAAAGAGGGTGTTTTTGGAAAATCAAAAACTTTAGAATTAAATATTTTGAATAATTCTCTCCCTGCATTTTCGGTTGTATCAACACCAACTAATTCATTTATTAAATTAGGGGGAACTTCATTTGAATAATCTTGTTTTTTATACGATAATACTAGTGTCTCTGAATTGATGGCAATTCTAGTTTTATTGAATATTTCTTCATTAAGTTTTTCTTGTGTCCAAATAAACCTATTTTTAAATCTAACATCAAACTTATTGAAACCGTTTTCTATAACTAAGTCATCTAATAATTCATTTGGAAACTTTTCGGTACCATAAATGCCTTTTTTTATTGTCTGATTTTTTAACTTAATTTGAATCGAATTTTTCGGAAAGAGGAGTTCTTTAAATGTATTTTGCGGTTTTGTAAATGGATCATCACTCTTGCTATTCTTTTTTATTCCGTAAAATTTATTGTTATTTATTGTTTTTGAATATGCTACTATATATTCTATATTTCTCTTTATTTTGTGAGATAGATTCGGTGGAGTCGCAGATTTGAACCAGAAATATGTTCCAATAAAGTTCACTCCACCAAAAATTTCATCACAGATTAATTTTAAATTAGCTTGCTCATTATCATCAATTGAAATAAATATTGCGCCATCGTCTGCTAATAATTTATGCAATAATTTTAAACGAGGATACATCATACACAACCACTTGTCGTGGCGACTTAAATCTTCACTTTCTTTTCCAACAACTTGACCTAACCATTTTTTTATTTTTGGATCATTTACATTGTCGTTGTATACCCAGTTTTCGTTCCCTGTATTATAGGGTGGGTCGATATAAATGCACTTAATACGTCTTTCGTATTCTGGTAACAATGCTTTTAATGCTTCAAGATTATCACCATGAATTATTTTATTGCCACTATTAGTTGGTGAATTGGATTGTTTGCCATTTTCATAACCATAAGAATGCTCCAATACCTTGTAAGGTACATCCATATGATGATTAATAACTTTATCTTTTCCAATCCAATGCAGTGTAGGCATGTCTAGCTTTATGTGCGGCTTTTTATCTGTGCATGGTTAGATTCTAAGAATTGTACATTTTGGGTAACTAGTGAGCAAGGTTGCTCACTTAAATCATTTTATTTGCACAATAATGCGCAAATATATAATAATTGCTCATTTATGAGCAGAAATAGAGCAAAAATATTTACACTAAAGAATAAATATTTGTAAACTGCTACCAATAAGGCTTTACAGATAGTTACTGCAAGGATTTTAGAAATTTATATTGGTAGTTCAGATTCGGGTGTTTTATAGCCCCTGAATTTTATAACGAAAATATCAATGCAGGACAGAGGAGAAATAGTGAAGAAAGCCATACGCAAGCAGGGCTTTAAGGTGAACAAGATTGCTGAACTATTAGGGCGCAGCCGTCGCAGCATGTATGATGTTTTTAACAAACCCGATGTATCGCTCGATTTGATTATAGAACTTGAAAAAATCATTCACTACGATTTTTCGACAGAAATAAAGGAATTAAAAAAGTATCGCAATGCTAATGAAGTAACCAATGTGAGTGATGATGAACACAGTTATCACAAGGATTATTACAAGAATAAATATTTTGAGTTGCTCGAAAAGTACAATGCCTTGATGGAAGAGTTGGTAGTATTGAGGGTTAAGAAAGGGAAGAAGTAAGTGTTCCCTTCGGCTCCGCTCAGTGAACCGCGGTCTCGCTTCTAAAAGATTCAGAGGAATCAACTTCTTTAGGACAAAGCAATATGCTGAAGCGCACTTCGGTAAATCAAATTATCAAAATTCAATTTTATCAGATTACATTTGTAAGAGCGATGAAACATTTTTCGGTTCTCTTATTTCTGCTTATTTTCTCAACTGCATTAAGGGCTCAGGAGGAAGCTGATACGAATTCGATAAAGGATTCTGATAGTCTTAGAAATATTAAATGGGTTGTAGATTCTGCTTATGGGGCATTTAGAACAGAGAAATTTTCGGCCATGCGACCCTTTTTTCAATCGTACAAAACATACAAGGCACTAATTGATACCTCTGCTGCTGGCGATCAATCGGAATACACCAAATTTGCCATGTATAATACCCGTTGGAATTATTTACGCATTCAACATGCACGCATGATAAAAAAAATTCACAAGCAAGGCATTAAGTGGCAGGATACGGAATTGGATTCTTTTTATCTGGAAAAGGGCATGGACCATGGTTTAAACTATGCCTATATCAATTGGATATTGAGAGTGAAGAAGAAGAAAAGTTATATCCTTTCTGCCGTTGCTATTCAGGTAATGGATAAATGGTATATTATGGATGAATTGAAATATGTGGGTATGGTGCCAGAGCCTAAAAAGCCCAAAGGTAAAAAGCGACCTAAATTAAAGATTCCAGATAATATTAAAATTCAACGTTAGCATAATATTGGAGTTAATTGGCATCTATATTCAATTTAAAACGCCAACAAGATTGTGATAATATCCACCGAATTCTTTTTTTTATGGAATTTTTGTGCATATTCGCAGAATGAGTGAGAATAATGATATTCCTTTAATAAATGTTAGGCAGGTGTTTTTTGATAAGAATCCGAAGATGGCCCGATGGATTCCGGGCTTTATGTTTCGGTTCTTTGAGAAGTTGATTCATCAGGAGGATATGAATAGAATTATTGTAAACACTAGAGGTAAGGAAGGTGTGGATTTTGCAAGTGCCTGTTTCGATGAAATTGGTGTAAAAATAACCTCTAAAAACAATCATTTTTTGCCAAAGACAGGTCGTGTCATTTTAGCGGCCAACCATCCTTTGGGTGGTTTAGATGGCATGGGTTATATTATAGAGGCGCATAAAGTACGACCAGATGTAAAGTTTTTGGTCAATGATATTTTAATGAATGTAAAACCTTTGCAAAGTGTATTCATGGGTGTCAATAAATTAGGGGCCAATGCCAAGCGTTCTCTCATTGCTGTAGAGCGTTTATTTGCGTCGGATCAAGCAGTTTTAATATTTCCGGCAGGCATGGTTTCGCGCAAACAAAATGGTAAAATATTTGATTTGACTTGGCATAAGGGTTATATTACAAAATCTGTGAAATATCAGACAGACATAATACCAGCCTTTATTGAGGGGCAGAACAGTAAGAGATTTTATAACATTGCAAAGTTTAGAAAAATGTTGGGTATAAAATTGAATATAGAAATGTTGTTATTGCCTTCTGAAATGTTTCATCAAAAGGGCAAAACCATTACGGTGCATTTTGGCAAACCAATACCAGCTTATTTAATTAAGAATATTGGTGAGCATCATAGAATAGCAAATGCTATGCGCCATTTTGTATATTTATTAAAAGATAACCCGGAGGCTGATTTTGAAACATTTTACCATCAGTTTAAACAAAAGTAAAATCATTTAAAGCATCCAAGTATATGCAGGCAATCATTGCACCAATCGATAGGGATCTTTTAGAAAGGGAGTTGAACGAGCACGTTTTTGTACGACCCACCAATAATGGCAATAATCATTTATACATTGTAAATTGTCATAATGCACCAAACGTACTTCAAGAAATTGGCAGATTGAGAGAACTCTCTTTTAGGACTGCTGGTGGTGGAACGGGCAAGGATTGTGATTTAGACGAATTTGATTTTGGACCGAGCGCCTATCAGCAATTGATAGTTTGGCAACCACAGGATAGAGAAATTATTGGAGGTTATCGTTACATACGCACTATAGATGCCAGAGATAGTGCTGGTGTATACCATTTAGCCACTTCAGAGATTTATTCTTTCAGTGAGCGTATGAAGGATTTTTATTTTTTGAAGACCATAGAATTGGGGCGTTCTTTTGTGCAACCCAAGTACCAACCGAGTTTAGAGAATCGCAAAGGACTTTTTAGTTTGGATAATTTATGGGATGGTTTGGGCGCCTTAATCATTAATCATCCGGAGATGGACTACTTTTATGGAAAGGTTACCATGTACACGCACTTTCAGCGCGAAGCCCGCGATTTAATTTTAGCTTTTATGCACCATTATTTTCCCGATAATGAAAACTTGATTATTGTAGAAGATCCAGTGCTGCCTCAATCTGATACCAATGCTTTTATTGCTTCTTTAGGCAACTTGGATTATAAAGAGGGTCATCATCTGCTAAACACAAGGGTAAGAGAGCTTGGGGAGAATATTCCACCCTTGTTTAATGCGTATATGAATACGAGTCCTACTATGAAAACTTTTCCGACATGTATTAATTCGCACTTCGGAGATGTGGAGGAAACTGGTATTTTAGTGACCATAAGGGACATCTACGAATCGAAAAAGGAGCGGCATGTGAACTCCTATTTGAAATACCTTGAGACCAAGAAAGCCTAGTAAATAAGGCTTACGGCAAACATTTATGAATATTTTCAAATAATGTTTGTTAAAAATATAAATAATTCTATATTTGCACTCCTTTTAGGAAATTCCTTGATAGCTCAGCTGGTTAGAGCGAGTGACTGTTAATCACTAGGTCCCTGGTTCGAGCCCAGGTCAGGGAGCAAAAAAACCGCAAGTCTGCGGTTTTTTTTTGTACTCTTCGGCTGCGCTCATATGTGCCCTTCGGCTGCGCTCAGGGTACATAGGGAATCAAAAAAAGCGCACCTTGAGCGTAGTATAGTGTTGCACCCTGAGCGGAGTCGGATGCGCACCCTGAGCGGAGTCGAAGGGTGCGGGCTACCTCAAAAAAAACAGGATTGCCAAACCTATGATGATTCTGTACCATCCAAATAATTTGAAACCATGCTTATTTAATATTCCGATAAATCCTTTGATGGCTAATAAGGCTACTACAAAGGCAATGGCATTGCCTGTAAAAAATAAAGTGGTGTTTTGAGAATTGGCCATGATCATTTCATAACCTTTTTGGTCACCGCTAGCCAAATGCCAATGTTTTAAAAAAACGGAATAGGCTGTTACCGCTAACATTGTAGGCACAGCCAAAAAAAACGAAAATTCTGCAGCGGCTTTGCGCGTTAATTTTTGTTGCATGCCACCAATAATAGAAGCTGCAGCGCGACTAACGCCTGGCATCATTGCCAAACATTGCCAAAAACCAATGGTCACAGCTTTTGGAATCGTTATATTTTTTTCATCATTGATTGTTGGGTTCTGGAAAAATTTATCAATGAATAAAAGCACAACACCACCTAAAACCATAGCAATAGCGATGGGAATGGGTTTTTCTAATACGGCTTCTATTTTGTCATCAAATAAATATCCTAATACCAAGGCTGGCATAACTGCACAAGCCAATTTAATATAGAATGAAAAATTTTTAAAGTCGATGAACTTTCTCCAGTAAACAGCCACCACAGCCAATATGGCTCCAAACTGAATGGATACCTGATACATTTTTACAAATTCATCTTGCTCAATACCAAAAAAGGTACTGGTAAAAATCATGTGTGCGGTGGAAGAAATAGGAAGAAATTCGGTAAGCCCTTCAATGATGGCTATAACAATGGCCTCAAAAATACTCACTGCTGTAATTAATCTTGTTTTTCGATGCTATTAGCTTCTTTTGGTGTGTATAAAATAGAGAATACTCCTAAAGCGAAACCAAGAATAACTATGATAGGAGCAACGGTAATTTTAATGGGAGCATCAAATGGTAAATCCTTACCACTGCCCATTACAGTAAATCCAATCACCAAAACCAAAACACTGGCTATTAAAAGCATGTAGTTTTGTTTTTTGAAAACCATGAAATTGTTCACAGATTTTTTTTCAGAATTTTTACTGCTGATTTTTGATTTGCTTGCTGCTGTTGCCATAATTAATATAATTGCTCAATTTTTAATTTTAAATACCGTTTGGTTGAGAATAACACACTAATGAGTATTATTACAATTGCCAAAACTAGTAAAATTCCTGCTAATATTCCATATTTAGGCAAAAATAATTGCCAATTATTCGACTGAAGTTCCCTTTCTGTTAGATAAACGATGCCACCGAGCAGCGACAAAGCAATTCCTGTTGAAACCAAAGCATATATAAAATACATGCTTAAGAAAGGTCGTATAATGAACCAGTCGGAAGCACCCACATACTGCATGCTCTTAATAATGAATCTGCGGGCAAACATATTTAAACGCACTGTGCTATTGATTAAAGCGATGGCAATTATCAGAAATATAAGTGCAATAGACGCCAATACAAGCTCTATGGTTTTAAAGTTTTGGTTAATCTGAGTCAATAGGTTTCTGCCGAAATCATCTTTTGCAAAAACCACATCATCTACTTGAGGCATTTGCCTTAATTTTATTTCGATGGTTTCCATCATTTTTTCATCGGCCGCCTCAGGATTTAAGTGTAATTCTAAACTATGCGGAAATGGGTTATATCCCAGTGTTTTAATAAAATCATTGCCAGTTCTGGCAATTTCTTTTCTTGCTGCAATCTCTTTGTCTACAAACAATGATGATTTAACATAATTTAATTTTTTAATCTCTGTTTCTGTTTGTTTAGCAATTGTAAGATCTGCATCTGAATTGAAGAAAACGAAAACTTCAAAATTATTTCTGTAGAACGAAGACAAGTGGTTGGCAAAAATACTTATGATACCAATAAGTCCTATAATGAACAATACCAAAGACATACTAATGATAGTAGGCCAAAAGGAAGTACGCTTTTTATAAGTCGGGTTATTACTCAAAATTAAGGGCGCAAGTTAGGACAGACAAAAGGTTTAAACAAAAATTAAAAAGGGATAGTATCCACATTTGGCGGCTTCTTAAGAATTGTGCCATTTTACAGAAGAAAATAAGCCAACTCGCTTATTTGATATTGTATTGAGTAAAGCTTAATACTTTTCAATATTTTTGCTGCTCATAATTAACATGGCGTCTTATCATTTCAATACGATAGAAAAAAACTGGCAAAAATTTTGGGCCGAGCAGCAAACTTTTAAAGCGGAGAATAACAGCAAACTTCCAAAATACTATGCGCTTGATATGTTCCCTTATCCAAGTGGAGCAGGCTTACACGTAGGCCATCCTTTGGGTTACATTGCTAGCGATATTGTCTCCAGGTACAAGCGCCACAATGGTTATAATGTGTTGCACCCAATGGGTTACGATGCTTTTGGTTTGCCTGCCGAACAATATGCTATTCAAACAGGGCAACATCCCGCTATTACTACCGAAGAAAATATTAAACGCTACCGCGAACAATTGGATAATATTGGATTTTCATTCGACTGGAGTCGTGAGGTGCGCACCACAAATCCCGATTATTACCGCTGGACCCAATGGATATTTTTGCAACTTTTTAATGCTTGGTACAATAAGCAAAGCGATAAAGCAGAGCCTATTTCTGAATTAATTAATACATTTGAAACTATTGGTAACAAAGGCGTTAAGGCAGCATGCGAAGAAACAGTTTTGTTTGATGCTGCGCAATGGAAAGCATTTTCAGAAAAAGAACAACAGAAAATATTACTGAATTATCGTTTGGCTTTTTTGAGTGAAACTATGGTAAATTGGTGCCCTGAATTAGGAACTGTTTTAGCCAATGATGAAGTGAAAGATGGTTTGAGCGAACGTGGTGGTTATCTAGTTGAAAGAAAATTAATGACCCAATGGAGCTTGAGAATTTCTGCCTACGCAGAAAGATTGCTCCAAGGATTGGATACTATTGATTGGACAGATAGTATTAAGGAGGCTCAGCGCAATTGGATAGGAAAAAGCGAGGGCACCTCTTTGCATTTCGCGTTAGCCAAAGGAGAGAATAGCATAGAAGTTTTTACCACCCGACCAGATACCATTTTCGGTGTTTCTTTTTTAACCCTTGCACCGGAGCATGAATTGGTTGCTAAAATTACTACAGATGATTGCAAGGCATCCGTTGATAATTATGTAACAATTTCAAAAAATAGAAGTGAGCGCGATAGAATGGCCGATGTAAAAACCATTAGTGGCGTATTTACTGGGGCCTATGCAGTGCATCCTTTTACAGGGACACCCCTACCAATTTGGATTGGCGATTATGTATTGGCTGGTTATGGTACAGGTGCTGTAATGGCAGTGCCAGCGCACGATAGCCGCGACTATGCCTTTGCCAAATATTTTAACTTGCCTATACCGCAAGTAGTAGAAGGGGGCAATGTGGCGGTTGAATCTTATGATGCCAAAGAAGGCAAATTGATTAACTCTGATTTTTTAAACGGACTGGAAGTAAAAGCAGCCATCAAAAAAGCAATTGAAAAAATTGAATCTGATGGATTGGGAAGTGGCAAAACCAATAACCGTTTGCGAAATGCTGTATTTGGCCGCCAGCGTTATTGGGGCGAACCAATCCCTATTTATTATAAAGATGGTATACCTTGTGCGGTAGATGAGCAAGATTTGGATAAAATAATATTGCCCGAGGTTGATAAATTTTTACCGACTGAAACGGGTGAACCTCCATTGGCGCGCGCTGCTAACTGGACTTACAAAGGCTATCCTTTAGAAAATACGACCATGCCAGGTTGGGCAGGTTCTTCTTGGTATTATTTGCGCTATATGGATCCGCATAATGCCGCAGAATTTGTAAGCAAAGAGGCGGTAGATTATTGGCAAAATATTGATTTGTATATTGGTGGAAGCGAGCATTCGGTAGGGCATTTGTTATACGCTAGGTTTTGGTGCAAATTTTTAAAAGACATTGGTAAGGTGCCTTTTGAGGAGCCGTTTAAAAAATTGGTGAATCAGGGGATGATACAGGGGACAATTTGTTCAACTTTTATTTATTCTTATCAAGTTAAAGATAATTTTGAAACGCAACATTTATTTAAAGTGGCATTTTCATTTGATTTACATGAAAAAATTAAGAATAAAAATATATCGAATCATGATTTATTAAATCATATAAAACAATATCATAGTAATTCCATTGTAGAAATTTCTAATGTTATTTTTCATCATGAAGTCAATGTTCCTTTTGAGTTTTTTGCGAGTGGTAATTTTGATGATTTTACTGGTTTAAGCAAATGGCTAAATAATACCGGTAATAGTGTTAACCAAATAATTTCTGGAGAAAATTTAAAATTTTCAGTAAAAACTGAAACTGGCAAAATGTCCAAAAGATGGTACAACGTCGTTAACCCCGATGATATTTGCCAACAATACGGGGCCGATACGTTGCGAATGTATGAAATGTTTTTAGGGCCTTTGCAAGATGCTAAACCATGGAGTACCCAAGGTATTGAGGGGGTTCATCGTTTCTTGAAAAAAGCATGGCGCTTGTTTCATAACAATGCGAATGAGGATTTTGAAATAAGTGAAGATGCTGCAACCAAAGCAGAGTTAAAAATTTTGCATAAAACCATTAAAAAAGCAACAGAGGATATTGAGAATTTTAGTTTCAATACCAGTGTTAGTGCCTTTATGGTTTGTGTCAACGAATTGCAGGATTTGAAATGTAATAAGCGCGAAATACTCGAATCGTTTATCATTTTATTATCGCCCTATGCCCCTCATATTTGCGAAGAATTATGGAAATTATGTGGCCATACAGAGAGTATAGAAAAATCAACTTGGCCAGTATTTAATCCCGATTATTTAATTGAAAATGAATTCAATTATCCGATTTCATTTAATGGCAAAGTAAGGTTCAATTTAAACTTTGCATTGGATATGGATTTAAAAGAAGTGGAAGCCCAAGTGATAGCAAATGAGCAAACACAGCAATACTTGGAAGGTAAAACACCTAAGAAGGTAATTGTTGTAAAGGGGAGGATTGTGAATGTGGTGGTTTAATATCTATTCATAGATTTAAACAAACTTTGAGCATTTCTTAATTACTTTTTTACCTGCTTTTTTTTTCATAGGTTTGAATATTATTACCATGAAGAAATTATTTGTTTTTGCTTTTGTTATTTGCCTGCCTTTAGCCTTTGTACTGTACACAGGTTTTCAAAATGAAAAGGTATTTGAAAATGATGGAGAGGAGGCCAATGAGCACCTTGGTTGGGATGAATATTACAAGCAATTATTGGCCGACCCAACAACTGGTGAGATACCAAAAGGCATCTATGAAAAGGAGCAAGCTTTTGCTCAAACATTGCCAATTTATAGTAGCACCAAGCGTTCGGAAACATGGATAGCCCGCGGACCCAATAATGTTGGTGGTCGTACCAGGGCATTCGGTATTAATAAAGACAATCCAAATGAAATGCTGGTAGGCAATGTTACAGGTGGTATTTATAAATCTAACAATGGCGGTAAATCGTGGTTCAAAGTAGCAAGCCCTGTTAACAGTATTACCTGTTTGGTGCAGGATCAAAGGGCTGGCAAAACCAACATATGGTATGCAGGCACTGGCGAATTAAGCGGAGCCAGTGGCAGTGCAACAGGCGCTTATTACAATGGCGATGGTATTTTAAAAAGTACAGATGGTGGCAATACTTGGGCTAAATTAGTTTCTACCTCAGGTGTCAGTTCCACATTATTCGACCGCGACTTTGATGGTGTATGGAACATTGTTTTAGACAATTCAAATTTGATAGATGATGAGGTGTATGCTGCTACTTATGATGGTATTTATAGAAGTATGGATGGCGGAACCAATTGGACCAAAATGCGCGCTTACTCTTATAATACAGATGTTGCCATTACCTCTACAGGAATTGTATATGCAACCCTTAGCAGCGAAGGAACACAAAAAGGTGTGTGGCGCAGTGTAGATGGTTTAAAATGGGTGCGCATTACCCCAACAGGGTTTCCGGCTACATACGGCCGCATGGTTATTGGTATAGCACCTTCCGATGAGAATCAAATTTATTTTTTAGCATCCGCTACCACCAATGCTGGTTTGTCTAGCACCAATTTTCAGAAAGATGTAGAGTGGAATAGTTTATGGAAATATAATTATGTGAGTGGCGATGGCGCTGGGGCTGGTGGCACTTGGGTGGATAGAAGCTTGAATCTTCCCAACCAAGGCGGAGATTTCGGTCAGTTTAATACCCAAGGTGGATACGATTTATACGTAAAAGTAAAACCCGATGATGTGAATACGGTGTTTTTAGGTTGTGCAAATTTATGGCGCAGTACCGATGGATTCACTACTAATACTAATACCACTTGGATTGGTGGTTATGCTGTAAACACTACCCGTCCCAATTATCAGGTATATAAAAATCACCATCCAGATAATCATAACATGGTGTTCTTTCCAGGCAGCACTGCCAAGGTTGTTACTACGCATGACGGTGGTATTAGCTTAACCAATAATATAATGGCTCCCAGCGTTGAATGGGATGATTTGAATAATAATTATGTAACCGCTTTGTTTTATTCCATTGCCATTGATCATTCAAAGGCAGGCGATCAAAAAATGTTGGGTGGTTTACAAGATAATGGTACCCAGTTTATGGATCAATACGGCATGGGCTCGTGGCAAATGTCTGGCAATTCAGATGGCTCATTCTGTTATATAAAAGATGGTGGAAGCGAAGTGTATTTGAGCGCTCAACAAGGCAGAATTTCGCATGTTACTATAGATGCAATTGGGCGACCAATTCAAAACGCAAGAATAGACCCTTCGCAATTGTACCGAAGCAATTACGATTTTATTAATCCTTTTGCCATAGACCCCAACAATCAAAAAATATTGTATTTGCCTGCCAAAACAAGCTTGTGGAGGAACACAGATATAGATGCCAAGGCTCTAAGTTCTACGATGGATAGCACCCGTTGGACAACACCTTTGTGGGAACAACTTACCAATTGTGTAACACCAGCAGGCAGCGAAATTTCTGCTATTACGGCTTCAAAATGTAATCCTAATACCATTTATTACGGTACAGATAAGGGCAAATTATTCAAAATAAGCAATGCGAATAGTGGGCAGCCAACACCGGTAAATATTACTGGTCCTAAATTTAGTCTTGGCAATATTAATTGTATTGCATTAGACCCATTAGACAGTAATAAAATTTTGGTGGTGTTTTCTAATTACAGCATCATTAGTTTATTTGCGACCTTGGATGGAGGATTAAATTGGAAAAATGTATCAGGCAATTTAGAGGAAAATGTAAATGGTACTGGCTCTGGTCCAAGTTGCAGATGGGCTGCCTCTATGCCTTTAAAGAGTGGTAACCGAGCATGGTTCGTGGGCACTAGTATTGGATTATATGCTACCAATCAAATGAAAGATAGCACGACTGTTTGGGTAAGGCAAGCCAATAATCAAATTGGAACCAACATTGTTGCGGCACTGGATGTGCGCCCTCAAGATTATTACCTTGTAGCTGCTACGCATGGGGCTGGTGTTTTTAGTGCTAATATTGGCGAAGATTGGCAAACAACAGCCGTTCAAAAAAATAAACCGATTGAAACAGGGTTTAAATTTAGTATATATCCTAATCCTGTTATCGGAGAAAGCATAGATTTGGTGCTTAAATGCAATGTACAAGGCATTCCACTTCTGAAATTGTATGGCATCACAGGTATAGAAATCCCTATAAAAATTCAAGCCAATCATTTAGAAAGTTCCAATTCTTTAAGGATAAATATTGCCGACCTACCTGCTGGTGTATATTGGCTGCAAATGCGCAATGGACAGCAACAGTGGGTAGAGAAGTTTGCTATAGTTAGATAAAAGTTGACAGGTAGCTTGCAGCATTACGACAATAGAAAATGTCTAATTCATATCAAATCATTTTGGTATGAAAACTTTTTTCATCTGCGCTTGCTTACCCTTTTTGTTAAAATCTAACAATAAAACAAGTGCGTTTTTAACAGAGGCAAGCGATACAAAAGTGATATCATTTATTGATAATTACCGCGAATGCGATGGGCAAATTTATTTAAAACTCGCAGAGGTGAGTGGCGCTAAAGTTTTTGATAAAAAGCTGAATCAATCTGCGAAAAACACCTTGGAAAATTCGTATAAAAATGGGATACCATTGATGTTCAATATCAGTGGTAGTAAAGTGGTAAGTATTGAGGTTCCACAGGTGGAGGAGCGCAGTGAATATTTAAATCATTTTGATGTGGTAGCCTATCATCGCTTCGAAAATTTGAACTACAATAGGATTGAAAACATTGAGAAACTTTATCGACTTCAAAATGGCTTCGATCAATTTTTAGTGCAGCAATTTAGCACCTTGCATTTTAATGATTTTACGATAGGTTGCGAAGCCAGGGCCGGGATAATTACCCTTTATCTTAATCAACAAAATAAGTTATGGCATTACAAATTATTTTTAAAAGGAAAAATAATTTTCAAAACACCTGAACTTACCTATTGCTGGAGCAATCATGTGCTTAATGTATTGCCAATAGAAGAGAACGGGAAGCTAAGAATTTATTTATTTGATCCCTTTCTAATGAAGGAGTTAATTCCAATAGAAAATTTCATGAAGCAATTGGAAGACAATGGTTCGGAAGCCATTGAATGGCGCCTAACAGATCATCATGTATTTGTTTGCAACATGCAAAATCACTTTGGTATAAATGATGCAAATGGCGCTTATTCCACTACCATATTTAAACAATTATACCAGCGTTAAATTGTTTCGAGCCAGTTTTTCAAAATGGCCAAACCCTTATCTGTTAAAATAGCTTCAGGGTGATATTGCAAACCTGTAATTGGTAAATTTAAATGCACAAAACTCATACATTCCCCTTCAAAGGTCTGAGCTGTTTGAACAAGGGGCGTATGATCTAGATTTTTTAAAATTAAACTGTGGTATCGGCAAACATTTAGAGGATAGTGAAGGCCTTTGTAAACACCCTCCTTGTAGTGTAAAATTGAAGAGACTTTGCCATGCATAGGTTGGATAGCATGAGATAGTTTCGCCCCAAAAAATTCTCCCAGTGCTTGGTGTCCTAAGCAGATTCCCAAGATGGGAACTTTTGAATGAAATGCATCAATAATAGACATCATGAATCCCGCATCCTTTGGGGTTTTAGGTCCTGGAGACAATACCAGTTTGTCAAATTGAACTGTTTGCAGTTCATCTGCAGTCATCTCATCATTTTTAATCACCTTTACCACCTCACCCAATTGTTCAAAATAATCTTTAAGATTATAGGTGAACGAATCATAATTATCTAATAAAAGTAGCATGGTTGAAAGATTTCAAAATTATAGATTTAATCGCATTTTATATTAATAAAGCATAAATTTGCACCCTCGAAAAAATAGCGATCCAAAACAATGAACACAAATAAAATTACAATCGCTTATGGCGATGGAATCGGTCCAGAGATTATGCAATCAACCATAGAGATTCTGAATGCCGCAGGTGCGGATTTGGAATATGATGTAATAGAAATTGGAGAAAAAGTCTATTTATCGGGTAGCAAATTTGGTATTTCAGACAGCGATTGGAAGACACTTGAGAACAATAAAATATTTTTAAAAGCACCTATAACAACACCTCAAGGTGGAGGTTATCAAAGTTTAAATGTTGCTATTCGCAAAACATTGGGATTGCTGGCCAATGTGCGTCCTTGTATTAGCTACGCACCATTTGTAGACACCAACTTTGCCAATATTAATTTGGTAATTGTGCGAGAGAACGAAGAGGATTTATATGCCGGCATAGAGCATCAGCAAACAGATGAGGTGGTGCAATGTTTAAAATTAGTATCGGTGCAAGGCAGCGAAAAAATTATTCGCTACGCATTCGAATATGCCAAGGCACATAATCGCCAACATGTAACTTGCATGAGTAAGGATAACATTATGAAATTAACGGACGGGATGTTTCATAAAATGTTTAACAAAATTGCTCTTGAGTATCCCGAAATTTCTACGGATCATTATATCATAGATATTGGTGCGGCTAAATTAGCAAGCGATCCTGAGCGTTTTGATGTGGTAGTAACCCTTAATTTATACGGTGATATTATCTCTGATATTGCAGCAGACGTTGCAGGCTCTGTGGGGTTGGGTGGCAGTAGCAATGTGGGCGAAAATTTTGCCATGTTCGAGGCCATTCACGGTTCGGCTCCAGATATTGCTGGAAAGGATATTGCCAATCCAAGTGGCTTAATTAATGGTGCTTGTATGATGCTAGTACAAATGGGTAAGGCCAGTATTGCAGAAAAAATTCAGAATGCCTTGTTAAAAACATTGGAGGATGGCATTCATACAGGAGATATTTATAAGTTGGGTTTAAGTAAAGAAAAAGTAGGCACTAAAGCCTTTACACAAGCTTTGATAGAACGACTTGGACAATTACCTTCAACATTTAAACCTGTTCATTTGAACCATGATGCTAAACCAATTGTAATTAAGACAGAACCTAAAAAACCAATTGTAAAAAAATTAGTAGGAACCGATGTATTTATAGATTGGAGCGAAGACAATAGAAGTGGACGATTGTTAGGAGAAAAAATAAGTCAATTCATGACTGGTAATCTGCAACTCAGCAAAATATCCAACAGGGGTGTCGAAGTTTATCCTGCCGGGCATTCGTCTACCTTTTGCACCAACCACTGGAGTTGTCGTTTTGTGGGCAAAGAATTGTGCGAGCCTAAGGATATCATTCTATTGTTGCAGCAGTTTGAAGCGCTTGGTTTGGAGGTTATTAAAACAGAAAATTTGTATACCATGGATGGGCAGGCAGCCTTTTCTGCGGCATGATAATACTTTGATTAACTGACTTTAGTCAATTAAAAAACTAATTTTCAATTTTCGGGTTAAAAGGGTAAAAGAATTTTAATTTATTACTTGATATTTTGATAGTAAATTGTTTATTTTTGATTCGTGAAAATCGAAGAAGAAATCAATCAGTCGAAATTTGTTAATTCTCATACCAAAGCATTAATTAATATCATCTATACTGCTTCGCGCATTAACGACCGTATGGCCATTATCCTAAAACCATATGATTTAACACAACCACAGTATAATATTTTAAGAATTTTAAGAGGAAGAAATGGTGAGCCAGCCAATTGTGGAGATATAAAAAAAGTAATGGTTGATAAGAATCCCGATGTTACCAGAATTTGCGACAAGTTAATTATAAAAGAACTCATTAATCGTCAGTTCAATCAAAATAACCGCAGAGAGGTTTTGTTGAGTATTAATAAAAACGGATTGAATCTCTTGAAAAAAATAGATCCTAAGATGGAGGAAGAAATTTTGGCCATGGCCAATTTGAAAGAGAAGGATTTAGAAAAATTATCGACCTTGCTAGATGCCATGCGTTCATCCTAAATGCAGCTCGGGTTTTTAGTTTTGGAATGATAGTTGTAAAATTGTACCATAATAGAATATAACAACAATGAAACGATTAATTTATGCTTCCATCTTCACTTTACTTATTACATCTTGCGATGTTTTACAAACAGTTGCTTCAGACATTTTAACAATACCAACCACGGAAGAGGCTGCTGGTGGATTAAAGGATGCTTTGAGCCAAGGATTTTCAAATGGTGTTACTGCTTTATCTACCAAAGGGGCCTTTGGAAATAATCCCGCCATTAAAATACTATTACCAGCAGATGCTCAAAAAATAGCAGATAAATTAACTTCTATAGGCATGGGAGATCAGGTAAATAATGTAATTTCTAAATTAAACGAAGGTGCCGAAAATGCAGTTGCCACTGCAAAGCCAGTTTTTATAAATGCGGTTAAGGGGATGAGTTTTACCGATGCCATGGGTATTTTAACAGGTGGAAAAGGTGCAGCTACCAATTATTTAAAGCAAACAACCACAACTGAATTAACCAATTTATTTAAACCGCAAATTCAAGCTTCTTTGGATCAAATTGGCGTGACCAAAAATTGGGGCGATTTAGTAAACATTTATAATAAAATTCCTTTTGTTACTAAAATGAATCCAGATTTAAATGGCTTTGTAACAGAGAAAGCTTTAGCGGCATTATATACTAAGGTAGAGGCAGAGGAAAATTTAATCAGAGAGAATCCTTTGCAAAGAGGTACCGACTTAATGAAGAAAGCATTTGCATATGCTGATTCGCAGAAAAAATCACAATAGGTAAAATTGTATTTAACAATATTGGTTAACACGCTATAGAGAGTGCTTTAAAAGAGCAGGCGAAAAAAAAAGTAATAAAGATAATGTCTTATATGGTTATCTGAGGATGAATTCCTTTTTGGAAATGGATAGTGCTTATAGGAGGAATTTGTGAGGTAGTTTATTTTATTTCTTCAATTTCTAATTCAATACAAATTTAATAAATAGTTAATCCTTATCAACTCATTATCCAACATTTGATTAAATCTATTTCGGAGTAATAGACATTTTTTAGGCTATTTTGATATTTTTGAAGCCGTTTATACCTAAAAAAACTTCAAGAAACACAAGTATATTTGGTGTTTAGCATAATTTAATATTATTAGTTTCAAAATAATAATATCTTGAAAGTATTTGATATACCTCAAATCTAATTACAGTGAGGCTTGCAGAAAGTTGAAGCCTAAAAAATGTCTATTAAGCCTCTATTTCTTATTCCTAACTTACACATGATTAAATGTTTTAAATTATTTCTACCTTTTTTTCATTGCCAAAAAAGGTAGCCAACTAAGCCGAAGGCGCTCTCACGAGCATAGCGAGTAAAAAAGCTAGTCGCAGCAACCAACCTTCTTTTTCTAAGGAAAAAGATTTTTTAAGATTTGTTTTTTTTAACTCTACGGGTGATTTCTGTTCGTTCCTCACAGAACTTCCCTTGAGGTACCAAAAAAAACTACATCTCAAAAAACCGGCCGGTTCATGCGACGTCCCTAAAACATAGAACTTTGTTAAAATGTCAAATATGTTACTCTTAAAATAAATAATATTTAGCCATTGATGAAGTAGTTGCATGATTCCAATAAATTTGCCAAAGAAACAATGTAATTTACGAAATACTTGCATATTAAATGATCATGTTTACCAGTATAAAAAATACAATGATTTGAAAATATGTTTATTACAAAGTTAGTAAGGATTGACTATTTATATTTATAAGGACTATCCCAAAAGTTCGACATCCCGCGCATTGCCTCCACTTACTAAAACAAAATTTGGGGCTTTATTTATTTTACAAACATTAATCCAAACGCGCCAATTAAATAGATAATCAATACTGCAATGGAATCATATCCCATTCTAAAAATTTGTTTTTCGGATTTTATGATTAAGCCAATCATATACACTCCAGTTAGCAATATGCCTAAACATGTAATGTAAATTTCAAAAGGACTTATTTTAGTCAAAATAGATGTTCCGCTTATTATAGAGCCCAATAATAAAAGAACAGGCAAAAAGGCATTTCCACCTAAAATATCACTTACTGCCATTTGGTAATCCTTCAATTTCGCAGAAGCTATTCCAGTCGATATTTCTGGCAAAGAAGTAATGGCGGCCAATATCGTAGCACCAAATACTACACCACTAATATTAAACCGAGAAGCCAATTCCTCGCTGCTAATTTCTAATAAAAACCCAGAAGCCAAAGTAAATATTGCAGAAACAATGAAAATTACAATGGATGAATAAGCGGTCCTTTTTTTAATCTTGATAGGTTCTATGGTCTCGAACACCTTATTTGCATTTCCGTTGATTGGTAAAAGTTTCTTTACCCTTGAACTTTTGAGCGAAGGATTTTTATAAATCAAGAACAAACCAGCTAACCAAACCAATAAAATAAGCCATTCGATTACACTTGCATGTAATATAAGCACTTCATTAGACACTTGTTTTCCTAAAATTACTAGAGCCAAAATAAAAATCAGAACAATGCCTTCCAATAATAATCCTACAGACGATGCTTTAAAAGAAAGCGGAGCAAATTTGCCGACACCAAAACAATCTATTAAAACTAAAACCACTGTTTGGATGGCAATGCCTCCTAGAACATTACTTACGGCAATTTCCATATGGTTGTTACAAGCCGCAATAACAGTAATGGCTATTTCTGGTAAATTGGTAACAATGGCTAGAAAAATCATTCCCCCAATTGCTTCTCCTAAATCAAAATACTTACAGATGTAATCCAGTGCTTTTGAAATTTTAATACCAGAAATCCATATACAAATTCCTGCTGCAACAAAAATTAGCACCACCCACACGGTAGAAATTTGCGTTAAATCCATCTTTTAATTATTAGTAAATGATAAGTTTTCATAAAAAAAGTGACAGTAAAATCGGGAACGAAAATACTTTATTTTATTTTGAACAAAGGCGAATCAAGGAGGTTTTATTATTACATTTTTGAATTTAAATTACATAATTGAGCCGCAATATCGGAAAGGAGACACTTAGTCAAAAAAAAATTAATTTTAAATACGCTTTTATTGACATGTTTAATTGTTGCTTCTTCTGAAATTAATTGCACACATTTCAGCTGTCTTAACATTGATGTTCAGACTTGGCTAAAAATTTATTCATTCTTTTTTGCTTTTTCTTTCTTTTTGAAATAACCTCTTAACAGCACATTGTTTTTAGCTGCATCCATATTTTGCTTAAATCCGCCAGTACCTTGTTTAATATTGACGATTGATTGATCAATATTTTGTGCAAAAGCGGTATCCATAAACAGCTTTCCAATGGTGCCTTGGCCCGAACTGATATTGTGCATAATGATTGCCAAATCATTTGTAATATCAGCCGAATTACTACTGGTTACTTTTAATTTATATAAAATATCGTCTATGCTAATAGGCATCATAGTGGTTATTCTATCATTGTCTTTAATAGTTGGCTTATTATTGGTACCTGGCATTAATACAACAATTTTATTACCCATTAAACCGTCTGAACTTATGATGGCTTTTGCATCGTTTTTTATAAATTTAACACTACTTTCATCAATAATTAAATCCACCATAACCGCAGTGTCTGCAATCATCTCAATATTATCGACTACTCCAATATTGATGCCCGAAAAGCGCACATTATTGCCCACTTGCAGGCCACTGATGTTTTTAAATACACCACTTATTTTAATGGTAGAATTAAATAATTGCTGCTTTTTACCAAGGAAATAGATACCTACAATAAGTATGAATATGCCTGTGGACACAAAGATTCCAAGCTTAATTGAATTGATTTTATTTTTTTGCATTTGAGTTGTTTTTAATTTTTTTATTATTCAAAGAAAGAATGAACAAAAGCATCTTCTGATTTTGCCAATTCAGTGTAATTCCCCTCCGCTCCAACGGCTCCTTCTTTTAACACTATGATTCTATTGGAAGTAATTTTAGCACACTCCATATCATGTGTAATAATGATAGAGGTGGTGTTATATTTTTTTTGCATTTCGAGTATTAGTTTACTAATTTCTTTTGAAGTGATAGGGTCTAAGCCTGTTGTGGGTTCATCATATAAAATAATTTCTGGTTTTAATATAAGGGTGCGCGCCAAACCAATTCTTTTACGCATGCCGCCAGAAAGCTCGGATGGTTTTTTATCTATCGCATCTGCCAAACCCACGTTGTCTAATGCTTCTTTTACCAATTGATCCTTTTCCTCATTTTTCAAATCCTTCATTACTCGCAATGGAAATTCTAAATTTTCTCTAACAGACATTGAATCATACAAGGCGGCACTCTGAAATAAAAAGCCAACTTTTTGCCTTAGTTCATTTAACTCATCATCGCTGAGTGTGCTAACATCCTTTCCTAAAACTTTAACTGTTCCCTCATCAATATCTAATAAACGAACTAACAATTTTATAAATACAGATTTACCACCGCCCGATTTTCCTAGTATGACAAGATTTTCGCCTTTGTAGAGTTTCATTGTAAAATCTTTAAGAACCACTTTACTGCCGAATGATTTAGCTAAATGATTCGTCTCAACCATTAAGGATTGCTCTTGATTGATAGCGCCCTTGGTACTTTCATTATATTTTTCTATGATAGGTTCCATTGTATTTTATTATGAGAATAAACTGGTAATTTGAACGGCTATCATATCCATGATAAATACAAGTAGTGATGCAAAAACTACTGATGAATTAGCCGATTCTCCAACACCCTCAGTACCCTTGTTTGAATTGTATCCTTTAAAACAACCAACCAGACCTATGGCAAATCCAAAGAAAAAAGTTTTAATCACCGAAGGTATTACATCCATGAATTCCAATTTTTCGAATACATGACCAAAGAATAAATTAAAACTGACATCAGACTTAATATTAACGGCCATTAACGAACCGCCCAAAGCAATAGCATCGGAAATGATAACCAGGATAGGGATCATTAAAGTAGTGGCCAAGATTCTGGTAACTACAATATATTTAAATGGATTTATTCCAGAAACTTCCATTGCATCTATTTGCTCGGTTACTTTCATTGAAGCTAGCTCAGCACCAATGCCAGAACCTACTTTTCCTGCGCAAATTAGGGCAGTAATGACAGGTCCTATTTCACGAATTATTGATATACCGACCATAGCAGGCAGCCAAGACTCTGCTCCGAATTGCGCCAGTGTGGGTCGCGATTGAATGGTTAATACCACACCCATTATGAATCCAGTAATACCCACAAGAGGTAATGATTTATAACCTATGATATAACATTGTTTCAAAAATTCTTTTAATTCGTATGGTGGAATAATAGCCTGTTTAAAAAAACGCGCAGTGAATTTACTCAACAGCGTTACCTCCATAAAAAAATCCATTAATGTCTGCTGCACCGCATTGCGGGATGTTTCAGGATTATTATCAACTGGAATAGCTGCATCCTCATCATCAGTATTTAATTTTTCAATTTCCATTGTTTAAGTATTTTTAATTTTAATTGCATTTGCTGTAGGAGGAATTTCTCCGTAGTAATAATCCGAATAAACCTTTGTAAATTCTGCTCCAAAAAACACAATCATGGAGGAGTATGAAGTCCATAATAGTATGAGAACAACAGAACCAGCTGCCCCATAGCCGGAGGCAGGTTTTACCTTGCCAAAATAAATGCCCAATGCCAATTTACCAAGAATAAATAATAAGGCTGTTAAAAATGCCCCTACCCATACCAAGTGCCATTTAATTTGTGCATCAGGCAATACCTTAAACATAAATGCAAACAAAACCGTTATTGTTATTAAAGTAAATAACAAATTGACACTTTGAAACAACACCAAAAAAGATTCGGACCAGTGTTGTTGAGCCCATAAGCTTATGGCTGAAATTAATGAAGATAATACAAGTGAAATTAACAAGAGAAAAGCCACTGAAACAATGAGTCCAAAAGAAAAAAGCCTTGTTTTAATAAATACCCAAATACCCGTTTTAACAGAAGTCGCTTCAACCGTCCAAATAGTATTTAAAGACTTTTGAAGTTGAACAAAAACACCTGTTGCTCCAATTAAAATAGTTACAATGGCCAATATGCTGGCCAAAGTGGAATCTTTATTTTTGGCAGCCATTATTACCATGTCTTGTATTTGGTCGGCAGTATCGTTGCCCATTGCTAAAGCTATTTGATGATGCAAGCGACCATTCACAGCATCTACTCCAAAAAAATAGCCAGCCATAGTCACTACCAGCACTAGCAAACCGGGTAATGAAAAAATGGCGTTGTAAGCAATTACGGCACTTTCTTTAAAAGGATCCCGATCGAACCATTTTTTAAAAGTTAATTTAAGTAAGTAGCCAAGTTTATCTAATTTTAATTTCTTCACTATTTTTTACTTGATTTAGTCTTTGATACACTCCTATTCCTGAAACTTAAATATTGTTCTCTTGGTGGTTCAGAATTAAATTCATCTAATTTTTTGTAAGCTTTCACGAGCGCCTCAGGTTTATCGCCCTTGTAGTTAATTCTAAAAAATGAAAATCCATTATATGGAATCTCATTTTTTGAAGCCAACATATGCACCTGACCTATGGTATTGTTCTCATTAAAATAAGCTAAAAATACTTTAACTCTCTCCTTCTGCAATTGATTAAACTTTTGGTTAACCTTTGCTAAGCCAATCAGGCTGTAACATTTGTCTTGAATGGTAAATAAAATGGAATCCTTTGCATGGGCATCCAAAAAGTTTCTAAATCCCGGATCTTTAGTAGACAGCTTATTAATAAAAATTGAATCCGATTCTGTAATGGTGCTGCCCTTCATTTTATGAATAGTAAAATAGTATCTTTTTTTGGCTTCAAAGAACAAAATATTTTCCCTCTCCTTAGCTTCATAAGTAATGGGACGGAATGTGATTGAAGCATCAGCATTATCTTTTAAATAGGCTGCCACAGATTTCATAAATTTATCTTGAAACTTATTCAAAGAACCCTGTCTCATTTCCCACTTTAAAGACAACGATTGCTCAATTTCTCTTTCTGTTTTTTTAACATCCATTCTATAAGGGGTGGTAGAGGGTTTTACAAAAATATTTTTAATAACATCTGTAATGGCATCCTTCAAATGAAATTTGGGATTCTTAAGATAACCGGAAACCGGAATTTCATAATCTATAACATTACCTCGTTCCTGAACAAATGCCATAATGAGTGGCAGGGGTATCCATAGTGAATGATTTCTCTTTACCCTTTTGGCAACACGGCTGTCTATCATCAGAAAATGATTCCGACTACTAATAACATCATTTCTAACACTCCAATTTCCTTCCAATTGAATGGTACCCCTATCGAGCGGAAATGAAGTATATGTTAGCATATACGGATTAAAGGCGGCCACTGGAATTTTGGAAAGGTGATAGGTCAAATCAAAATCCTTGTTGTCATCTGGATTCATTTTTACACTAACTGTTATATTTCCATAGGGCTTTATTCCGCTTTCTAATAACAACTTCACCCATTGTTTGTGATTGTCAATAGAATCAGCCTTAATTTGCAAGGGATACAAGGTTGCAGAGAATTGTTCATTAATAGAAAAATCATTGAACCTAAGGTCTGCGTTATTTACATTTAAATTTTTTATTTTGTAATCGCTTTTCAGAAAATTTTGGAATATATCTTTTACATAATTGGCAATCTCTATAATCAAATTAAATTTAGAATGATTATTGTTGGATGCACTTACCATTGCACCACCCTTTCCAAACATGCGTTGAATATTATCTAAACGATCGTACAATTCAAACTTAAAATAGGGCTTATCCATCGTAATGGAATCAAAAAAGTACTTTTTCTTGAGAGGATCTAATTCAATAATGCCTAATTTTACTTTTTCAAAAGCGGCAAAGTCATTATCATCACTTTGTCCAAAATGAAAGTCTGTTAGTGCAAGGTCGCCTCTCAAATTAATATTTTGTGTGGTATCAAAATTCCCTTTTACAATAATAT
This sequence comes from Bacteroidota bacterium, assembly GCA_025354385.1. Lineage (GTDB taxonomy): Bacteria > Bacteroidota > Bacteroidia > NS11-12g > UBA955 > JABMMZ01. The sequence continues at coordinate 34,109 of JANXMZ010000020.1, forward strand.
TGGCATCTATATTGGCCCTGAAGCTGCCATAATTAGCCAAATCTTTTAAATACTGTTCAATTATACTAAGGTCGAGTTGTTTGGCTATAATGGCCATCCGGTAGTCCAAAGTTTTCATATTAATTACAAAATGATTGTTAACATCACCTTTACCTATTCCTGATTTAAAGGAAACTTCACCTATTACAGTATCGACATCCCAACGTTTACCAGTGCTTTTAAAATTTACATTTTTTATAAAATAATGAACGGGAATAATAGGTTCTTTATAAAAAAATGTACCATCCTTGATTTCTATGTTTAAAATATTTAAATGAATCGGCTCACGCTCAACATCAACTATAGAATCTTTTCGTGCAAATTTCTCTACCAAATCATCGAAATTTAAAAAGATGCTATCCCTTTGAATTTTGCCTATTGGTTGATTAATGTATAATGAACTGACTTCGTATGTTTTAGTTAAAATTTTCAACATAGCAAAATCTGCATTGATGCCCTTGGCAGAGAAGAAAACTGAATCCGAATTGTGTTCATAAATTACAATGTCGTCAAGATGCACGTAACCCGTAAAAGGATTTACATAGACCCAGTTCACTTTAATTTCACGTCCTAAAAATTCTTTATCATATTTTTCCACCATGAATTTGGTGATAGGCGAAATAAGCGCAATTGCGATCACAACCAATACAACAATCACCAGAGAAAATACCAATAAGAGCCTTTTCCAACCTTTTCGCTTTTTTTCTTGTTTAATTTTCAATATGCTTTTCAATATTCCTTCTCAAAATCTACTAAATGGAGACTTAAAACCTCTGAAGGGCAAAGATGGGTTTAGTGGATTGTAGAACTGTTACAATATTTCCAAAAATTGTTACATCAATTACATAAAAAGGTATTTTATAATTCGAATTTTATAATATTATTTTTAAAAAATATAAGATATGATTATGGGTTATGGTAGAATTTTACAAGCAAAAACAGACCCCAATATTATGCCACTAAAACTAACTATTCAAAGCCCTCATAACAATATTCTAGATGCCTAATAAAACATTTAAAAAAACCCGAATAATACTAATTTGGATTTTATGCTTCCTAATTTTCTGCTTTGCATCACTCCATTTCAGTTTTGTGTTTTATTTCAACAAACATGCTTTTGTTAACTTCAGAGTTGAGAATTTCTTCGAATACTTATCTTTGATGAAAATGTGCAAATAAATCTTCATCTTGAATCTTAAGGTATTTTTTGCACTTTTATAACTACTGCCTCGGCCTTATTCTTTTTTTCAACTTGTTGCTTAAATTCATTCTTAGTGCATGTATACATTTCGCCCTTATTATCGCACAACAAAATTCCACCCATGTTATCGTAACTCAAATAAATAAATGAAGGTTGAAAAGTATAGGTACCATTAGCATCATTGTCTAAAACATAGGCGGTTACTAAATTATTTAAAGTACTATCTCCACAAACAAATTTTGGATTTATCAATTTCATTGGATTGTTCAATCGGTAATATGGATCGCAATGAAAAAACCCGAGTACATTAATATTCATTTCAAAAATATTGTTGTCATGATGTTTGTTAATGAAAATAGTTTTATAAATGCTAGTATCTTTATAACTTCTATTATAATTCATATTTACAGATTTATTGAATTTATTCTCTTTTATTTTGAGCAAAGTTTGATACTTTTGGAAAGCCCTGCGAAATGCCATATTGGGTCGGGATTTACCTCTAAAATTTACTAGATTTGTTTTTACAGGAATTGAAATATAACCGTCTTTTGTTTTTAATTCAATCATCGCTGATGATGAATTATTTTCAAAATATATCCTGCAATCGCTATAATCCTTCCCTTTTCTGTAATTTTTAGTAAACTCACTTGTCTTTATTTCTCCATCAAACTCAAACGGGAATAAATTAAATGGTTTAAGCTCTGGAAAAAAAGCGAGTGTTCCCATTGCAGCACCATAATCTTCATTCACTAAATAAAAAACAACTTTCCCTTTTAAAACATCACTTTTTTCCTTATCAATTTTCAGTTTTATAAGTGCTTTACCCTGAGTAAATTTTTTATTTCGTGTATTTGAAAACGTAAATATTTCTGCAGAATATTTTTTGTGATAACTCAACTCTGGAACATTAACAAGCTTGATTACACCTTTTGGCAACAAATAAAAATAATCCAGATTCGCATACCTATTTGCAAATTCAGTTTTATCCTTCATGCTAACCGTTGTTATTTTTTCATCTTTAGCCTTAAGATTAACCCAATCTTCTTTAAATTTCCATTTACTGTTTTTATCCTCCGCAAACAATTTAAATTTACAGCTATCCTTGTTATTTTTAAAATCCAGTTGAATTGTGCCATTTTTTTTAAGTGTTAGTGCTTCGTTTGATGAAATAGCCTTGATTTCGAACATACCTGTCGAATTAAACTTATCAGACTTACCAATGGTGTCAAAAATTAAATTCAAACCCGAGGCCACTATTTCATCTGCTGATTTAAATTCCCTGTAAAATATTTGAACTTCACCCTTTACCTCCTTACCATTTGCATCAACAAATACTTTTGCCGGTATATGTATAATAGTATGATCGTTTGCAATAAATGTACTTGCCGAATCAACTTGCATTGTAAACATGTTGAATGAATTAGAGGCCCGTTTTAGCTGCTGGGTATAATGTGATTGACTTTGAATGGATGCTTGTTTCGAACGTTTTAAATTTCTAACTGAATCACCTGCAACTACTGCCAATGGCCATTGTTTTAAAACAACATTCTGAATACTCACCAAATTCAAATCAATAGCTTTTACGTAAGATCTGATTAATAAAGACGAGGTATTAAAAACATCAAATTGATAATTGAAATAAAAATCCGATTCATTTTTAATGCTGTTATCATCTGCCAACAATTCAATTTCGGATAAACTTTGAAGATTGCAAAAATTCAACGGCAATTCATCTATATCGTTTATCATTATTTTAAGTTGATACAAATTGGTTAAATTTTTCAATAAGGGTAAGGATGGGTAGTAGTGTTCATCGGATTGAAGACAGAGTGTTTCTAAGTTTTTCAAATGCGAAATCAACCTAAAATCTATTGAATCATTGGATTGATATTTCAGCGATAAATGGGTGATTTCTGGATGTGTTTGCAAAACAATCAAAACATCGCTTACCAAAGATTTTTTAATAAAATGTGCGTCTATTAACATACCAGTGCAAGCAGCAAAATCATCTATTTTTGACTTAAAAAGTAGCAATTGTTTTAAATTCTGAATCTCAATGCGCTCGCTTGAAGGGGTGGCCAAGTTTAAAGACACAAATCTTTCTTGTCCTTTGATCGAAAAGAACACCGAAAAAACAACTGCAGTTAAAATTGATTTCATATGTTTAAAACGCATAAGTTTAAATTATATTACAATTGAAGGTGCAAGTTATTAAGTTTTGGCTATAAGGACAGTTTGGACAATTTCTTTCTCTCCATATTTCTTCAACTTTTAGGAATTCATTTCAACTATTTTTATCTTAGTTAGCATCAAAATAATTCTATCAATTCCATTTATACTTTAATTTTAATTTTTTCATTTAATTTGCAGCCATGAATAGCAGTGTAGAAAATGTTGAGTGTTTGATTATAGGAAGTGGACCTGCAGGCTTTACAGCAGCCATTTATGCCGCAAGAGCCGACATGAAACCAGTGATGTATGAAGGCATGCAACCTGGCGGTCAGTTAACAATTACAACCGATGTAGAAAACTACCCAGGTTACCCTGATGGCATTATGGGACCAGAAATGATGGATAATTTCAAAAAACAAGCCGTGAGACTAGGTGCTGATATTCGCTTTGGCTTGATTACCGAGGTTGACTTTAGCAGTCGCCCATTCAAATGTATAGCAGATGGCATGAAAACGATTAATGCTAAATCTGTAATTATTGCAACAGGTGCCAGCGCTAAATGGCTAGGTATACCGAGTGAAAAAAAATTAAATGGCAGTGGTGTAAGCGCCTGTGCTGTGTGCGATGGTTTCTTTTATCGCGGTCAGGATGTTGCCATTGTAGGTGCAGGAGATACCGCTTGTGAAGAGGCCAGCTACCTTGCTAAATTATGTAAAAAGGTCCACATGATTGTTAGAAGAGATACTTTTCGTGCCTCAAAAGCTATGCAACACCGTGTTGAAAATACACCCAACATCGAAATTCATTTTAATAGCGAAACGGATGAAATACTTGGCGAAAATTTAGTAGAAGGCGTTAGAATAAGAAATGTGAATGATGGAAGTACCAAAGAAATTGCACTTACTGGTTTTTTCGTGGCCATTGGCCATACACCCAATACAACTATATTCAAAAACTGGTTGGACATGGACGAACAAGGTTATTTAATTACCAAGCCAGATAGTACTTATACCAATATTGAAGGCGTATTTGCCTGTGGCGATGCTCAGGATAAAATATACAGACAAGCTGTAACAGCAGCAGGCAGTGGTTGTATGGCGGCATTAGATGCAGAAAAATGGCTGGCAGCCAATTACCATTCTTAATCATTATTTATTTCATAATGGCGTATAGTTCACCTTCTACCTTTGGCATTTAAATTTTTATGAGTTAAAAGCATTTAAATTAATTCTACCAAAACAAAACTTAAATACCTAATTATCATATATAATGATTGACATCATTGCAAATCCCAATATAATTTTGAATATTTTTGCAGTCATCAAATGACAAAAGAAGAATGGTTATTGGTAATTTCACTTCCAGTTTATCTGGTTTTTATCGTTACCGAAATTTTTATAGGTATTAAGCAACGTAAAGAATTATACAGTTGGAAAGACAGTGCAATTTCAATATGGCTCGGCATTGCTGGTGCTTTGATAGACATTAGCATTAAATTTCTTACTTTTGGTGTTTTAGATTGGTGTAATCAACATGCTATCTATAAACCCGATTTATTAACCTACTACCCTATTATCGCTTGGTTTTTGGTTTTTGTTGGTCAAGACTTTTGCTTTTACTGGTTGCACCGTACCGAACATTATTCCAGAGTGCTATGGGCAGTGCACAGCAATCATCACAGCAGCGAAAAATATAATTTCACTGTTGCGCTTAGGTCTTCAGTGCTCCAACCTTTATATCGTTTCATATTTTACATACCGGTAGCCTTTTTAGGTTTCGATGGTTTAACCATTATGTTTATGTATGCCGTCAACCAATTTTATCAGTTCTTTCTGCATACAGAAACTATCCCAAAATTACCCCAATGGTACGAATCCATCTTTGTTACACCATCCCACCACAGAGTACACCATGCCAGTGATGTAAAATATTTGGATAAAAACATGGGCCAAGTATTAATTATCTGGGATAAATTATTTGGCACCTATCAAACCGAGGAAGAAGCACCCCGCTATGGACTAACCACCAATCTTAAAACCTATCATCCATTAAAAGTAATTTTTAGTGAGTGGCTTAAAATATTTAAAGATGTTGCCAAACCTGGTCCTCTTTCTCAAAAGCTAAATTACATTGTGATGCCGCCTGGTTGGAGTCACGATGGCAGCACTAAAACTAGCAATCAATTAAGAGAAGAAATGCTTCATAAATGAAAAAGGCGATGATTAACACCGCCTTTTTACAACCAACAATTTAATTAAATACTACTCTTTTATTATTTTTTGATAACAAATATTTTTATCTGTTTTAATCCTTACAATATAGACCCCATTTTCTAAATCAATATTTGAGTTGATTATACAGCGCTCATTTTCCATTAATACTTGTATACTTATCTGTTGCCCAAGAGCGTTGATAAGAGAAATCTCGGCAATATTTTCCCCATTTAAATTTTCAATGACAAATTCCTTATTAAATGGATTTGGATAGATTTTAAACCCATTCAAATTATTAATACTGGCGATAGAGGAAGTATTGGTTTTATCGATAATTGTAAACACAAAAGATTTGCGCTTAATATTCCCACTTCCATCTATATTAAAATGCAAATAAAAAGTATCACTGCAACCTGTTATGGAATCCAAAGCCAGATATTTTAAATCTATTGCGCCCGTTTTAGAATAGTTATGAGTAGGGGCAGAAGACGTAGAATTCGAGCCATCTCCAAAGTCCCAATAATGCTTATTAATCGTACCAGTTGAGTAATTGTATAAGGTAGCTTGATAAGGATGAGCTGAATCATATACCAATTGCAAATCTGCATAAATATTGCAAAATTTTGTTATGAGTGTAATGGAATCGCGACAACCATAAACGGTATCTATGGCCACTAATTCAGTTAAATAATTATTGCGTGTTTTATAAGTGTGAATAGGGTGCTTAACCTTACTGGTAGTTGTATCGCCAAAGCGCCATAAATAACTTAAGGAACCACCTAAAGTGAGATTTGTATAAGTATAGGTTTTGCCAGAAACTGAATAACTAAAGTTGGGTTTGATAGCACATCCAACAGACACAGATTTCACTATTGAGTCCGATTTGCCACAATAATTGTTAGGATCCGTATAGCGAGCAATTAGTTTTACATTATAGTTTCCAGGATGTGCATAGGTGTGATATACGTAGCCCTGATTTGAAGTATCACCATCACCAAAATCCCAATGCAAGGCAGTAAAATTACTGTCTGGAAATAATTGTGTCAATTCGTTAAATATGGATCGATTATAAAAAAGATAATTATTGGAGCTATACTGATTAATGGTAAATTCAGCCTTAATCCCAATTTTAAATGTTATGGAAAAAGTGTCGGAACAACTATTGGCGGCATCACTCACACTTAATTTAGCTGTAAAGGTACCACAGGTAGCATATGTATGTGTAGGGTTTTTTGTAGTTGAGGTACTACCATCTCCAAAATCCATTACAAAAGTAGCAGTTGAGCTATTTAAGTAAAGATTTTTGAAGCTAACTTGAAGACCAATAATACTACTTACATAAAAATCTGCTTTACAATTTTTATTTCCACTAATCGCAATGGTTTTGCTAATAGAATCTGTACATCCAGCTAAACTGTCATGTATCATTAACCATACTCTAGTAGTCCCATTATTCGCAATGGTAATATTAGAATTGTAGTAGCTAGAAAAAGATGAATGGCCGTCGGAAATGATGATGGTGAAATTGGTTTGGGTTTTATTACAAACCGAGGAGTCTGTTAAATAAAACGAATTACTACTCGTTCTGTGAATAATAAAATCAGCTTTACAAACAGCGTAAGTGTGACTGCAGCTCAGTATTGTCAGAATAAAAAGCAGCAATAGTTGTAATGGTTTTTTCATTTCGATAAAATTAAGTTCATATTAAAAAATGATAATTTTCAATCATTTCTCATATAGACGAAAAAAAAGTAGAAAAAGTGGCTCGCTGTTAAAAAAAAATATAATTTATTAGAATAACCAATACACTTTGTATAAGCAAAGAACCATCTAGCCATCCATAAAAATAAAATGGATGCAGCTTCAATGCTTTATTATTAAGCAGAAAAAAGGTGATGAAACTTGAAACTATGAAAGATAAGATGAATGCTACACTATTTTGCTGCGTATAATGAATTAAACAAACCACTAAAAAAAGCAACAATGTAAAATTAGCCACTTTCATTGCCATTAGCTCCCCAAATACAACTGGGATAGTTTTAATATTAGCATGTTTATCAACTTTGATATCTCTGATATCAAAAGGAATGGTTATAGCCATTACAAATAAAAACCGCTCTATAAACATCCAAATAACATGATAATTATCTATTACCTTCTCTAATTGGAATACGGGTAAAAGGACAGTTGACATTGACCAAACAGTGGCAATTAAAAATAATTTTAAAAATGGAATTTCTCTTAAACGGAAAAAAATATTTTTTAATTTGGGGATTGGTAATGAATAAAGAATTGTTAAAACAGCCAAGGGCATAAGCAGGATCAATACTATTTTTTTTGCCATAAAAACTGCCACTAAAAAGCCAATAAGAAATACTGCAAGCAATATATAAAATATACCTTCATGCTGATTGGCCCAATGAAGGTTATCCTCAGAAGATTTTACTTTCTTAAACCGTATTAATACCAACCGATATAAATTATAATCGAAAAAGGTCGCAAAAAAAATAATAAACAAATAAGGATGCCATTGTGGTTTCATTCCCAATTGCACTTGCGTTTGAATCGTTAAACCTAAAGCTGCAAAAGCTATGAATAGGTTAGACTGAATCAGAAATTTAATGAGACGTTTCATTTTGAAATTGACATATAAAAAAATTGATAGTACCGAATCATTTAAACTAATCGTGATAGGTTTGAGGAGAATACCCCTCGTTCTAACAGTGATTCCAAATAAGGCTGTTTTTTAAAATAATAAAACTTATCTGGTTTGGGTATCGTTGGAATTCTTCAGCGACAAATGCCCAAAATTCGCTGTATATTCTTAAATCATTATTTTGATTTTGGGGCAGAACTCATGGTAACCACATAACGTAAAATAGATTCTTGCACTGCACTATCAATCGGCATGCCCATCTTACCCATTTTCTTATTGGCCTTAATAACCATGTTTGGAACGATTCCTCTCCATTGCGGTTCTGTACGCGAAGCAGGACTATAAAGACCATGACAGCTTTGGCAATGGGTTTCATAATGTGTCTTTCCTTGGGTTAAGGCGGCCACTGTTAAACCAGGAAATTTAACAGCTCCACGTTCTGCATCGGCATTTGAAAGCTCCATCATTTTAGAACCACAAGCTGCAAGAAGCAGAGCCAAAGAAAAAATTGAAATACTTTTCATGTCAGTAATTATTTGATTCGAAAGTAATTCAAAGTTTTTAATTTACAAACTCGTTAAAATATTTAAATTTCCAATGATTGGCTCTGAATATTAGATTGCATTGGATTAATCAGGCTGTATACAACCGAGTCTACAAACTTACCATTGAACAAATAATTTTCCTTAAAATGAGCTTCTTTTACAAAATTAAATTTTTCTAATATTTGAGCACTAGCCATATTGTGCGGATTTATTTGTGCTTCTATGGTATGCAATTGCATAACCTCAAAGCCAAATTGAATAACCGCTTTTAAAGCTTCGCTCATGAAACCTTGACGCCAGAATGGAGGCATCAACATATAACCTATCTCAGCTCTATAATGTAGCTTATCTATACGGTGAAAAGCAATTGTTCCAATTAAATTTTGTTGGCCTTTTAGGGCAACTCCCCAAACTACACTCTCGTTATTTTCACTCTGAATATTCAATATTTGGATATGATGAACAGCCTCTTCTCTTGATATTATAACAGGCCTGTCTAAATATTTTATGACATCAGTATTAGACCGGTGATTAAAAATATCATCTGTATCAGCTGCGTTAATTTGCCTTAATATTAATCGCTCTGTTTGAATCACTGGGAAAGGTTTAAAATTAGGACATAACATTTATTCAAAAGTAACTAAAGATTATAAAAGAACAAACAGGAACCCTACTTGAAGAGTTCCTGTAAAAAACACATTTACTCTACATTTATTTTATGTGTATAGTTTCCAGTTGTATCCATAACATTTAAAAAATAAATACCGCTTGAAAGAAAGGAGCAATCAAGGCGTTTATTATCGACAAAAGTAATTGGTATTTGTTTTCCCGAAACATCTGTAAGTGTAATCAATTTTATATCCGTTTCAGAAATTATATTTAAATAATGAGATGTTGGATTTGGGTAAATACAAATACGGTTAGCCGATATATCCATTAGCTTTGATGCACTATACAACGAAACATCATCCACCAAAAAACGAGTTCCAAAATGTGGTTGTTTATTGGGTAATTGAGTAGACATAGAAACAGAAATATACTTTGCTGAATTAGAACTTGAGTAAGTTATAGGCGCAGAAATAAATGTATATTGGCTGGCTGTCAAACCTATTAAAACTTTTGCCTCTCCTATCAAATAACTTAAGCTATCATACACAGCGATAGTGGCAAAAGCAGAGTCGTCTTGCACAGGAAAATATTTAAAATAGAAACTTAATCTATCTGGCGTTTTGTTTACTTCAACAACATTAGAGAAAGATGAAAAGTCAGAATCATCAAATAAATCAACACTTCCGGCAATGCCACTTTGAGCCGTGTAATTATAAGCATTTCTCATTTCGAGCGCATACTTGCCCGAATGTGCATCAGTTGAAGCAAAGTTCAATTCTTTATCATACACAATTGAATCGGCATGAGAATGGCCCAAACTATCAAACCTAATAATCGTTACTAAGTTAGAACCCCAATAACTGACCTTGCCATTGGAAGTTAATTTTTCGAAGCCCGGATTAATTTCCTGAGCCAGCACATTGTTTGTTTTTACAAAAAACAATACAATAATAAACACATAGATTTTGTTCATGATACATTATAAATTAAGATTAAAAATTAGTCTTGTAAAATAAGTCTGCTTGTAAAAAGCTGCTCACCAGAAAATAACACTACAGTATAAATTCCTTTAGAAAAAGTACTGCAATCAATACCAGTAGGAATACTATCACTCTTATAAACTGCCTCTCCTTTTATATTAAAAATAGCGATGGAACCAGAGGTAACGGGCGTCATAATTTTAATATACTGACTTGCTGGATTAGGCATTAAAGTGAGTAAAGAATTGGGCAATTGATGAGGGTTTAGATTACTTTGATACTTTACATTTACTGTTCTGCAAGCCTTGTTATTTAATAAAAGACTATCCTTTATCGCCTTTGTTTTGCGGTTCAAAGGCTTTATAAAAAAACAAAGATCCACAGTCATATTGGCAAAAGAATTGTCAAAGGCAAAAGGCATTACATAATTGAAAGAATCATTCTGATTAATGGCTTTACCAGCAATGGTTTTGAAATTATCGAAACGGGTACCATTCACAAAATTAAACGAATCATTATTAATCAATAAATAAAGCGCAAATGAATCGGAAGCGGCAAAGGCAGTTGACCCCACGTTCGTAATGGTCATAAAAAGATTAGTAAGATTAAGTGGAGGAATGTAAGCGTTATTAGAAGGACTTTTTAATGTTAAGCGCAAATCGACATAATTTTGGGCTTTAGCAAAGCTTACAACAACTAAGAGAGCAATGATTAGATTGATTTTTTTCATAAAACAATTTTGATTTTGATATTTTTAACATGGTGACTTGATTTACAAACATATCACTTTTTTTTAATTTGCAAAAATTGTTGTTGTACTCAACAAAACACTATTTTCCACCATTGGCGCGCAAATCATCAATGCATTGAGCATCTAATGAAGGTACACCTCCAATAATATTGGCAATTACATCGCTGGTTTCTGCATTAAAATACATCAAACAATTTTTATCATTACAATGGCTTCCGTTGGGAATATCTTGATGGCTGGCCTTCATGCTTGTACCATTGTTTACGAGGCCAAGTAGATGCCCAAATTCATGATTTACAACTGTAGACTCAAGATTCGCATTAGAAGGTTGTGTTATGCCACCCGAGAATGCTTTGATAGTTTTTTCGAATATGGCAACAGAAGTTTTAGCATAAGTGATTCCCAATACTTTTGCATTGCCTGAATTTTCGCTATAATCACCATCAAAAAAAAGAAAATAAGCTGTGAGGGTTTTACCAGAGGTATGCTGTGTTCTATGAGAATTCTCTATTTGCTTAATGTCGTTTAGAGAATATAAACTCTTTCCGGGAGATGAAATCGTATTTTGTATCACACTAATACCCGCATTTTTATTGATCCTTTGTTGAAGCAATGTTTTAAGATTATCAACACATGCAGCAGTGGGTTCGTACCCCGAGACATATTGAATTTCCACAATTAAAAAATCATATGTATTACTGGAAAGAAAATCATTTGGTGATACTTTATTTTCAGTACTGGATAAAAGTTTTTTATCTTTTGAACAACTGAAGTTTTCAAAAATAAGAAGAAGGCCGAAAATATAGAATAGCAGTTTATATAATTTCATAATTTTTTAGATTTGTTAAACTAGAATAACAAAATTACAAAAAATACTGAAGTAAGTTATTAATATTGCACTCAATATTTTTTGTAAATGAATAGTAAAAAGTGGCTTCTTATTCTAGAAATGGCCCATATACCTCTTTGGTTGTTAAAAGATCTATGTTGGTTAATGAATTGGAAAACAATAGGTGTTATTATGGCGATTCCTACTGTGTTGGTTGCTATTGTTTTGGTAATTATTACAAGCAAAGAAGAGTCTCGTTTCCTCCCTAATCTCTCTATTGCGTTTTGGATTATTGCAAATGCGAACTGGATGGTGGCCGAATTTTTCTATTTTCCAACTAAGTTTTATAGCATTGTACCTTTCATTGCAGGAATTATAGTCTTCTTTATTTACTTATTTAATCGCTATAAAAAAGGATGGCAAATCAATCAAGAGTGATTTATTTCTTTAGTTAAAATGCTTAAATTTGAAGAAGCAAAATAATCTTGCATTTTTTTCGTTCATACCCTAATGCCTAAGAAACAAAACAAACTAATTAGTATACTTTTTCTCTCATTATTTATTCAATGTGCATCTGCACAGGTTATTGTCAACAGTGAAACCAATATGACCTTATTTGTCAATGATACTAGTTGGGTAAATGCTAAATCACCAAAATCATTGTTAAAGCTCAATTACCAAACGGGTGAAACTAATTTAAAGGTTGGGGTGGAAACCTTTAAAACAGCCGACACAGCTTTAAGTAAACAATTAAGTCAATCTAAAATGGAATTGGATTTGCATTTTAATGTTTCAAGAGAAACCCTTAATTTACTGACTAAAGACAATAAAGTGTATACCTTCGAAGTACCTGGAATGCTTTATTTAAACGGGCATTTTCACAGCGTTCAGGTAATGTATTCATTTTATAACAAGAATGGCAACATTGCCGACCTTGCCAATAATAAAATATTTGCTAGCGTGCGTTGTTATTTTTCAGCAGAAAATTACCAAATAGACTGGATGAAAGCTTACGGTGCAGAGCCCATACAATTGTGGCTAAGCAAACAACCCATTAATTTTTTTAATGTTGAGTAGTTCAATCTGCAATTTCAAACCAAACTTCCATGTACTTTATTTAAGCTTTTTTAACATAATTGTTAACTAATTGCTTAAATCTAATTTGGTTACCCTTCTTATTTAAACCCTTGTTTCCTTATTTTCGCCATCATTGTTTAAATATGAAAAAATCTATCATACTTCTGCTATTACTTCCTATGCTTGTTTCTTCTCAAACATTCAATTATAAAGATTATTGGAAAACTAGAAGACCAAACGAAGCCTATTGGCAACAAGATGTTCATTATACCATCGATGCGGCTATTAATGATGAGAAGGATGAAATAACGGGTTCCGAAACATTGGAGTATTTTAACAATAGTCCCGATGAATTAAACACCGTTTATTTCCACTTGTATCAAAACGCTTTTCAACCAGGAAGTTACGCACATGCTTTGGAATTGGTTAACAATCAGGAAACAACTTTTGGTAAATATGAGGCCAATAAAATGGGTACTTTAATAGATGAATTTAAGATTGCAGGTGAAGTTGTGGAATACACCATCGACAACACAATTTTAATCGCAAAATTAAAAACCCCCATTAAACCCAATAGCAGTGTAATATTTAGTATTAAATTTAGAACCTACTGGGACAATGGAAGTATGCGAAGACGTTTTAAAACATTTAAGTCGGATGGTGATTATAAGCATTTTGATGGTGTGCATTGGTATCCCCGCATTTGTGTTTACGATCGTAAGTTTGGCTGGGAAACTGATCAGCACTTGGGCAAAGAATTTTATGGTGATTATGGTGTTTACGATGTCAAATTAAATTTTCCATCTAATTATGTCGTTGAAGCAACAGGTGCTATTCAAAATGAAAATGAAGTATTACCTACAGAACTTAGAAAAGCCATAGACATCTCTAATTATTCTGAAGTTGTAAAAGATGCCATGGGGAGAATGCAAATTAAACCTACCAAATACCAATATACCATCAAAAAGGAAGGTACCAAAACATGGATTTACCATGCAGAAAATGTACATGATTTCGCCTTCACTGCCGACCCTACTTACCGCATTGGCGAAGTGGTGTGGAATGGCATTCGCTGCATTGCACTGGCCCAAGAAAAAAATGCACCTGAATGGCGACCTACAGCACAATTTGTTGCAGATGTTGTAAAAGTGTATAGCACAGATATTGGCATGTATGGCTATCCAAAAATTGTAGCAGCAGATGCCCGTGATGGTATGGAATATCCTATGTTGACTTTAGATGGTGGCAATTGGCCCGGTCACCAATACGTAATTGCACATGAAATTGGACATAATTGGTTTTTTGGAATGATTGGAAATAATGAAACCTACCGCGCTATGTTAGATGAGGGCTTTACTCAATTCTTGACTTCATGGAGTATTAAAAAAATAAATGGTATTAGCATGCATGCGAACCAATATGATGAAAACAGTGTTTATAATGGTTATTTGAATGATGCTATTAATAAAAACGATGTTCAATTGAACACCCACAGCGATGATTTTAATTCTGCTATCGGTCATGGTGGAGGCTATCGTCATGTGTATTATAAAACCGCTACTATGCTTTATAATTTGCAATATGTATTAGGTGATGAATTATTCCTAAAAGCCATGCAACATTATTTTAATCAATGGAAATTTGCCCATCCCTATCCGGATGATTTCAGACAATCCATTATTGATTATACCCACATAGATTTAAATTGGTTTTTTGACCAATGGATGGAAACAACAAAATCCATTGACTATGAAATTAAAAAAATAAAGAAAATTAACCGTACTAATGATGGAAAATATCGGTATGCCATTACCTTTTCGAGAAATGGTGACATGCAAATGCCAATTGATTTTACTGTAACCGATAAACTCAACAAAAAATACAATTACCTAATTCCAAACACTTATTTTGCAAAAACCGATGGTCATATTGTTTTAAAAACTTGGAAAGGTTGGGGCCTATTAAACCAAACACATACAGATACTATAACAATAGACCATAAAATTAAATTGGTAGCCATAGATACCACCCACCGCTTAGCAGATATTTACAGAGTAGATAATGTTAAATCCAAAGGTGGATGTTCTCGTTTGCCGATGAAATTAATAAATGACCACAATATTCAACAACCTATTAGTTTTAATAAACGTGTGTTTACTTGGAGTCCAAATTTATGGTACAATGCAATAGATGGATTTAAAGATGGTGTCAATTTTCATTCGGATTATGCAAGGGTAAAAAATGTGGTCGATTTCACTTTCTGGTTGAATACAGGGATTGCAGCCGAGAAAAAATATACCTTAGGACGACAACGAGATATTATAAGTTATAGATTTAAATACAGTACTCTAGTTGGACACAATGCCAATGCCTATATAGAATCGCGTTGGTTAGATGGTATTACCTATAATCAATTGGGTTTCGAAAAAACATTTGGCGATAACACCGTAAATTTCTACTTTAAATCTATTGGCATGGCAAAAGGTCGTCAAATTTATTGGCCTGATTCTGGACAACATACTCGCGAAGGTAAATTGAACAATACCTTGAATATCGATTTTACACACAGATACAGATACAAGCATGGCAATGGCACTATCAACGCGGGATTAAGGGGAAGTGCATTAACAAAAGACTATGGCTATGGCAGTTTTAAGTTGGAAGTCATCAACAATAATAAATTAGGAAAACTGGAACTTAAAACCAGGTTTTATACCCAAGCCATCACAGGCATCAATATGGCAGAAGAATCGATGTTGAATTTAGCTGGTGCCAACATGGAACAAATGTTAGAGAGCAAATTCACACGCACCCGAGGTTTAATACCACAAGAATGGAGAACTTATGGCGCTAGCATGAATCATTTTCAAGCAGGTGGTGGTTTAAATCTAAGAGGTTATGCCGGTTATCTGGCACCCATTGCCATTGGCAACGCTATTACACCATTATACCAAGGCACACACGGGGCATCTGCAAGTGTTGAATTAGACTTTGATCAGTACTTTAAAATTCGTCCAAAATTGACTCGCAATTGGTTGAAAATTGACACCTATTTATTTGGTGATGCAGGTATTTTGATGGATAACAGAAGTAAAGTTGACGGCAAACAATTAATTTCGCCATTGAGAATGGATGCTGGTTTTGGTACTGCCTTCAATATATATAAATGGGGCAAACGCAGTTTAATTAAACCATTCACATTGCGATTCGATTTACCTTTCTATTTAAATACCGCTCCCTATGCCGACAAAAATTTTGTTCAAATGCGTTGGTTAATGGGCATAGGCAGAAGTTTTTAATTCACTTTTCATGAAAAAACAAACCTTAAAAATTATCGTTTTTATAAGCTTCTTTATCTTATTTCTAGGCTCTGCGGGTATCATGTATTATAAATATGTTTACAATCAACCTAAGATAAAAATTATTGCACCTAAAACAGATTACGACCCTATAAAGGTAGACAGTGCTTTAAGAAGTCAGAAAGGCTACAAGCGATAAAAAAATAAATTGTTGCGTCATTTAAATTTTATGTATTTAGTTCTATCATCAACGAATTTTTTGCATAATTTTGCGCCATAATTTTTGAAATGCATTATTAGCATATCGCTTCTTATTTTACTTGTAAGCAATAGTCTTTTCAAAGCTGCGTTGATTATCAATTATTGGCAAAATACCGCTACCATTGTAGCTAGTTGTTGTATTAACAAAAATAAACCAGAATTAAATTGTCAAGGAAAATGTTATTTGACTACACAGTTGAATAAAATTGATACCCGAACAAAAGAAGATTTACCTTCTAAAATACTGAGGGCGGGAGCAGACTATATCTTCAGTCCTTTAATTACTTATTCATTTCATTTATTACCAATTGGCTTGTTAAAAATTGCCAAAACTGAAATCGATTACCATAGCAACTATCTTGTAGCTGTATTTCATCCGCCAACTGCAAAGGCGTCATTCCTATTGTTTTTATAATGCCATAAGATGGCTATACTGTATAAATGTTTTTCATACAGTCATTTTTTATTTCATTTTCCACCAATTTATTAATTTAACATTGAAAAAATATATTTCATTAAGCATTGTAATGCTTATTAGCAACCAATTATTAAACGCCTGTGATATTTGCGGATGCAGTATCAATAATGGCTTTAGCAGCATTCTTCCCCAATTTCAAAAAAACTATTTAGGTCAGCGCACTTCATTCGCCCGCTATCAATCGTCAGAATTAAGCGACCCTAATATTAGCAACCAAGAAAGTAGTTGGACCTCCGAAATATGGGGCCGATATTTCATAAACAATCGATTGCAATTTGTCGGCAGTTTGCCATTTCAAATCAAGTCGCAACAAGAAGACAGACAAATCAATAAAATAAGCGGTATGGGCGATGCTACCCTCAGCTTTAACTATACCCTCATCAACTTGAATAACGATTCAATAAAATGGAAACATTTATTGCTAGTAGGTGATGGTGTAAAAATGAAGACCGCTAAAAGTAATGCTATGCACAATGGCGAGTTGCTGCCAATGGGATTGCAGGCTGGTAGTGGCTCCAATGATTTAATCACTACTTTACAACATTCCATTAGACATAATAAAATGGGCTTGAGTACCGATTTTCTTTACAAAATAAATCGCAATAATAAAGCGAATTATAAATTTGGAAATAAATTAAACATCAGTTCCAGAGCGTATTACTGGAAAAATCTGAATAAAAATTGCAACCTTTTACCCAGTGTTGGTGTCTTATATGAAGTGATGAAAAAGGATCTTAAAAATGATTACGTGCAATTAGAATCAGGAGGATATTTATTATCTACCAATGTGGGGTGCGATATTTATTTCAAACATTTCATGGCTTCCTTCCTTTATTTTTATCCTTTGAAACAACAATTAAGCAACGGCTATGTTCAAGCAAAATCTAAAATTCAAATTAATAATTCCTATATTTTTTAAAAAAACTTTATGGAAAATTTAAAATTCAAATTCTTTTGCAGCTTTATATTTACTTTACTTCTGCTCCCTTCATGTATAAAGGAACATGAAAAAACTTTAAGTCCAAATGATGTCATTGTTACTATCAATGCTCCATTAAATACTCAGGAGTACGAAGCAGGTGACACTGTATTCATTAAAATCGATATTGCATCTCCTTCAGAAATACATGGCTACGAATTACATGTTTTGCGTTTAGCGGATACAACAGAAATAATCAATATTGATAAGGATGCACATCAAAGTCATTACACCATTAATGAGTATTTTGTGAATGAAGGCAAAGTTCATTCCGATATGGAATTAACAATTAAAGCCCATGTTGATGACAATGGAAGTGTAAAAACCGGCAATGTTCGTTTTCATTGTCATGAAAAATAACATCAGAAAAGACACAATATTGATAACAATGGTCGCTTATTAGTAGCGACCATTGTTTTTTTAAAGTGATTCTAAAAACTTTATCAATGCTTTTCTATCATCTGATGATAAATTAACATATTGTTGTTTGCTTTTTTCAGCTTCTCCTCCATGCCACAAAATAGCCTCACTTAAATTTCTAGCCCTACCATCATGTAGAAAGAACTCATGTCCATTAATTTTTTTAGTTAAACCTATGCCCCACAACGCGGGTGTTCGCCATTCATTTCCATTGGCCAAAAATTCGGGTCTATTATCTGCCAAACCTGCTCCCATATCATGCAATAATAAATCTGTGTATGGAAATATTTTTTGATTAGATCTGGAAGGAAAAGTCATATCTACACCAGTCCTAAATTCTGCTATATGACAGGAGTTGCATTGAATATTATTGAATATTTTTTTTCCTGTTAATACTTGGGCATCGTTCACATTTCTTCTAGCAGGAACACCAAGTGTTTGCATATAAAATGCCACTGCGTACAAAATTGAATCCGAAACTTCTACTTCATCATTCAAATCATCGTATTGCGACTGGTTAAAACTGCTTTCAACTGGAAATACAAAATTAGTAATACCCATGTCCTCATTGTAAGCACCTGCCGATTGTTGAAGTAAACTTGGTTGACCAGCTTTCCATCCAAACCGGCCCAAGCGATAAGAATTCGAAAGTACATCATAAACTAAATTGTATTTACCACTAATCCCATCACCATTATTATCATTCTCATCTGCATTCATTTTAATATCCGTTTCGCTAATAGCCTCAAGCAAGCCTAATCCGAATACTGGAGGCGCTATTCTAGGAGAAATCATCATGTCTGGTGGATAATTTTTATAAGGACTCACAACCGTGTATGTAGGATTGCGGAGGGTATAACTTGAACCATCTCCGAACAATCCATTATAAATAATATAACTAATGGATACATCTCCTTCCGCTAACTTTCCAGCTATTGCTCTGGGTTGAAACTGACCACCAAAACCAGGCACAGGATTAGGGCCACCATGCGGATTAGTGCCAGGAACACTTACTCTGAACAACATACTACTGAGAGGCTCTCCTACAAATGGTGGCCTACCTCTGCCATCGCTTACATGACAGCCACTGCATGAGACATTATTATACAAAGGCCCCAAACCCGAATTTAATGGCGCAGGAGCTGTAACAAATGTTGCACCAAATGCACCATCTCCTACTTCGTGATTAAATTCTTCTCGCTCAGTTAATCCTAAAAATATATGCCCAAATCCACCGTTTGTTTCATCAAAAAAACTTTGCTTACCGCCAGATAACCATTCTGCATCGGTTTCTAAATAGGCATCATTGGCTTTTCTACAGGCGTTAATAAAAATAAGGCTGACTAAAACCGATATGGCATATATTTTTTGTTTCATGTTTTCCAGCCTAATTAATATGAAGTTTTATCACTGGCAATAAATTTTCTTCCAGTTCAACTTTTAGCGAATTAATAGCATCAACAGCATTCTGCACCTGAATTGGCTGCGTAAAAATTGCTTCTCCAAATGGAACAGTAATATTGTTCAACGCAGCAATTGCGGCATTATGTTTTTGTTTAATAGCACCATCCAAACTAAGATTATATGTTCTCACAAAATCTTCAAGCCCAAGACCATCTTTTGTATTGCCTTTAGACAAATAAGCATTCATCACTCCTTGAATATTATTTGTAAAATCTGTAAGAGAATTCTTTGCAAATGGAGATTCTTCTTTGGTTGAATCGAGTGTAACAAAAACTTCATCAATTTTTGAATTCGCAACTTCATCACAAATACCAATCATGGCATTGCTCATTTCCTCAAAAGCCGATTTCTTAGTAGGGTAAAGGGCACTTCCATTTCCCGCGGTAGAAAAGATTGTATAAAAATTTCCGCCATTTACTTCCCAGTCATTTTTTAAAGAAGCTGTCAACGTTTTTAAATTTTCCGATAATGCTAAAAGATATTCCTTCTGTCTATTCGTAAATTGAGAGTATTGCTTGTCGGCATTTTTACCAAACAATAAATATTCAATAGGGTGAAATCCTTTTAAAGACTCCTCCAACTGATTAATATAAGGCTGATCAATGGGAACACTGCTCGCCATAATAGAATCTAATCTTTTAAAATCCACCGGCCAAGTATCAATTCTTGGATCGATACTATTGGTTGAAACCGGTCCAAATAAATAGGCTTCCGATTGTTCCCATATTTCTCTGGTTTGTTTCCAATCATTCTGGCATTGGATTAATGCGGACTGACTAGGGTTAGATATGAAAGCGATAACATCCGCATGGAGTTGAACACTTTTATCGGAAAGTGTTCTGTAGCCATCTAAGCAGATATTGGTAGAATAATCCGTTAGAATTTGGGTACTATTGTCTGTTATAATTGGTTTTACAGTTTTATCCTTGCAACCA
The DNA here is from genome assembly GCA_025354385.1 of Bacteroidota bacterium. Lineage (GTDB taxonomy): Bacteria > Bacteroidota > Bacteroidia > NS11-12g > UBA955 > JABMMZ01. The sequence goes on from JANXMZ010000020.1 coordinate 55,017, forward strand.
TGCAGAATAAATAAGAAACTACAGGCGATCAATATTTTAATCGTATTTGATTTCATTTTTTTTATTTTAAAAAGATGGTAATGATTTGGTCTTTTAATTCAGTTTTATAGGTTTTTAAAGAAGTCGTTGCAGGCTCTTGTTTAACATTGCCGTTAAAGTCAAACTTGCTGCCATGCGATGGGCAAAAAATTTCCTTACTATTTGCAAAAACAGGATTATCATAATGAGTGCATTGCATTAAAAGTGCTTTATAAGATGTTTCGTTAATTTTATTTAACAATATATCATAGGTCAGATTACTATTTCTAACAATAATATAGGATTTGCCTTGCTCAAATTCAGACAATGCTATGGTAATTGTATCGTTAGAAATTTCGCTCTTCACAATTTTTCCGGTAGCACAACTTTCCAATAAAGAAATTGCAGTAATGCCTGCCAAAGTACCGACACAAACAGTGCAACTTGTTTTTAAAAATTTTCTTCTTTGCATCATTAAAAATTATAAGCAAAGCCAGCATTTACAAAAACATTATTTCTGAAATACGAAGATTGTTGAGGAAATGGATTTATTACAAAAGATTGGTTAGGTGTTCCTGTTATTCTATTAACCACATCAAATTTTAAGGCCACACCAACAGCCGGCTTATAGGTAATTCCAGCTACAAAAAACTGTTGATTTACTTGATTGTCTTTAATCCCATTGTATGGCATTGTATAATTTAAGTCCATCCATTCATAACGGGCAAACAACCAACATTTTTTGCTGGTAATATCTTTACCATTTAAGACATTATAAGCAAACTCCGCCAATCCACCTAACATAGTGTTAGGAGTATTATTGGCGTAGGCCCTGTTTATTTTGTCTGCATCTGGAATCTGAGAGGCGGTTATAAGCGTTTTAAAAGTTATGCGATTGCTGTGGTATTGCATATTGATTTCACCCAAAGCTACTGGTGTTCCGAAGGCTCCTGAATTTAATTGCAAACTATCTGCTTGTTTTGCTGGCACACCAACAGTACCACCATAATAAGCAGAGGCTTGAAAACGGAAATTGCGATAATAGTACAAGGCTGCGGCACTTAATGCCATATTAGAAGCACTTGCATTGCTGCCTTCAAAGCGACCTTCTCTTATACCGGAATTTCTTTTAAAATTTTGAGAACTTAAGCCATTGGTTAATCCAATATAATAATTAAAACCTGGTAAACGATCGGCTCTGCCATACAAACCTATACCCAACTCTCTCCATGTTGAAGGTATTAATTGTGACTCTACATAATGCCTATCATTGCCATTATAGGTAGTTGGTAAATGGTTCTCGTTAATAATACCTATTCTAGGAATAAATAAACCAGCCACTATGTATTGCTTTTTATTCAAATCAAACTTCAAGAACATTTGTTCTAAAGAAATTTCACCCGAAGTGCCATTCGCCACTTTGGCATTTTCAATTTCTGTCTCAGAAAATAAGGTAATATTTTTAGAAAATCTATGACCAAAGAATGTAACGAAACGGGTAAGATTTGCCGTTGCAGTTTTGCTAGCATTGTTATAACTCACCTTGCATTCTCCATAACCACTTAATACAGTTGTTTTGCCGCTCATTTGCAATCCTGCAGCTAAAGAATCTTCTTTTGTCAGTATTTGAGCTTTCCCCGCTATCGCAATAAAGCCCACTAAAATTAATGCTCCTATTTTTTTCATATTCGGGTGCAAATATATTATTTTTATTTAGACTAGTTCTAAATAGCATGTCAATTTAGAAAATAGTTATTAACATACAAAAGAAATTTATATTGACAATGGCCTCATTGTTAAGTCAATATAAAATTATGATTAATATCATATCAATAATTCATTCATTAAAAAAAGGCAATCTATAAGCCGGGTTTTGTATCTCATTGCGACTTTCATCGTTCTGAAATGTTTGTCATCTATCTAATGCAACCTACCCTCCGAGGCATACACTTATTGCTAAGCTAACTTGAGCGAGCAGCCCTCAAGCCCCGGTATATTTGGTTTTACAACCCATAAGGTTTATCCTCCTACAATATTACTACTGCAAGTCGTGAGCTTTTACCTCGCATTTTCACCTTTTCCTTCTTCTGATGAATCAGAACAAGGTAGTTATTTTCTGTGACCCTATCTGTCAACTATCATTGCTAATAGCTGCCCATTCTTTCAAATGGTATGGTGCTCTGTGTTGCCCGGACTTTCCTCTCCGAATTTTACTTCAGAGCGACAAACCGATTGCCTTTTGCGCAAAGGTAAGGGAAAGCCATTTTCAATTTGGTGTTAAAACATGAAATGATCATTAAACCTTTGCTGGCAAATCCTCAATCACCTCAAACTGTCCTTCTTTTAATTCTAAAAACAAGTGCTGCAGTCCATTGGTAATAAACACATACTTAGCATTCAACTGCTTCTGATAAATACCAGCTTGTTGTAAAGTTGCATTAGACAATTTAATATGCGGGGCTTTACATTCAATTAAAATTTGCGGTGAACCATCATTATTTGCAACATAAAGGTCGAAACGCTTGCTAAGCTGATTATATTTTACAGACTTTTCAACGGCAATAGAACCAGTATTATATCCCTTTTCTTCTACCAAAAACCTAATTACATGCTGCCTTACCCATTCCTCTGGTGTCAGTGAAACATACTTTTTTCTAATAATGTCGAAAATTAGTGCATTACCATTATCATTTTTAATCGTAAAATTGTAGTGTTTAAAATTTAACTGCACAGCGGCAAAACTAACTATCAATGGCCAATAATACGACGATTAAATACAATCAGATTCTCGGGGATATTAAAAACAGGAAGTTTACCCCTGTTTATTTGCTCGAAGGAGATGAAACGTATTTTATCGATGCAATAACAGAGGCTTTGGAAGAACACGTATTAAAACCAGAAGAAAAAAGTTTCGACCAACTGATTGTTTATGGCAAAGACACCAGTGCCTTAGACATTAAAATGGCCGCCAAAAGGTTTCCATTATTAAGTCAGTATTTATTATTAATTGTTAAAGAAGCGCAAAATCTAGATGATATTGATGTCTTTGAAGATTACCTCAGCGCCCCTCCCCTTTCCACTATCCTTGTTTTTTGCTACAAAGGCAAAAAGGTAGATAAACGCAAAAAAGTTGGTAAAATGTTTAGCAAGTTTACCCACTTTACTAGCGATAGAATGCGAGATTATGAGGTAACACCGTGGGTAGAGAAATACATTCTAGATACAGGAAAAAGCATTGAACCGTCCGCAGTTCAGCTTATTGTAGATTATCTAGGAAGTGATTTGGTTAAAATATCGAGCGAGATAGATCGCATGATGATTAACTTAAAACCCGAAACTGCGCTCATTTCCATCAATCACATCGAACAAAATATTGGTATTAGTAAAGACTTCAATATTTTTGAATTGCAAAATGCATTGGGACAAAAGAATTTTAACAAGTCTATTCAAATTGCTCACTATTTTGCAAGCAATATAAAAAGTCATCCCTTAATTCCAATTATTGCCAATTTATTTAGTTTCTTTACTAAGGTTTATTTATACAACAATTTAAAAAGTCGACCACGCAAAGAAATTGCATCAGCACTTGGTATCAATGAATTTTTCATTGATGGTTATAAGCAAGCTAGTATCAATTACGCCCCTGTATTTATTGAACAAATTTTCGGATTTCTTAAATATTATGATTTAAGAGCTAAAGGTGTTAATGATTCCGGTATTACTGATGATGGTCAATTGATGATAGAAATGGTTGTAAAAATTTTAAGAATCTCAGAAATCCCCGCACAACAAGCGCGTTTGAATTTATAATTTTTATTTTTTAATACTACAAAAGTATTTTTATGCGTTTACTGTTATAAACGTATGTTAAAAAGTATTAAAACCTTTATTCATGCGAATTGATTTACTTTGCTATTTAAATTATAACGACTCTAAATGTTATCTAAAAAACACATATTAATTCTTATTTTTTCGGGTTTGTTTTTTATTAGCCATGCGCAAAAAACAGCTGCCAATGAAGATAAAATTAAACTGTATAACACCGCCCTCGAACTATACGACAAACAGTTGTACAATGCCGCCATCTCTAATTTTAACGATTTCCTGCCATATGCTACAGATGCTGTAAATATTAGTGATGTAGAATACTACATAGCGAGTTGCAAGTTAAAATTAATGCATAATAATGCCTTGGCCAATATGCTCGATTTTATTGAGCGATATCCTCAAAGCAGAAAAATTAACAATGCCAATCTCGAAGTTGGAGATTATTACTATAATATTTCCAAATTTAAAAATGCGTTGACTTATTACAAAAAAGTGCAGAGCATTGGTATAAGCAAAGAAGAAAAAGACAAATTAAATTATCGCCAAGGCTATTGCTTTTTTAAATCGGGTAAATACAAAGAAGCTAGAGAATGTTTTTTTCCTTTAACAACTTCAGACAATCCATACCATGATGAGGCGACCTATTATTTTGGTTATGTGTGCTACATGGACAAAGATTATAAACAAGCCTTAACAGCATTTAAAAAAGTGGAAGACAAAGGCATCGTAGCCGTCAAATTATACATTGCAGAAATTTATTATCTACAAAACGAACATCAGAAAGCCATAGATTATGCTCAAGGAAAAGACTTTGGTGCTTTGAATACTAATAGGGATTTATTGCTTGGAAAATGTTACTACAGATTGAATAACTTTGAAAAAGCTCAAACTTATTTTGATGCTAGCAATTATAAAATAGAAACATTGAATGATGCTGAAGCTTTTGAGATTGGCTATACTTATTACATGAATAAAAGTTGTGCCAAGAGCTCATTGCTGTTTGAAAAAATAGCCAACAATGGCAACGCAATGGCTCAAAGCGCCAGTTACCACTTAGGCGATTGTTATTTAAAAATTGGAAAGAAACAAAATGCTTTCAACGCATTTTATGAAGCCCAAAGAACGGAATTTGACAAGTCTATTCAAGAAGAAGCCATGTTTACCTACGCCAAGCTGGCACACGAATTAGAGTATACCAACAAGTCTATTGCAGCTTATCAAAAATTTAATGAATTATTTCCTAAATCGACACATAGCAATGAAGCTAAAAAAAATCTAGCCACCTTGCTTTATACTTCCAATGATTATAAAACCGCTGTGAGTGTGATGGAGGAAATGCAAATAAGCGATGAGAGCACCAAAGAATTATACCAGAAGATTTTGTTTCTGAGAGGCGAAGAATTATTCAATCAAAAAGATATTGCAGGTGCAAAAGATTATTTCAAAAAATCCATTGCCCATAAAGTCAATGCTGGTATATATGGACAATGTAATTTTTGGTTGGGCGAAATAGAATACAAAGAAGGTAAAAATGACAATGCAAGAATTTATTACCAGAAATTTTTAGATGTAGTAGAATCAAAAAATACGAAATATTATCCAGACGCTTTATACAGTATTGGGTATACCTATTTCAATCAAAAAAAATATCCAGAGGCTGCTAATTATTTTAATAAATATAAATCAAGCGTTGGTTATACCTTACCCGAAAACATGTTTCACGATGCTACTTTACGATTAGGTGATTGTTATCTTGCCACCAATAATTATGTTGGCGCTTTAGATGCCTACACCTATATTATTGCTAATAAAAAACCTGGGGCCGATTATGCAATGTTTCAACAAGGTATGATATATGGATTGCAAGACAAGGTAATGAATAAAATTGCGGTAATGAAAAAAATTGCAAGAGATTTCCCTAACTCTCCATACATTCCTGATGCCATATTTGAAACAGCAACAGAATACGATGAATTAAGTAATTATCCAGAAGCTGAGCGTCAATTTAGATATTTGATAGATGATTACCCAAACAGTCAGTATGTAAAAAGATGCCATATGTCTCTTGGCCGCATTTATTTTGTACAAAATAAATATGATAATGCTTTAACCGAATATAAATTTGTAGCTAAAAATTACCCGGGAACACCAGAGGCTCAAAAGGCAATAAGAGATGCAGAAGCTGTTTACATAAAACAAGGTAATATCAAAGAATACATTGAATGGGTAAAATCTGTACCGAATGCTAATATAAGCACTAGTAAAGAAGATTCTTTATACTATGATGCTGCCTACAAAAAATATGTGAAAGATGATTTTATTAATGCCAGTAAAGACTTTGAAGACTACCTTAATAATTTCAACGACGGTTTCTTCAAATTAAACGCCCATTATTACGCAGCTATATGCGATCTTAAATTAGGCAAAACTGAACCTTCTATCCCCCATTTGAAATTTGTAGCCGATGCTCCGAATTCAGAGTTTAAAGAAGATGCCATCTACCGTCTTTGCAATTATTACCAACTGAAAGAAGATTGCGATAATGGTATCATTTATCTTGAATTACTAGAGAAATATAGTAGCTCAAACCTCTCTATGAAGAAGGCACTTTATGGCCAAATAAAATGTAATAACAAACTAGGCAATACTGAAAAAGCTAAAACTAAGGCTGAACAACTTTTGAAATTTGATCAGTTGAGCAACGAAGAAAAAGGCGAAAGCAACAACACCATTGGGCGATATTATTTACACGATAGTTTATATAAAGTAGCAAAATTGTATTTCACTAAATCTATCAAAGGAAATTCACAAGACATACATGGTGCTGAAGCCAAATACTACGAAGGTTATATGCGCTTTATGCAAGATAGTTTAGAGAAGTGTAAAAAGAGCATTATGGAATTCAATAATCAATTCTCAAATTATGATTTTTGGTTAGGAAAAACTTTTATTTTATTGGCAGATTATTATTTGAAAAAAGGTGACCAGTTTCAAGCTAAAGCAACACTGAACAGCGTAATCGAAAATTTTAAAGACGAAGAAATCATTGCCATTGCCCGCAAAAAACTAGATGCTTTGGAAATGAAAACGCCACAGAATAATCTGAAAGAAGGTGGTGAGTAAAGGTAGAAAGCATACATACTAAAATTGGTCAATTTTGAGGCCTCATAAGCCGTTAATATTAGTACTTGAAAGTACAGTCTTTTCGGGTACAAAAAAAACCACTGAGATTCAGTGGTTTTAGAATAATATAAGAGTCTTATTTTTAAAAAAAATCTAACTTATCTCCTCACCAGTTTCATTCAGAATCATAAAGTTGGTAAGGTGAGTATTTAAATCTTCTTCTATCTTCACCCATTTTCTATATTTGTTATACCATTTCCAACGAATACTTTTAAATCCTCCTTTGGTTAAGTACGCCTTAATAATCGGGTTAACTTTTAGCTTCAATTTCTTAACATTCTGGGTCGACCATAAATGAGCCAATTTTTCTTCAATATTATCACTTAACAACATACTAGAAACTACCACACCGGTGCCATTGCAGCTAGGACAAAGTTCGGAAGTTATTATATTCATCTCCGGTCGTACACGCTCTCTGGTGACTTGTATTAATCCAAATTTACTCATAGGTAAAATATTGTGCCGAGATCGATCCGGTTTCATGGCAGCACTTAAAGAATCGTGTAATTCCTTTCTGGCTGATGGACTTTTTAAATCTATAAAGTCTATGACAATAATACCACCCAAGTCTCTCAATCGCAATTGACGGGCAATTTCTTTCGTAGCCTCCATGTTTATCTTCAAGGCATTCTCTTGTTGACTGGATGCGTCGGTGGTTTTTCTACCGCTGTTAACATCTATCACATGCATCGCTTCTGTATGTTCAATAATAAGATAGGCGCCATTACTAAACATCACATTTTTGCCAAAGGATGATTTTATTTGCTTATCGATACCAAAATGCTGAAAAATTGGTATCTTACTATTATATGGTTTTACTATGTTCTCTCTACCTTGAGCAATGCTACCAACATAGTCCTTAATGGTATTTGCATATTCGGCATCGTTAATATGAATGGCAGAGAAATCATCATTCAATAAATCTCTTAATAAAGCTTCTGTTCTAGAAATTTCCCCCAATACTTTATGAGGTGGTTTCGCATTTCGGGCTGCTGCCACCATGTTTTCCCAATGAGTTATTAAACCTTTTAAATCAGCTTCTATTTCTTCAATACCAGCTTCTTCGGCAACGGTTCTAATTATAATACCAAAATTCTTTGGTTTAATCGTATCCGTTAATTGTTTCAGACGTTTGCGATGAACAGGATCGTCTATTTTTTTGGAAATTGCAATAGTTTTACCAAAAGGCACCAAAACTGCAAACCTTCCGGCAAATGAAATGTCCGTGGTGATTCTTGGACCCTTATTGGCAATAGGTTCTTTAAATATTTGAACTAAAATTTCATCACCCTTTTTAAGAATATCGCTAATCTTTCCAGTTTTAACAATTTCCTCTTCGAGTGAAAACTCCTCAAGGCTGCCCTTTTTTAGGCCGCCTTGGGTAATTATCTTTGTTAGTTTAAGTACCGATTTAAAATTAGCACCTAAGTCCGTGTAATGTAAAAACGCATCCCTTTCGTGGCCTACATCCAAAAATGCGGCATTTAGGTTTGGCATAATTTTCTTAACCTTGCCCAGATAAACGTCTCCTATTTGGAAAGAAGAAACAGATTCTTCTTTCATCAATTCGACAAGTTGTTTATTAAAAAGTAAGGCTACGTCAATTCCACCAGCGTTGCGATCTATAACAAGCTCATTCACAATGGTAAGAAGTTAAAAAACTGGAATTATCTTTTCTTATGACGATTTTTTCTCAATCTTTTTTTGCGCTTGTGAGTTGCAATTTTATGTCTTTTTCTTTTTTTTCCGCTTGGCATAATTTCTTTTATTTATAATTTTATTTGATGCTTTGAGCCTTTTGAGCCCAAAGTTTTGATTCATTTTCGTTGCCCATCTTCAGATAAATCTCACTTAATTCAATGTAATTTTCCTGATTTTGGGGTTGCAAAGATACTAATTTTTTGAATCTTTCAATAGCTTTTTCAAATTGTTGTGTCTCTATTGCCAATTTACCCAAATAATATAGAGCATCTGTATTGTTGGGCTCAGCTCTATTTACCTCAAGCAGCAGTTGTGCGGGCTTCATTAAATCTATAGTATTCTCTGGTGGTTGCACGTCGTAAACATTCTTTGTACATATGGCAAGGTCAATTTTAGCCGCATAATTTTTGGGATTAATTGCCACGCATTTTTCCAAATTTACCTTGGCTTTTTTAGTAAACATAAATTCATTTTCAGGTTGCTCGTGTGAATAGGTTTCCATCAAAAAATATCTAGCACTTTGAAAATAACGCCAATCCGAATTTTGTTGTTCAGCCAATTTCTCTGATAAAACACCTGCATAAGCAAACTTTTTCATTGTATCCAATAGTTCAATTGCCATTGCCAAACGCAAAGTATCTGTTGAATTCAATATATCAGGTTTCACAACATCTGTGCTGGAACCAATGTTTTTTAAAAATGTACTAAATTGTTCGGAGGTTTGTTTCTGAGTTGCCTCTTGTCTACTCTCTTCCATTTTCTTAAAATCAATGGAGGCTTTTTCATTTTTCCAGCCTTTCATTGAGAACCAAACCACTAATAAAAGAAAAGCAACCATGAAGGTTGCTTTAATTGTAAATAATTTCATTCGACAAATTTACGATTCTATTTCTTCTTTTTTAGGCACAAAATCCGAAGGAACATTCTTCTTTATTTTCTCAAGGAAAACTTTAGAAGGTTTGAACTTAGGAATAAAATGCTCATCAATCACCAATGCGGTGTTTTTAGAAATATTACGCGCTACTTTTTTAGCTCTTTTTTTCAAAATAAAACTTCCAAAACCTCTAAAATAAAGGTTTTCGCCTTTGGCCATGTTGTTTTTTACAATCTTGAAAAATGATTCGATAGACTCGGATATCATAACTTTGTCAATTCCAGTCTTCTCTGCGATTTCGTTTACTACTTCTGCTTTTGTCATACTTAAATGTTGTTAATTTGAATATTATTATAGTTTTCTATAAAATGGATAACACACTATGAATCAAATTGTTTTAGGAATTTTATATTGGTATCAAAAAAATTTACGAAATTTACCTTGGAGAAGTACAAATGACCCCTTCAAAATATGGCTTTCGGAAGTCATACTTCAACAAACTCAAGTAGTTCAAGGAACGGTATATTACGAAAAATTTATTGAAAACTTTTCCAATATCAAGCAGTTAGCAAATGCTGAGGAAGAACAGATTTTGAAATTATGGCAAGGTTTAGGTTATTATAGTCGCGCCCGTAACCTTCATAAGGCTGCTCAGCATATTATTAATAATTTTAATGGTGTCTTTCCAAATAATTACAAAGACCTACTAAAATTGCCTGGTGTTGGCGATTACACAGCCTCTGCAATTGCCTCCTTTGCCTATAACTTACCTCACCCTACTTTAGATGGCAATGTTTATAGATTCATTGCCCGTTTATACAATATTAATTTACCAATAGACGAACCTCGCAATAAAAGCGTTTTCATTAATATTTTAATGGAATTAATGGAGGGGCAAGAACCTAGACAATTCAACAATGCCATGATGGAAATGGGCGCCATAATTTGTAAACCCCAGAACCCACAATGCAATATTTGTCCAGTTGCCGACTATTGTGAAGCACTAAAGAATAATACAGTTGAGAATTTGCCAGTAAAAAGTAAAAAGGTGAAAGTTCAAATTAGACATCTTAATTATTTTTTTATTGAATATAACAATGGCTTTTATCTTGAAAAAAGAATGGGTAGTGGTATTTGGCAAAACCTTTTTCAATTGCCTTTGATAGAAACTTTATCAGAAGGCACTAAAGAAATTCTTCTTTCGCAAATTAATCTCATTCTTAATAATAAAAGTACAATGGATATTCATTTTGAAAAAGACATGAGGCACATACTTACTCACCAGCGTTTAGAAGTTAAGTTTTGGAAGATCCAATTGAATATTGAACCTGAATTCACAAACAAAAAAATGGTTCATACAAACCTATCTGAATATAAAAACTATGCAGTACCAAAATTGATAGAAAATTATTTATTACTTTTGTAGAATAATTTCTATAAATTGTAACTTTTTATATATGGTAAATAAAGTATTTTTATTAGGTCGACTTGGAAAGGACCCTGAGGTAAAATATCTCGATAATAATAGGGCTGTAGCAAATTTCACATTGGCTACTAACGAAGTATTTTTGGACAAGTCTGGCAATAAGGTTGAACAAACTGATTGGCATAACATTGAAATGTGGGATGCATTGGCTAAAAATGCCGAGAAAGTTTTGAAAAAAGGTAGAACAGTATTCATTGAAGGAAAAATTAAAAATGATACTTGGGTGGATAAAGAGGGAAATAAAAGAACAACAATGAGAATTAGAGCTCTTCAATTTCAGGTAGTAAGTTCTCCCAGCCCAAATAACAATGAACATCCTCACCATGAAAAAAACGAACATCATACAGAAAATGGTGCGTTGCATGATGATGCCGATTCAGGCTTGCCTTTTTAAAATTAATTATTAAACAATGGTTGCAGACGACCCCTATCCTATTTATTCAATAATACTTCAAACTCAGAGTATCTTAAATCCTAATTTGGTAAATGAAAGTTGGTTCTATTTAATAGGTGCCTCCTTATTACTTGTTTTTTTAATTGCATGTTCAGGGTTTTTCTCCGCCTCAGAAAATGCGCTATTCTCCCTTTCTCAAACCGATCTCGATTCTCTTAAAAAAAATGAAACACCTTCTACCAAAGCCATCATTAAATTGTTGGGGCATCCTAGAAAATTATTAGCGACTATTTTAACTGCTAATAATTTTATCAATATTACATTTGTGATTGTCAGTTCTGCCCTTATGGAAACCTTGTTTAATTTTCCTAAAGGCGAGAATGGCACCATCTCATTCACCGAATTTATCATTAAAGTAATTGTTGTTACTTTATTATTATTGATGTTTGGAGAGGTAATACCAAAAGTATACGCCACCAAAAGAAACCTCACCATTTCTAAAGTAATGGCCTTGCCTCTTGTTATTATGCAAAAAGTATTTGCATTTATAGTAGTACCCATGGTTAGTTTTACTACCTTTATAGATAAAAGAGTTAGAAAACATGAACACTCTGTTTCTGCAGATGAGCTGAGCCACGCCATAGATATTACGGCCGATATAAATGCCAATAAAGATGAGAAAGAAATTCTTAAAGGCATTGTTAATTTTGGGAATAAAACAGTTCGCCAAATCATGAAGCACAGGGGCGATGTATCCGCACTAGATATCGAACTAAACTTTGATGAAATGTTAAAAAACATAACCGAATTAGGTTATAGCAGGCTGCCTGTTTATGAAGACAATTTCGATAACATTAAAGGAATTATTTACATCAAAGAATTACTCCCATTTATTAACGAAACAGACCAATTCGATTGGAGAAAATTATTAAAACCAGCCTTCTTTGTGCCGGATAACAAACGCATTGATTTGTTGCTTTCAGAATTTCAAGAACAACGTATGCACATGGCCATTGTTGTAGATGAATATGGCGGTAAACTAGGCATTGTAACCATGGAAGATATTTTGGAAGAAATATTTGGGGAGATTAATGATGAATTTGATGAAGAACCTTTGAGTTACAGTAAAATTGACGACAATAAGTATATTATTGAAGGGAAATTTCTGATTAATGATTTTTGTAAAATACTAAATTTGGATAGTAATTATTTTGATGAGGTGAAGGGCGAAGCAGAGACTGTTGCTGGTATGCTTTTAGAGTTAGCTGGTAAGATTCCTAATCGGGGAGAAACAATAAAATTCAGCAATTATAGTTTCTATATTGAATCCGTGGATAACAGAAGAATTAAAAGAATTAAAGTAGAAATTTTATAATGAGAGTTGTTCTGATATTGTTTGTGTTGATGCTTGGTTCCTGTAAAAACAATAATTACACCCCAAAACCACATGGTTACCCAAGGGTATATTATCCAGTCAAATCCTATCAGTTATTTGATACAAATGCTCCTTTCAGTTTTCTTTACCCTACTTATGCGACAATAAGTGTTCACGATGAACGCGATTGGCAAAAATATTGGTACAATATCAACTACCTACCTTTCGATGCCACCCTACATTTAAGTTACAAATCTTTTAAAAACAGAAGTCAATTTGACTCTCTTTTTGATGACACTAGAAAACTTGCTTATAAACATACGATTAAAGCCGATGAAATTGAGGAGACAGAAGTGCATAACAACATTACAGGCACTTCAGGCATTATTTACGATTTAAAAGGCAACACTGCCACTAATCTCAATTTTTACATCAGCGATGGCAAAAATCATTTTTTAAGAGGGGCTCTTTATTTTAATTCAAAAACAACTAATGACAGTATTTTGCCTGTATTTAATTTCCTTAGAAAAGATGTTGTGAAGTTAATTGAGAGTGCCAAATGGAAATAGCATTCACTTTTAATTTATTCATATAAACCTCATCTTTTTAAGTTTAATTGTCGATTTAGTGGAAAGTGCCTTACTTTGTGTCGGTACCATCCTTCATTATAATCATGAAAACGGATCAGGCACAAAACCTGTGGGGAAATGATTTAAAATTTGATATTTGCGGGACAATATTTCCATATGCACGAATCCCTAAATGTACTATTAGATTTGGTCCTTCCCGAAGGAG
>JANXMZ010000024.1 GCA_025354385.1 Bacteroidota bacterium
AGCCTGTGTCCGTTTTCCTTGATAGTGCAAAAATGGGGAATATCAAAACATGTTAAATAATAACCTAAAAATAAACAGCCTAAAAAATGTCCATTAGAAGTAATCGTCTTAAAAATAGCCTAAAAAATGTCCATTACTCCACAAAATATGATTGAAAATATTCCCGAACAGATTTTAAATCTCGACTATTTCCCAGAAGACCTAAGTATTCTAATAGGCGAGAATGGCAGTGGAAAAAGCACTTTACTAAATAACCTATCAAAGTATTTTTTGGGACGAGATGAAAATGTCATTGCCTTAGCAAATTCAATTCACGACAAATTTGACAGTAAGCATAGGAATTTTAAAACATAGCGAGGACGATCGGGAAGAAAGCAAGCAAGAATGACCATTAAGAATACCCTTATTAACGTAGCTGAAAGCGATATTCAAAGACTAAAAAATGCCTCAAGAGCATTACAATATGTAGGTTTTGAACCGGTAATTGGATTCAAAATCGAAAAACTAATAGCCTCATATAGAGAAATTATTTCATATTCAGAATTCAACGACAATGACAAAGAGAAAATAAGATACCTATAAAAGTGCGTCCTTCATCAATTAGAGAATTTTATTCTCATTTTAAAAATATTTTAAACTGTATCCACCTAAAAATTAGTTCCCTGAATTAATTTAGCTGAATCATTCAATAGAATTTTAACACCAGCATCCTTTTTATTCAATTATTTTTTTTTAAATTCGCTTTAAACTAACACGCACTTGAAGCTATTGAAACACACTTTGCTAATAGCATTGCTATGCCATTTTTTTAGCAATTCTATTTTTGCACAAACACTTGCAGACACGCTCGAGCAGAAAGTATTGAATGCTACAGCCCAAGGTCATGTTGTAGATCATCTCAGTAATCATTTTTCAGAAAACCCAAAAGGCGAATTCCTATTAGCGCCTCAAAATAAGAATCTAAAATATGGCATCCTTATTTACCACGTTACTATATTCCCAGATCGGGCCCAATTTAGTGCAGCAATAGCATTTCGCGACCCTCGCAGCAATCAATTAATTGCTTTTAAAGCCGACCATGTTAATTTTAGTTATACCAATGGGTTAAGTGGGCCTGTAAAATTATATTTAATATCCGATGTTAATTTTCAGATTGGTGCAGCAGCGGACATAACCATTGAAGCGGGCGAACAAAACACTTACGCCACTTTTGATTGCAGCGGTCTGCAAGAGTTTGGCATTAGCGGGCAAGTTAATTTCAACAACCAATTTATATTACCAGTAAATGAGGAAGGAAAAGCCTTAGAAAATAAAAAACTGAATGCCCAATTTGCGATTAAAGCAAAATTTTGGAACGACCTCATTATTCAAATTTCACTTGATCCATTTCAAGTAAAGGGATTAAATAATTATGTATTTTCCATTCAAGAGGCCACTATGGATTTAAGCGAAGCCATGAATGCGAATGGAATTGTTTTTCCAGAAACATATTATTCAAATTACAAGGAATTAAACTTATGGGAGGGCTTTTATTTGCAAAAAGGCAGTGTGAAACTTCCTGAGCATTTTAATTCTACCGATCAAAAAAGAACTGAACTTGGTGTGCAAAATTTACTCATCGATGAATTCGGTTTTAGTGGCTCCATTTTCGGCACTCAACTTTTGGCTTACGAAAAAGGCCGAATTGGTGGGTGGCAGTTTTCTATTGATCGTATGGAAATAAATTTATTACAGAATGAGATTGTAAAAGGGCAATTCAATGGAGCACTTGGCATGCCAATATTGCCAGACACTTCTAAACTCAATTACAACGCATACATAAGCACCAACGATAATTATGGTATGATGGTTAGCATTGACAAAAAATTAAGCATCCCTGCGTTTAAAATTGGCAATTTAGTATTAACTAAAAATTCGTATGTTAACATGCAAATTATTGAAGGTGATTTAAATCTAGAAGCTCAGTTGAATGGTGAATTTTCAATCAGCAATAAAGAAAAAATAAAACTCCAATTCCCTGCAATCGTTTTCCAAGGTTTACGTGTATCAAATAAAGAACCGAAAATTGATATTGACTATCTAGGACTTAAGAACACGGGTGATAATGGCAACAAACTTTCCAATTACCCTCTGAGTATAGAATCCATTGGCTTGCGAAAAATAAACAACGAGAAACGCATTGAAATAAAATTTGGTCTCAACTTGATGGAGAAAATAAGTGTTCGTTCTTCTGTTAGCATAGTTGCAGAGTCTGCGGAAAACAAACAAGCTAATGCGTTTCAATTTAAAAGAATTGATTTAAATGAAATTGCAATAAAAGGCAACATTAGTTGCTTTACATTAAAAGGCAGTTTGATCATTATTAAAGAAAACCCCATTTATGGCAATGGCATGAATGGACAAATTCAATTCACTATGGAGCAACCAAAAATAATGGCCAATGCCAATATTTTATTCGGCACCATTAACAACCATAGGTATTGGTATTTCGATGCAGATGCGGCATGGCAAAGTCCAGGATTACCATTCTTGCCAGGTGTAGAAATCAATGGTTTTGTAGGTGGCGCTTGGCAAGGCATGCGTATATCCAACAACAAGGATATTATCGACAATGATGGCTTAGGGAAAAACGCCTTAGGCAATTATTATGTACCCGATAACCAAAGCGGCCTTGGCCTGCGTGCTGGCCTCGCGTATCAAAGCACAGGCGGTTCCGCTAGCAGTAAACCCTTCATTGCAAAAACAGTATTAGAAATTCAATTTAACAAAAATTCTGGCATTAATAGTCTCGCTTTATTTGGGTATGCCGATTTTATGACCAAGAATAAGCCATCCAACAATTCAGAAGTCAAACAAGCTGCAAGCCAAATTCAAACGGGCGATAGATGGAAAAGCTACCTAAACAACTACCAACCCACTGGAGCCATTGGTGGGCCCATTATGCTACAATTTAATTTTGCTCAAAAAATTTATCAAGCCAATTTTGCCATATTCATACAAGGTATCGCCAATGACAAAATAAAAGGTCGAGGGATCAATGGATTGGCTGGAGAAGCGTCCGTTTATTTTGGCAACAACAAATGGTATGTTTGGTTGGGGACTCCTCAAAATCCCATCGGTGTTAAAATGAATTTTGGAAATTCGGGAAATGCCATGATTGACGCCTACTTCATGGCGGGGAATGAAGTTAAACCTTCCGGACCATTGCCTAAAGAAATTACCAATTTAATTGGCAATCAAAATGCAGATGCCATGCGACAATTAAATGAACTTGCTACAGGCAATGCTTTTGCTTTTGGCGCGCGTTTAGATTTAGAAATTGGCAGCGAAGGGGGTGAAAAGAATATCAGTATATATGCATCGCTCAAGCTTATTGCAGGCTTTGATATCAATCTCGCCAACTATGGCAAGAACACTTATTGTGAAGGCCGTTCTGAGGCAGTTGGCATTAACGGCTGGATGGCCAATGGGCAATTGTATGCCTACCTTCAAGGCAAGGTTGGTGCCAGTGTGCATACCAAAACCATTAAAACACAATTTGATTTATTGACCCTCACTGCTGCTGCCCAATTGTATTGCCAAGGTCCAAATCCATTTTACAGCAATGGCACTGCTTATGTTCAAGTAAACATTGCCGGGGTTATTAACTCAAAGCTTCGATTGAATTTTGAAATTGGTGAACCTTGTCAACTTCAAAAAAGAAATTTTTCTGACACCACCTTCATACTGACAACCAATCCAGAGAACAATTCAAATAGTATTAGTGTACTTCAGAATTTAGAAACTAGATTTTCTATCCCAATTAATAAGCCCTTAAAAGATGCGAATGGAGAGGTTAAAATATTTAGATTAAAACAGTATGAATTATCTGAAAATGGAAAACAAATTAAAGGCAATTTCAACTGGAACAACGAGCAAAACACTTTGTTATACGAACCAAATGAAATGCTTCCAGGAAAGAAGCAAATTAAACTTAAAATATTAGTAGAGGCATGCCTCCTAAACTCCACTTATGAATTGCGGAATGGAAATACAAAAATATCCCCTAGTGCTAATGAATTATTGGATTTTCAAAATATTGTTGCTTTAATGGAATCGCAAAATATACTTGAAAAAGCATTTGGGAAAAACAAATCTATCCACAGAGTTGATACTTACAAACCTATACAATGGCATGGTGAAAATGTGAGCGAATTCAGAGAAATTACATTTACTACCAAACAATCTGCTAACAACATTGATCCTCAAAATATTGCCTTTGCTTACCCCTTAATCAACCAGATGAATTACTATCCAGAAATTAGTCAGCAGGGCTATATTCAACTCACAAAGGAGCAGCCCAACGTTACACAGCAGGCTAATACAAAAATAGAAATAATCTTTGCTGACCAAAGCGGCCAGATAGTTGCAAGCTCAAATGCCATCATAGCTGGCAAAAGAATCAATTATCAAATACCAAATACAAATTTTAAACCTAATCAAATTTACAGCCTGTATTTAATAAGGAGAAGCCTAAATGCTCCAACTCTGAAAGGCCAGACCGTTCAAAATACAATACTAAAATCTAATACCTCTTCCGCCAATTTAAATGTGACAGGGAACACAGTCTCTATTTCTGCAGCCCAATCACAAACTACAGATGTTATACTCCTCAACTACTATTTTAGCACAAGTCATTACCCTAGTTTTAAAAACAAAATAGAACAATTTAAAATTCCCGCTAAAGCGGTACTAAAAAACAATGAACAAGGCGATGTTCTCCTATTGAAACTTCAAAATGATAAGCAAGAATATTTTGAAAACACCGAACTGAATGTTCCAAATCTAATGCGCCCGCAATGGTATTTAGAGGCTATACCATGGTTTACACAGGAAGGCAAAAAAGTATTTGGCATTTATAACTGTGGCGACCCATCGATTTTAAAATACATCCATTTAAGCAGAGATACAATTGAATATGGCATGCCTCCGAGAAAGGCCCTTGCAATTAATGAAACAAAAACGAATGAAATGCTTTTGTATAATCAGAAAAAAAATGGCCCTATTTGTAAACCCAATTATTCTGATGAGAGTATAGAGATTGAAAATAAATTACAAATAATCATTGGAAAAGATTTAGAGGATATTAAAATTAGTCTAATCAATTACGTGTGTGAAAATAAAACCATGAATGAGAAAGCCCTCGCAAAGTATTTAAATTCCTTAAATGCATCCGCCAATAATTGGAATAAAAACCAGGCAAACACAACACCAATGCAAAACAATCTTTCCATTTCATCGCTCAGCAAAGCCATAATAACTCCGAGTGAAAAAATAAACAGCACCCCCTATACTAGCAGTCAAAACCACTGGTTGGCAGCCATCTCTCAACTTAAATTAAATTCATTACCTGCCAACAGTGGGTATCCAATCATTTTCTATTACTATCTGCCAGGCGAAATATCACCTATTCAATCAGCAGTATTAACGACTAAAAACCCATGATAAAAAAGCTACTATTTTATGGCATACTGTTATTGTGTAATAAACTTATGGCACAAGAGAACGTTCAAAAACTCATTTTAAAAACGCATGTGTTTCCTGATGGTGTCGCTTTGCGATGGACACCCTCTAATGCTTATTTATGGCGCCAATGGAGCAAAAATGGATTCAGAGTAGAGCGTTATAAAATTGCTATTCAAAATAAAGCCACCGAAGCAAGTGAAGCCGTTTGTATTGGCGGTCAAAGCATCTTACCTTATGATTCAATCCAATGGCAAACATTAGCACAATCTAAACCAAAATCAATCCTTATACAATCTTGTCTTGGCAATAGAAACAGGAGAATCGTTAACAAAGCCGACTATTTACAAAACAGAGAAGAGGAAGAACAATGCTACCTTTTTTCGATGTTAGCAATGCAATCCGATTTTGATTTAAACCTAGCGGCAGGACTTGGGATTATGGACAAGGAGATTCAATCTGGGACCACCTATCTTTATAAAATTTACCCGATAAACAGTATTGAAAAGGATACGCAGTATATCATTGTTAATACAGATGAGCCGAATCAATTGCCCATTATATCAACATTTAATGCGAAATTATCCGAGCAACACATTCAATTAGAATGGCAATCTTCCGACTACTCATCTGATTATTTTGCTTACAAACTTGAGCGATCGATGGACTCTGGTAAAACTTATGTTGAATTGAATGAAACGCCCTTGGTGCCAAATATTTCAATGAACCCTTCAACTACTAAAATAGATTATTATACCGACAGTGTATCTAAGTATAGTCAGCTAATTTTATACCGAATCAGAGGTATTTCCTATTTTGGTCAACTAAGTTTACCATCAAAGGCCGATTCAATCATTATTTACCCAACCACAAAGGCGTTTCCTCAATTTGTTGAGGCTAGGTCTACAGACTCAATCAAGGTCAACATTCATTGGCAATTTGACTCATTACAATCTCAGTTTATTAAAGGATTCTACATAACCGAATGTGATTCCACTGAAGGCACTTTTGATAAAATAGACAGCAATATTATAGAACCTAACCAAAGAAGCATTTCTATCAATACCCATAAAAACACTTGTTATTTTAAAGTCAATGCAATTACTTTTAATGAAACCTATAACAGTTCACTCCCAGCACTCATGCAGAGGGTAGATAGCTTTCCTCCTGCCATTCCGACTATTTACAAGGTGACCGTTGATAGCCTTGGCATTGTTCTTTTGCAATGGCATAAAAGCCATTCAAGCGATGTAATGGCTTACAAAGTTTACCGCGGTAATTTTATAAATGAGGAATTCACTTGCATTACATCCTACTATTTAAACGACACTTTTATTTCTGACACCCTATTTACCCGTATGATTCGCGACAGTGTGCATTACAAAGTAACTGCCATTGACCATCACTATAACGAATCGTCATACAGTATAACAATGGGCATCGCAGTACCTAATGCAATACCACCTGCACCACCAGTCATCCACCAAATTACTTATACCAATAAAGTCGTCTTGATAAAATGGTATCCGAGCAACAGCCGTCCTATCATCCGCTATGATTTAACAAGAATAAATGTGAACACGGCATCAAAAAAAGTGATACAAATAAATTCTACTGATACAATTTACATTGACACAACAGTAATTGCTGGCAATACCTATGCCTACACCATGCAGGCCATTAATATTAAAAACCTACTTTCCATTTCGGCCAAAGCCTACGAAATAAAAATTCCTTCTAACAACATTATGCCCATGGTGGAGATAAGTAAAACATTTAATGACAGTGCTAACAACACCTTGCTGTTTTATTGGAGCTACCCTTATCATGAAGATGTAAAATATTATAGAATCGTACAAAAATTGAGTAATGGACGAACGGAAACCATTGGGCAAACAGCAGAGAATAATTCCTTTTACACCTACTACTATTTAAAACCATATACTATGACCAACTATTTTATAATTGCCTACTTTAAAGATGGAAGGAGGAGTTTATTTTGATATTCACTCGATATTTTCCGATCTTATTTTTTTGTGTTGTGATGTTTGCAACAAACGCTGTTGCCCAAAATAAAAATATTTGGGCGATAGATATTAATAATTCGCGTGTTTTGGCGGACACTTTAAACCTAAAAAACAGGTTGTCTAAAGTGGATACACTCCGATTCAAATTCGATGCATTTTCCAATTATGCCAGCACCTATGACAGCAAAAAAAATCGCTATATTTTGGAATCCGACACGGCCATTATACTCCTAAAAAACAATGGGCAACTAGACAAAGTAATACACAAAACTTTTGATTTAGAAGGCATGGAATACAACCCCATGGATGGCTTGGTGTACGCCGTGGCATGGAAAATAAATACTTATTATTTTGCACAATTGAATATAGAAACAGGACAATTGAATCTTATTCGCACCATGAGCGATAATGGCCTTAACACAAGTACCCTTGATTATGAAAAAGGTTACTACTACATCATTTCTGATAGCAAGGGCCTCTTTAAAATAGACTTAAAAACAGGTGTTAAATTGGATTCCAATAAATACTTTGCCACTAATAATTGTAGTTGCAATGCCTATGACAATGAAACGGAAAACATAGCAACTATTTGCGTTGTAAATGGCAAAAAAGTAATGCAATCGTATGACTTAAGTTCGAAAACATTTTATACGATGGACACTGTAGACAATTATGGCACTGGTTATTTTGGTTATAGTTCCTCCTCCTACGACCAAGCCAATGGCGACTGGTATCTAAATTTAGGAAAAGCCATAGGCATAAAAAACATGCGCAACAATCAGCGCATGGATACCATACAAACGCCATTCAACAGAATCAAAAATTTAGAATTCCCACTCAAGGCTTGTTATAAAGCATTAAACACTGCTAGTATCATCATCGTTAATCCAATCTGTTATGGCAACCACAATGGCAGCATTTCATTCCAAATAAAAGGTGGCCGACCGCCTTATTATTATGCATTGAATAATTCAATATTTGACACAACACCATATTTTGGGAACTTAAAAAGCAACTCTTATAATGTACAAATAAAAGATAAAAATAATTTTTGTACTACTACCCTTGACCTTACACTGAAAAGCAAACCAGCCTTTCAACACAGCATACAATTGGTGCACAACAAATGTGCAAACGATAAGGAAGGCGAAATTAAACTTTCTAGTAAAGGCAATACAGCCCCTTATCAATACGCATTGAATGGAGACAATTTTAAATCCGATTCAGTAATAACAGGTTTACAAAAAGGCAATTACCAAATACAGGTTGCAGATAGCAATAATTGTAGAGATACCATCATTGGCATTGCCATAAACGCCCCAGATAAATTGAAGACAGACAGCGTGTCTATAAAAAACCTAAATTGTTACGGCAACAGCGATGCCGAAATACAACTGCAGATAAAAGGTGGTATTGCCCCCTATCATTACTCATTGAACAACACGGATAAGGGCACTAGCAACAAAGCCATTCATTTAAGAGCAGGTAATTATGCCTTTAGAATAACAGATCAAAACAATTGCACTTTAGATACGGCAATTGCGATTAAAGAGCCTGTAAAATTAGATTGTACACTTGCCATTGAAAACACGAAATGCCAGGGCGATAAAAATGGAAAAGCCACCATCCGTATCATCAATAAATTACAGAACGATAAGTATGCATTGATAAATTTACACACCGGGGCAACGATAAATTTTGCAGATTCAATCACAGGATTAGCTGCCGGCCAATATGCCTATTGCGTAGAAAATAAAAATCGATGCCGCGATAGTTTTGAATTTACAATATTGGAAGCGCCCCCTTTTAAAATAAACGCCATCAAAGACACCACCATTTGCAATGGACAAGCATTAAAATACACCATAAAAGACCAAGCAGCCACAAACTACTACACCTATGGCGACAATGGTTTAAATTTCAATACAGATAGCTTTACCATTAACCAAGCTGGTACTTTCATAGCGGAAATTAAGAATGCAAATGCCTGCACAATCAAGGATACTTTTATGGTTCAAAAAATTAATTTAAATGTCACTCACGATTTTCTACTCCCTACAATAGGCTTCCCCAACGATACAGTTTATGCAGTAAACATAAGCATGCCTGAGGCCGATAAAAAATGGTGGCATATCAATAACAACGCCTACCATCCCTCATTCAAAAATAATTACACCAACGGCTTTTATTTTAACGACACTGGTGTGTACACCATAACCCTGCAGAGCCATTACAAGGCTTGTTTTTATGCATTGAACAAGCCAATACATATTGTAAAACGCAACGACACCGATTTAATAGATAAAAAATATGGCTACCACGGTCCATTGATTCGAGCATTTGAGGTATACGCTAACCCACATGATGGACAGCATTTTTCTATCAACATTGATTTGAGTGATACTGCCGAATGCCAACTTTACAAAATAGATGCCAGCACAGGCACCATTAGTGGCGAGCAATATTTGGGTAAACTTAAGCAGCGCACTTTCACCACTTTTCAATCCTTAAAACCAGAGGTCTATTATTTGAAACTAATCGCAGGCAAAAGCAGCAAGGTGATTAAAGTGGTGGCTGTTTTTTGAGGTTGGTAAGGGTCACCATTTTTCTGATTTGCGCAGTGGCTGATTTTTTGCTCCAATGTTTGCAAAGCACCTACTTCAAATATAGCACAATGTTTGGTTGAACACTTCACCTGCTATTGATGGCATGTTTGTAATAAATTCCCTAATTCATTCAAAGTTGCAGTGAAACCTTCTTTGAAGCCCATTTCTATCATCTTTTCCATTCTTTCAAGCGACTCATTGTAAATAGAAATACTCACTTTTGTTATTCCATTTTCTTCGCTAAAAGTTAAATCCCAAGCTGAACCTGGAGGAAATGGATTTTCGTCCTTATCAGCAAACACACTTTCAAACTTGAAATTAGTTTCTGGTGAAATAGAGGTATAAGTTTGAATTGAATAATTTAATTCCTGTCCTTCTGCACTTACCATGGCATAAAATCTTCGTCCGCCTACTTTAAAGTCCAAAACTTTTGTTCTTGATTCAAAGGGTTTAGGTGCCCACCATTGGTCGAGAATTTCTTTTTTGGTAAAGGCATCCCAAACCAATGATTGTTCGGCATCAAATTCTCTTGTTATGAATACCGTCTTTGTTGATTTGTCAACTGTGAAGTCAAATAATTGATGATTCATTTTTTCTTTTTTTTAATGGTTGATAATACTTTGTCAAGTTGGTCGAAACGAGTTTCCCAAATTTTCCGGAACTGTTCAAGCCACTTGTCTATTTCTTTCATTTTGTTAATTTCAAGAGAGTAATAAATTTCTCTGCCTCTTTGTTCCTGTTTTAAAAGTTCGCATTCCGTCAAAATGCGTAGATGCTTTGAAACAGCTTGTCTTGTTGTGTTGAAATTGTCGGCAATGGCGTTTGGTGTCATGGCCTGCAATGCAATTAAGACGATAATGGCTCGTCTTGTCGGGTCAGAAATGGCTTGAAAAATATCTCTTCTCATTGTTGCGTTTGTTAATTCGTGAAACTAATTGGTTGCAAACATATGTGCAACTTTTCAGTTGCGCAAATTTATTTTCAATTTTTATCCTATTGGTGAAAAGGCGGTTTGAATGGACGGCTAGTAATGTGGTCCTAAAAATTGGTGATATCGGTTTGCTTGCAACTACAGTTGCGGATCAAAGCAAATAGAGTTCTCTCTACCGATAATAAACTTTATTCTTAAAACCACAGCTTGTGGCTAACTTAAACTCCGCAATTGAGGTTACAGGCTGTAATAGGAAGTTTCCTACCTCAAAAACAAATTGTCAATCGTAAGTAGGGCAATTACGCTTACTAAAAATAGATAATCTTTCTTTGTTGGATTATATTTATTTCTAAATTCTTTCATGAATAGTAAAAGGATGAAAGAAAAAAATATAATAATGATTGTTGTATTAAAAAATATTTCCACAGAGTCAAAATTTTTCACTTGAGATTTTTTAATAGCGTTCCATGAAATGCCCAGTGTAAGCGCAAACCAAGATGCTATACTAAGAAGCCAGCCTTTTGGATTGCTTTTTATTGCAAGTATCGCTGATACAAATAAAAGAATGGAAATTAAAAAAGTCGAATGATAATTTTTAATAAGTTTCAAAAATGAAATTTCTTTACAAGTTAAAGTCTCAATTAACATATATATGCTATAAGTGGAAAAAATTGAAATGGTAATTCCAAACAATATTTGGATTGCAAAAATTATTTTCTCGTAAGTTTTAAATTTCGTTATCATGTTTATAGAGGTCGGTTCTTCTTATATTTCCAATAACGTTTCGGGGACTTGCGAAGGCGACTTCCACAAGCCAAATTGAAAATCCAAAGGTAAAAAAACATCCTTAAGTTTATTCGAAGCCTTTGGTCGCTTAAGATAAGCCATTTGTTATTGGTAGTTATTAGTTCCAATTGCCTGTTCGATTGTAACAAATTAAAATCGAGTAATTTTCTCCAAGACAGTCCCCATATTTCAATGAGATGGTCAAGTAAGGAATTTTGTCACTGTATATACCATAAAAATTATAACCCTTTCCACTTTTTCCTGGGTCAGAGTGTAAAGTAAATTCTTCTGACCTTGAAGAAAGATTTTTGAAAGTTGCAACCAACTCTTTGTATTGCTTCTTAATTTCTTTTGTGAGTGTGTTACCGTATGTGGCGTAAAGTGCGATAGTTAAAATAGTGTCTACAATTTGACCACCCGTTCCGTATTTTTTAGAGGTAAAAATTTCAATTTGATAACTCTTGGGTTGTATTATAAATTGTCGATGGCTGCTTAAGTAGCCTATAAAGTAGTCAGATTTGTTAGAGAAAGTGTCATTGTTTTTTTTAATTGATGTGTCCGATTTTGCAGCATCGATTAAAAATGTAAGATTAGTGTCAATTGGTAACTGAAGAAAAATTTTTTCGAGTTCAAATTTTCGGTCAAATGTCTGTCCGAAAGAACCGTTTGCAAGTAAAATACTTACTAGTATGAAAGCTAATATCCTTATCATTTTATAATTACCATTAACTTTCATATTCACGCCACTTTGTTTCGTTCATTAAAACAAATTAAAGTTTTAAATGCTAATTGGGAGAGAACTATTATAAGATAGATGGTTAGCCCTGCGATGGAAGGGTGATTCATCGTGGTTTGAATATTTACAAACTTCCTCATTAAACCATGCTTGGCTAGTAAATGATAGATGTTAATGTCATACTCAGATGGTGCTTTTAATTTTTCAGCATACTTTAAAGTTGATGTGAAGCTATTTCAAGTGGAATCCAATTCTTAATTAAAATCCAATTGGTTCAAGTTATCCATTTTATCTGTTGGCTGCTCGATTGGCAATGTAAAATAAAAAGAGGATCCTTCGCCCTCTTTACTTTCTACCCAAATTTCACCACCATTCCTCTCTAAGAAACCTTTTACTAACAACAACCCAATACCAGCACCCTTATTCTCTGCTCTTGCCTTTGAAAGCGAAGACATTTGAGGTGCAAAAAGTTTGTCCATTATTTCTTTAGACATGCCTATTCCGTTGTCTTTAACTTCTACCACTAGTTTGTCTAAGTTTCGCTTTGCGGTTATGCTTATTTTCCCTTTTTCTTTGGTATGCTTTATAGCATTTGAAACGATGTTTTGCAAAACGGAAAGCAACATCTTGCTATCGGCAAAAACACTTTCGTTTTCTTCAATCTCATGGTGGAGATTAACCGCCTTCAAATTGGCAAGATCCTTTAAAGTTTCAAAAACCTTATCGATGTATTTTACAAGTTCAATTTTTGTTGGTGAAAACGTTTCTGATGCATATTTTATCCTTGCCCACTCTACTAAATAATCTAACATATTTAGCTCATTGATGGCCGAGGAATGTAAGAGCGTCAACATCTCTTTGACTGCTTCTGGCTTCATCTTATCGAAATTATCCTTAAGGTACTGGGCAGTACCAATAATAGAGGAGAGTGGACTTCTTAAATCATGCGAAAGTATGGCAAGCACACTCTCTTTGTGTGTGTTTAACTCCTCTAATTCACTAACATAATTTTTAATAGCATCTTCAGCCTTTTTTCTCTCGGTAAGATCGCGCAAAATTTTAACATACCCTAACATTTCTCCATCAATACCAGTTAACGGAAACACCAAACCATAAGCATAAAAAGTGCTGGAATCTTTGCAAATATGCCAGCGGTTGTCTACCGCTCTTCCCTCTTTCAGTGCCTTGTCTATCTCCTTTTGAGGAATTCCATTTTTTATATCCTCATCTGTAAAAATGATATCGAAACTTTTGCCTAAAATATCGTCTGACTCATATCCAAAAATGGTCACCGAACCAGAACTCCAACTGTTAATTTTTAATTCATTATCCAGTGTAAGTATGGAATAATCTTGGAGACTATCGATGATTTGGCTATAAAATTCTGAAGTAGGAATATACTGGCTTCTGAGTATTTTTGAGTCATTATTTTTATCTTTCATTGATTGGTTGATTGATTTTATTAAATAGATTTAGTAATGCACTTATTAAAAAGGCAAAGATAATCTATTGTCACTAACCTACACACAATTAAAAGGTCTGCACCAATATCCATGGTTCTCAAATGAAAATCAAGCCATTCAATTGTTTAAACAATTCATTACCGCCTTTGATAATGCTCATCAAATTCATTTCAATAATTGAAAGTTTATTCTTGTCGAGCTGCAATCAAATCAAAAATTAAGGTTCAATTGTTAAGTTCATGTTTGCCTGCTTAAAAACAAAATTTTCACAGGAAGGTTTATTTAAATAGGGTCAATCTGGCGCCTGCTTCAATATTCATAAAATTCTGTATTTTTACAAAAATTAATTGAAATAACGCAACCCATTCATTTTATACAAAAAACCAAAAAGCATTATCTCTAGTACTTTCTCGCCCCATTGCTCAACACAAAGCCATGAAAAAACTCACCAATTGTCCTATCTGCAACGCCACCAAAATTGGTACTTTTATTGCAACTACTGCTCAAATGCACACTAATAGGGCTTTATTTAATTTCGATCAATGCAGGGAATGTCAACTGGTGTTCTTAAATCCCCGAGTACCCACAGATCAATTAAAAAATTACTACACCTCTTATTATTTGCCTTACAGGGGTGCTAAAGCTTGGGGCCAATTTGAGAATTTAGTAGAGAACAGTCAACGCCAATTGGATTTAAAAAGGGTAAAGATGGTAGAGGATGTTCATACCCTATCCAGGAATGATTTGATTCTTGATATTGGGTGTGGTAAGCCCAGTTTTTTAAAAGCTTGTCATCTAAAATTAAATTGCCGAACCATGGGCATAGACTTTAGTGATGAAGGATGGAAAGCAGATTCATCTGAATTTGAAGGGTTAGATTTAAAGATAGGAGAAATTAAAGACCTTGCTAATAATTTACAACCCGATGTTATTACCATGTGGCATTATTTAGAGCATGATTATACGCCACTCGAAAACCTTAGTCGTCTAAAATCAATTGCCAAACCCTCCACTTCACTCATTATTGAAATTCCTAATTTTGATTCAACAAGTAGGGAAAAATATGGCGAGCATTGGGCAGGGTGGCATACGCCCCGACATATTTCATTATTCTCTCCCAATAATATAACTTTACTACTTCAAAAATCTAATTGGAAGGTTTCTAAAATACTCACCTATGGCACCATGGATCCTTATTTATTATATTGGATGAGTGAAATGGAAATAAAAGGCATTCAATGGAATAAAAATATGGAGAATGAATTTTATAAATTTCTACTTGGAAAGTTATTATTCATGCCCAAAAAATGGATGGAGAAAAAAAGTTCGCTTGGTATTATGACGGTAGTTGCAACGCCAATATAAGCATCTTAAAAATCTAAAATAGCTTTACCCTCCCAGGTCCCTGTTGATTTATATGGTTGAAATCTTGCGAACAACTCTTCTGCGTACCAATTATTTTGACGTGTTCTTCGGATGGCTTCTTGATGTTGTTTGCTCTGGTAGGCAAATTGCTTAACAAATTCAAAGTCTTTCCACAAGCTAAATGTGGCCATTTGTACGACGGGAACTTCTCCGATGCCTTTCGTATAAATTAGGCCCGCGTTGCCCTCTAAGGCTTGCTTTGAGGTAGGTACATATTTCCAAAATTGCATAAGCCAATTCCACTTAATAGTTGCTCTTGTAATAATTGCAATTGGCCTACTAGGATCCAAATCTGCACCTTTCTCAAATGGATTTTTGCCAACCCAGGCACCACTTGCAGAAATATTTTTCATATAAAGCGTCCATAATTCATCTGTGTGTTTGGCATATTGCTTTATCAAATCTGAAGTTGTAAAAAAAGCATTTGCCGCATTTTCAGATTCCCATACCTGAAGCAAACAGTATACCGACCAATCTGGCAATGGATTAAAACCTCTCCCCTTTCCACTGCCCATTAATCTATAAAACGACAACCCTTTTAAACCAACCAAATCACTTTTTGCAAACTGCATCATTTTAAAGCCCCATACTTTATTGCTCAAAGTAGAAAATTTAAAAAAGGAAATAGTGGTAATTTGTTGACTCATGTTTTAATTTAGTTAAACATAACTTTATTGAAAAATGTTTTGGCAGCGATGGATGGTAAGGATTTTTACTATCTGAGCGAAATGAAAAATTAGTCAACCTACTTTACCAAAAGAAGGTGTTGTATCCTATTTCATGATACCAAAGTTCGATGATCAAAAATCCAATAAAACCAACTAATAGTCAATTAAACATTTGATACCATTAATAAATTTACACCACTTGATTTTAAACTACTTAAAAAGTTTCCTAGGTGTTCTAACCTCCACTTCCGACCCCTTTGCCAGAAAAACAGTTAAGGGTTTGACCTCTTGAATAAAAGGTGCAAAAGCGGCTCCATACAACTTTTCAATATTACAACTCAATTTGTATTCGTTCACCTCATATAATTGCCACCGCGGATGCGCCAAAGCATATTCTATGGTGGTTGTTTCGCTTAATTTATTATAACCAAAGTAGTGCTCAAAAATAAACTCTTCTTGTGAGTTAGGTTCAATAGCGTTTAATTTTGGGTGGGCGCTTAACCACATCGTGTTCCAATCCTGGTTTTTCTTTTTCCATCGATAAGTAACCTCCAATGTCTCACTTTTATGAACGATATCATGGCTCATCTCAGCGGTACTATAATGCTCATTGTAAAAAAAATTAGCAATAGTGGAAATTAAAGATTTTGGCACTATTTCCGAAATAAATCCAACACCCCTTTTCCATTCTTCCCCGTCAAAATACTTAATGTAATAACGCAAGTTTACCTCCTCAAAATTTGCAAAACCTGGCCATTGTATACTCCTTACACGGACATTGTTAAACAAAAATCCAACCACACTCACAATGGCTTTCCCCTCATGCAAATCCAATTGGGTATGAGGTGGAAGATGCGATTGCAAAACGGCTGGGTTTACTTCGTAATTAAACATTGCAAGGTATTCCCATTTGGCTTTTAAAAATATCTTATTGCTCACGCTATTCAATTATTTGCAAAGGTTTACCCGGCTTGGCATAGCTAAAGCGATTGATTAAATCTGTATTGTAATAGGCATCGATACCATTGCTGCAAATTGAATTTATTTTTTCAAGATGTATAAATCCATCATCCGATACAATGTCTTCTTCTACAATTATCCTGCTTACTTTTCCGATTACCAGAAAAGTATTATTTAATCGAATGGGAATAATTTCCTGTAAGGATAATGCATACTTAATCTTACTTTCTTTAACAAAAGGAGCGTTTATACCATCTAAAAATTCTGGGGTTAGTCCAACTTCCGCAAACTCACTTATGCTTTCGGAATATTTGGCACTGGTTTGGTGTGCCTTGTGCACAAATGGCGAATGGATGTGATTGATGGTATATTCGCCTGTTGCCTCAATGTTTGAAAATGTATGGGCAGATGATTCTAATGGTCGATTGATGTATCCTATCAATGGCGGATTAGAGCCAAGATGGACCATACTGCTGAAAACACTGAGATTATTTTGACCTTTGTTATTGGCAGTACCTATAAGACTTACAGACTTAAAACCAGTAAGACTATTGATAAAATTAGCCCTGTAAAAACGTTCCCATGTGTTTATGTCTGCTGTGTTGTAAATTGTCATGTCAATAAATTATCAATAAAACATTACAGAACCCAGATTGTTTAATTTTTTTATGAATGAAGTGGTATTGGTTTTCCCCCATCAATTGTTTAAAATGCATCCTGCATTGCAAAAAAACAGGCCAGTGATTTTAGTGGAAGAATGGCTTTTTTTTCGACAATACAGGTTTCATAAACAAAAACTTATACTCCACCGCGCTAGCATGAAGTTTTATGAAGCGTATTTAACGAACCAAAATTACACCGTTCAATACATAGAATCCATGGACGAAAAAAATGATACAAGTCTTCTAATCGCCTCATTATTGGAACAAAAAATTACCAACATTCACATGGCAGAGGTCTCAGACGACTGGTTATCCCAACGCATCCAAAAGGCTTGTAAAAAATACAATATCGCCCTAACCATTTACCCTTCACCCTGCTTCCTGAATGAGTTAAAAGTGCACCAAGAATATTTCAATAAAAAGAAAACTTACTTTCAAACAGATTTTTACATCTATCAGAGAAAACAACAACAAATATTATTAGAACCCGATGGTAAACCAAAAGATGGAAAATGGACCTTCGATTCTGAAAACCGAATGAAGTATCCAAAAAAAGAACTGGTTCCTTCCGTCTATTTCCCTCCCACCAACCAATATGTTACGGAGGCCATAAAATATGTGCAGCAACATTTTTCTGATAATTATGGAAATACAAATCCACCTCATTTTTTTGCAAGCACCTTTACCGAAGCAGAAGATTGCCTGAATGATTTTTTGAAAAACAGATTTGAAAAATTCGGCATTTACGAAGATGCCATTGTTGCAGATGAAAATATTTTACATCATTCCTTGCTAACACCGATGCTAAATATAGGATTATTAACGCCTCAACAAATTATAGAGGCCGTATTAATACAGACCAAACATAACAATATTCCTATCAATTCGCTCGAAGGATTTATAAGACAAATAATAGGTTGGCGCGAATTTATCCGAATAGTATATGAGCGCGAAGGCAGGAAACAGCGAAGCACTAATTATTGGAAATTTAAACGAAAGATTCCCGACAGTTTTTGGAAAGGCACCACAGGTATCGCACCAATTGATATAACCATTCAGAAAGTACTAAAAACGGGCTATTGTCATCACATAGAACGGTTAATGGTATTGGGCAACTTTATGTTGCTTTGTGAGTTTGATCCAGATGAAGTTTATCGATGGTTTATGGAACTATTCATAGATGCTTACGATTGGGTAATGGTGCCCAATGTATATGGCATGACACAGTTTGCCGATGGCGGTTTAATGACCACCAAACCTTACATCAGTGGTAGCAATTATTTAATGAAAATGAGTGACTATGAGAAAGGAGAATGGCAGCCGATTTGGGATGGTCTTTTTTGGCGCTTTATGCATGAACACCGCAGCTTCTTTTTGAAAAACCCAAGGTTAGGCATGCTAGTAAGCACCTTCGACAAAATGAGTGAAGATAAAAGAAACACCCATTTGAACAATGCCCAAACCTACTTAAACGGTTTATAAAAAACAAATAAGCCATTGCCATTACACTCAAAATCTGAAAAGAAGAACAATAAAACCACATGGAATGAAAGCTATAAAAAAAGAAAATTTACCTTCTAAAATATGTGTGGTATGCCATCGGCCTTTTACTTGGCGAAAAAAATGGGAAAAGGCATGGCTTGAGGTTAAATATTGCAGCGATAAATGTAGGATAAATAAGGATAAAATTAATAGCAGCCATTTATGAAACCTTCCGTTAATATTATTTGGTTGAAGCGCGACCTTCGGCTTAATGACCACAGACCACTTCAATTGGCCATTGCAGAGGGCTTACCTGCTATTTTGCTATATTGTTTTGAGCCTTCACTTCTCAATTATGCAGATAGTTCTGAAAGACATTGGCGATTTGTTTATCAGTCGCTCCAACAAATGCAAAAAGTTTTAGAAAGCCATAACTTAGTGCTTCAAATTACCTATTCCGAAGTCATCCAAACTTTTCGAAAAATACAAGATCATTACACCATTAAATTTATCTTTTCGCATCAAGAAATTGGCAATCAAATAAGTTACGATAGGGACAAAGCAGTGAAGACTTTTTGTAAGAACAATCATATCCAATGGAATGAATCTCCCACCAATGGAGTAATTAGAGGACTGAAAGCAAGAAAAGATTTTAGCAAATATTGGCATGCGACTATGCACGAACCCTTGTTTGAGGTTGATTTAGTAAAATTACAAACAATAGACACAGGTGAACTTCTAACAACCATTAAAACAAACGAACGTTTTTATAAAAGCATTACTGCCAAACAACCCAATTTTCAACCAGGAGGAGAAACTTATGCCAACACGTATTTAAATAGTTTTTTAAACCAAAGGGTTGCTCATTATAGTCAGCAGATCAGCAAACCAATGGAAAGTCGTAAAAGTTGCAGTCGACTTTCACCCTACCTTGCTTGGGGCAACCTAAGCATCAAACAAATTTATCAAACTGCATTGAAAGCTATTACACAAAATGGCAATAAATTCAATATTAATTTTTTTATAAGTCGGTTGCATTGGCATTGTCATTTTATTCAGAAGTTTGAGACTGACTGCAGCATAGAATTTAAAAATCTGAACTATGGTTTTGATGAGATTCGAAATACAAAAAACGATTTGTATTTAGCAGCTTGGGAAAAAGGAGAGACAGGATATCCTTTGGTAGATGCCTGTATGAAATGTGTGATGGCGACTGGCTATCTTAATTTTAGAATGCGAAGTATGCTTGTTACCTTCCTTACGCATCAGCTATGGCAACCTTGGCAAGCGGGCGTTCATCATTTGGCTAAACAATTTTTAGATTATGAACCTGGCATCCATTATCCTCAATTTCAAATGCAGGCAGGTACAATGGGTGTCAATACCATCCGCACCTACAATCCAATAAAACAATCTAAAGACCACGACCCACAGGGAATCTTTATTAAAAAATGGATACCCGCATTGCAAAATATACCAGAAAAATTAATTCATGAACCATGGCTTATGTCAGACATGGAGCAAAACATGTATCAATGTATAATTGGTTCAGATTATGCTGCCCCAATTATAGATTCCAAAACAGCGGCTGCTTTTGCCAGAGTGAGTTTATGGAACACAAAAAAATCTAAGACCGTACTCAAAAACAATACAAAAATTTTAGCGATACATACCAATCGAAAAAACCACGAAGATGACAACAATTTACAGATTAATTTTAGTTAGAAATGATGAATAATTTAAATGAGATAGACATAGACCGCATTATTGAAATGGCTTGGGAAGACCGCACCACTTTTGAAGCCATAGAAAAACAGTTTGGGCTAAAGCAAGAAGATGTGATCAAACTGATGCGAAACACACTGAAAAGATCGAGTTTTAAATTATGGAGGGAACGCACCAAAGGTCGCACCACGAAACACGAAGCACTCAGAGACAATGTCGTTAATCGTTTCAAGTGCAAACTTCAAAAAAGTATTAGCAACAATAAAATAAGCAAGCGTTAAAATGAGTTTTCATTTATTATCAGAAGAAACACCTTTGGCTGTACCTGATTTTCCTACAAACTATACAAACATCATGGAAAGGGTTAATCAAATAAATCCAATTAAGTATGGCAAAACTAGAAATTTCATCAATGGTGATGTCACCTATTTATCCCCTTACATCTCTCGCGGAATAATTTCTAGTAAACAGATAGTATCAAGTGTTTTGCAGAAAGGCTATCAAGTATATGAGATCAGTAAATTCCTTCAAGAACTAGCTTGGAGAGAATATTATCAGCGCATTTGGCAACATGTTGGTGATACTATATGGAACGATCTTAAACAATCACAACCAGATGCAATGCATTCCCAAATGGTGGCATCAGTAGAAAATGCAACAACTGAAATAACAGCCATAGACATCGCCATCAATAAATTATACAAGAATGGGTACATGCACAATCATATTCGCATGTACACCGCTTCTATGGTTTGTAATATAGCAAAAGCACATTGGCAACAACCCTCCAAATGGATGTATTACCACTTGCTAGATGGAGATATTGCAAGTAACAACTGCAGTTGGCAATGGGTAGCAGCAGCCTTCGCATCTAAAAAATATTATTTCAACCAAGAGAATGTCAACAAGTATACTTTTAGCAAGCAGCACAATAGTTATCTGGATAGAAGTTACGAAGTAATTATGGACATGGATGTGCCTGAACCATTAAAAGTGAAAAGCCATTTAAATTTACAAACAACATTGCCCAGTTGTGAATTGCCAATTATTGACCAGTCAATTCCAACACTGATTTACAACAGTTACAATTTGGATCTGGAATGGCGCAAAGGTGAAAAAGCCAATCGAATTTTATTATTAGAACCCTCGCATTTTAAAAATTATCCCGTTAGCGAAAAAGTGTTACAGTTCATTATTGATCTTTCAAAAAACATTCATGGAATACAAATATACACTGGCGAAATTTCTGAAATTGTTAATTTATTTGCTCACCCCAACATGGCCAACGACTTTATAATTGCAAAAGAACATCCTACAAGCAAACATTATCCGGGCAGAAAAGAAAGCAGAGCTTGGCAATTTCCAGAGATAACAGGATACTATCCTTCTTTTTTTGCTTATTGGAAGCAATGTGCAAGGCAACTGGGGATAAAGCTTTAGGACATCAAGAGGTTAACATTTTACCCAGGTTTTAGAAAAATAAGAATTACTTTTTGTAATTTCTTACTGATGGTTTTTGAAAAGTTCATTAACCCACTCCCAGTATTCTTATTATTTATTAAGTTGAAATTTTAAAAAAAGAAATACCAACAAGCCATCGTTATTTTATGCTTGCTAACGCAATGTTGGGTGGAATGCCTTGAGGAAACCTTGCAAACATATTTGCTGAAAACAACCCCGAATTCTCTACTTTTGAGTGGTCTTAATCTTGGGAGGACATCAATAGAAGACCAATAAAGTTTACGATATTCCATCACTTATTTTAACAAATTTTCTCCGAAAATATTTGAAGGATGCGTATTCGCATGGATGGATAAGTCTATACATACAAAAAAAAGGCAGGTTTTGCAACCTGCCTAACTTACAGACACGAAAACCTCAGACACGCAAAGCTTTTCTTAATCCGACCAACTTGGTCAGTATATCCATTTCATCTGCCTGAACTATAAAAAGCATAGGACAATAGAATACTAAAAATACAGTCATACTTTATTTTTAATGAATGGTTTTAAAACAATAATTCAACCCTCAAAGTCTGCTAATAATAGCCCCCAATTGTGCAATACAATTAGACCTAAAATAGGTGCACTAAATTTTGACCAGCTGTAGAAGGGTTTAAAAAGGATTGTTGTGTTTTAAACAATCGCCCTTAACATATTGGTGTGCAAAACTGGCTCGGTCATTTTTATAAGACTGCTCAAATCCATGATTAACATATTTCTGGATTTTAAATACATTTGAGTTTTGGTTTTGTCATCCATAAATCTATTCCTAATGGATTTAATATCAAAACTCATGCTGTGTAAATTTCCAAAATAATTAAAAACAGAATGCTCGTGAACCAAGCTTGCTAAAACTTTAGCGTAAAGCACCAAGATACATTTCATTTTTTCGTAGGCCTCTTCGCTACTCTCCATGGGAATTTCGAGCATTAAATCTCTTAGCTGGTGATGTGTGTTATTCATTGTTTTAAGTGTTTAGTTTAAACAAAAGTAAAACTAAATTGAGAAAAATCAAGTTGAACAATGGAAAAATTTGCAAAATTATGAACAACCAAAACCCGCGCTAGTACTATATACTCAAGCACTTTTTGCAACATTTTAAAAGTTAATTCATTAGGTTAACAACATGGCATTATAAGATCCGAATCCTAGGTGTTTTTATCCTCCTTTTGCGATCGCAAGGATGTTTCCCGTTTTTCATTTACCATCAATTACTTAAAGCGAAACCCTTGTAATATTGGCATTTACAGCACCTACAAAACCCCATTTTACTATTAAGCTTTAATATTAAAACTAATGCATTAAATTGTGCATAAATGAGTTTCAAGATGATAATTTTTTGCTTATATTTGAGATAAACTAAATTATTTCTCTTTTTACTATGAATCACGCTATGGGAAGTTTTGTTAATTCAGAGATGAAACAAAACGAACACGACAATGACAGTGTTGCTCAAAAAAAATTTTACTTCAAAGACATCGACAACAAAGGTTCTTTTGTTTTTAAAAACATGTTTTTAGAATTATTTCTAGATGGCCGATGGTGCTTTTACATTGAAGCTGCAGGCAAAAATAGTACAACCCTACCTAGGAATGGAAAGCACACTGGCCCTTTATTCAACATGACCCTTTTTGACGAGCAACACCACCCGTTAAGCACTGTAGCATTGGGACAAGTTAATTACGATTCTAAGGATGACACTCCTAACGAATATATTTGCAAAGGCTATACTATAAATCCCGAACTGATTAAACAAATAAGAATAAGTTACGATGATTTTACGGATTATGAATACCGATGAAACGAGTTGACATGAATTTTTCACGCGCCTTATTCTTTATAATATCTTTATGTTTTTAAATATACCTTTGTTATGCCATTGTTATAACAAAAGATGCCGATTAAAACCAGACAACTTAAAAAAGCATACCAGTACTTACTGAGCATTGGCTTGGTGCTGTTGGTGGCCATCCTATCGTTTTACAGCATCCCCTATACAGGGTATAAAGTTGTGGCATTGCTGTTGCTTATGACCGTTTCTGTATTGGCCATGTTGTTTGATATTTTGCCAGTGCTATTGGCCTCCGCCCTAAGTGCATTGCTATGGAACTATTTTTTCATTCCGCCAGTTTTTACTTTCCACATTGATAATGCCGAAGATTTTTTAATGTTTTTGCTCTACTTCTTTATTGCCTCCGTCAATGCAACCCTTACTTTTAAAATAAGAAAGGAAGAAAACAAAGTACGCGACAAAGAGGAAAAAGAAAAAACTATACAACTTTACAATACTTTATTGAATTCGCTTTCGCATGAACTACGCACCCCAATTTCTACAATTGTGGGCGCTGTGGATACATTGCAAGAAAATAAAGTCAAATTATCTGTTGCTAATCAAACAGCATTGTTAAATGAAATTGAAACCGCAGGCTGGCGATTGGACAGGCAAGTAGAAAATTTATTGAACATGAGTCGCCTAGAAACCGGCACATTGAAACCCCATTTTGACTGGTGCGATTTAAATGAATTGATAAGCGATGTTATCAATAAAATCAGTGTTGCAGACAATCACAGCATTGAATTTACACCGAATGATCAATTACCATTATTTAAACTCGACCGCGGTTTAATGTACGAGGCAATCAAAAACATTCTGCACAATGCGTTGCAATACACGCCTGATAAAACAAAAATAAGCTTGGAAGCTAGCCTTGTTGAGGATCATTGCACCATTACCATAAGCGACCATGGAAAAGGCATTGCCTCGGAAGAGACACCGTTTGTATTCAATAAATTTTATAGAGTTCCCAATACCAAAACTGGAGGTAGTGGCTTGGGCCTTTCTATCGTTAAAGGTTTTGTAGAAGCGCAAAAAGGAAAAATAGAGTTGAGTAATACCCCTGGTGGCGGTGCTACTTTTACCATCAGTATAAATGCAGAAACATCTTACTTAAGCCAATTAAAAAATGAGTAAAGCTGAAATTTTAATTATAGACGATGAGCCCCCCATTCGCAAATTACTTGAGATAGCATTAGAGAGCAATGGCTATAAAGTGAGTGAAGCCGAAAATGGGAAAAATGGGATATTGATGGCCGCCAACCATCCACCCGATTTAATTTTACTCGACCTTGGTTTACCCGATAAAAGTGGACATGAAATTTTGAAAGAACTGCGCAATTGGTACAACAAATCTATCATTATACTATCGGTTCAAAACAGCGAACAAGATATTGTGAAAGCCTTAGACAATGGCGCCACCGATTATTTGTGCAAACCCTTTCGCACTGCAGAATTATTGGCCCGTATACGCTCTGCCATGCGCAAGAATATGACAGAAGACAATAACAACAATATGATTATTTGCAATGATATTGAGATTGATATTACTGCGCGTTCCGCTAAAAAAAATGGCGAGCTTATCAAACTAACGTCAACAGAATTTAATTTGTTGGTATTGCTTTCTAAAAATGAGGGACGGGTACTCACCCATCAATTCATTCTAAAAGAAATATGGGGTGTAGGTTACCAAACGGAAACCCAGTATCTGCGTGTTTTCATTGGCACCCTGCGCAAAAAAATTGAAAACAACGCCAATCAACCCAAACACATTTTAACAGAAAGTGGCGTTGGATATCGGTTTCTTTAAAATGCTTTCTTTATAATTTCTTTATGTTTTAAGTCACCAATTTTATATTCTGCAAATACATTCCGATGCAATTTTGCTGCACTAATAATTGTGCAATGGCAAATTTAATTTCGGAACATAAAAAGAAAATAACAGCCGCTTCATTACTGGTAGCTCTAGGCATCATATATGGCGACATTGGCACTAGCCCTTTATACGTATTAAAAG
The DNA here is from genome assembly GCA_025354385.1 of Bacteroidota bacterium. Lineage (GTDB taxonomy): Bacteria > Bacteroidota > Bacteroidia > NS11-12g > UBA955 > JABMMZ01. Next base: position 26,327 of record JANXMZ010000024.1, read on the forward strand.
CCATAGTAGGCGAAAGGAACATCAATGAAATGCTCGTATTTGGAGGCGTTTCTTGTATTTTCTGGACCCTCGTTTTTCAAACCACCATTAAATATGTGTGGCTTACTTTAAAAGCCGATAATGATGGTGAAGGTGGTATATTTTCTTTGTATGCTTTGGTAAGGCGATATGGCAAACACCTTGTTATTCCAACTATTTTAGGTGCTACTACCCTGCTTGCAGATGGCATTATTACACCGCCAATTTCTGTGGCCTCCGCCATAGAAGGGCTAACCATGCTGAAAGGTTTTGAACACATCCCAACGGTGCCCATCGTTATTATTATTCTCTCCTTATTATTTTTCTTTCAGCGCTTTGGTACCCAAAAAATAGGTGGCATATTTGGTCCTGTAATGGCCATTTGGTTTGTAATGTTGCTATGCATGGGATGGCTGCACATTTTTCAATTTCCTTCAGTTCTAAATGCTTTAAATCCCAAATACGCTTATCAACTGCTTACACAATATCCCAAAGGATTTTGGTTATTGGGTGCTGTATTTTTAGCCACTACAGGGGCAGAAGCCTTATACTCTGACCTGGGACATTGTGGCCGAAGAAATATAAGATTAACATGGATTTTTGTAAAAGTATGTCTGGTGGTAAATTACCTTGGGCAAGCCGCATGGTTAATGCAACAACATACAACTACCCTCGGTGGTAGAAATCCATTTTTTGAAATGATGCCCAGTTGGTTTTTAATAACTGGAATTGTGATTGCTACGGCAGCCACAATCATAGCATCTCAAGCTCTCATTAGTGGCAGTTACACATTAATTAGCGAAGCTATTAATCTTAATTTTTGGCCAAGAGTTGCAGTGAAACAACCAACAGAAACCAAGGGGCAGATTTATATTCCAAGTGTGAATACATTGCTATGGATAGGGTGCATGTTAATGATATTGTATTTTCAATCTTCAACCAATATGGAAGCGGCTTATGGATTCTCCATTACCATTACCATGATGATGACCACTTACCTGCTTAGCTTTTTCTTGTTGTATAAATTAAAATGGAATAAACTACTTGTTATCACATTGCTTTTGCTATTTGCTACGGTAGAAACTTCTTTCTTTATTGCCAATGTCGCCAAAATTAAAGAACGATGGATGTTCTTGTTTTTCGAACTATTTATTTTCATGACGATGTACATTTGGCATTATGCACGCAAAATCAATAATAAACTTACCCATTTTACGGATTTAGGCAAGCATGTTCCACAATTAAAAATGCTGTGTGAAGATGTAACGGTTCCAAAATTTTCTACCCATTTGATTTATCTTACAAAAGCCAACAGCAGACATGAAATTGAGGAGAAAATTATTAAATCGATTTTAGCTAAACAACCAAAACGGGCAGATGTTTATTGGTTTTTACACATCAATAGAACTGAACAACCATATACGTTGACTTACGATGTTTCGGAACTCGTAGATGACAAAGTTATAAAGGTAAACATCCATATTGGTTTCCGCATTCAACCACGCACTGAACTCTACTTTAAAAAAGTGGTGCAGGATCTTATCGCCAATAAAGAACTCAACTTGCATGTACGTCCAGATGGCTCTACCAAATACAATACAGATGCAGATTTAAAGTTTGTGGTT
>JANXMZ010000029.1 GCA_025354385.1 Bacteroidota bacterium
AGCCTGTGTCCGTTTTCCTTGATAGTGCAAAAATGGGGAATATCAAAACATGTTAAATAATAACCTAAAAATAAACAGCCTAAAAAATGTCCATTAGAAGTAATCGTCTTAAAAATAGCCTAAAAAATGTCCATTACTCCAAAATATTTAATCATTTAAATTAGGAATAAGAAATAGATTTAATCAAATTTTGGATAATGAGTTGATAAGGATTAACTAAATAGTCAAATTTTAATCCAACCCCAATTTGAAATAACGGTTGCGATACTCGATGGGTGTTAGTCCTGTCACTTTTTTAAAGACAGAACGAAATGCTTTTGTATCGGAATAACCAACATCGTACATTACCTCGTTAATTTGCTTTCTGCTGTTTTCGAAACTGCGTTTGGCAGCCTCCATTTTTACCCTTTGTATATATTCCATTACCGAGTTATTGGTGACTAGTTTAAATCGTCTTTCGAAACTTCTACGTCCAATAGCAACCATTCCTGCCAATTCATCAACCGTCATTTTTTCATCGATATTATTTTCAATAAAAGTCTGCACTTTTTTGATGGCATCGTCCTTATGTTCCTTTTGCCCCTGAAACATGGCATAAGCCGATTGGCTGTTGCGATTTATATCCACTGCAAAATATTTGGAGGCTAAAATGGCCGTTTCGCGGTTCGTGTATTTCTCTACCAAATGCAATAATAAACTCCAATAAGAATTGGCCCCACCACTAGAATAAATACCTTGCTCTTCGGTAATGATACTGCCATCAACTAATTCGATTTGAGGAAACATTCTGCGAAAATCATTGGCTGCATTCCAATGTGTTGAACATTTTTTGCCGTCTAACAGGCCAGTGGAAGCCAGCAAAAATGCACCTATGCAAAGCGATGCCACCTCTGCTCCTTTTGCATGCTGCTCCACAATCCACGGAATGGTTTTTTTATTGAGTTTTAAGGCCGTTGGAATGTCACCACTAATGGCAGGAATAAAAATCAAATCAGTGCTTTTTACATCCTTTAATAACTGATTGGTATGCACTGAAAAAACTCCACCGTTTAACTTTACTTCTTTGCTCAAACCTACCAATTGCACATTGAACAAAGCTTTCTTGCCTGAAGCCATTAAAAATTGATTGACTGCATTAAACATATAATGAGGATCGGCAATAGCCTCAATAATCGCCGTTTCCAATACAAGTATGGATACATTCTTCATGTTACAAATATATACAATTATCTGTCGCAAAACGCCCCTTAATTGTCGCTTATGTACTGTTGTGTTTTCAATAAGTCCTTGTATGTTTGCATTATAATAATGAGTGAAATGGAATCAACAACTGACAAAACCGTCATTACAGTGGCCACTACCATAGAGGCCCCTTTAGAAAAAGTATGGGTACTGTTTACAGAACCTGCTCATATCGAAAAATGGTACAACGCCTCGCCCGACTGGCATACACCAAGTGCTACCAACGACCTAAAAATTGGAGGACAATTTGACTACCGCATGGAAGCTAAAGACGGCAGTTTCGGGTTCAACTTTATAGGTGCTTACACTGATCTTAAAAACCACGAGTTCATGCACATCCTTTTGGGCGACAACCGAACGGTGAGTATTACTTTTAATAGCGATGGTCATTCAACTACCGTTACAGAAGTTTTTGAACCAGAACAATTAAATTCACACGATTTACAAAAAGGTGGTTGGCAAGCCATCCTTGATAATTTTAAACATTATGTAGAAAATAATTAATACCAATATGAAAATTTTAAAAAGAATAGGCATAGTCATTTTATGCCTCATTGCATTGCCCTTTATTGTGGCACTATTTGTACCCAATCAATACACAGTTTCTGTTACCGAAACCATACACCAACCAAGACAAGTTGTTTATGATTACATGCGCATGCTAGAAAACCAAAAGGCTTACAGCATTTGGGTAATGGCCGACCCTCACTTAAACCCTGAAATTACAGGTACAGATGGTACAGTGGGTGCCACCCAAAAGTGGAACAGCAAAATTAATGATGTTGGTGAAGGTGAGCAAGAAATTACTGCCTTATCTATAGACCGTATGGATGTAGACTTGCGCTTTAAACGCCCATTCGAAGGCCATTCAAAAGCAGCCAATATTTTTAAAGCTGTTTCAGAAAATGAAACCATGGTTACTACTGAATTTTATAGCGACACGAAATATCCCATGAATTTGCCCTCTTATATTTTTGGCAAAAAAATGATTGCGGAAGCACAAGCTCAAAATTTAATGAATATTAAAAAAATATTAGAAAAATAATAGCATGGCCAGAGTTAATACGTATCTCAATTTTCCGCGTCAAACAGAAGAAGCTTTTCTTTTTTACAGAACAGTTTTCGGTGGCGATTTCGTAAATGGCATTCAACGCCTGAGCGATGTTCCTGCAATGGAAGGCACGCCTCCATTGGCAGATGCTGATAAAAATTTGGTAATGCATGTGGCCATAAAAACCATTGGCGACCATCTATTAATGGGCACAGATGCTCCAGAATCTATGGGATTTAAAATCAATATGGGCAACAATGTTTACATTAATTTAGAACCAGATACAAGATCAGAAACCCAACACTTATTTCAATTGTTATCCGATGGCGGAAAAATTGAAATGGAGTTACAAGACATGTTCTGGGGTGATTATTTTGGATCATGTACCGATAAGTTTGGCGTACAATGGATGTTCAATTGCATCGAAAAAAAATAATATCAAATTAATATGAAAAAAACAAAAATTGCTTACTGGATATTCACAGGACTGTTCGCTGCCTTTATGGCTTTTACAGCTATTCCAGATGTATTAATGGCTGATGATGCCGTTAAATTTATCTCCGATTTGGGTTACCCAAAATACTTCATTCCTTTTATTGGAGTTGCTAAAATATTGGGTAGTATCGCCATCCTTATTCCAGGGTTTCCAAGAGTTAAAGAATGGGCTTATGCGGGCTTGTTCTTCGACTTAATTGGGGCCTTTTATTCTGTGGTTTCATTTGCAGGATTTATGCCTGGCCACCTTTTTATTTTATTGCCAGTAGTTTTAGGTGCTATTTCATACAGGCTCTACCACAAATTAAATTCGCAGATTCAAGCTTCCTGAAAAACAATATAAATGGAACATTTAATTTTCGAAAAAGATGTAACTGTCTATTGTGTAAAGGCAGAGCGCTTTCCCGATGGTGTACTAAAAGCCCATCAAAGCCTGCACACCTTAACGACCTTTGACACTAAACGCCATTATTATGGCATATCTTTTCCAAATAAAGATGGTATTATACAATATATGGCCGCTGCAGAAGAATTAGAAGTTGGCGAATATAGTCAACATAGTTTACCAATTTACACCCTCCCAAAAGGCCGTTATGTATTCAAAGACGTGTTGAATTTTATGGAAACACCCGAAAAATTAAGTGAAGTATTTAAAGCATTAATTGCCTTGCCAGATATAGACCCCAATGGATTTTGTTTGGAGTGGTATATAAATCAAAATACTTGTAGATGTCTAGTTAAATTAAAATGAAAAAAAATGAAAAAAGAAATTTATCCTTGCTTTTGGTTTGACAATAAAGCCAAAGAAGCCGCCACCTTTTATTGCTCTATATTCCCCAATTCGCGCATACTTTCTGAAAACCCAGTAGTCGTAATGTTTGAATTGAATGGCAACAAATTTATGGGTTTGAATGGTGGACCGAATTTTAAATTTAATGAGTCGGTATCATTTGTAATTAATTGCGATGATCAAAATGAACTCGACCATTTTTGGAACAGTCTTACCGAAGGTGGTGAAGAAAGCATGTGTGGCTGGTTGAAAGACCAATATGGAGTATCATGGCAGGTAGTGCCAAGTATTTTGGGCCAACTGATGAACGATCCTGAGCGTGCGGGCAGAGTCACCAATGCCTTTTTAAAAATGCGCAAAATGGACATTCAAACTTTGCTAGAGGCCTAGTATTCGGTAGATGCAAATTAGTCCCTATTTAATCTTTAACGGCAATTGCCGAAAAGCCATGTTATTTTATAGAAAATGCTTGGGTGGCGAGCTCTTTCTTCAAACCGTTGGGGAAACCCCATTGGCGGCCAATCTTCCCAAAAAAATGAAACAGTCTATATTACATGCCACCCTCATTAATGGTAACATGATGTTAATGGCCTCCGATATGCCAAGCGATCATTATTTAAATCAGGGCAACCGCATTTCCATTATGCTGGTATGTAAAAGTGAAAATGAAATAGCAACTTATTACAAAAAACTTTCCAATGGTGCCAATATTAAAAAAGCTTTGGAAATGAGTGAGCAAGGAGCGTATTTTGCAGATATAATAGATCAATATGGGTTACATTGGCTATTGCATTTTCAGCCCAAAATAAATTTGTAAATGTTCGAGGTGTTTAAAACCAATATTGAAGATTCCAATCTTGCAGATCAAATTGCAACATCGTTTAAGTCGGTGTTTCCAAATGTACATGTCAATTTTGATTTGTCGGATAGTGATCGGATTTTCAGAGTCGAAAATCACCCAGATCATATTTCAAAATTGGAAGAGTTGATTAAAAATACTGGCCACCATTGCGAAATATTAGATTAAAATAACCCATAAAAAATGAATTCCCTATGTCTTTTCAAGTATACTTAGGCAATTACTAGCCAAGACAGGCCAACCTATCTCCGATTTCAAAAAACTTGGGTGATTATATTAATACTCATCATAGTTAGATTTGCGGGAGAACTTTTCTATAGCGAAGTAAAACATTTTTAAGGTTGAGTTATTTAATACCCATACCCTGAAGATGCGCTTCGAAGTAAGGCCAAAACAAGGGCCACAGATTAACAGATTTTTTGAGGTTATCCGCGAATGCTTGGGTCATCTGAATTATCAAGTCCATATAACATACCAAGTGGTATGTTTTACCGCTAATGGCGTTTTAGCATTCATGGTCAGCGATGAAATAGATGGTTATTAATAGACCTTCAATGACAACTTTGAATGAGGCTCAATAACATTCCACAATGCTTATTGTCGCGTGTATTTCTTAACAAATGTTAAGACTAGCACAACAAACAATTAATATCTTTGTTACCCCAGCAAATAATATGCTTACATTTATTCAAACTTTAAAAACACGTAACGAAGTACTTTTTTATTTCGGAATTATCTGTTTCGCCTTTGCAATGTTATGTCTTTTACTTACACGCATTACCACAACTCAAGTATTCAATGTAAGTGCTTGGTATAAGCCGTTCAAATTCGCATTCTCTACTTTTTTATATGCATGGGCAATGGCTTGGTTTATACATTATTTGTCTAATTTTAACAGCACCATGTTCAATTATACAACTATTATCTTATTGGGATTCGAAATAATATACATTGCCATTCAAGCTGCCAAAGGGCAACTGTCACACTTTAATTTAAGCACCTCGTTTTATACCACAATGTATTCTCTTATGGCCCTAGCCGCAACATTGGTAACGCTATATACAGCTTATGTTTGTGTTCTATTTTTTACCCAAAACTTTCCTCATCTTCCTCAATATTATTTATGGGGCATACGATTGGGTTTATTACTATTTGTTGTATTCGCATTCGAGGGATTTATAATGGGATCCCGGCTTACGCATACCATTGGTGGTGCGGATGGTGGACCAGGTATTCCACTGTTAAATTGGAGTACCAAATTTGGTGATCCGCGTGTTGCACATTTTATAGGCATGCATGCGCTACAGGTGCTACCTTTGCTTTCTTACTTTGTTCTAAAAAACAATAAAGCTGTTATTTTTGCAAGTTTCATCTATGGCCTATTGGCTTGTTTTGTTTTGCTTCAAGCATTGCAGGGTAGACCACTTTTTAAAAGCAAAAAAGAAAGCACAGAATTGAATCGATCAAATTAACGCCTCAAAAAAATTTGAATAGCCTCCAAAACTAAATTGGGTGATTCTTCTTGCGGAAAATGACCAACATCTGGCAATTCAAAGATACTTGCATCTGGAAATCCTTGTTTCCATTTCTCTAATTCCAAAGGCAAAACAACAGGATCGTGCATGCCCCAAATAACGCAAATGGGTTTATTAAAAAGTGTTGCACGTTGCTGCCATAACGATTGAAACCATTCCTGATCATTCAACAGAGATTTTGCAAAAGCCAAAGTGCCATACCGCTCATTTTTATTGGCAAAAGGACGAGTATATTGTTTTCCAATGTGCCCATCTAGTTTATTTTTTCCAAAAGATTTTGGCAATACAAAACGGGCTGAAAAATTGAGATATAAATACAAAAATGACAACAAAGGACTTTTTAATATTTTGCTAAATTTTATAAAGTGAGGCTCATTTGCACTGCTCCACAACCATGAATTTAGAATGGTAACCGACTTAAATAAATGTGGCTGCTGAATAGCAATATTAAGTGCAATTGGGCCACCAAAATCATGAACTATTAAGTTAATATTTTGCAATTGTTTTGCCTCTATAAATGCATTTAGGGATTCGCTGTGCTTTCTTGTGGAATAATCATAATTTTTAGGCTTTTCTGATAACCCAAAACCAATATGATCAATGGCAATACAACGGTAATTTTTACGCAATGCTTTTATAAGATGTCGGAAATCAAAACTCCAAGAAGGTGTGCCATGTACCAAAAAAATCACCTCACCTTCGCCCTCATCTATGTAATGCATTTTAGCAGCGTTTAATTCAATGTAATGAGATTCAAAAGGATATTCGAATTTGTCTAACCAATTATTTGCCATACTATTTTTGTGGCAAAGTTGCCCAATTTAAGAAAGTTAATTCTTGGTGATTACCAAGATTTTTTAATTTAAAAATTACGCTAAATAATCCTCTTCTAGAATAGCGAAAGAAAAATTATCCTGCCATTCACCGCGTATTGGCAATTTCTTGCGCGACCGTCCTTCTTTAATAAAACCTGCCTTTAATAGCACCCTCTCAGAGGCTATATTTCCAACTGCACAACCAGCCTCAATTCTGTGTAATTTTAATTCCTTAAAACCAAAATTAAGCACTGCTTTTACACTTTCCGTTGCGTACCCCAGGTTCCAAAAATCCTTATGAAATTTATACCAGATCTCGGCACTGTCATAGTTAGGTTTGCCCATATTAATACCGAATACCCCAATAGGACAATATGCTTTGTTTTTAATAAGTAACACTATTTTTTTTACCGGCAATTCTGCCGAGGCCTTTAACCATTCCCTCAACAATAATTCTGTTGTATTTATATCTGTTGGCATACCCAAAGTATTGTATTTATCGGTCTCTGGAAGCGAATGCAAGGAATGAATGAACATTAAATCATCTAGGGTTACAGCGCGTAAAAAAAGTCTTTCTGTTATAATTGCTTTCATGTTTTCAAAAATTTTGATAAGGTTATTATACCTGTCAATAAAATTAAAATCAGTACAAGAGACTTGAACTGAGTTTCGGATACATGTTTCAAAATGCGTTTGCCAAAATAAGTGCCTGCTATGCTCACTACCAATAAAATGGGAATTAAATACAAATCATCTTTGTGCATATATCCATTGAAAAAATACACAACACTTCGCGAAGCATCTATGCCCAAATCAATGATGGCCGAGGTGGCTATAAAAACTTCTGTTTTAAGATTGAAGGCCGCCAAAACAATGCCACGTATGGCACCTCCTGTGCCCAATAACCCTGCTATGAGTCCTGACGAAACACCACCTAACACCGAGTTGGCAACCGTTGGCTTAACTGCCCAATTTTTAAAAACCAATAGTACCAGGCTTAAGCCTATCAAAAAAACAGCGAGTAATATTTCAAGAATTTTGATATCCAAAAACTTACTGAACCATGCACCAACAATTACAAATACCACTGCAGGAAGGCCTATGGTAAGAATTAATTTTTTATCATAGCCTTGTCTGAAAAAAAATATTTTCGAAAGATTGCTGGACACATGAAACAAGGCCGTAATACCCAATACGGAATGAAAGTCGAGGAAGTAACTTGCAATTGGAATAAAAAACAAAGAGGACCCAAAACCACCCACTGTACCTATAATCTCGGCCAGTAAAGACAGGAGAATAAAGTATATAAGAAGTTCAGTAGTCATTGAGTGAGTATTGCAATATTATTCATTTTATCCGTATTCTTAAGTAATAAATAATAGAATTCAGATAGTATTGCTACTATTGAGGTAAAACATATTTGCCCTTCACAAAAAATTGTTATTGCAAATCAAAATTCTAACAATAACAAACCCAAAGCCGACTATAAGTGCTTATAAACGATTCTATACGACTGTAATTGTTTAAATACCGAATCGAATAATTTTCAGCTCGCAATTTTGCATCATTAAAACCACACTGAACCAGAAAGGTCACAAAATAACGGTATGAATTATCATTTAACTTCGAATATAAACAACCTGAAAATCGAGATTTCAAAGACCTCACGGTTCATTGCGAACACTAACAATAAATACAAAACAAGTAGGCATTATCATGTAACTTCCAATATAAATAACACAAAGATCAATAGGTCAAAAACCTCGAAGTTCAGTGTAAGCAGTAACAATAAATTTAAAAACCAATAAATATATCATGAAAAGTTTAATCAATTCAGTACGTCTGATGGGCAACGTGGGAACAACTCCCGAAGTAAAAAGTTTCGACAACGGTAACAAAATGGCTAAAATGAGTTTAGCAACCAACGAAAAACAAAAAAATGCAAAAGGGGAAATCATAGAGATTACCCATTGGCACAATTTGGTATTCTGGGGCAAGCAGGCCGAAATTGTAGGTCAGTATTTTACAAAAGGTGTGCGCATTGCCATAGAAGGTACTCTTACCAACCGCACCTACGAAACCAGCAAGGGTGAAAAAAGACAAATTGCAGAAGTGCGCGTTTCTGAATTCGAATTCATTAGTAATCGTAAGTCTGGCGACTTGGTTCCGGAAAAAGAATTGGTGGCAGATGATCTTCCCTTCTAATTAATTTGCGATAGGCATAGGTGATTGTCTTTACAAAGTACTTTACTACGAAACACAACTATCTGCAAAGGATTCTTCAAAATGAAGAAGCCTTTGTGTGTTTTGTATTGTTGTAAAAATTTCAAAAATGTAAAATAGTCATCGTTCTTGACTTATTAAAATTATTGAATGTAATTCATCAAAAAAACAATTTGAGAAATACCATCCCACTCCTTCGGAGTTGCTAGTACCATGGGGTATTAATTGCCAACGATTGCATTGGTTGCTATTATCACTCAACCATTAAGTGGTTGGGAGAAAACATATTTCGAATATTTATCAAAAGTTGCACATCAATTCCAAAGCCCAAATAATAAGTCTGGCAACTAAGGAACGTTGGTTCCGATAAACAGATACATCAAATTAAGTATTTTTTTAATCATCTTTATTCCTCATTATTGTGCAATGAAATATTTATTATTTGCTATTGTATTAGTATCTTTTAAACCATCCTATGCTCAAAAATTCACAGAATTAACCGCGAATGTTATAAATCCAATGGAGATGACTTGCGTTAATAATTTAGTGGTTTTTAGCGCCAGTACAACCCAGGATGGCAATGAATTATGGGTGACAGATGGAACCCAAGCCGGAACCAAATTGTTAAAGGATATTTTTCCTGGCTCTATTTCTACTGGGCCCAACAATGGCAACCCATCAGGTTTTACTAATTACAATAATAAAGTTTATTTCTCTGCCTATAATGGCGTTTCTTTTGCTTTATGGGAAACCGATGGCACAGAGGCTGGCACTAAACTAGTCCGTTATTTAAAATTAAGATTGCCCAATAGTCCTTTTGTAATATTCAAAGATAAATTTATTTTCCCAATAGATTCGAATGGTTTTGGAAACGAACTATTTTCATACGATCCTGTCACCAAGGAGGCAATCTTATTAAAGGATGTAATGATGGGTGGTAGTTCTTCCAATCCGAAGGGAATAACGGTAGTTGACAATCAGGTATTTTTTACAGCCGAGTCATCGGCAGAAGGTATTGAATTATATGTAAGTGATGGTACACCAGCCAACACAAAATTAGTAATGGATATATTTCCCGGCAGTCAACCTTCCTATCCTAGTAATTTTGTTGCACTCAATGGAAAATTGGTTTTTTCGGCTACTGCTAGTTTTGCATTGAGAGAAGAGCCTTGGGTTTCCAATGGAAGCAGTTCGGGGACCTTTCTGCTGAAAGATATTTTAGCGAATGGCAGTTCATATCCAACCGGTTTCAAATACTTTAACAACTCTATTTATTTTCAGGCAACAGATACGGGTACAAATTATGAATTGTGGCGCACTGATGGTACAAGTGCGGGTACTCAATTGTTCAAAAATATACAAGCAGACCCCTATAGAAACAATGGTTCTGTGAATGGTTCCTATCCGCAAAGTTTGTACACCTATAATGGAAAATTGTACTTTAGTGCAAACGATGGAAAAAGAGGATCCGAGATCTGGGTATGCGATGGCACTACCAATGGTACCCAAATTGTTAAAGATGTGATTAAAGGAAATTCTTTGAGTCCGGCCAATTTTTATGAACATAAAGGTATCTTATATTTTTCAGGTTACTCCGATTCAGGTTATCACTTATATAATTTTGACGGAGTTGACTCCAATAGTATTCATGTCATAAAACCAGGTTCATCACTTACTAGTCCCTTAGAGAGATTTGGAAGTAATAGTAATTTTTGGCGTCAATATTCAAGTTGTAATGGTGATTTGTATTTGGTTGGTAGTTATTCTCAAAATGGTAGTCAACTTTGGAAAGTATCTGATTTACCCAGTGATATACATAATTTACGTAAACCCCAATTGACCATTTATCCAAATCCATCGTTAGGGAGGTTGATTATAAAAAATGAATCAGAGATTCAATTCTTGAAAATTTTGAATAGCGTGGGTCAAGTCGTATTTGAATCGAATTGCAACACAAATGAAGTAACTTTAAATTTAAATATAAATGGTATTTACATTTTGCAATTACAAGTGAATAATTCCATAATTACTGAAAAAATAGTATTTCAAAATTGATTACTATTTATTGAAAATAAATAAGATAAGTAGGTGGTTAGAACCACTTGCGACTTGTTACTAATTTTGCTGCTTCGACATTAGAGGTTACTTGAAGTTTGCGATAGATAGTAGAAACATGATTGCGCACAGTATTTTGACTAATATTTGTTTCATCCGCAATTTCTTTATAACGTTTACCTAAAATTATTAATTTTAGTATTTCAATTTCTCGATTGGATAATGAATTGTATAAATCATCCTCCATTTGCACTTCATTGGTAATTGTTGAATTGCTTAGCATTTTTAATGCTTTACGCGCAACAGAAGGTGACATAGGCACTGCTCCATAAATGAACATTTCCTTCAAACTTTCCTCAATTTTAGAAAGGGATGATTCCTTTAATAAATAACCTGTTGCACCGTTTTTAATGGCCTCAAATATCTTTGTATCATCATCAAAAACAGTAAACATTATAAATTTAATAGTTTGATTAAATAGGCGTGTTTGTTTTATCGTTTCTAAGCCACTAAGTATTGGCATATCTATATCCAATAAAACTATATCAGGTAAAAATTCGGTTTTGTATTTTTTACATTGTGAAATAAAGTCTTTGCCATTATGTGCCACTATTACTATTTCAAAATCGGGATGATTAGAAAAGTTGGACTCTAAATTCTTTAGAATTTCCTGGGTATCATCTACTATGCCAATTTTTATTTTCACTTGATTCAAAAGTATATTTTATTTTTTAGAAATAAATGTAGTACAATCGTACTATTTAAAATTAAAACTGTTTTGCTAATCGAATGGTGGTCCCAATATTTGCGTTTATTTCAAATATTAAATTTGATTCAATGGCTCTGTTCTTCATATTTTGAATGCCATAATGTTGAATGGAATTAAAATTCAAATCAAAACCTTTGCCATTATCGCTTATAACTATCGTTAAAAAATGCTTGTAATCAAATTCGAATAACAATTCAATTTGGCTAGCTTCACTGTACTTAATGGAATTGTTAATACACTCTTGGCATATCCTATAAATATTTAAAAAATCTTCTCCATTGATTTGCCTGTCTTCATCAATTGCTTGCTGAATATTTAATTTTAAAGTGGTTTCAATTGGCAACCTGTTTTGAGCAAATTGCGTTATTTTGTCGGCTAAGGATTCTATTGATATATTGCCCTCATTCAAGGCCCAAACTGTTTCTCTAAGATTTTGTAAAATATCAGAGGCATTATCTTGTAATTTGTTTATTTGATCTTTAGATTCTTCATTTTTCAAACTTTCCAAATTTTTAATAAGCAAACTGGTTCTGCTGCCAATATTGTCATGTAAATCGCGACTGAATCGTATCCTTTGTTTCTGAAGTTGTCTTTCAAGGGCTAATTGCTGTTCTTGTTTAGCTATTTTTCGTTTATAAATAATGAAGAAAATAGAGCCAATAATTCCCATAAAAGCAACTATCATCAAAGCAAAAAACCACCATGTTTTATAAAAAGGCGCCCTTATTTCAAAAGGGAATTCAAGCACTTGAGTGCCATAATAGCCTTCGTTGTTACTACATTTTAATTTAAAGATATATTTACCATGGGGTAAATGGGGATACCTTGTAAATCGCTTGGTCTGGTTATTGATCCAATCTTTATCAATTCCCTCCAAGTAATACTGATATTCATTTTTTTTGCAATTGGTGTACTCATCACTTGCAAATTCAAATGCAATTGTGTTCTCATTTGGATTTAGTAAAATAGAACCGTTGTATGAATACGCTTTATCATTAACTGAAAACTGTGTAATCATACCTTTCGCTTCCGTTTTATTTTCCTGTATTTGAGAGGCAGAAAAATAGTTGAGACCATTTATTCCACCAAAGTAAAGTAGATTGTCTGTTGACTTGAAATAGGCGCCTGAGTTGAACTCAGTAGAGATTAATCCATCTTCCTTTGTAATGTGAAAAAACGATTGAGTGTTTGGGTAAAATTTAAAAATGCCATTATTAGTACTCAACCAAATAGTCCTTTTCTCATCTTCTAAAATGCCATAAATAAATTCGTTATCAAGTCCATTACTGGTCGTATATGATGCTGATAACTTCCAATTTAAATCATAAATAAATAAACCATTAGAAGTGCCTATATAATAGTATAAATAATCCTTCTCATAAATACATTTGATAGTTGCATTTGCATTCATTTTTATTACTCTATTGGCACTTGTTTTTGAGTTGTAAATTTCTATGTATCCATTGCCACCAATTAGAATTTCTCCGGTATGGCTTGCACATAAGGTTCCTGTCCTTTCTGCATTTATTTTACATACAAATTCCGGTTTAGCGGTTTCTATTTTCTTTAATCTAAATACACTATTATCATATATGTAATAAACATAATTATTGTCTTGAGTGAATTGGGGAAAGCTGCTTGTTTTTTCGGTCCACCTTGCTTCCTTGCTAAATTTTTTAATTCTAAAATTTGATGTATTAATTAAATAAACACCGTCCATGCCAAGGTCATAGCCTAATAGGTAATTGGCATTAAAATCAATTAAAGCCAGGGTCGTTTTGCATTGTTTTAGTGTTTTTATTTTTACTTTGTCCTTGTTGTATACCTCAATGCCATAGTCATAATTTGCGACATAAAGGTTGCCCTTGTGGTCGCTTGTAATAGCCTTTACTAGGTTAAACGAGCTGCCGTTATTAATTGAATGAATTGTTTTTAAAGGGTAATTGCATTTGGTAATCCCATTAAAATTACTCCCTATCCATAGGTTTTTACTTTTGTCTATCCATATACATTCTATGTGCTTTTCATTTTTGGCACAATTGTATAACGTTTGTTGTGTTATTGTTTTTGAACTTAAATTTAGCTTATATAGTTGTTCTTCATATTTTGAACCAATGATATAAGCATTGGCATCAATTTTTGCCATAAAATTTATAGCGGTTGTCGCAACAAATGTTTTAATTGCCGTGATTACATGACTATTTAAATTGTACAAGTATACATTGCTCTGGCTGCCAAATAAATAGGTTTCCTTGTCTAATTTTTGATAGCTGTATAGTTTATTAAGTTGTACGTTTATTGAGTATTCAAAAGTTCTTAAATTTAAAATAAATAAGCCATTATCCCTTAATAAATAAAGTTCGTAGTTTACAACAAACCCATCATAACATTTTGAATTGCCCAACACAGCGTTGATGTTTTGTGCATTTTTATAGTTGAATGTTTTTCCATTTTTATCAAAACATTTTAAACCATATTCAGCCAACCAAATCCACATGTTCCCATTTTTATCATTCCCTAAAATAGGATTTTGATTTAGTACTGAATAATTATTTCTAAGAAAGTAAATGTTTTTAAACTGATTCAGCTGAGGGTTATAAATGGAAATGCCCTTGTTATGGGTTATCCATATCTGACCATATTTATCTTCATTAATTAAGGCAATTGAGTTGCTTGCAATGGAATATTTATCTAGCGGGTTGTATTTAAAAACAGTGCAGTTGAATCCATCATATTTATTGATACCATCGGCTGTACTAATCCAAAAGAAACCTTTGCTATCTTGGAAAATTGTATTGACCGAATTTTGGGATAAGCCATTGTCTACATTTAATTGATTGTTGATGTTGTCTTGCGCTGTCAAATTTGACACAAGAAACAAAATTTGAACAATCCATAAAGGTTTTAATAATGACATGCAGTAAAAGCAAAAGTACAAATAATTAGTACGATAGTATCATTATTAACCCAACGTATGGTTTAATATAAGTTTTGTAAGTGGTCCATTTACATTAATGGCTTCATTGATTAGGTTCAAGTTTTTTCGTGAACTATTTAAACGAAATAAAAATGGAGGTGTTAAAAATAAGGTGAAAGCAAAGAAAGGATGGTAGCTTAACAAGCGCTAAGATTTTATGTGCCGGAGTTGATTTTGATTGATTAAATTAATTAAAAAGAATAGGATAATCAAGCATTTTTTATCAATCAAGCTTCTTGTTAAGGATAATTTTAAAAGTTGGATATTGATAACATTTCCTCACTGGGATTAGTTTTTGCAGATTCTAGTAGCACCAAATGATGTGATTTTATTTCTAAGAACAATGTAGCAGGTTCATTTTATGGGCATGCATGCCATAGAGACTATCAATGTTTATAGCAGAAAGCATAAGAAAAACAATAGCAACAATTTTAGTACGATTGTACTATTTCAGTTTAAGTAACAATCAAAGTAATTTGTATCATGACTTTTAGAAATAGAATTAAATTATTTTTTATTGTAGCCAATCTATCAACTGTATACTCTGCTTATTCTCAAATTGAATTTGATGGTAAGTCAGCTGTTATGGGTGGTATTGCTTTTCGCTCGGGCACTCAAACAGGTATGTATTTCCAGACCAAACCTCAAGTTCAAAACCAAGGGGCCAATTTTGATTTCGATTTTGCTCCTAAAGATGGTGGAACCGGCAGGTCGATGGATTTTAGAGCAATGAATTTTGGTGAAAAAGATTTTCAAGAGGCCAATGGCGATGGTATACTTTATTTAATGTTGGCTATTGTTGGCAATAAAAGAGCCGATCCAGAAGCAAATAATTTTTTCGGTAATAGTTTTACAAATAAAAAATTAAATGAAAAGTATTATACTATTCCCAATATTACAAAACACTCTCACATGGTATCGAATTTTAAGTTGATAGAATACACAGGCAACAAGGCCTATAAAAGCGGCTTTATGTGGGGAGGCCGAATTGATTGGCGAACTGTTGGTATTACCAGTAATGGTTTTACCTGGTTCGATTATTCAAACTATAAATACCAAAATAGTTCAACCATGATTTCTAAATTTTGTTTTGGGGTTGACATTGGTTACAGAAAAAATATTGGAAAGTTTACCAGCGTCACAATTCTTGCTTTTGATAGAAACATAAGGAATGGCAAAACCATCTCTGTTACTTCGAATCCATCTATAAAATCAACTTTATTTTTCGGCAAGAACATGGGCTTTTATTCTACTATAAAATATGAATACCTAAAAGGTATTTCCGGAATCACTTTTCAAAAAGTACCTTACACCCTCTCTGTTTTTGAATTAAAAATAGGTGCTTTTATAATGAGTAAAAAGGATATATAAATTTCTATGATTCACTAATTAATTCAAAAGGCCTTTCAATTAAGAAAGGCCCTTGAATATTGAACAACAATACACTTATTACCTTAAGAGGTGGAATGTACCTCGGTGTTTATTATAAGCGTGCGAGGGACAACCATATTCGATGATGTATACATAGACATCCATCTGACAAACTTTGTCTTTGTATATACCATCCCATCCTTCATTGGGATCATTTGTTTCGAATAATAATTCACCCCATCGGTTAAAAATTCTAAAGGTGTAATTCATACCAGCCTCGTAATAAGCCAACTTTGGAATATAAATATCGTTCAATACATCGCCATTTTTTGGTGTAAATGCATTAGGGACAAAAGCTTTATAACGCGTTACATTCGGATCGAAACAATCGAAACTTATTTTATTTTCGGCCTTGCAATTGTTCTTATCGCGTACTACTACTTTAAACTGAGCAGGCGAACAAACACTGTATTTTACATCCAACATTTTACGGTCACAATTCTGGCAAATTCTATCTCCAGCCCAATTGTATAATTCAACTTGATAAGGCATTGAATCGAGCGCTACAGACAGGTTTAAAATATCCCCGGGATTCAAACATTCTGTGAGTTTTGGTTCTGTAATAACTTTAAAATGGGGTCCTTCTTTCACTGTTACATAGCGTTCGAAATACAAGGTGCAATTGCCTACCAATAATTTCATTTTTACTAAAAATTCACCAGTGTCTAAATAGATATGGTACAATTTACCAAAGTCAACCACTCCATCCCCCCAATTCACTTCTAATTCGCCTAATTCATAATCACCAGTAATCTTTACTTTAATCGTATCACATGTTACTTCGGTGACATCGATTTTAAGTGAAGGAGCAGGCTCAACTATAACATCGAATGAATCGAGTCCTATACAAAATTCATTCGCAGCCAAAACGCTTATTCGATATTTGCCAAGTGCCTTTGGATAAAATATAAATGGATTTACTAATGAATCGGTGAGTTGAGAATTAACAAACCATAGAGGATGTAATAAGTTCGATGGTGCATATTTCAAATAGATTTCGCTACCTAAACATATTTTTGGTTTGGTGTTTAATAAACTTATTTGAGGTGCTCCATTAACAACAATTGTGTCGAGTATAGCTGAATCATTGCCACATGCCGAAAGTGCTTTAATGTATGGAACATATACCCCTGGAATTTTATATTGATAATTAACAGTAGCTCTATAATCATTACCCTTTGTTGAACCACCATCACCAAAATACAAATTAAATGCAGTGCCTTGCGTACTATTATTAATGAAAGTAACCATATCATAACTGCATAGTTTTACTTTGTTTTGCTCACCTGCTGCTCTTATCACATTCGGAATAACATTGTAAAAAGCAGTATCTCTTAAAACACCACAATACTTAGTGTATACAGTTAACGCAATAGCATATTGTTTTAATGTGCTTGTATTGTTGAAATATGGGAGCTTTAAAATTCTATTTTTACTAGTCTTGCCATTGCCATAATCCACCTTAAAAGAATCGATGGGGCCGTAAGAAGCATTTACCAATTTTAAACTATCCCCATGGCATCCCGGATTCAATCCCAACACTTCTATACTGGCAGTATTGCGCTGCGGAATTCGCACAACTAAAAGACTGGTATCGCTACCACATTTGCTCATGGCCTTTCCAATCAATACAATATTATGTGCTTGAAAAGTTTTTGGCAATGCAATGCGAATAGAATCTCCTGGGTAATTAATTGTTTTGTAAGTTACCATATACGTTTCGCCATATCCCTTATTAGCAAAACGGGCGATAATAATTATAGAATCGCAACCAAGAGTATCAACCTTTGCCTTTAGCTGAATATTAGGTCCAGGATAAATAATAATAGGTTTTATTAGCGTATCTTGACAATATTGCCCAGCAATTAATTTTACTGAATAGGTGCCGGTTTTTTTGTATTGATAAATTGGTTGATCCACATTAGAAGTTTGACCATTGCCAAAGTCCCATAAATCTGTTTGTTCTTTCGTAATTTTATTAAATACCACAGGACTGTCAATGCAACCTGGTGTTACAAAAGAAAAGTTGGGTGTAAAGGTATCGTGCACAAAAATATTAAGCGTTTCTTTGAACACGCAGGATTTGAAAACAGTGGTGTAACTGATATTAAATATACCCGGACCAGAAAGCTTAGAAAAGAAGGTATCGCGCACCACGCCCTTACCAGAGAAATTAGCATTGATTAAATTATTCAATGGCAATATTATTGGTTGACGGTTGCATAAATGCTGATCAGGCAACTTTCCAGAGCCTCCTAAAACATCAACGATTACATTGACATTATAACATTTTGAATTTAAATCAATAAGGTTTAAAACGTATGTACCCGGCAACAGGCCTTTACTTTTAAATAAACTATCATTCACCACCATACCCGTCCATTTAGGCTTGAATCCTGTTGGTAACGCCATTAATTTATTGAGTTGAATGGTGCTGTCTATTCCACCGCAAATACTAATAACTGGTGGCACTGTAAGGGGTGGCGACACAAAAAAAGAATCATTATTGGTAACTGTTCTGCAATTGCCAACAGAGGTTACACTTATTTTATACTTGCCATAATTTAAGGATTTTAATACTCCTGGAAAAAGTCCTGTTGTTTTAAAATTTAGACCCTTGCCACTCATGTTCCAAAAAACTTGTTGAGGTGCTCCAAAAGTGGTATCTACATAATAATTTAAATTTATAGATAAGGAATCTACACAATCAGGAGTGGCTTTAATGCCAACAACGGGATTATAAATCAATTTTAAACTTCTTTTAAGCACCCTATTGCAAGCCTTATTAAATACAGTTTGTTCAAAAGTGATGGTGCCCTTATTCTGCATCAGAAGTTTTACAGTGTCATCATACAAACGGGTACCTCCAAGCAATTGGTAACTGCCAGGTGGACTTATATTATAATGAATGGAGTCGCTGAATTTGGCCGTATTTAAAAGATATAAAGTATCACCACTGCAAATTACAGAATCAGTATACAAACTGAAATTGGTATTTACCATTTTAAAACCTGGCTCGGGTATTTTTAAAACTCTTAGTGTTTGGGATTGGGTATCCGATGCCACGCAAGGACTGCTGGTGCTGGCTACAAACTTGATGGTTTTTACCCCCGAACTATCAAATCTAATATTGGTTGGTGTAATGGCGGTAGAAAAAGTATCATCGTAAAACCATTTAAATTTAGTGCTGTCTTTACAAGCATTGTTTCTAAGTTTTATGGCATCGCCCCCACATACCAGAGGATCCACATCAAATACTGCCCTCGGTTTTAAATAAACAGTAATTCTAGAAATCACAGGATAATCGACACCAAAAGTATCGTAAGCAATAATGCCAAAATACAAATTCACCGAACGGAAACAATTGGCTAAAACCATGCTATCGTCAAATTTATAAACATGAGAACCCCCTATTTTTGTGTAGAACGTATCTTTATAAGAAGGGTAAACGGGATTGTTGAAATAATTGTAATTATGGACGTAATAGGCCACGGTATGGGCCGTATCTTTGGTGAGGTTTTCCATTGATAAGGTATCCTCTTCGCATGAGGCACTTAATTTAATGGTGCCCACTACCCTCATACCTGTTTGGGGATTCGGACCTTGCGCCTTAACCCATGCTGATAAAAGCATTAAAAATAGCCACAACAGAGTTTTTTTACTCAGTTGACAGCCATCATTTTTCGAGTCCTTAAAAACAGTAAAATGTTTCAATTTACAAGTAGTGGTGTAGGTTTTAACTCCTCTGCAGTATAATATCCATTACAAACGAGGATTTGAAAAAACAAATCTATCCAATAAAACTGAATAAATGTTAATAATATGTTAATTACTTTGAATTTTATCGAAAAATGCCCTATTTATAACGGTTTTAAAAATTACCATCATGAAAATGAAGTATTTGGGATTTTGTCATTTTTACAAAAAAGCGTCAATGCAATCTCTATTTTATAAGTATTTAATACTAATTTTACTAAAAAGCGTTTAGATCAAATCTAATATTGTCAAAAAAATTGAATCTAACTACTCATTCAATGATGGTTTATACAGCCATTTCCAATACTTCCTACTTATACTTTTGCTATCGCGCATCATTAAAACAGTAAAGATACCAAAAAGTAAACAATTAATACTTTCAAAATACAAACCAAGCATACAAAACAATAACAAAAGGCGCAACAGTTCTAGATTAAAAAATAAACGCCTTTGCTCCATCTGAGCACCAATATTGACAAGGGTAATAACGATGAAAATAAGATACAAGAAACGGTATGTCCAATGAATGTTTGGGTAAAATAATAATAAATAAAATACAATGACCAAAATAAACTGAAAAACAGCTACAACTTTAAAATGGTTGTTCACAAGATTTTTCTTTCGATGACTAAATAGTTTTTGCTCAATTTTGTTTCTCAAACCTAGTTCCATTTTTTCTGGTTTCATCCATAGAACTCTCCATTTTTCTTTCCATCCTATTTTCAAATTTATTTGTTCAAATATTTCGAAATAATAATGAAAATGAATCCATAAAAGACTATGACTTTTAAGCGGATGAACAAGACCATAAACAGGGATTTCATCCTCCTTTTGAAATGTGCCAAAAAGCTGGTCCCAAAACACGAAAACATCACCAAAATTTTTATCCAAATAGCGAATATTTGAACTGTGATGCACCCTGTGATGAGAGGGTGTGATAAACACCTTTTCTAATACACCTAATTTCCCTATCATTTGAGTATGGGTTAAAAAAGAATAGGCTGCATGCACCACTAGGGTTGTCATAACAATGTCCGGATGAAAACCCAACAACGGTAAAAGACACCAAAACCAGTTGCGAATAATATCCTGAAAAATTGTAATGCGAGCAGCAACAGTAAAATTAAATTGCTCACTTTGATGGTGAACAATATGTGCCCCCCAAAATACATTGATGGTATGCCCTAAACGGTGATACCAATACCAAACCAAATCGGTTAAAAATAATAATAACACCCATAAATACCAATGATTGGGAATACTAAAAAGGCGATAGTATTCGTATAGGAATTGATAGAGCTTATAAAAATAACCGGCTAAAAATATATATGCTGTGCGCTCTGCAATGCCAATACAAACATTGGACAAAGAGGTTTCAAAATTAAAAATAGTACGATTGCCCTTGCGCATGAAATACAAATATTCTATGAGCAGGCAAATGAAAAAAACAGACAATAAAACAAGTTGATATTTTAGCATTCTATAAAGCTTTATTTTAAAAAGTGATGGTATTCAGAATCTGATAGGCATAACAACCCATACAAATACCAAAAAACCCTTCAAGAAATGCACAGTTCAACAATACTATTTTCAATACACTTGCTAATAATGGCCATTTTATAAAATATAAAACCACTATTCCAAAACAAATGATACAACCAATTCTTGCTGCAAATAATTTAGGTGGCGCAAATACCATTTTGTGCTTGGTTAGCAATTTGGCATTCAAAAATTGAGCCCCTATTTTCAATAAACTAATTGGTAAGTTTGTGAATCCTCTGATAAAAAAATCTAAGGTCAGCAGGGCAAATAAAAAAATACTATTCCAATACGTGCCAATAAGCGCCAAAAAAAATACTTCTGTGGCAACCAATTGCACGACCCCTTCATTCAATTGAATTTTCTTATTATTTCTCATATCAAAGTTCCATTTAAAACTCGTTTTTCTTTTTCAATTGTTACCAATGATTGTTCAGTTTCAAGTTGAATTACTTCTACCAACACAATGGATGTTTCAGCAATTTTCCGGGCATGTATTGTCTTTAAATTACTAAGTGAAATAATGCCAACAATATAGCCTGAATCTTTATTGAGATAGGTTTCATTAATCTCTTCGAAGTAAGCGGTAAACTCAGGACTATAAGCCAAATCATAACGCAAAAATATTTTAAGATAGATGGCTTTATCGCTTCTTAATCTATCCACTGCATTCAATTTTTTATACTCATAGCGATAATCGTAACTCAATGCAGAGATATCTGAAATAACGGCTGAAGCGGTTGGAAAAGCACCTGCACCCTTGCCCACAAAAAACTGCTTATCGGCAAAACACGACTGGGCGATAATTCCATTAAAAACATCATCAACATGGAACAACTGATGTGTGTTTGAAATAAACTGAGGTATTACAAAACCCGAAACACTGCCATCTGCATTTTTGTAGGCATGTGCAACTAATTTAATTTTTAATCCCTTTTCCTTGGCGTATTTTAATTCTAAGACCCCTAAATTCTGAATACCTAAATTAAAAATATCTTCTGGTTTTACAACAATGCCATATGCGTGTGCAATTAGAATTAGCAATTTGTATTTGGCATCATACCCTTCCACATCCAGTCGGGGATTACTCTCTGCAAATCCTTTTTCCTGTGCCTGTTTCAATGCTATTTCGTAAGATAAATTTTCGGCTATTGTTTTGGTTAAAATATAATTGGTGGAGCCATTTACAATGCCTTCTATGGATTCTAATAAATCATTGTCATAATATTCTTCCAGATTACGGATAATAGGCAAACTGGCGCAGCAGGCTGCTTCGTAAAGCAAAGGCACGTTGTAAATTTGTTGCAACTTAATAAGTTCAGACAGATGCTCTGCAATCATCTTTTTATTGGCAGATACAACTGCTTTCCCATTTCGAAGTGCTGCCGAAACTATGTCAAATGCTGCATCGGCATCGTCTATCAACTCCACCACCACGTTTATTTCTGGATCGTTTAAAATAATATCCTTATCATATACAAAATGCGAGTCAGGCAATTGTCTTTGTTTATTTTCATTCTTTACACAAATGGTTTTTATTTGTGCTTTTAAGCCTTGGGTTCGTTGAAGAACTTCGTATAAGCCATAACCAACACAGCCAAAGCCAAACAGTCCGATTTTTAATTCATTTCTTTTCATAATAATATAAAATAATTAAGCAGTAAATGAATATTTGAGTGATAAAGAACGGATGGTTGTTGTTAAATCTTCAATAAGATCCTCCACATTTTCTAACCCAACAGACAAACGTATCAAACTATCTGTAACACCTGTATTATAGCGGGTTATAGCTGGTATCGACTTATGGGTCATTTCGCAAGGAAGGCATATTAAACTCTTAACGCCTCCAAGACTTTCCGCCAGTTTAAAATATTTGGTATTGGAAACAATGTGGGTGGCAAAATCCTTGTCATCTATTTTTAAATCAAAACTAATAACGCCTCCAAAGTATTTAAGTTGTTGTTTGGCAATAGCATGGTTAGGATGTGAAGGCAAGCCAGGATAGTAAACTTTATTGACTATTTCTTGAGAATTCAAAAATTCCGCAATGCGTTGCGCACTCTCTGATTGTTGCTTAATTCTAAGTCCTAATGTTTCGATACCACGTATGGTCAACCAACTGTCAAATGGGGCCAGTATAGCACCTGAAGCATTTTGTATAAATTTTATTTTCTCCCCCAGTTCAGCTGTTTTTGTAATCACTAAACCTGCTATTAAATCACTATGCCCCGCTAAATATTTGGTGCCACTGTGTACCACAATATCGGCACCAAGATCAATCGGTTTTTGTGCTGCAGGAGATGCAAAGGTATTGTCTACGCAAAGCCAACAACTATTTGCCTTTGCAATTTTCGCAATGGTAGCAATGTCAGAAATTTTGAGCGTAGGATTGGTAGGACTTTCAATCCAAATTAATTTGGTATTGGCTGTAATGGCCAAGGCTACATTGTTAACATCTGTGGTATCTACATAATTGACTTTAATACCGAACTTTTCGTAAATATGAGTAAAGAGTCGAAATGCACCTCCATAAATATCGTCTACTGCAATAATTTCATCGCCTGACTTAAGTAATTTTACCACAGCATCTATGGCTGCCAATCCGCTAGAGAAAGCGTAACCATTGCTACCATTTTCTAAAACGGCTATGAGGTCTTCCAATACTTTTCGTGTAGGATTATTGCTGCGGGCATAATCGTAACCTTTGTGAATACCTGGCGCTTCTTGAACGAAGGTAGATGTCTGATAAATAGGTGTGGAGATGGCTCCTGTAAGTTCGTCTACAGGTATGCTGTGTAAGATTTTTGTTTGCTCTTGCATGGTTGTTTTTGAATTAATTATTTAACATTTTTTAATGTTCTTTAACCGCTCGAATCAATATTTTCCGGAAAACATTGGTACAATTGGCACAAATTAATTTATCAAAATCAACGGAGAGAAACGACTTGCGAAAGGGCATAAAAAAATGCGCTTCCAACAAGTCAGAAGCGCATTTAAAATATTGGTTAATATATTAATTGCTTGTTTCTAACTTATCTGTCTCAACATTTCTGTTGAGTTGAATTTGGCACCTTCCCACCTTTCGGTGGAGGTTGTCAAGACTTCATCGGGTCAATTCCCTCTGTCTTTCTGGATAAGATTAATCGGTAAGAACTGGTGCAAAGGTAAAATGATTTGAATGGACTTTCCAAAAATTTTTTAAAAAAATTTTTTTTGACCCTCATAAATCAATGTAAAAAAGAGCTTATTACCTCGTGTAACTGATTATTTAGCCTTACAAATCAGCCATTCCATCACGGCACCTCTCTCTTCTGCAAGAATCTTTTTGCGGCTCATTAAATCTAATTGTTTCAACTCATCAAACTCATATATTAGCGCCTTTTGAATATCATCTACACTAAAAACCGACTGAATGGTATGTGTTTCACTGAATAGTTTTTTTAGATACCCTGAAATTTCCATGTCTATCATATCATGGGTTTCAATAATTAAATCAGATTGTTTTAAGTTGGCAATATTATTCGCAGTAAATAATTCCTTTTCGTATCCTTCGCAGTCGCAAATAATTAAATTTTTACCTGTAAACGGAAAAGACCCCAAACCATTGGGTGATAAACCAGAACGTATAAAAACTCTATTATCCACCTTATTCAACTCTGCCATTTCCAAACACAATTCACGTGCTTTGGCAGCAGAATCGTAGGCGTATATTTTGGTTTCTTTTGTGGTGAGGGCTAAACCAATGGCATAATAGCCCTCTGCGCAACCCACATCAATTATTTCGCTGTAATTTTTTGTTTTCACCGTTTCAATTACTTCCCATAATTCTTTTTCATACGAACCTAACAACTTGGGATAAAGTGTACTTCCAAAAGAATCCAAATGCGGATATTTCATTCCTTTGAAAGGCCCATTTTGAACCGTTAATGAATCAAACAAATGCATCCATTGTGCAGCCTTCCTATTAGTTACAATCTGGCGTTCGCGCACCATGAACAATCCAAGTTTGGCAACTGGCTGCAATAATTTCCATGAGAAATTATTGGCGATTAAACGCATTAACAAAGCTTTCAATATTTCTTTCATTTCTCTTTTACCATTTGCTTTACAGATATGACCAAAAGCAAATTAAGATTTCAAAAGTAAGGGAAAAGGGAGTCTAAAAAAACATTAACAAATTCGCAATTTAAGGTTATTGAATTTCAATTTGCACTTCCCCTCTTGCTTTCAAACCCTTTGCAAAATTACCATTGTATTTATAGTGCAATATTAGCTGATTATTAATAAATACTGCAGGTTCAAATAAATCCCATGCATGCAGATAAAAGTCATCTTCTTTCCTCAAGGTATAGCTGATTCTATTTTCTGGTTTAAATTTAGTTGTTATTTCTGTTTTTAAAACGTACTCTTTTTGGAGGAGCTTACAGTCGCTTATTGTTAATTTAATTTCCATAATTTAATCGTAATTTATAAAAGACAACATCCACTGGATTATTTGGAAAATAATTTGGTAAATCTTCCTTGGCTATTTTTATGAAATTATTTTTTTCATAAAATCTTTGAGCCGCTTTAAATTCTTCCATTGTACCTAAATAAATGGTGTCAAAATTCATTTGTCTGCATGCGTTCAAAGCTTGATTAAGCAATAGTTGCGAAACCCCCATTTCTTTTCCCCTCAGCGCTTTTGCAACATACATTCTTTTTAAAACAGCAAAGCCATCTTGATAAATTAGCGCAACTGTTCCCACAATTTTCTCATTTATTTTAGCCACTAAATACCAATCTGGCTCCATAGGTTTATAAGATGCATTAGGAATAGGCAAATCAAATTCCTGCTTTATGTTGTATACCATTTGATTTACCTCATCTCGAAATTCATGTTGAAATGGCATTAATTTTATTCTGTTTCTCCAATTATCTTTCGAAATTTTCAACCAATCGCAGGTCAATTCATTTTTGTATAAAAATTTTTTAACGAATATTAAACCACATTTTTCCAAGGCTCTTCGCGAAGCTATATTATCTTCATGGCAAGTTCCAACTACTTCGTTTAAGTTCATGGTATTAAATGCATATCCCAAAGCTGCTTTTGCGGATTCTGTTGCATAGCCCTTGCCCCAATATTTTGGCATCAACCGATACCCCACATCATAAAAGTTAACTTGATTATTTTCGGGTTTGCTTATAAATTTCAGGCCACTCCAACCTATAAATTCACCAGATGATTTTTCAACGGTTGCCCAACGCCCAATGCCATTGGTAATATACTGATTCCGAACAGATGCGATAACCTCCTCGGCTTGATTAATTGTATGAATTGGATGGTTTCCTAGATATTTGTGCACCTCTGGATTGGAATCCAACTCAAACATTTTTGCAGCATCGCTCGGTTGTAATTCTCTTAAAATTAATCTTTCAGTTTCTATTATTTTCATTCATATTTTCAATTTTATAAATTACATCATCTTCATTTCCACATTCACCATCTTTCCAATATTGCAACCCAATTTTTTGTAGCACTTTTATTGAAGCTAAATTTTCTTTCATGCGCAACCAACAATCTTATTTATTTTTAACTTTTCGAACCCATATTGTAAGCACGCCCTGGCGGCTTCGGTGGCGTACCCTTTGTTCCAAGAATTCCTAAACAATCTAAAACCGATATCATATTCATTCGTATCAGGCGAATATTTTAAACCACACCAACCCAGAAAACCTTCGTCATTTTTATTGATGACCGCCCAACGGCCGAATCCATATTTTGTATAATGGTTGTAATTTTCTAAAAAATGTTTTGCGGCATTAACGCTTTCAAAAGCAATATCACCTGTATACTTTGTAACCTCTGGGTCAAGATTCAAGAGATAGGCATTTTCAGCATCACTCAAGGCCATTTCACGCAAATACAATCTTTCCGTTTCTATTATTCTCATTGTGTATTTTTCAATTTCAAATTTGCACTTTTAATAATTCATATCGTCCAACTTTTAAAATTAATTTCTTTGTTACATCAATAGTGTTTTCTTCTTTCCAAAATGATTTTATCATCAAAAGCAATGCCCATAAATATTCAATTACTGAATTTCGCTAAAATAACTAAGGGTGCTATTTAATATTATTTTCATGTTAAGATCACTTAAATTTAATTTTCCAAATATACCGAAATCCCTTTCCCCTCTTCATCTCCCAACCATTCCCAATTCAAGTACATTTTCATCTTGTTGTTGCCCGTATAACTTATTTCTGCAGAGGCCCTCCCTGCCCTCAACTCATTCGTCGAAGTACAGCATTGATATATCATTTGGAGTGTATTATCTGTCAAAATTGCAATTATTTTTCCATATTTAATTGTTCCGCCAAAGTAATTGGCCGTCACTAAATTTCCATCTTGCTTGTATTCAAAAATAGTTTCAGCGTTAACTTGTCCATTTTTCGAATTTTCAATTAGAGAAAATGTTTTGTTATTGAAATTTATTGTGTTCATTTACTCAAAGCTATTTTTATTTGCTCCAAATGGCCTTTATTGTGCGATGCAACTTTTTCAAATTCCATTTTCAAAGTCCGCAATCCGGTTTCGTTATGCACGAATTCCTTTTCATAATATTTGTCGTAATATTTGTCGATTAGTTCATAATTCAGCTCGCGACATAAAGCATAAATATCTTTCTTATTGTCCAAAGATTCCATACTGTAATTAAATGCCATATCCCAATCGTCTTGATTAAATGCCCAAATAACTTGTTTTGGTTCGGCTATTATTTTTTTCAATCTTCCTTGAAATAATAATTCTGTATCAGTAAGGTGATGTAAGATTTGCCTTATATTCCATTTGCCAATCCCATATGATTTGTTAAGTTCTCCTTCTGATAAGTCAAAGAATTTCAAGGTTTCTTTTTTTGTTGAGATGAATAATTTTAAGAGCTCTGCTTTCGTCATGATTTTAATTTTTTAAAACTATTTTCCATTAGGATTTAGTATGCCATAATATTCAGAATCGGTTAAAAGATTTTCACCATTTCTGAAATCAAATTTCAATGTTCCTTCTTTTTCAAATCCATTTTTCTGAATTACTTTTTTACTACCGATGTTGGTAGGATTAATTCTGGCATAAATTTTATTCAATTTCAGTTCCTCAAAACTATATTTAACAAGCCATTCAATTGCCTTAGACATAATTCCGCTTCCTTCCTCATCTTTATCAAGGTAATAAGCAATTTCGCTTTTAGGAATATTCCAATCTATATCTTTTAAAATAATAATTCCCACTAGTTTTTGTTCCTTTCTAATTGCAAAATAATAACCTTGTTTTTGTTTAGCTTTCTCAACCTTATCTTCAATAAATTTTAATGCACTTTGGAAATTAGTAATCGCGTTAATTGTCACAGGAAAATACCTCAAAAAATTATTGCGATTGTTTTCAATCAAATTAAAAAAATCTTTCGAGTCTTCAAGAGAAATTTGATTAATGTTCATTTGTTTGAATACTCTTTAATGGATCTATCTTACTTGGCTATTGATAATGTATAAATCCAATACTTTACGCCTAATCTTGGCTCTATTTCCTGTAAGATGGTAAAGCCCAAACTTTCATAAATATGCCTTGCGGCATGCATCATTTCGGAAGTGTGCAATGCAATTATTTTTTCATCAGTAGCTTTTGCGTAATCAATGCATTTTTGCGTAAGTGTTTTCGCAATACCTTTTCCTTGGTGCATGGGACTCACTCCTACCATTCGTATATAACTCCATTCTGCTTTAAAAATATCCCATTCATTCCCACTTGGAATTAAAAATGCCATGCCGATAATTTCATTCCGATTGCTATCAGAATCCAAAACACAAACAAAACTTTTTGCAACTGCAAGAATATTTTTCCAGCTTTCATTATTGCCTATATTTCTTTTTAATTTTTCTAAATTCTCTTCCGTCAGAAATGGTGCATACTGTCCGTAAGATACTAACCCCAATTGTTTCAATTGCTCTATATCATTGATTGTAGCCTCGCGAAAAATAAAGTTGCTCTGCATAAAAAATACTTTGTCTTATTTTGTATGGACAAAAGTATATAATATTTTTTGACGGTAACAGATACAAAAAATCTATTTTTGACAGGTACAGACTAAAATAATGGCAAATAAACAATTACTATATGAACAAATCGCGAAGTCGATAGAACATCAAATTAAAACAGATGTTTTAAAGGTGGGCGACAAGCTGCCTTCGCTTCGCAACATTTGCAGCGACTACGATGTAAGTATGAATACTGCCATTAGGGCATTCCTTGAATTAGAAATAAACGGCATGATTGAGTCGCGCGCAAAGTCAGGTTATTTTGTTATTAAATCCAATACACCTTTTAGAAATATTCCTTCTGTTACAAAGCCTGCCATCGTTAGTCAAAAAGATACGCAAGAAGGTGTTGTGAATATTATGGTGCAAAATTTCGATTCCGCAGTTATCCATTTATCCAGTGCTAACCTCGGACCAGAACTGATACCCATTAAAAAACTAAACAAAGCTTTGATTCAAGCCACCCGAACACTTTCGGATAGCGGGGTAGGCTATAGAAGAGTGGGTAGCATGAAACTTAAAACACAAATTGCAAAGAGAACATTTAGCTGGGGAGGGCAATTGCAAATAAATGATATTATTACTACCTCTGGCAGTATTGATTCTATTGCTTTTTGCCTCATGTCTCTTACAAAAAAAGGAGATACAATAGCCGTAGAAAGTCCCGTTTATTTTGGCATATTGCGACTTGCCAATAGCCTTGGACTTAGAATCATTGAATTATCAAGCCACCCAATTACAGGAATGGAGATAGATGCCTTAAAAAAAGTGATTGCAAAATTTAAAATAAAATTGTGCATCGTAGTTGCCAATTTTAGTAATCCGCTTGGAAGTTGCATGCCAGATGAGAATAAGGAAGCGCTTGTTAGGCTTATGGAACTGCATAATATCCCATTGATTGAAGACGATTTGTATGGTGATTTGTATTATGGCAATGAAAGACCAAAATCATGCAAATCATTCGATGAAAGTGGTATAGTATTATGGTGTGGCTCTTTCTCCAAAACACTCGTCTCAGGCTATAGGGTTGGATGGGTTGCTCCTGGAAAATTTAAAGCAGAAATCGAAAGAGTTAAACTCTACCATACTTTGCAAAACAGCACTATTACACATGAAGCAATTGGCAATTTTATGGAAACAAGTGCTTACGACAAACATTTAAAAGCATTAAGACCTATCCTTCAAAACAATTGCTTTCAATTTCAAAAAGCCATAGACAATTACTTTCCTGAACATGCCAAAGTTTCGCATCCTTCTGGTGGCATGAACCTGTGGGTGGAATTTAACAAATCATTTGATGCTCTGGAATTATACAACAAAGCCATTGCTAAAGAAATCAGCATAACACCAGGCAGGGTTTATACCATGCAAAATCAATATTTAAATTGCATTAAATTAAGTTATGGAATGCAATGGACGGATAAACTAGAAAATGCCTTAAAATTATTAGGTAAATTGGCATTTCAATGTTAGGATTTTTTTATAAAACTTCAAACATCTAGCAATTTATTTCTTCCTACCAACAAATCTAATGACAGAACCAAGTCCATTGTGAAATATCCCTTCACTCAATTCAATTTCGTGTTCTGCTAATTCTAAAATCTCATACGCGTGAAAATCAAATTTTACTTCTTCTAAAGAAAATAGCATGTCTATTTCTTTAGGACCGCCTACTTTAGGATTTTTATTAACATAATCGAGATGTCTTTTACTAAAAGCTTCGAAAATAAGTATGCCTCCAGGTCGCAAATAAGTGCTTAATATTTTATGATAATCGGATTTATGAAGGGCAGGAAAATGCGCATAAATCAATGCTATGGCATCAAACTGATTGTCTTTATAATTCATCAATTGAAATTCTCCAACTTTGTATTCGATAGTTACACTTTTTTCTTGTGCCAAATTATCAGCTTTCTTTTTTCCTTCTACACTCTGGTCGAATGCAAAAACTTGCCAACCCAGAGTTGCTGCAAAAACAGCGTTCCTACCTTCTCCTTCTGCTGGAAACAAAATGCTTCCAACAGGTATTTTCAATAACTGTTCTTTCAGATAATTATTAGCCTGTTTGCCATAGGCAAATTCTGATGAAGCGTATCTTTCATCCCATTTTTCTTTCATATTGCATTTATGATTATTGTTTTATTCCTTTTGTTATTGCTTTTCTTTCGTTATCTCAAATGGTGGGTTACTAAATAGACCTCTTCCATAAGTCATTTTAGTTGGAAATTATAGATTCCACAAATGATTTGCATCCTCATCTTATGCTTCTTCCTTCGGTTCCTGTAGCGTTCAGCCATAATGCGAAATATTTTTATTTTCCCGATGACATGTT
>JANXMZ010000030.1 GCA_025354385.1 Bacteroidota bacterium
AAAGAAAGGTTATAGATTAAAGAACTTAAACACTATTTTTGTAATGAAAACTAGTCATCAATTTTGAATCTGAAATGCAATCGAAAAATGAGGGGTCAGTTTACTCTGAAAATAGGGGGTTCCTTTGGGTGAATTTTGCAATTTAATGAAGAAAAATACAATATGATAAAATTAAGGTCATTTTTAATTTAAATAAAAGTTGATGAACAACACGCTAATGCACACAGGGCTCACACAAAAACCATCGAACTTTCTTATGGTTAATATCCAATATGAGCCCTAACATTTGTTATTTTAAGCTGTTTTAAGCCACCTCTGGCAAGCTATCGCATTCAACACACCACATAATGTCATGGAAGGAAGGATGTGCGCTTAATTCCCTTAGAAATACTTCTTCCGCTTTTTTTCTCAAATTCTTATAGTAAATATCCTGTGTTGCAATACAATCATGTATGGTAAAAACGACTGCCTCAGGGTTTTCAATACAAAACTCCTTAGATATAATTTTCAAAATATAAGTCGATTCCAGTTTTTGAAGTTCTTTTGAAATTTGTTTATATCCTAGAGATTTGTCTATCTTTCTTGATTCAATAAATTTAAGTATTGATGGGAAAAATTCATTGTAAAATGCATCTACTTCCTCCTCTTCATTATTTTTCCAAAACAAATGCTTGATTAAGATTTTTTTACATATGGCCCTCTTTTGCTCAAATTTTGATTCGAATTTCCATAATGGGTACATTTCTGAGTATAAAACTTTTTCATTATCCTCGTTATATCCTTCTAAATCATCTAAATAAAATTCACCATTTTTCCGTTCTAGATATTCCAAAAAGAATTCATAAATCCTACCAGTAGAAGTTAAATTCAAATAATGGTCAAATTCAGACTTGTTTATTTTCAGTCTATTATCAATTAATTTGTTGAACATAATACTATGCAACTTCTCCTCTTTAATATTTGTATCTTCAACAATTTCACAATTTCTTTTAATTAATATATTTAAGAAATATGGTAAAGAATTTTTTATATCCAACTCAATTAATATTCCACCATTATATCTCAAATATTTCCTAAAGATTTTTTTTAGATTTGAAATAGGCGAATAAAATCGTTCGCCGAATTTGTCGACACTAAAATATTTAAAATGTGATTTATTAATTGAATTAATTTGCCTTTTAGTTGATTGAACCATATTTACATCTAAGTTACCCTCTGAATCAACAAACTGCTTTTCAATAGTGGCAATGGTTAATGTAGAATCAAATTTCAATTTATTGCTAAAACCCTTAAACAAGTGAAAATTATTTCGAATAAAATCTTCAGGCAATTGCTTTTCAGCTAGTTTCTTTAATTTTTTTCTAATCTCTGCCTTTGTAGCTAATACATTATGCATTTTAGACTTATAATACTCCGCATTTAACCCAAAAGAATTAGGATAATGACCTGTCCTGTAATTGTGTTTATCCAGAATTATACCAACACTACCAAACCAATCTAAATACTCTTTGTAATTATAAACTTTTTTTTCAAGTCGTTTAGAACTTAACTTGGAATAACCATATGATTCCGAATATTGGTCTGTATCACACCTCTTAAATAAATCTTCAATTATAAGTTTCGCACTCAATAAGTTGAATTTCCCTCTCTTAAATTTAGGTGTTCCAAATTCATTTAAAAGGTCGTTTAAATTTAAATTACTTGGCAGTTTAAAATTCAATTTTATTATTGCCTTTTTTACTTCTTCTATTGTATTCATATTAAAATTATTTTCTTACTTTTAACCCAATAAATGCTTCGTCTAACTCGCTTCTTTTATAACGAGGTTTGCCATCAATGAAGTACTTAGTAAATTGACCTCTATTAGTCATATCCCATAAG
The DNA here is from genome assembly GCA_025354385.1 of Bacteroidota bacterium. Taxonomy (GTDB): domain Bacteria; phylum Bacteroidota; class Bacteroidia; order NS11-12g; family UBA955; genus JABMMZ01. Next base: position 1,882 of record JANXMZ010000030.1, read on the forward strand.
GTAGGCTTGCTTACCTTTAGGAACTTAATAACTTCATTAATGGTCATCCATTCATCTTGTTTAGGTTCAGGTTCAAATTTTTTCAGTTTGTACATTTCAGTTTGTACTACCTCTATTATAAACTCTCTTAGGTTTGTAATAAAGGTTGGTTCTGGGTTTGATATTTTATTTTCCATTTTTACTAATGTTTCAAATTTTTACGGACAATATTTTCCCATTAGCTCTTTTTCAAGAACTTTTCCAAAATTCAATTGGCAAGACCTTTTCCCTGTCATCAAATTTCTGTTTGAATCATTCTGGAAAATGAATAAAATTTTGGTTTAAATAATGATGAAAATACCGTCTTTTTTCTAAATCATAAAACGAATTTAAGCATTAGAAAAACAGAAACAAAACGTCTAGATTAACTAAGATAGATTTGGCTCGAAATTTATATATTAGTTAATATATACTTTTTAAAACAATGAAAATTAGCACATTAACTATTTTCGACACCTTGTTACAAGCTTAAAAATGTGGATAACTTATTAAATTATTTTTTAGAATGAATATACTTTACATGCAATTTATTTGAAAAATGGATTGTTTGCTAACCTTTCGGCAGTTTGCGATTTAGTGACTTTTATATAATTTAAGAATGTTGTTTCCGTTTTATGACCACTTATGGCACGGATATCAATTGTAGGGACTCCAGCTAAATACATTAAGGTGCAGAATGTTCGTCGACATGTGTGTATTGAAACTCTATCATATTTTGGTAAAGATGTAAAAATAGTTTTACCGCCTTTAATTTCTTGTTTCTCAATTTGCTCATTAATATCAGCCATTTTGCAAATCTTTTTTATGTTAAGATTTAACTTTTGTTCTGATATTTTAGGTATGTTGAAGTCGTGCTTTTCTAAAATCTTAAAAACAATAGGTTTGATAGGTATAATAGCTGTGGCTTTTGTCTTTTTTGTAAATATTTCGAGTAAGTATAAACCGTTCTTCTTTTTTATATTTTTTCGTTCGATTCTTTTTAAGTCAGAAATTCTTAGTCCAGTATAGGAGCCAATAATGAGTATATCCCTATGGATTTCGAGTTGCGGTTTATCGCTTAAGTCCAATTTTGAAATTGAATTTAACTCAGACTCCGTAAGATAAACATTGTCTACTTCGACATTAAAACTTTTGAATTCTCTGAAAGAATAAGCATTGTTATTGTGATAGCCTCTTTCCAAGGCATCCCTCATTATGATTTTTATGAATTTAATATCCTTGCCAATTGTATTTTGTGAATAATTGTTATCCGTTAAATGTTTTACAAATTTTTCGTAAAATTTTATATTTATCTCTTCGAATGCAATAGCTGAATTGAAAGCATTTATTATATTATTAAATGTCTTATACGCTTTTATAGTATTGTATTCATATCTCATGTTTTTATGGAGTTTTTCACCATTTTCTATTTTTGATATGAAATTTTTAAGATATGAATTGAAAGTTTCACTAGTTTTTTTGTTAGCTTTAATTCTATGAGAGTTATATATTTCATCTAAACGAATTCTTAATTCAGTGCTTTTGATTTCGCCAGTAAATCTTATTAATTCGCCAATTATTTGATTTGCGGACTTTTCTAAATTGTTTAATTCTGCTAATATATGTTTAAGTAAGGGCTTAATATTTGAATCATTTTTTGAATATTCATCTATCAAGGTTTTATCTGTTGTTGGTCTCTTGATTTTTTTGTCAAATAATTCAGGGTTGATTTTACAAGAGGTAGAGTATTTGAATAATTCATTAGTGTTGATTTTTATCCCCATGTAAATTAATGATTTCTCATGTGTAGGATTTTTTAGATAGAATTTAGGATTTACTGACATAAAATTTTTATAACAAATATACACATTTTAGTTCAAAAGTGTAACTTAAAGGGTAACTTTTCCGCATATTGTTGTGAATTTCACCGTATATTAAGTATTTGATAAATAAGTATATAAATGTAAAATATATTCTACAATATTCTGATTGATTCGGTAATTGGTAGTCCCCTACGGACTACAGACAAAATTTTAAATGCCACCCTTAGGTGGCATTTTTATTTTCAGCCGGGCCGCATTGAAAATAAAATTTTCAAAAGCGGGCAGGTTGAAAATAATGTAGCCTTTAGGCTGCAAAAAATTTAACATGTAAAGCCCCCTCCCTCGGGAAAGGCGCAGCCATTCCCTGTAGGGTGGGGAATGGGTTTTCATCGCAAGTTTTAAAGAATTTTAGTTAGAAGCACCATTTATTATTATAATTATAGAACTCTTTTGACTGTATTCGAAAATTGAATCTTTAAATCGGTTAAAGTGATTGGCAAAGATTAGTAAATTTATTAAGCGACTTATAACAACCATTGACAATACGATTGAAAAAAAAAGAAAAATCAGTTGAGTATAAATTCAAATCAGAAGTTTATAAAACTAAAAAATCATTCTACAATATTCTATATTTGTTCTGTTGAGAAGTGTTAATTTATATCGAATAAATTTTAACTGGTCTAATTGTGATTGTTATGCCTTCGGTAGTATAATGCATAGCGTCATTCAGCCATACTGTTACTTGCTTTGAGTTGTGTTGAAAATAGTTCGAATTCCGCATATAAATGCTAAATATAATATCAAATATAAAATAAAATATTAAAAATGCGTTGTTGGTTTTTTGAATTGAGCGCCTTGTTGATTTTGATTAAAGGTTAATTAAGGCATTCGTTATTTATTTCATGAAAGGATATTTGAATTTTTTATGTTGTTAATTCAATGCAAAATTTAAAATCTTGATTAGCTTTTTAAATTTTCAAACTTAATTTGCCATCGTCATATTCTGTTGAATTCGTGTATTCATTGTGTTAAAAAAAAGTCTATTGGATATGTTTTAAAACTTAAAATCAAATTTATAATAATCAGTTTACATTAAATAGTTTACTGAAAACTAAATTCATTTCAAGATACAAACTAAAAAATATTTTATTAGAACTATGCATAATTAAGTCTCTCACTTAAGAATCAGTCACTTTTATTGCCAAATTTATTTGAAGATACCACCTTGATAGCCTTTGAGGTCCTCTGTATTTAGCTTAGATGTTTGAATTAATAGGTATTTAGTGAAAAGCATAAGCTTCCCCAATAACTTATTAGTTAATGTCTAAAAGTTATTAAGGGTTTTTCCAATTAACCTACTAACCTAATAATTTACAAACGCAATAACTAGTCTCCAAAAAAACGTATAATTGTGAAATAATCGCCAATCATTATGCAACGCAGAGAATTAATAAAACTACTAGGCTTGGGAACTATTGCAGCAGGTATTAGTAACAAAGCTTTTTCGGCTACTACAAAAAAGGCAAAGGGGCCATTGGTTTTAAGTACCTGGTACAATCAATCGGTAACGGCTAATTTAGCGGCATGGAAAATTTTAGAGGCCAAAGGTACTGCTTTAGATGCTGTTGAGGCGGGAGTGCAGGTAAGCGAGAACGATTGGGGCAATTGCTGCGTTGGCTTGGGTGCCAATCCCGATCGCGAAGGCCGCGTTACCTTAGATGCTAGCATTATGAACCACCGATATGAGATAGGTGCAGTGGCAGCTTTAGAGCGCATTAAAAGTCCTATACACACTGCTAGAATGGTGATGGAAAAAACACCGCATGTGATGTTGGTTGGATTAGGTGCTCAAGAGTTTGCGCTCAGCAATGGTGCAACTTTAGAGAATACGCAATTAAGTGATCACGCACAAAAGGCTTATGATGAATGGTTGAAAAAAAGTGAATACAAACCCATTATGAACATCGAAAAACAAGGTGGTCCAAACATGCCCAATCCTATGGAGTCTGGTGAATTTAATCATGATACCATAGGGATGATAGCCATGGATGCAGACGGTAATTTAAGTGGTGCTTGTACTACCAGTGGCATGGCTTTTAAAATGCGTGGCAGGGTAGGCGACTCGCCCATTATAGGTGCTGGGTTGTATGTAGACAATGAGGTAGGTGCGGCAACGGCTACAGGGCATGGTGAAGAAGTAATAAGAATATGTGGTAGCTTTTTAGTGGTGGAGTTAATGCGTCAAGGCTACTCGCCTGAGCAAGCTTGTAAAAAGGCAGTAGAGCGTATCCAAACAAAAACGCCAAGGGATGTCAAAAATATACAAGTGGGTTTTATTGCGATCAATAAAAAAGGGGAGTATGGTGCTTATGCTTTACACAATGGTTTCGACTATGGTGTTACCATGCTTGATAAGGGAACACAACAAGTTAAATCTAAATACAATATTGAATGATAAAAGTGGAAATTGCCTGTAATCATTTTTTATCTTGTCAGAATGCAGGGCAAGGTGGCGCTCATCGTATAGAATTATTTGAAAATTTAGCCGAAGGTGGATGCACGCCTTCCGCAGGTATGATTCAAAAGGTTAATAAACTACCTATACCGATTTATGTGATGATAAGACCCAGAGGAGGCAATTTTTCTTATACCAATGATGAAGTAGATATCATGTTGCAGGACATTGCATTTTGCAAAGCAACAGGTGTTGCAGGAATTGTTTTGGGCTGCTTAACATCCACAGGCGAAGTAGATAAAAAAATCAATAAAAAATTATTGGAAGCTTGGAGCAATGGTCCAGCTACATTTCATAGAGCCATAGACAGAACAGATGATGTGATGAAAGCCTCAAAAATCATCGTTGATTTGGGTTTCGAAAGAATACTGAGCAGTGGCGGTGCTAATGGTGTTATGGATGGTTTAGAAGTATTGAAAAAAATGCAAAAAATGCTTGGAAACGAAATCGTAATTATGCCAGGAGCTGGCGTAACTGCGGGCAATGCAAAATACATTTTGGAGACAACGGGATGCAGTGAAATTCACACCACTTGTAAAAATAATGTTCCTTCTTTATCAAACAATTTGAATAAAAATTTTCATGATGAAGTCTCTATTAGTGACCGTTTAGAGATTAAGAAATTGATGAAGAATGTTAAACATTTATAATTGAATAGGATGTGATAAAACATACCAATTGGTATGTTTTGCCCCAGCCACGAAGAATTGATTTTATTATAAACTAAGGAATATATCGAATTTTGATAGATTCCGAATTCTTCATATCGGAGTTGATGGTAATCTGCTGCTGAGTTACCCCATCATCAATAATTACAGATAAGGTACATGGTTTTTCGGTGCCTTCGGAAATGGCAAAAAATGTCAAATAATTGAGGCCTTCTCGCATATTAATTTGAATGGCTTTTCGCACAAGGGTAAGGGTGTCGTTTTCTAAAATCCAATTGCCATTGGCATTTACAGAAATAACGTCTTTATCATAACGGCCGTGGTCCCATACATAAATTGTAATATTAGAATCCTTGACAACAATCTCTTTTTTAAATGAAATTTTACGACCTCTTACTTTTTTTGGAATGTAAAATATTTCTTTTTTTATTTCAGGTTCTTCTTTTTCTGAGGTGTTTTTAACGATGTTTTTATTGTGATAATGACGTTCGTATTGCTTGTCAACAGCATTTGCAAATATTCCTCCACCATATTTAAATACTAGGCTGATATTGCTATTGCTGGCGGATAGATGATCTGTATATTGAATTTTTCCATTGATGCTATTGGCATAGTCTGCCTCAACCGTATTGCGTACAAAGGAATATCTCAATGCAATACTTGCTACTGACTCTCGCGAAGCAAATTTAAGTCCGGGTCTTGTGTAATCAATATCATTATCTGCACACATAAGATATCCAAATTCAAGGTATCTGTTGTTAAAGGTTTTTAGAAAATTTGTTTTTAATTGCAGGAATTCATGGCTTTCTGGATGGTAATAACTGGTAACCACTTGGGAACTGTTGGAAATAAATTTATTGGAGCCCAATCCGAACGCAATGAAAGGACCAGTGGCTGTCTCTCTGGTGTTAAAAATATAGCAGCCTGTGATGCTTGGGTTGATATAGAGTTCTCTTATATTGAAACTGCCGCCATTCATTCTTGTTCCAGCAGGCATATCCATATATTTTGTGCCTTTCATTTTATTGCGGACTATAAAATCTTTGTCGTTTACAATCACAGATTCATTAAATACCCTCAGTCCAATTGCAATTGAAAAATGGCGCAAAAAAATATAATTTAAATTTAAGCTAAAGCTAGCTTTCATGCCATTGCCATGCGCAACATTCGCGAAGGAATCGTCTGCATCACCATCACCGCCTCTTTCGTAAGCAATCCAGTTTTTTTGCAGTTTTGAACCATTTTGCTGAAATTTGTAATTGCTTTCCGAGCCATTGAATTCCATTCCACCCATCAAAAAAAATCCCCTTTGCGCAAGTATTGAGGAATGGATAATAATTAGTAATAGAATGCCAATGATTTTTTTGGGGTAAGGATTTTTCATACCTATTTTTTATGATTTGAGTATCCAAATAAATAGTCAACTATATTGACTATTTATTTGATTAAATTGTTCTTGCCATTTATTTAAAATCAAAACTAATATTTGATTTAGAATAAATTTTGAATTTTTGTTTTATTTTAATAATTAGTATTAAATACTTACTTTTATGAGCAATGGCAAGGGTGTTTGTTTGGGTGTAAAATTTTTGTTTTTCCTTGTCAGCATCCTTTTTTTTAATTGTTTTAATATTATTTGTTTGAACATATGTTTTATTGTTCAAACAAATTGCTTGTGTTTTTTTAAAAATTTTGCTTTCCGGTTCAGTCATAATTTGTCTCATTCAGATACAAAAAAAACTGATTGAGGTTCTTTAATTATAGTATGGTGTATTTTGATAGTTAGTTTGTGTATATGAGAAATTGTATTCTGATATCAAATTTTAAAAATCAATTCAATTTGAGAAAGAATTGGGATACGACATAATCATAACACAAACAGCAAAAAACTAAAACTACCTAAACTATGAAACGCAAAAACCTTATTGAATTCAAAATCTTCGAGCATTTTCTTTCAACTGTTTTTTTTAAAAAGCAGTCCGTATCCATTGTTCTTAGCTTAGTATTTTTTATTTCGATAAATGTGTTTCCCCAAAACGCCCCAGTTAGTTTTTCATTTAGTTTAGGAAGTTCGTGTAAAACGAGTGCAGGAATATTTAGGAAGGATGGGACATTAATACGAACCTTGTGGGGAGGGGTGAATATGTCATCAGGCACGCATACCAAAACCT
>JANXMZ010000033.1 GCA_025354385.1 Bacteroidota bacterium
CAACAGTATCGCCAGTTACAGATGCTTTATGTGGTTCTGATTTTTTGTAGAACATTTCGCCATTAATTAACACACCTTTTTCAAAAGATTTTTTTGCGTTATCCCATGCACCACCAGCATTAGACTGGAAGATACCCATTAATACACCAGATACAGTTACACCTGCTAATAAACCACCTAATACTTCAGGACCAAATACGAATCCAACAATTACCGGCGTTATTAAAGCAATAGCACCTGGCATCATCATTTCACGAATAGACGCTTTGGTAGAAATTGCAACACATTTTTCGTATTCTGGTTTTGCTTTATACTCCATGATACCAGGAATTTCGCGGAACTGTCTGCGAACCTCTTGTACCATGTCCATAGCTGCTTTACCAACAGCTTGAATACACAATGCTGAGAAAATAAATGGAATCATACCACCTACAAATAAACCAGCCAATACATTTGCTTTATAAATATTAATAGCATCTATACCTGCAATTCCAACGAAAGCTGCAAATAATGCTAATGAAGTTAATGCTGCAGAAGCAATAGCAAAACCTTTACCAGTAGCTGCAGTAGTATTACCAACAGCATCTAAATTATCGGTACGCTCTCTTACCTCAGGCGGTAATTGACTCATTTCGGCTATACCACCAGCATTGTCTGCGATAGGACCGAAAGCATCAATAGCTAATTGCATAGCAGTTGTAGCCATCATACCAGCTGCTGCAATTGCCACACCGTATAAACCAGCGAAGTGATAAGAAGCCATGATACCAGCAGCTAATGTTAAAATAGGAATAACTGTTGATTTCATACCAACTGATAAACCACCGATGATATTGGTAGCGTGACCAGTTGAAGATTGTTGAATGATAGAGTTAACAGGACCTTTGCCCATGGCAGTATAGTACTCGGTAACGATACTCATAATAGCACCTACTACAGTACCAACTAAAATGGCCATGAATACACCATTTCTTGTAAAAGTAGTATCACGTAAATAGATATCACCTTCTGGCAACATATAGATTACAATGAAATAAGAAGCTATAACAGTAAGTATCATTGATGACCAGTTACCCAAGTTTAAAGCATTCTGAACATTAGATTGATCATTTTTAATGGTAACGAACCATGTGCCAACAATTGAGAATAAGATACCTAAACCACATATTACCATTGGCAATAAGATTGGAGACATGCCTCCGAAATTGTCAACTATTGTAATCTCTTGCCCCAATACCATGGTTGCAAGAATAGTAGCCACATAAGAACCGAATAAATCGGCACCCATACCAGCTACGTCACCCACGTTATCACCTACGTTATCGGCAATAGTTGCAGGATTACGAACATCATCTTCAGGAATACCTGCTTCAACTTTACCAACCAAGTCGGCACCAACATCTGCAGCCTTAGTATAAATACCACCACCCACACGGGCAAACAAAGCAATTGACTCGGCCCCTAAAGAGAAACCTGTTAATACTTCGATAGCCGTTTTCATGTGAGTACTATCCACCTCAACTACATTGAAATATTTTAAAAATACAATAAACAATCCACCTAAACCAAGCACCGCCAAACCAGCAACACCAAGTCCCATAACGGTTCCACCCGTGAATGAAACTTTTAAGGCTTGTTTTAAACTGGTACGAGCCGCTTGTGTTGTACGAACATTAGCTTTAGTAGCTACTCTCATACCAATATAACCTGCGGTTGCCGAAAAAACAGCACCAATGATAAATGCAATGGAAATAATCCAACTTGAGTGAATTTCAATACCATTCACTGAGTGCACTGTACCCGAGTATGCCAATAAGGCTGCTGCAAATACAACGAAAATGCTTAATACTTTCCACTCTGCTTTTAAAAAGGCCATGGCTCCATCAGCAATGTATCCTGCTAATTCTTGCATGTTTTTGTCGCCAGCATCTTGTTTCCCCACCCAGGCCGATTTAATCGCCATCACAATTAGTCCTATTACTCCAAGAGCAGGGACCAAGTATAAAATTGAATTGTTCATATTGTTTGATTACAGTTCTTTATTTTTTAAGGGTGCAAAAATAAGCATTTTAGATTAAAATGATAGTTTTTTATACCTAAATATGATTTTAAAATTTCATTTTAGGTGATTATTTATAGCTCAAATCATTTATTTTTGTATAATGGACATGAAGATTACCAATAGATTTCTTTTGTTGACTTGTCTGCTTTTTGTGGGCTTCAATGCTTTTTCTAACAACTCCGAAAAACTATTTAATGCGCAATTCCATCAAGGAAACCCCTTGCCATGGTATGCTGAATTCCAAAATCCCAAATTAAATTCGGAAACCTTTTGGACTTGGTTTAAAAAAGAATATCCTACCTATTCAGGCTTTCAATTTGTGGTGGAAACAGATAAAACCGATGATTTGGGATTCCAACACATTCGCTATTTCCAAACACTCAATGGCTATCCTGTGAACCATACAGCCTTGATAATTCACATCAAGAATGGCTTAGTTGAATCTTTTAATACTGATATTTTCTTATTTACACCGCAAATAAGCACAACACATTTAACCCCAGAAAGCACCTTGCAAACGGCTATTAAAAACTACAAAAGTGAGCCTGCAATGAGTTGGAGTGTGGCAGTTGAGAATGAATCTCCAGAAATAATTTGGGCTAAAAAAACCGATGGATATAGTCAAGACCCCTTTTTTCTTTGCCATGCTTATCGCATAAAAGTTATTGAAGGTGAAATGCACGATAAGATTTATATTAACGAAAGTACCGGTGAAATTGTTAGAACAGAGAATTTGATAGTGCATACTGATACGCTTAACAAGGCCAAAACGTTATACCGAGGATTGCGCAATATTACCGCTGATTATGTAAGTAAAGACAGTTTCCGGCTGCGCGAAAAAAACAAGCGCTTGATACAAACTTTTTTGCAAAGCAATGGCACTGATTTTTGGAACAAAACTAATAATTGGAAAGACAGCAGTTATGCCACCAACGATATACACTGGGGTACAGAAGTAACCATGGATATGCTGAAAAAGCGCTTCAATGTTAATAGTTTTGACAATAAAGGCACCTTACTTTACAGCCTTTCTCAACCCGGCAATTCTGGAAATGCCTTTTGGACTTTGGGTGGCAATTATGTCAATTATTACACTGGAACCAATGGCTCTGTAACACCTTGCGCATCTTTAGATGTTGTTGGTCATGAGCTTGGACATGGTGTATTGGATGGCATTTCAAAACTCGTATACAGTGGTGAATCGGGCGCTTTGCATGAAAGTTTTGGCGATTTACAAGGCTATATTGTTGAACGCACTGGAGATAGTACACAATACAATTGGATTGTTGGCGACCAAGTGTGGGTGGGTGGAATACGAGATATGGCACGACCGAAAAATTTTAGCAATCCAGACACATATAACGGAAAATATTGGGGAGGCGGATTTCACAGCGATGCAGGTGTTCAAAATCATTGGTTCTACAGCATGGTGCATGGCGATACAGGCACTAATGACAATAGCTATTCATACACCGTTAAAGGTTTAGGATTTGAGAAAAGTGTGAAGATTGTTTACAGATCTATTCTCAATTACATTTCTCCGAATACAGATTTCGGCATGGTAGCTACCTTTGATGTTAAATCTGCGAAAGATTTATATGGCAGTTGTGGCCTAGAGGCTGCAATGACCAAAGAAGCATGGAAAGCTGCTGGTGTTATAGATACCAGCACGATCATAGATTTTAGCCATGGCATTAGCAATCTAAAATTATTCTGTGGAACCAATAATCAAAATGTAGCGTTTTCAAGTGTTGGAGATGTTTCTAGAAAATGTACCTGGTATTTTAGTAAAACCGATTCAATAGTCAATCAAAATACCACTAAAAATTTTAATAAATCGGGCACCTACACCATTTACATGAAAACAGAGGTGTGCAATAAAAAATTCATGGATACCACCACTACCGCTTTGAGCCTAAATCCAATTGCGGCAATAAAACCAATGAATATAAAATACTGCCAGTCTAACGACTCTCTAACAATTACGAATACTTCTATTAATACCGAGAGTAGTATGACGATTAATTATGCATGGATTGTTGGACCTTTCAACAATTACAACAACAGTGGTAAAAATATAAGAGTAGCCAAAGATGCTGCAGCAGATTACTATATAGAATTAAAAGCTTTTTATAGCAACGGTTGTAAAGATACGGCTGCAATCGCCTACTCTGTTGTAAGCAATGTAAAACCCTCCTTTACTGCGAAAAATGTTTGCCCCTGTCAGGATATGAAATTAAAGAATACCACAGATATAACAGGTTCTACATATTCTTTTAAATGGGTATTCGATGACACAACTTCCAAAACATTATTTCAACCAAGCAAAAATTATTGTCGTTCGGGCAAGCACAGCATTATTTTAAACTCAACAGATTTGAATACAGGTTGTACAGATTCAACTATTAGATATGTAGATATTTTTCAAAGACCGGTTCCCAAAATAGGACTCAGTGCATTTTGTTATGGTGACTCTGGGCAATTAGTAGACTTAAGTACACACAATAGAGCACTTGCTTATAATGAATGGTCATTGGGATTTTGGAACCCACAAAACATGGATACTGTTAAATTTTTAGTAACAGATTCGCTTTCAAAAACTTTCACACTCACCGTATACGATGATTTAGGTTGTTCCAATAGCGCCAGTGTTAGTGCCAAACCAGAGATATTAAATGTCAACTTTACAACTCAAAATTATTGCGAGAAACAAGCAACACAATTCAACGCAAGTATTGTCAATCGCCAACCGTTAATCAATTACTATTGGATTATTAACAATACCAAAAAATACATCAGTCAATTAAATCCTTCTGAAGTATTTACACCACAAAAAATAACTGCTAGTTTTAGGGCCAACACGCAACAATGCAAAGCCATTCAAACAAGGACTTTTGAAGTTTTTGAAACACCAAAAGCTGATTACACCGTGAATGATGAAGTATGTTCGGGTGATACCTTTTATTTCAAAAACGCCACTGTAAATACTTTGCCTGTGAACCATGAATGGAACTTTGCTGGAGCAGGTATTGCTAAAACAAAAGATGCCAAAAAAGCTTGGAATGTAACCTTAGCAACCTCCTATACAGTTTGTCTAAAAGAAACCAACAGCCATAATTGTATTGATAGCATCTGCAAACAAGTAACAGTAAATGAAAATCCAAAATGCGATTTTAACATCGAAAATTACTGGATTAATTATGATGGTAGAGCTTATAAATTTGTGGTGGGTCAGAATAACAATTTAGAATATACTTGGGATTTTGGAGATGGAAGTATAGGGAATACAAATGGTTTCGTACATCAGTATTCCAACGATGGCAATTATACCATCAAGGTAACAGTAAAAAACAATTCGGGTTGTTTTTGCGAAACATCTAAAAGTTTTAGTGTTTTAAAATCAGGCATTCAAACCATTGCTGCATCCAATGTTAAAATATACCCTATACCTAGTAATGGTTTATTGAATATAGAGGGTGCGGCAAATAAATCCTACCAATATAGATTATATGCACTGGATGGAAAATGCCTTTTAAACAATATTTTTACTTCTAAAACTACCGAAAACCTTAGCGATTATAGCAAAGGTATTTATCTACTCAAAATTTTTGATGGGCAGGTGTGGACTGTTGTAAAAATAGAATTGCAATAAGAAATTATTTGGAACTAGGCTTCTCTGACATCATAAAGTCGCCAGTGCGCTTCATTACCTTACCAAAAACATAATCCTGAATTTGAACAATTTCTGTTTGATTGTCGTTCACAAAGGCATAGAAATTCTCCAATTCAAATTCCATAGGGTTGCCGTGATCATCGGTTTGCTGATAGGAATCGGCCTTTAATCCTTTTAAAAATATAGTCAACTTTGTTGACTTTCCACTTTTGTCAGTTAAACTAAGAATGACGTATGGCTTTGAATGAGCAATAGAATCAATTTTATGAGCATCTAAGTCAATCGGAAATCCTTCGTAACAAAGATTCTCCCAACTTTTCAGATAAGATTTTATTTTATTTAAATTGGCCTCTGTATTATTTTTAAAGGTTCTATTACCGCTTATTATTAATGGCTCTTTGCCACTATTATCGATTACATAAGAAGCATTTGGTTCGCTTATCCATTGCACTTTTATTTCAGCAATTTCTTCTTCCGTACTTTTAAATACATTTTTACTTCTCCAAGCACTTTGATTGGTATAAAATCTACTGCTTAAAAAACCATTGAAACCGGGGATATGGCAAATATATGGTTCAGAGGCTTTGTCCATATAAAAATAGGTCCCCAAATCATCGGCAGTATTACCCCCAACATAAAACACTTTGGAGATGGCACCATTTTCATATATCTCAACCTTGGTTCCACGAATAACCATTTGCTTAATAACGCCATCCAATACATCTTTGCTTACAGGTTTCTTTACCTGCAATTTTCTGAGGGTTTCTAACAATACGTCAACTTGAGAAGTGCTTGCATCAAACTTATCATTCAAACGCCATTCATTCTTCCCCGTTTTTGTTAGGATAGCAAATTCTCTATTGGCAATATTGGTGATAAATATTTTATCAATTTTATCTGTGCTCTTAAACCCAAAATCTTTCTCATTCGAATTGAGGGTATTGGTATTATCTTTATTAAAAACAAAAAACAAGGCAATACAGCCAAAAATAGCAACTAATAATATAATGGTTCTTTTGTTCATAGATAGTTAGATAGACGTTTTGATAAACCTATATGCTGCAATTTTATTGTCCGTCTTCCTAAAAAATTAACGGCTGTAATTTGGTGCTTCTTTGGTAATACTGATATCGTGAGGATGGCTTTCTTTAATACCCGCATTGCTAATTTTAACAAACTGTGCTGTTTGCAAATCTTCTATTGTGGCAGCACCGCAATAACCCATACCAGCGCGCAAACCACCTACGTATTGATACAATACCTCCCCTACTTTACCTTTAAATGGCACCGTGCCTACAATACCTTCCGGAACCAATTTGGCTATTTCTTCTTCCGCTTCCTGAAAATAACGGTCTTTGCTACCCTCTTTCATCGCCTCTATACTGCCCATACCACGGTATGATTTCACTTTCCGTCCTTCGTAAATACTTGTTTCGCCAGGACTTTCTTCAGTACCTGCAAATAGACTACCCGCCATTATGGTACTAGCGCCGGCAACTATGGCCTTTACCAAATCGCCACTGTAACGAATACCACCATCTGCAATAATTGGTACACCAGTGCCCTGCAAGGCTTCCGCGCAATGCATCACTGCGGATAATTGAGGAACACCTATGCCTGCAATGATTCGAGTAGTACAAATACTGCCAGGACCAACACCTACTTTAACAGCATCGGCACCAGCATCTGCCAAAGCCTTTGCGGCTTCGCCTGTCGCTACATTGCCTACAATCACATCCAATTTAGGAAATGCTTTTTTAATTCTTTTTAATTCTACAATCACCCCTTTAGAATGACCATGGGCTGTATCTAAAGTAATCACATCTACTTCTGCTTCTACCAATGCTTTAACTCTGTCTAAAGTATCTGAGGTAATACCAACAGCAGCTCCCACTAATAATCGTCCGAACTTGTCTTTACAAGCTTTAGGGTGCGATTTTACTTTTAAAATATCTTTATAAGTAATTAAGCCAACGAGTTTACCCTTTTTATCTACGATTGGTAATTTTTCAATTTTATGTTTCTGAAGAATACCCTCTGCTTTTAAAAGATCGGTACCCATTTCACTGGTCACCAAACTTTTTTGGGTCATCGCTTCTTTTATTTTTTTACTTGTATTTTTCTCAAACCTTAAATCGCGATTGGTAATAATCCCCGTTAAATTACCCTTGCCATCAACAATTGGTATACCGCCAATGTGATTGTCCTTCATCAGTTTTAGGGCATCTCTCAATGTCGCTTCACCTGTTAAGGTAATCGGATTTTGAATCATTCCACTTTCGCTTCGCTTAACCTTGGTAACCTCTTTTGCTTGTTGCATAATGGTCATGTTCTTATGAATCATGCCGATACCACCTTCTCGCGCAATGGCAATGGCCATATTGCTATCAGTTACCGTATCCATTGCGGCAGAAATAATTGGAATATTGATGCGAATGTTTCTGGTGAGCTGCGTGCTTGTAACAACGTCTCTTGGTAGTATCTCGCTATACCGCGGCAATACAAGAACATCATCGAAAGTTAGACTGTCAGAAAAGATTTTGGTTGAGAAATTGATTTTGGAAGAATTAGGCTTAGCCATTGCAAATAGTTAATATGGTTATTTGCGGTGCAAAATTAAACATTTTTTTCAATATTTCTATGAATTTGTGAAGAATAGCCCTAATAATACAATAGATAAATTCTATTGATGAAAAAATATAATTTTTTACTTACTTTTCCGTTAGCTTATTTTATGAAATCAAACTACTTAGCTCTCTTTATTTTAACTATGCTTTTAAACAGCACATTGGCACAAAAAGTGTTCATCAAAAACGTTGATTTTATTAGCATTAAATCTAATTATCTTTTCATTTATAAAACAGAAATTACCAACAAACAATATGTTGAATTTTTAAATTGGACCAAAAAAAACAAGGACTTGACTGAATATTGGCGAATGTTTCCAGATACCACAGTTTGGAGACAAAAACTATCCTTTAATGAACCCTTTGTGTTTTATTACTTGCAGCATCAGGCTTATACAGATTATCCAGTTGTGGGGGTTTCTTATGCACAGGCTCAAGCTTTTTGCCAATGGCAAGCCATGCGCATAATGGAAACTGAAACATTTAAAAAATCTGGTTATGATAAAATAAATGTGCGTTTGCCCTCAGAAAAAGAATGGATGATGGCGGCCCGTGGCGGCTTGTCAGAGACAGCAATGTATCCTTGGGAAGGCAATACAATACATATGCAAAATGGCCGCGGTAGCGACCAAGGTAAATACCGATTAAATATTAAAGGCGATGTTTATTCTTACTCAATCAATCCATCAAATGCAGGAGCAGCTTTTATTACAACTCCTGCTGAGTCATACTGGCCAAACAATTGGGGCATTTATAATATTTGTGGCAATGTGGCAGAGTGGGTAGAGGGTCAGAAAGCAAAAGGTGGTAGTTGGAATTCTTTGGCATACAATGCCCGTATAGATGCAGATGCCGAAACACCCGAAGATAAAATAAGTAGCGCTTGTATTGGATTTCGACCTGTATTGGAAGTAGTGTCGTTTAAAAATCTAAAAGCAAAAAAGGATATATTTATAGATGCATCCTATCTTCAAAAACAAGTACTTTATGTTAAGGATAGTTTATATGCAGGAATTACAGAAACAACTAACAAACTTTTTAATTCATTTCTTAAGGCATCTAAAAATCTTGAGGACCAAATTCATTATAATGAATGGGAGAATTACACGCGTTATCCCTATTTCATGCAATATGGAAAAAGCGCAACATTTGATGAATATCCAGTGGTGAATATTTCATTTGAAGCAGCTCAGCATTTTTGTGAATGGCTTTCGCTGCAATATAACCAATCGAAAGAAAAACTTTATAAAAAGGTTATTTTCAAATTACCTTCTGCCAAAGAATGGGAATGGGCTGCGATGGGTGGTAAAAAGGAAGCCTATTTTCCATGGGGTGGGCCCTATTTCAAAAATAGCAGAGGTTGCTATTTGGCTAATTTTAGTCCATTAGAAGAACAATACTTTTATAAAGATAATAGCGGACATCAATATTACAACTACCCTTACAAAGATTCCACTATTAGCAGAGATGCAGATGGGGTAGAATTCGTAGCACCTTGTTATAGTTACTTTCCAAATGATTATGGGTTATTTCAATGTACAGGCAATGTGGCCGAAATGATAAATGAAAAAGGCATTTGCAAAGGAGGTAGTTGGAACTCTACACAAAATTTTATTACTATCAAATCAAATGAAACTTATAAAGGCCGTGATGCTAATTTAGGGTTTAGATTTTTTATGCAGGTGATTGAAAAATGAAGATAATGTTTGGTGTTTGGAAGTTGACAATTTGAAGTTGGCAATTTGCGATAAGCAATAGAAGACAATTTGCATTGATTAAAATTTGAATGGATTTCTGATTGTTATTTGATAAAATTATTTTATCATTAAGAAGTCTAATTTAGGCCATTTAAATGATTTACTATTTTCGACTGAGGTCTTTTTCAACCCCAACCGCAAGAGGTGCAGGCCTAGTTTCTGGACCCGGTGGATCCTTCCTTCTTTATCATTTAGGTTCACAAATAAGCGAATACAGCTTACTTTTTGCTATCTATTTATATGTTGTTGCTACTATTCTATTTATTAGCACAATTATACTTGTTTTTGGCTATATGGGGCTTTCTGTTGATACTGCAAATAATGAATGGAGTGAATATGCAACAATTTTTAATCTAAGATTTGCAAAAACAAGTGAGCCCATACCAGACAATTTGAACTATATTCTAATTTTTGATTCAACTTATTCATTTAGTCAACCCAATGACGATATACAATCAGAAGATATAGATTTTTACGAAATATCTATTGTATACAATGAAACCCTCAAAAAAATATTTAGCCTCAATAACAATAAAGATGAAGCCATTATCACTGCTAAAAAAATGAAAGCTATTTTTGAACTTGAAATAATCGATAAGACCTGTTAATCCCTAAAGTATCATTTTTATTTTCCATCATTTATATGTTATTTAGCAAACATTATGGCAAACAGAAGAGATTTCTTAAAACAAGGTGCTTTATTGGCGGGAGCAGTAACATTTTCGTCCTCCATGGCCAGCAGTACTCCTCCTCTACCACTTAATAATACCGACGATGAAACATATTGGAGACTTGTACGTGCGCAATTCCCTTTAAGTACTACGCGTACATTTCTTAATAACGGCACTATGGGGCCCTCCCCCTATCCAGTATTAAATGAGGTGCAACAAGACATGTTAGAAGTTGATAACAGCGGCAGATATGGTGGTCATGAAGACACGGCGCTTAAATCACTTTCTAAATTTTTAAATACCAAAGAAACAGAAATCAGTTTAACACGTAATGTAACCGAAGGCATTAATATTGCTTGCTGGGGCTTACCCCTTGCTGCTGGTGATGAAATTATAATGACTGGTCATGAGCATGTTGGGCATGCCCTGCCTTGGTTAAACAGAGCCAAGCTTCATGGTGTTGTTATTAAAGTAATAACGCTAGGGAAAACAGCGGAAGAGACGCT
This sequence comes from Bacteroidota bacterium, assembly GCA_025354385.1. Taxonomy (GTDB): domain Bacteria; phylum Bacteroidota; class Bacteroidia; order NS11-12g; family UBA955; genus JABMMZ01. The sequence goes on from JANXMZ010000033.1 coordinate 11,297, forward strand.
GAACAATGTAAAAAACACGATGACTAAAAAAACCAAGGTCATTAGTGTACCACATATTCCTTGCACCATAGGGCAGGTATTGCCTGTAAAAGAAATATGTGCCTTGGCCAAAGAGCGCAATGTTTGGAGCCTAATAGATGGCGCACATCCTCCAGGAATGTTAATGCTGGATTTGAAAGATATAGGTTGTGATATTTATGCAGGCTGTTGCCATAAATGGATGCTAGGGCCTAAAGGAACAGGCTTCTTATATGTAGCAGAATCCAAACGCGATGCGCTGCAGGCATTTTATGGCGGGGGTGGTTTTGATACCGGTTGGGACATGCTCAGCAACCCTCCCTATATTAAAGGCTATGCCGAAAGTGGTCATAGATACTATTACGGCACTCAAAATTCTTCTTTGATAAAAGGTATTACCAAAGCCATAGAATTTCAAAACCAAATTGGCAGAGCCTTAATAGAAAAAAGAGTGCGCTCTTTGGCAACTTACTTGCAAGACCATTTGATTAAATTAAGTGATAAAGTTGAAATGCTTACGCCTACCGAATCTATTTCGAGAGCCGCACAGGTATCTTTTAAAATAAAGGACAAGGAAATGACCAAGTTGCAAGCCCAGTGTTTAGAAAAATTTATAACCACACGTTACGTAGCAGAAAACAATATTAATTGTCTGCGCATATCTACTCATATTTACAATAATTTTTTGGAAATAGATACCTTCCTTACAGAGGTTGATAAATTTATAAAGGCATAAATGAACCTTGAAATTGCGAATCAATTTATTAGTGAATGGCAAAAGGGAGTAAGCAATTTTAATTTACATACTTCGGGCAGCACTGGGGTGCCAAAAACAATTGAACTCCACAAAGCATTAATGCAATGGAGTGCCGCGAATACTGCAAGCGTGCTATTGCCAACAAAAGACGATTGTATTTTATGTTGTTTACCATGCAACAAAGTTGGTGGATTAATGATGCTAGTGCGCGCCTTGGAATGGCAAATACCTGTTGAAATTATTGACCCTATTGCCAATCCTTTTTTAATTGAGCGAACTGCAAGTATAGTATCATTAACCCCCTTTCAATTATATCAAATTTTTAACAACAACGAAAGTTTAGAGCATCTCAAAAAAACCAGAGTTGTAATTATTGGTGGAGGTGAATTATCCGATACACTTGAACAGCAAATCACAAAAAATGAATTTGAAGATACTGTGTTTTATCACAGCTATGGCATGACAGAAACCTATTCGCATATTGCATTAAGACCTATCAATGGACCCAGTGCTTCAACATATTTTAAACCATTCGATGATGTAAAAATAGGCATTAACGCGGATGGTTGTGCGCACATCAAATTACCTTTGAATGGCATAGAATTAACAACAACAGATATTATCACTATTAATTCCGATGGCAGTTTTAAAATTGTTGGCCGTGCTGATTATATCATCAATACAGGAGGCGTAAAAATTCAACCCGAGGTGATTGAAAAAGCCATTGTTGAAACACTAAACCCTAAATATCCGTTCATTATTTCGAGTGAAAAGGATGAAGCACTTGGAAACAAAATTATTTTAATAGCTGAACAAAGTTTTGAATATAATTTAGAAGATTTAAATTTTTTGAAAACCTTGAATACTTATGCAATTCCTAAAGCTATAAAAATCATTGAAAAGTTCGAAAGGAATGCGAGCGATAAGATTGTGAGAATTTAATTATACGCTCTCGAATATATCCTCTACAGCAATTTTCAAATCAGAAAATAAAACACTCTCCACTATGGACCCTTCTGTAAATGGTTGCAATCCGATAAATTGAATATCTCTGAGGGAATACACCAACACATTTCGATTTTGGGGATCTACAATCCAATATTCTTTCACTCCACTTTCTTCATACAAATTAAACTTAGTATGCAAATCGTGTTTCGAATTCTCTGGAGATAGTATTTCCATTACCAAATCGGGGACTCCATTACAACCATGTCCATCTAACTTAGTTGAATCACAAAGGATGGTTAAATCTGGTTGAACAATCGTGGTATCTTTTTTAGCGGATGCAATTGGCAATATCACATCAAAAGGTGCTGGAAACACCTTGCACATTTTCTTATTAAAATGATTATAAAGCAAACCGTTCAAATTAAATTGCAATGCTTGATGCGCATTATTAGGAGCAGGACTCATTTTTACAACCTTTCCCTTTATTAATTCAACACGTTCCTTGAATAACCAACGCATATAATCGTCATAAGTGTATGTTTTGTTAAGATCCAAAACATTGTATTCCATTATAGGTTCATTAACTTCTTCCATTTTTAAACTTTCTACTTATAAATTTAGAATTTTATTTTTGAGTTGCCATATTATTACAATCAAATTTTGCTGAAGTTAAAATATTCACTAGACTATGAATTTATGATTCAAATTAAGATGTGAAGAGTATGAAAAATTCATTTTTACAAAACGATCAGAGCATAAAAAAAGGAAGCCTTCCGACTTCCTTTCCAATATTTAAAATTTTAGATTAAGCTTCAGAATTTTCAGTGTCTTCTGCTTTTTTCTTTCTTGCTTTTGGCACTTTCACTTCTTCGGTTTCTGCTATAACAGTTTCAACCTCTGCAACCGCCACTTGTGCAGCAGCTTTTTCTGCTTTAGGCTTGCTAGTTTTGGCCACAACTAAAGGAGCAGCTTCTCTTAATCTAGTAGCTCTTGGCTCGTTATCTGGACGAGATACAGGTGTTGCATCTTTTACTTCCATAACAATTGCTTTAAAAGCTTCAGGGTGGTTTAACGCCAAATCAGCCAATGCTTTTCTGTTTAAGGTGATACCTGCAGCATTGCATTTACCAATGAATTGAGAGTAAGACATATCGAATTCTCTTACGGCAGCGTTGATACGCACAATCCAGATAGAACGGATATTTCTTTTCTTTTGTTTTCTGTCGCGATAGGCATAACCTAAGGCTTTTTCAACCGCATTTTTAGCTACGGTCCAAACATTTTTTCTTCTTCCAAAATAGCCTTTGGCCATTTTGAGAACTTTTTTTCTACGTGCTTTACTGGCTACGTGATTAACTGAACGAGGCATTTTTTTACTTTGTTACTTTTTGAGTTATTGATGTTATGACAGGCGTACTACGCAGGTAGAAACTTAAAGCCTGGCAATGTTTATTTCAATTTTATTTACCAATAGTCAACATGAATCTCATGTTTGGCATATCGGTATCGTTTACCAAACCACCTTGGGTTAAACCGCGTTTACGTTTGGTAGATTTTTTGGTTAAAATGTGGTTTTTAAACGCTTTTTTACGTTTTATTTTTCCTGATGCAGTAAGGCTAACTCTTTTTTTAGCACTGCTATTCGTCTTCATTTTTGGCATAACTTGTTGCTCCTTATTTGTTTATTATTAATTGTTCGACTATTTCTTTACTGGACCTAAAAGAATAATCATTTTCTTTCCTTCTTGTTTTGGCGGTGATTCTAATTTAGCAATACCATCATCCACCAATTTATTGGCAAACTTCATCAGCAAATCATAACCTCTTTCTTTATAGATAATGGTTCTGCCTTTGAAAAACACATATGCTCTTACCTTAGCGCCTTCTCCTAAAAACTTGGTAGCATGTTTGATTTTAAAATCCACATCATGCTCATCTGTATTAGGACCGAATCTGATTTCTTTCACCTCGTTTACAATGGCAGTCGCTTTAAGCTCCTTCATTTTCTTCTTTTGCTCGTAAAGAAATTTGTTGTAATCAACAACTTTACAAACCGGTGGTTCTGCATTCGGAGAGATTTCTACCAAATCCAACTCCATAGCATCGGCAATTTTACGCGCCTCGCTTATAGAATATACGCCAGACTCTATGCCTTCTCCCACTACCCTTACTTCCTGTGCGGTTATGAATCCATTAATCTTGTGTAAAGCTTCTCTTCTGCCCCTGTTAACACGTGGCTTGTTAGTTTTTGGCCTTACTGGCTTTGGTGAATACGGTTTTTTTTGCAATCTCTAATTAATTTAATTGTGTTTCTATTTCTTTATTAATCCAGTCGGTTAAACTTTCCAAACTCATTGTACCCAAATCTTCACCACCTTGTTTTCTTACCGATACTGTATTTTCAGCTTGCTCTTTTTCGCCAACTATCAACATTAGCGGGAGTTTCTTCATTTCAGCATCACGAATTTTTTTCCCAGTTTTTTCCGACCTATCGTCAATGAGGGCGCGAATATCGTGCTTTTTAAGGACATTTAAAACTTTTTCCGCATATTCTTGATATTTTTCGCTAATTGGCAGTATTATCAATTGCTCGGGGGCCAACCACAATGGAAACTTTCCAGCATAATGCTCCAACAAAAACCCTATGAACCTTTCGTGGGTACTCAAAGGCGCTCGGTGCAATATTAAAGGTCTTTCTTTCTCACTCTTTTCATTGATAAAAGACAAATCAAACCTTTCTGCTTGTGCAAAATCCACCTGATTGGTAGCTAAAGTGAACTCTCTACCAATAGCGCTCCATATCTGAATGTCTATTTTTGGCCCGTAGAAAGCCGCTTCGTCTTCGACTTCCACATAAGGAATGCCTGCACTAATTAATACATTGCGCACCATATCCTCCGTTTCTTTCCAAAGCTCTGGGGAGTTAATATATTTTTGCCCTAATTTTTTTGGGTCGTGTTTGCTAAAACGCATGACATACTTATCGATACCAAACACTTTAAAATATTTAAGGTATAAATTATTGACCGCCTTAAACTCTTGCTCAAATTGTGCCTTAGTGCAATAAATATGGGCATCATTCATGGTTAATGAGCGCACACGCATTAAGCCGAATAGCTCTCCACTTTGTTCATATCTGTAACAAGTGCCATACTCTGCATAACGCACAGGCAGGTCTTTGTATGACTTTGGTGTGGCATCGAATATCTTATGGTGGTGAGGACAATTCATGGCTTTTAAATAATACTTAGTACCATCTAATTCCATTGGCGGAAACATACTATCTTGGTAATATGGCAGGTGTCCGCTTTTTATATACATGCTTTCTTTGGCTATGTGTGGTGATTTAACACGCACATAACCAGCTTCCTTCTCTGTTTTTTTTGCAAACTCCTCCAAACGCTCAATGATAGCAGCACCCTTTGGCAACCACAATGGCAAACCTGGTCCAACATCATCATCGAAACAAAATATCTCCAAATCTTTTCCTAATACTCTGTGATCGCGCTTCTTAGCCTCTTCCATCATCAACAGGTGGGCATCCAACTCTGATTTTTTAGGAAAAGTAATCCCATAGATACGGGTGAGTTGTTTGTTTTTCTCATTGCCTCTCCAATAAGCACCAGCAAGGCTTGTAATCTTAACGGCCTTAATAAAGCTAGTTGCTGGAATATGAGGGCCACGGCACAAATCTGTAAAATTACCTTGAGAGTAAAACGTAATTTCACCATCATTTAAATCCTGCAATAATTCAATTTTATATGGATCGCCCTTTTCGGTAAAATATTGAATGGCATCCGACTTAGACACCTCTTTGCGTTCATACTTGCTATCATTCTTTGCCAATTCTAGCATTTTATTTTCCAACTTCCCAAAATCTTCGCTAGTAAATTTATGATCACCAAAATCTATGTCATAATAAAACCCTGCGTCAATTGCTGGACCAATACCGAATTTAACCCCTGGATACAAAGCCTCCAAAGCCTCTGCCAATAAGTGTGCAGAAGAATGCCAAAACGTATTTTTACCTTCTTTATCTTCCCATTTTAACAGTACAAGATCCGCGTCCATATTGACAGGTAAAGTAGCATCTACCACTTTACCGTTCACTTTAGCAGCAATAATATTTCTGGCCAAACCCTCGCTAATACTTTGCGCTATTTGCAGAGCAGAAGTACCGGATTGGTATTGTTTAACGGAGCCATCTGGCAATGTAATCTTGATTTCCGACATAAAAAAAGGACCGCAAAGATACATTTTTTTATGAATTTTGGAGTTTGTATTAATTCAACCTATTTCTCAAACATTCATCCTTGGCATTTATCAAAATGCAATTTTCCTAAAAAACAAAAAAGCAGATCTTGATAATCTGCTTTTTACTTCAATTTAATCAATAAAACCTATATATTACTCACCTGTTGCTTAATTTGCTTAAGGGTAGATTTTTGAGGGGTTGCGGTTATTTTTAAACCTTTGGCAACCGTGTATTTCTGCTTTTCAAATACAGGCGCACCATGATCGAGACCAACTACCACCATGGTAGCCTTGGTACCTCCTGGCAAACTTACTTGATAAGTACCTGCTTCGTCCATTCTATCCGCATATAAATAGCTATTCATGCTGGGTATGAAAAATGAAATTTGTACATTTTTTTGACATTCAACCTTCACATTCACCATTTGGGCTTGCGGGGTATTTGTAAATCGATCGCAATTGATGGAACCGAACTCAGTAATATTTGCTTGGTATACAGCATTTAGTGTATTCATATCCGTAAGGCCCAATTGATCTCTCTTTTCTAAAAGTTCATCGTTTGCCTTTTGGAACATAGATTGTAATTGAGGCTCCGTGCCTACAAACTCAGAAGCAAATTGATTATTAGAAATCCTGTAAAAGTTGTACCCATTATCGTTAATTAATTCTTTGTCAAGGTCAATTAAACCATGGTTGGCATAATCCTTTTCAATGTTATCCATGGTCATTGCGGCAAGTCTTTCAATTCGATTTTCTCTCAGCAATAAATAATTCAAATCTTGCATTTCTTCTGTTGTATAAGTGCTATTATTAATGAGTATATTAGTATTAAAACTGGTCTTAATTTTATTCGCATTACTCATCTCTACTAATTGATTGAGTGCATGATTGAATCCAATTTTTTCATATTCACGAATGCGTTTCCCACAAATTTCCTTTTGATCTTTGAGCCAAATCCTAAATTCTTTTTGACTATTAATATATGCCAATGAATCTATTGCTAACTGTTTAATTTCGGCCTTGTAGGCATTGAGACTTTTTTCATAGCGTGCTTTCTTTTCAGCGTTTAACGCATCAATATTCTCACATTCTTTCTTATATAAACGATCTCTTTTTTTCTTGCTTTTAAAAACCTTATCGAACCAATTAAAATAGGTATTTTCGTTTGGATATGCTACCAATTTCGGCATTTTTGGAACCAAGGGAATTGCTTTTAATTGCGGTAATTTAAAACTATTACTTAAAGCAGGAATTTCTTCCAATTTTGAAGTTTGCTTTAGTTTTTTCAGATAGTTAACATCGAGGTTTACGAAAGGCTGTTCTATTTTTTTATTAGATTTCAATTCAAATGGTTTTGAAGTAGCTTTCCATTCCGTAATTCCTTGCTTATTTTTAACCCCTACAAATACCTCCATATCCTTTTTGATATTTGCAGATGGCATCTCTATTTGTAGGGTTTGCCCTTTCTTTAATTTTAATTCTTCACCATTGTATCTGGCTTTTACAGTGAACATGCCACCACTTTCAAGAATACGACCATCGCTACTAGTAGAAAGTTGGTTAAAAATAGCATCTTTTGAATCTGGAAATTCCTGTAATTCAAATGTAACATTTTCCGCAGAAATGCTTTTACCATCAACAGTTTGAAGAGACCCTTTAGGCAGGAAAACACGCGTACCATTTTTTCCTTGAATGGTATTATCAATATTGGGGTTAATAGAAAACTCTTGAGAATAATTACCCCCACTGGCTTTCAGAATATCACCGAGCGCGTTCAATTCAAATTTTTTAAAAACAATCTCGACTCTTCTATTAATGGATTTCCCTTCATCATTGCCATTAGACGCTTCGGGCCTTTGTTCTCCATACCAATCGATGTCCATTACAGCATCATTAACCCCATTGATTTTCAGATAATCCCAAACAGCTTGTGCGCGCTTGTTTGAAAGGCTCATATTGTATCCAATACTGCCATCATTATCTGTATGTGCAGATAGGGTAATTTCGTAATATGTACTGGTTTTTGTTTCAGCAATAAGGCCACCTAAAATACTCTTGTCGGCATTATCTAAAACATATTCATCTACATTGAAATTCACCTTAAAAGTGGTGAAATTCTGTTGCGCGTTGAGTGGGGTGAAATTAACTAAAATCACTAACCACAGAATGGTTTTGTAAAACATAAATTAAAATAAAAAAGGAATTATACTCAAAACGTTAAGAGCCGTCATTTATTGCTAAAATGGCAAGGGCTAATTTATTGTGCAAAGGATCAAAAAAAATATTTTTTCATTTATTGCAGCGTTTTAATGCCTAAATTTGTCTAAACTATAATCAGTATGGTATTTGCCGATAAGCAAGTGATAGAGGGATGTTTAAAGGGCGACAGATTGTCGCAAGAAGCCTTGTATAATCGCTTTTCGGGAAAAATGTTGGCTATTTGTAAAAGATATTTGAAGGAAATGGAATTGGCGGAAGATGCCTTTCAGGATGCCTTTGTAAAGGTGTTTAACAACCTAAATAAATTCAGTTTTCAGAGCAGTTTGGAAACCTGGATGACCCGTATCTTTATTAATGAAGCCATTAATAAATTGAGAGCCAACAAGCGTTTAAATATGCAGGTTACAATTGATGAAAGCACTTGGCAAATGGCGGAGATAAAGGAAGAAGCTCCTGAAAAATTTGATTCGGAACTTGTACTGATGTTAATGAAAAAGATTCCAGAAAATTACAGTGTTGTGTTGATGCTATATGCCATAGACGGCTTTAGCCATAAAGAAATTGCAGAAAAATTAAACATGCCAGAGAGCACTTCCAGAAGCACCTTAACAAGGGCCCGTGGTTTGCTATGGCAATTATATAAAAATGAAATTACAAGTCATGAATCAAGAAGAGTTTGACAACAGATTAGGAGAAAGTTTTAAGAACGAGTTTCTTCCACCCGATAATCGATTGTGGGAGAATATTAGTTCGCGCATAGACAACAGGGAGAAAAAACCTTTCTGGTTTTGGGTACTCCCTATCATATTAGTAGTTGCTGTAGGCGCTTGGATAGCAAATAGCCTTTTATCAGATAAAAGAATAATTGCCAAAGAAACTACCGTACTAACCAATTCTGAAACAAGCAGAGGTTCCGCAAATGCAAAGACCTCTGAAAATAGCATTTCCGATTCCGATGCAAACGGAAACAGCAGTTTCCCTGCAACAACAATTAGTAACAAAAATTACGATGCAGTTGAGACCAATAATAGCACAACATCCAACAATGTCAATAGCGCAAGCAATGCTAACTCTTCAACACAAAACAACAGCAATAACGGCTCTACAAATAATAGCACCAATACTCCAACAGATAACAATAGCAATATTGTTCCATCTCAAACTCCATTATTACCAATTGTAACAATTATAGAAACCGACATTAATACCATTGCTTCTATTCCATTTAGTTTAAAAGGATTTAAATATCCACTCATTACACAATTTGAAGTACCACACGAAAATGAAATAACACTTGAAAACCGTTTTAGCAATGCAAAAATGTTTAAGAGCGCATACTCCAAAAATCCAGTTGACTTTGATAAAAGTTGGTGGTGGAGCGCCGGTTTTGGGCCCCAAATTTCCGAAAATTCTGCCAATGTACCTTCCTCTATACAAAATAAAGTCCACAAGGACTTATGGGCCGCCAAATCGGGTATTACTAGAAAAGGCACAGGTTTTCAAACTCAATTCACTTTGGGCTACAAATTCAACAAATATTTTTCTATCGAATCCGGATTGCAATACAGCCTGCACACGGAAGACATTCGCTTTAACCTCACTAGTTATGATATTCCGACAAGAGATCAAGACAATGTTATTACTGGATATGAAAGACTGAGATTAACACTCATTATTTACAATCAGAACACTATGAAATATGATAGTACAAAATATGATGCTGTTTCTAATTATGCCTTAGCGGTAAAAAACAAGTACAATATTTATACAGTTCCTTTGAGACTAAATGGTGAAATCAACTTGACCCCTCAAACTAAATTAGTTGGCGGTATTGGCATGGGATTGTCTTATTTAAGAAGTAAAAAATCTACCCACCTAGATTTAATAAATGGCGTTGAAGAAATTGAAGGCAAAAGATCACTTTTTACAGCCTCTGCCAATGCACAGGTAACCTTATTAACCAATATTAATGATGTTGGCCAATTAGGTGTTTATTCTGGCTTCCAAATGTATGGCAACTCTTTACATGTAATTGGAGGACAATACTCCATTCGCATGAGCGATTTACAATTTGGTTTTTGCTTTAGAAGACCATTGAACTGGGGTAGATAATATGAGTTCCATTGACAATAGGTGACATGCACTAGATTGACCGTTGTCATTTTTTACCCGCAAATTATTGCTTAATTTTGTTGATTACAGCACAATTAAAATGAAAACACTATTTAAACTCGGTATTATTGTGGGCATTGCATTATTCTTAAGCATCAGTGCATGCGAGCACAAGCCCAAAGACATTATTAAACCTGGATCTACAGACACCACCAAACCTATCGTAAAGCCAGTCTCAAATTGCAGTCCAGATACAGCTTATTTCAAAAACACCATATTGCCCATGCTTATATCAAATTGCAATGGGGTTGGTTGCCATAACGAAACTGATAGGGCAGAAGGTATTGTATTAACCAGCTATGCGGGCGTTAAAAAGATTACCTCAGCAGGCAAACCGAACAGCAGTAAATTATATGTGTACATTATTTCTAACTCTAAGCCAATGCCACCCTACCCATACCAAAGACTGAGTCAGGCTAATATTGATTTAGTTAAAAAATGGATAGAACAAGGGGCGCTCAATAACGGTTGTAACGACGGTTGCGATTCTACAAAATTTGCTTATGCTGCAGATATTTCTAAAATTATTTCGGCAAATTGCTTAGGCTGCCATAATATTGGAACAACAAAATTGGGAACTTATTCCGACTTAAAAGTTGTCGTTGATAATTCCAAACTTTGGGGAGCTTTAAATCACTTGGCTGGTTACCAACCAATGCCAACAGCATCAACCAAAATTGATGATTGTCAAATGAAGCAAATTCAAAAATGGATAGCCGCTGGTGCACCTAACAATTAATTTGTAGTTTTTTAAAAACTAGCATTGAAACTCAGTGAAGGAAGTATAGGCAACTGATTCACCCGTTTGAAACTTACCCTGTCGAAATAAAAGATATTGCTTCTGTTGTAGATATTTGTAACAGATAACACCAGCCAACTTTTGTATTTTTTGGTGGCTTTAAATGTATATTTTACAGAGGCGTCTAAGCGGTGATATGTTGGCAATCTGCCTTGATTAAAGCCCGCATATACAATTCCCAAAGCACCATTGGCGCTTGTGTAATCTGCACTAGGACCAGACTGCAAATTCATTTTTTCATAAAACCCTTGGGTTTGTGTAAATGGGAATCCTGATCCATAATTCCATCTGGCATTGGCAGATAATCTTGCTTTTTTATCGAATACGTAATCCATCACCAAATTGATATTGTGTCTTCTGTCCCAACTTGGTCGGTAAGTTATTTCTCCATCATATCGTTTTACATAAGTTAGGGAATAGACAGCCCAAATGTAGACCCGTCTATTTTCAAATTTATATCTAAAATCGCCCCCAGAAGCGGAGCCATTTTCAACAATAAAACTCTTCCTTAATTTTTCAGGTTGGCTCTGGTATTCCGGCACATCATCAAATAATTTATCCCGATTGATATTGGTAATTTGATTGAAATTTTTATAGAACCCTTCTATACTCACATCACTGTATTTATCTATATCATACTCAAGGCCAGCAACACCATGCCAAGCCAATTGCAGACGGCTGGTTACAGGCTTTCCATTAAAATTTTTTGGCAAGTCATCTGAACCAGATAGGAATCCATAAAATAAATTCACCACATCCTTATCACTAGAGGCTGACATTAAATTTTGAGAGTATTTTCCCGCAGCCATTTTAAAGGTCAACTTTTTTGAAATATTATATTTACCATTAACCCTTGGCTCTATAGAGGTATTTCCTAAGGATGCATAAAACTGTGTTCTAACGCCCGTTTCTAGTACAAATTTTGGACGTACAAATTTATACAAACCGTATCCACATAATTCTGTGGTGTATTGGTCTTGATCTATAAAACGATTGTTGGTATTATAAATATTAAATTGGGTTCTAAAGCCATTGATTTCGAAACCGTACTTAATTTCATCTTTGGCATTGAAAGTGGTGGCTGTTAGCCCAACATTAAACCCATTAATACCACTGCTTCTAGGTTTATTATCTATCTCCTTCTGTTCTATTAAATAATTGGAGTATGTTAAAAATCCATCTACTCTTGTTTGTTTACCTTCAGGAATCATTGTGAAACGGGTTCCAAATCCAAACTGGTTCCAACCATAACTGGTAGAACCCGGGAAATTAACGTTGTCTTTAAAATTAAATCCAAATACTTTTAAATTACTACCATTGGATGAATTGAAACTCATTTTTGCGTACACATCATTAAAACTATATGGCAATCGACCTGGGTCGGCATAATTGTAAAAAATATGCGAGCTTTTGTCGAGGTATGAATTCTTTACAGATACTATAAAACTACTACTGCCTCTGCCCGGAATAAATTTTTTCAAAGGGCCTTCCAATGAAATTTTTCCAAGAAAAGGACTCACGGCCACATTACCTGCCAATTGTTTTTTATCGCCATCACGGGTTTTCACATCTACAATTGCAGAAACTCTACCACCATACTCCACACCAAAACCGGCACTGTATACATCAGCAGATTTTATTAAATCAGCATCAAAAATAGAAAACAAACCAATGGAATGAAAAGGATTGTAAATGGTCATACCATCCAATAAAATTTTATTCATAATGGGACTACCTCCACGAATGTATAACTGCCCTCCTTGATCGCCACTAAACACAACGCCCGGTAAAATTTGAAGGTACTGAACCAAATCTGGGGTTCCACCAATAGTTGGTATTTTTGTAAGTTGTTTGGCTGTAATTTTAGTTGTGCCTATATCCACGTCTTCTTTCTTTTTATTTTTTCCAACTTCTACAACCCTGCCAGAACCGATATTGTATAAAATGGGTTTTAAAAAAAAGTTTTGAGTAATCGTTTTATCTGCTACAATGGTAATATTAAATACAACCGTATCGTAACCAATACTAGTCGCTTCAATTTGATAGTTACCTGGGGTTAATTTTGTGATGGTATAAAATCCTTCACTGTTACTGGAGGTTCCGATATTAATCGACCTAATGTTGACATTTGCATTGTCAATTTCAACACCAGTTGCAACATCCTTGACAGAACCTTTTACACTTCCTGATTGAGAATAATTTTTAAAAGAAACGAAAAGAAAAAACAATAAAATAAAATTTTTAAACATAAAAGGCAAAAATAATAAATTAAGCTTAAAACCTAAAATAAAAACAAATTTTATACACTATCTAATAAAAAAGCTTTACCAAAACTCAATTTATTGGGTTTCCGAATGCCTTAAATACCAAAGACTAGTCATATTTTTAACAGAAACTACTCTGAAAATGTCCTTTTAAATCACTTATCAATGATTAATCTCTAATAAAGTACGACTTACAACACCGACCCCATTGGTAACAGAAACCAGATAAAATCCTGGGACTTCAATTTGAAATTGAATAGTAGTACTATTCGATTTTTTTTCTAAAATAAGTCTGCCCTGCATATCCATTACTTGAATGGTTGCACCTTGTATGTTACCATCTATATTAAATGACCCCAATGAAGGATTCGGGTAGATATTTATATCTGATTTTACTGCACTAGTAAGTGATAAGGGAGTTAAGGGTCCTCCATTATTATTAGTGCGTAAAATAGTTCCTCCATCGCCAACTATAATTCCAATATTCTGACTGAAGGTGATTTTATTCAATGCGCTAGCGGTGCCTGTTAATTGCAATTTACGGTTATTGAAACCCGTATTCCATTTACTTATTAACCCACTGCTGCCAATTATAAATCCCGAATCTGGGTTTGAGAAGAAGGCATTGTTAATAATTTTCATTTCACCTATTTTACCTTGCTGCCAGGTTTTTCCTGTATCATAACTAAAGGCAAAAATATTGTGGTATTTGCCAATAATTAGCGTATCAGGATATCCTCCTCCTATCATCAAAATAGCATTGCCAAGATGAGAAATATGAGCGAGAGAAATGGAAGTTGGAGAATTCATTTTTTTCCATCTTTTTTCACTTACATGTTTGTGTATTATGTATCCACTATCGCCCACCGCCCAGCAATTGCCATCCGGCATAATGGTAAGTGCATTTAATTTTCTGAATTTTACTTGGGTAGTATCAACCGTCCAATTATCCCCAAAATCTGTAGAACTAATGGCTAGCATATCCTTTCCTATTGCCACTCCATGATTGTTGTAAAATGCCATATCATAGGCAAAGGCCGCAGTTTTAACATAGCGCTGAGTCCATGTTTTACCACCGTCTGTTGTTTTCATCATACGGGCATTTTCACCTGTTACAAATCCTGTAAGTGTATCCAAAAAATGCAGGGTCCTTAAATCAAATACAGGGTTAATGCTTAATTTTTTCCAAGAGTTTCCAGTATCGGTAGATTTAAGAACTACGCCAGAATTACCCAAGGTATAGGCGGTATTTCCAACAATTTGAATATCGTATAAATCGGCATTATTAGTTGTGTATACTTTTTTCCATTGTGCATTGGCAAATTTTGCCGTTCCAACTAGTATTAGAAAACAAACTACAAATTTGAATTTTTTGAACATAAAGACACAAATTTACACAAATGCGATTATTTTATTGTAACATAAGAATGTATTAATGTTAATTATTAAATTTGCGTAGTGCCAAATTCAATTGCTGAAGAGGATTATTATTTTAATACGAGTGGTCTCATGGTATTTACGACTAAATACCATTTGAAGCGAGGCACTTGTTGTGGCATGAAATGTCTCCACTGCCCATTCGAACATATCAATGTGAAGCCAAAGCGAGACAAAATTTCAACTAACAAATAAACTTTCTCCTCAATTTATTGTTACAAATTAGATTATTATGGAAGAGTTGAGTGATTTGGCGAAGGAAATTATTATGTTATTGATTTTCGAGGAAGAATTCAATAACATTATATCAGAAACTAAAGAACCCAATAAATATGCTGTTCGCGATGAATTGAAAAATTTAATTGTTAAAGACTTCGCAAAACCAGCTGCTGAAATAGAAACAAGTATCCGCAAAGGCTTTACATATGATAGCGATAGAATGTTTGAATACAGTTATTGTTTAACAGCCAAGGGCTACAAAATTCTGGAAGACCTTTTGAAATACTTAAAAAAATAGTTGATATCGCTCTCATATTCTTTAGACATGTTTTCTTCTAGAACTCTTCTGCGATTGGTTTAAATATTTATATATTTGCCACCAATAATGTCAGACTATTTTGCTCATCCCACTGCTATCATAGACGAAGGCTGCACCATTGGCGCTGGCACTAAGATATGGCACTTCAGCCATATAATGCCCAATTGCACACTTGGCGAAAAATGCAATATTGGCCAAAATGTGGTGATATCTCCAGATGTTGTGTTAGGACAGAATGTAAAAGTTCAAAATAACGTTTCCATTTATACAGGTGTAATCTGCGAAGACGATGTTTTTTTGGGACCCAGCATGGTGTTTACCAATGTCATTAATCCAAGAAGTGCTGTTAACAGAAAGGAACAATATGCCAAAACAAAAGTTGGCAAAGGCGTAAGTATAGGAGCCAATGCCACCATAGTTTGCGGACATGATATTGGCGAATATGCTTTTATTGGTGCAGGCGCTGTTGTTACTAAACATGTAGCCCCATTTGCTTTGCTTGTGGGTAATCCTGCTCGTCAAATCGGATGGATGAGCGAGTTCGGACATCGCTTAGAATTCAATCCAAAAGGCTTGGCCATTTGTCCGGAGAGTTTACAAGAATATGCATTAGAAAACGGTTTTGTAAAACGAATAAAATAAAATATGAAAAACATTCTGGTTACGGGAGGTTTGGGATATATAGGATCTCACACAGTTATAGAATTAATAGCACATGGTTATTCGCCCATCATCATCGATGATTTAAGCAACACCAATATAGCGGTTCTTCAACAAATTCAAAAAATTACCAGCAAGGAAGTTCCTTTTTATAAAAACGATATTGCTGAACAAGGACTTTTGGAAAAAGTTTTACGCGCTCATGCCATTGATGGTGTTATTCATTTTGCTGCTTTTAAAGCGGTTGGAGAATCCGTAAAAGCACCATTGAAATATTACGACAATAATATTGGTGGATTAGTAGCTTTGCTAAAAGCAATGCAAAAATGCGACGTTAAAAATATCGTTTTTAGTTCTTCTTGTACCGTTTATGGAGAACCAGATGTTTCACCAGTAAACGAATTATCTCCTATAAAAAAAGCAAATTCACCTTATGGCAATACCAAACAAATAGGAGAAGAAATTTTATTTGATTGTCCGTTTCTAAATACCGTTGCGTTGCGATATTTTAATCCTATTGGTGCGCACCCTAGCGCACTAATTGGCGAACTACCGCTTGGGGTACCCAATAATTTAGTGCCATTTATTACCCAAACAGCTGCTGGCATTCGCGAAAAACTTACAGTATATGGCAATGATTACAATACCAAAGATGGCACCTGTGTTCGCGATTATATTCATGTTGTAGATTTGGCCAAAGCTCATGTAAAAGCTTTGGATTATATTCAGAAAAATGCAGGCAATACATTTGAAGTTTTTAATATAGGCACTGGCAATGGTTTTACTGTTTTAGAAATCATAGATACCTTCGAAAAAACCAATCATTTAAAATTGAATTACACCATTGGCGATAGAAGAGCTGGTGATGTAGAGAAGGTATGGGCTAACACTGATAAGGCTAAAAACGTACTCGGTTGGTCTGCCGAACTCGACTTGACTAGCATGGTAAAATCGGCTTGGGACTGGCAAAAAACCTTGTCCTAAACACTCACTAAAAAAGGCATCTCTAACATAAAAAAATAATGAATAAATTATCTCAACTTGCAGAAACGCTCATTCCTTCGGAAATAATAAAATTAGGCAATGAAATTTCGGAACGTATTAAGCAAGGGAATAAGATTTATAATTTTACAATTGGGGATTTTGATCCTCATATTTTTTCAATTCCTCAAGAACTAGAAGATGAAATTGTTAAAGCCTATCGCGACAAAAAAACAAATTACCCACCAGCCAATGGCATTGTTGAATTGCGAAAAGCTGTTGCTTCATTTATTAAAAATCATCAAGGACTTGATTACGATGCTAATTCGTTTTTAATTTCGGGTGGTGGTCGACCATTAATATACGCTACTTACCGAACCATTTGCGACAGAGGCGAAAAAGTCATTTATCCTGTACCATCATGGAACAATAACCACTACACGCATTTTATAGAAGGCGAACATATTTGCATAGAAACAAAAGTAGAAAACAATTTCTTGCCAACAGCAGAAGAATTGATTCCGCATTTTAAGGACGCTGTTCTTTTGGCATTGTGCTCTCCTTTGAATCCAACAGGCACTGTTTTTACAAAAGATCAACTTACTAAAATATGTGCCGCTGTGGTAGAAGAAAACAAAAAAAGAAGTGCTGGTCAAAAACCGTTATACATACTTTATGATCAAATATACTGGACCCTTACCTATGGCAGTTCAGTGCATTACGATCCCGTAAGTTTATTTCCTGAGTTAAGAGATTACACCATTTATATTGACGGCATAAGCAAAGCGTTTTGTGCCACTGGAGTTAGAGTGGGTTGGGCTTTCGGCCCTGTCAATGTTATAGACAAAATGAAAGGCATTCTCAGCCACATTGGTGCATGGAGCCCTATGGCAGAGCAAGTAGCTACTGCAAATTACATGCAACAATACGGTGCAGTAAATGCATTTTTGGATACCACTAGAAGCGCTTTGCATTTAAGATTGACTAAAATTTATGAAGGATTCATGCGCTTAAAACAAGATGGTTATCCTGTCGATGCAATAGAGCCGATGGCGGCCATGTATCTTACCATTCGTTTTTCTTTCAAATGCAAAATCAATGCTTCTGGCGAAACCATTCATAATACATCTGATATGACTTCTTATTTATTGAAAGAAGCATCACTGGCCATTGTGCCATTTGCGGCTTTTGGAGCCGACAAAGAGAGTGAGTGGTATCGGTTGAGTGTTGGCACTTGTAAGGTGGAAGAAATACCTGAAATGTTGGAAAAATTAAAGTCTGCTTTAGATGCTTTAAAAAATAATTAAGACATCCAAATTTCCCAAGCTTTATCCGCCTGCAAATGCAGCATCTCCAAACCATTTTTTGCTTTGGCATCCATAATTTCAAACACACTCATGGTGGTTGTAAAATCGGGATTGTAAACCATATCAAAACAATGGTGTTCTTTATTTATCCAACCAGAAGGAATGGGCAATGTTGCATGCATGTATGGATAAGTTCCTAAAGGAGTACAATTAACAATTAAATCGGCCTGGGCAAAAACACTTTCATTTAAATCTCCTATTAATAACTGATTTTCTTTTCTAATCGTTCGAACCACTTGCATGTAGTCAATTTTTAATTTTGTACAAATGTATTGTGCAGCTTTGGCGGCACCTCCATCTCCAAAAATAAGGGCGCGCTTTTTATTGAAAGAATACCAATTGCTTAAACTCATTTCGAATCCAAACGCATCCGTATTATACCCAATCAACTCTATATCGCCATTGTTTCTAAACACCTTTACACAATTTACTGCACCAATAGTGGCGGCCTCTTCCGATATAACATCACACAAAGTCATCACATTTAATTTATGGGGAATGGTAACATTAAAACCAATTAAATCTGGTTCGTTTTTAATGCGGTCTTTCAAGCTGTTTAATTTATCCATATCCCATAGCTCATAAGTCGCGTTTAGTAAACCAAGTTGACTAAATTTTAATTCGAAATAAGACTTTGAAAAAGAATGCGCCAGTGGATGTCCAACAAGTGCCAACTTAAAGTTTTGAGAAATTGGGGGCATACGAATTATTTTGTTGTTATCTATGAAGCTTTACTTTTTTAAGGTTGATTTATTCTTTATTTGTGAATAGCAGTTTATTGGAGGAGCAGGCGGCAAGTTGTTTGAACTCTATTCACTCCTTGCTGTAATATACTTTCAAACATTCAATAGAAATTACAGAATTATGCCAGCTACCCCATATTCGCAGCTTGTTTCTTCTCGTTCTTAGCTTTTATAATCCCTATTAAAATTGGTAAAATAGAAAATCCAATAATTGCAAAAATAACGATTTCAAAATTGTTTTTAATGATTGGAATATTGCCGCACAAATAGCCTAATAAACTAACCCCAGCTACCCATAAAATAGCCCCTAAGACACAATTTACAATGTACTTTTTGTATTTCATACTACCCGCTCCTGCTACGAAAGGGGCCACAGTTCTAACAATTGGAACAAAGCGCGCAATAATAACCGTTTTGCCACCATACTTTTCATAGTACTTCTCTGTTTTTTCTATGTGCTCCTGTTTCAGAAAGAGGAGTTTTTTCTTGCTCTTAATCCATGCACCTAATTTATGTCCTACAAAATAATTCAGATTATCTCCCATCAAAGCAGCAACAATTAGCAAGGGAATTAATATCAAAATATTCAAACTCCCATCTGCAGCAGCTAAAGCGCCTGCGGCAAACAAAAGAGAATCACCTGGCAATAACGGCATCACCACAAATCCCGTTTCTACAAAAATTATGAGGAACATAATACCATATATCCAAACCCCATATTCAGAAATCCAGACTTTCAAATATTCGTCTAGATGCATAAGAATCTTAAGTCCTTGTTCTAATACTTCCATAAAGCAAAAGTAAGGATACATGTGGTAAAAAAAAATTTATCTGCTATGTGTATCTCATAAATAGATTGGACTTCGAATACTTGAAAAACATTATTCAATTTAAGCTATTGCAAGACCCTACATTTTATTTAAAGGTAAACACAACTGATCTGCTTGCCTTAAACAGCGGATATTTTAAACATTTTAGACGAACAAATGAAGTGTATATAATATTTTTGACTTATTTTCGTTTCTTCTATAATCATGAAGACCAAAATATTTTTCTCATTTTTGTTATTACTATTGGTGTCTACATCGGCCTGTGGCAGTAAGAAAAGTGTGGGTGGTGGCAAATCAAACAGAGGTTGTAATTGCAAATTCTAAGAATACAACTTTAAGTGATCCAAGTCATTTAAAAATAAACTTATTTTCTTATTCTTGTAGTCATCTAATTTTATGGCTCAAAAGAATCAACACCCGAAGGCTTTGCCTTATTTGTTTTTTACTGAAATGTGGGAACGTTTCGGGTACTATTTAATGATTGGTATCTTTACCCAATACCTCATGGAAAAATGGGATGGCATTAATGGAGGATTTGCCATGTCTAAGAAAGAAGCCTATGATATTTTTGGCACTTTTATCGCCTTTGTATTTTTAACTCCCTTTGTTGGAGGCTTGCTGGCCGACCGCAAACTCGGCTATGTAAAATCCATCCTTATTGGAGGCTTACTCATGGGCATTGGGTATTGTGCATTATCCGTGCATGACCTACCCATTTTTTACGCTGGCTTGTTTCTTATAATTCTAGGCAATGGATTTTTCAAACCCAATATTTCAACACTCTTGGGCAATCTTTACAACCAAGAGGCATACAAAGCTGGAAAAGATTCTGGTTACAATATTTTTTACATGGGAATCAATGTAGGGGCATTAATTTGTAATTTCATTGCCGCTTATTTGCGCAACAAATACGGTTGGGGCTATGCATTTCTTGGCGCTGGTATAGGAATGTTCGTGGGCTTAATTGTTTTTTTAATTGGCATGAAACACTATGCGGTGGGCAATGTTATAAAACCAGTGACAGCAGAGGATACACCTCTTTCCAAAATATTCATTACAATTTTTTTACCCGCCATTATTTTTGGAATATTGGGCTGGTTTATCAAAGGTATTACAGGTCCTGAAAATTTACATGGCAATATTTTTGGCTCGGATAGTTCGGATGCTTTTATTTTTGCTACCCTCCCTATTATTTATTATTACATTTCGGTTTATTTCAAGGCAAATGCAAACGATAAAAAACCCATTTCAGCCTTATTAGTTGTTTTTTTGGTATCTATCATGTTTTGGGCGGTATTCAAACAAAATGGAACTGCACTTACAACTTGGGCCAAGTTTTACACCAATAGAGGAGTGCCAACGGCTGTTGAACCTGTTTTAGATAATCTAAAACTAATGGAAACTATTCCTTCTGGTGTAAGCATTGTAGATAAATTTGACAAAAATTTTAATTTGATAAAAGACGATTCGGGAAAGGCTGTTAAAGAATTGGGACGTTCTATTTATTTCAGAAATTTACCCGCAAAAGATGCACCACCTATGGATCAGCCAGCAAAGATTATCAATACCGAATTGTACCAGTCTGTAAACCCTTTTTGGGTAGTGGCCTTAACACCTTTGGTGGTAGCCTTTTTTATGTATTTAAAAAGAAGAAACAAGGAACCCTCCACCCCTTCTAAAATTGCATGGGGATTACTTATTTCGGCCTTATCACCACTGGTGATGGTAGCTGCTGTTTACGCCTGCAACAATGGTGCCACCAAGGCTAGCGATGCTTGGCTATGGGGCACTTATGGGGTTATAACAATTGGTGAATTATTTTTAAGTCCTATGGGATTGAGTTTGGTCTCTAAATTAAGTCCCCCACGCTTAACTTCTTTAATGATGGGTGGTTGGTTTTTGAGTACTTCTATTGGCAATAAACTATCAGGAATATTGGCTTCTTTGTGGGATGGTTATGAAAACAAAGCGAATTTCTTTCTCACCAATTCATTGTTATTGCTTATGGCAGCCATTGCCATTTTTGTGATGTTGAAATGGTTAAATAAGATTTTCAGGGAGTATGTTAACTAAGTTATAATATTACTAAACAACAAATGGTTGATAATAATTAAGGTATCAAAAAATGTTGACTGATTGATTGTTGCTCATGATAATTGGAAAAAATTTACCAAAAATTGATGGGCAAATACAGAAATTGATATCGGGAATTATAGAAATAGACCATCATCAATTCTGAAATAATATTTTAAATACCAACGAATTTAAGCGCTAAGAATATTAATCTAAACTCAATTTTTACAAATAAATTTGCGTAACCAAATTGTTACACATATTTTTGTAACCGAACAGTTACATATATTTTCATAAATGAGAAGAGACGTATTTCAGGCACTTGCCGACCCCACCAGAAGAGAAATCATTGGTTTGATTGCACGCCAATCGCTGAACCTAAATGCGGTAGCGGAGCAATTTGACATTAGTAGACCCGCCATTTCCAAACACATTAAAATTCTGAGCGAATGTGGTTTGATTAGTGTGCGTAAAGAGGGCAGAGAGCGCTACTGTATTGCTCAGCTAGACAAACTACAAGAAGTATCTGACTGGGTAGAGCAATACAAAATATTTTGGACCAAGCGATTTGATGCGCTTGATTTGTATTTAAAACAATTAAAAAAAGCACCGACCAAAACAAACAAAAATAAAAAATGAACAATCAAGCATTTACAATCGAAAGAACCTTTGATGCTCCTATTCAAACTTTATGGAAAGCCATAACCGATAAATCTGAAATGAAAAAATGGTATTTTGATTTAGCCGAATTTAAACCAGAATTGGATTTTGAATTTCAATTTACCGGGGGCCATGAAGATGGTATTCAATACCTACACTTATGCAAAGTAACGGAGGTAATAGCAGGCAGAAAAATTACTTATAGTTGGCGTTACGATGGTTATCCAGGCATTTCGTACGTTACCTTCGAATTGTTCGAACAAGGCAGCGAAACCTCGTTGGTTTTAACCCACGCAGGACTCGAATCATTTGACACCAATAATCCAGACTTTGCAAAAGAAAATTTTGCCGAAGGGTGGAATCAGATAATCAATAATTCGTTGTTTCAATACGCGTCCGATATGGACAAATAAACTTCATATATTCGCAATTTAATTACCAAATAGCGTGGAACCCGAGATACAAAATAAAACTTCTAATAAAGTACCATTCAATACCATTTATAAAGCCATCAAACTTTCTTTGAATGGGGAAGAGCAAGATTATACGCAGGGCAGTGTGCGCAAGGCTATTTTTTTATTGGCCATTCCTATGATACTTGAACTGAGTTTGGAAAGTGTATTTGCCTTGGTAGATATGTTTTTTGTTGGCAAACTAGGTGAAAATGCCATTGCCACAGTTGGGCTTACTGAGTCTGTAATTACCATTGTATATTCTGTAGCCATTGGCTTAAGCACAGCAGCCACCGCAATAGTGGCGAGGAGAATAGGAGAAAAAAATACGGAGGATGCCGCACATGCCGGAGCACAATCATTATTGATTTCTTTTCTTATCATCATTATTACAAGCATTGCTGGGTTCATTTTTGCCTCAGATATTTTAGTCTTAATGGGTGCCAATAAAGAGGTCGTTGAGCAAGGTGCTATTTTCACAAAAATAATGTTTGCTGGAAGTGCAGGCATCATGCTTTTATTTTTAATCAATGGTATTTTTAGAGGTGCCGGCAATGCCGCCATGGCCATGAAAAGTTTATGGCTGGCCAGCATCATCAATATCATTTTATGTCCTATTCTCATTCATTTTTATGGATTAAAAGGCGCAGCAATTGCCACTGTTATTGGTCGCTGCTCAGGTGTGGCTTATCAGTGTTTTCATTTATTTAAAGGCAGTGGTATTTTAAAATTCCATGCCATCCATTTTAAGTTTGATAAAGCTATTGTGCAATCCATCATCAAAATTGCTTGGCCAGCTACTTTTCAATTTATAATTGCGAGCGGAAGTTGGATTGTTTTAGCGAGACTGGTGGCAGAAACTGGCGGCACTACAGCTTCTGCAGGATATCAAATAGCCATTCGCAATGTCGTATTTTTTATATTACCTGCTTGGGGACTCAGCAATGCTGCGGCCACTTTGGTCGGTCAGAATTTAGGTGCACAACAAATAGAAAGAGCTGAAAAAAGTGTATTGATGGTAACAAAGTACAATGCTATTTTTATGGCCTTTGTAATGGCCCTATTTATTTTCATGGCCCACCCTATCATCAGTCTCTTTTCTAATGATGAAGCCGTCATTGGCTTTGGAGAAGAGGCCTTGCAAATAATTGGCTGCGGCTATATTTTTTATGGCATTGGCATGGTAATGACACAATCATTAAATGGTGCTGGCGATACAAAAACACCCACCATTATTAACTTTATTGGGTTCTGGTTGTTTCAAATTCCGCTGGCTTATTTATTGGCGAAAGGGTTAGACTTAAAAACCACAGGCGCCTTTATTGCCATTCCTGCAGCAGAAGCATTGATTGCCCTTGCAGCTTGGTATTTTTTCAAGCAAGGAAAATGGAAAACCATCAAGGTGTGAAATATTTATTACTAACGTTCAAAGTCTAATTCACTTAATAGCAAAATATTTAAACGCCTAAGCACATATTTAGGATTATTACATGTCGGTAGGAACTTTGATAAATTATCCTATAATTGTAAAAATAAAGTCCCTATTATGCAGCACGGATATAGTCAAAAGCTTCAAAGTCTTGTATTGTTAAGGGCAATTGCCGTATTGTCTGTTTGCTGTTGTCATTTTTCAAAACCCTTGTCAGAAGGATTTGAATATTCATATATATTTAGATTCCTTAATAATTACGGCAAATATGGTGTAGAGATATTTTTTGTAATCTCAGGTTTTGTAATCCCCTTAAGTTTAGAAAAAGGAGGCTATGCCATTCAACATTATATAAAATTTTTATACAAGCGCTTAATTCGTTTACATCCGGCTTACTTGTGTTCTATTGTGCTAACCCTAATTGTAACCTATGTTTCTTTTAAACAAAAACATGAACCTTTTCCCGAAACGACCAGTACAATTTCTGAAAGCATTTTTCTATTTCAAAACCTTGGATTAAATCCTGTTTATTGGACCTTGAGAGTTGAGGCGGAGTATTATCTTTTCATTGGACTATTTTTTGTTCTACTTAAAAAGCATACCCATTTATCTTACCTTGTTTTTATTCCTCTTTTACTAATCGCCAGTCAATTTACCATTGCTAACCATATTGAATTATTGCACCATTTGGTTTATTTTTTCATTGGGGCCGTCGGTTGCTTAATTTATATTAAACACGGCAATTCTACCATCCATTATATTTTTCTTGTAGCTCTCATTATTTTTTCATTTTTTTACGGTGGATTAACCAGAATTGTTGAGGCAGTGCCGGCTACCATTGCTGCTGTTATAGCCATTACTACCATTTTATTTTATAAAAAAACTATTTCAAAAACACCAGTCTTCCTTGGCAAAATTTCTTATTCACTTTACCTAATCCACTACCCTGTAAGCAAGCAAATCATAAGGTTATTTATGAAATTATTACCTCAAAATATTGCATGGCTCCTGTTTATAATCGCCTTTATAATTGTAATACCAATTGCATGGTTATTATACAAATTTGTTGAAGTACCTTCTGAAAATGCTTCCCAGATAATAAAATACAAGACAAGCATTTAGGACTGCTTTTATTACCTTTGTTAGGGAATGGACTATAGTATAGAACAAGGATTATCATTCAGAAAAATAAAGGAAGAGGACTTTGTTTTTTTGTTTCTGTTATGGCATGACCTAGATCTTATAAAATATACCTATCACCAATACCAAAAAGATTTGGAAGCGGCTCAGCAAAAAGTATTGAAAGTATTAAATAGATATGCGCAGCTAGGAATTGGAGCCGGTCCCTTTCTCTTCTTCAAAGATGAAACATTTATTGGTTATGCTGGCATGGAACTCAAATCAGAAACATTGAAAGAATTTGAAATTTGGTATATCATTCCGCGCAATGAGCATGGCAAAGGTTATGCTACAAGCATTGCAAAAATATTGACAACCATGGCGTTTAATACATTAATGGCACAGCGCGTTTTAGCAGATGTAGTTGCCATCAATATTCCAAGTATGCGGGTTCTTGAAAAAACAGGATTACATCAAGTAGGTCGCTTG
Organism: Bacteroidota bacterium; assembly: GCA_025354385.1. Classification (GTDB taxonomy): domain Bacteria; phylum Bacteroidota; class Bacteroidia; order NS11-12g; family UBA955; genus JABMMZ01. The sequence continues at coordinate 37,507 of JANXMZ010000033.1, forward strand.
TCTAATCAATTTTCAAAAAATGACCTTGTGCTCGACCTATTAATTTATGGCCTTAGCAGAGCCCAATGGCTGGAAATGCAGAAGCCGTAAATTTTTCTTACTTTTGTCGCCTAATCATTAAAACAAAGTGTTATGGATGTAAAAGACAGCAATGGTACAAGCCTTCAAGAGGGTGATACTGTTCAAATTATAAAAGATTTAAAAGTGAAAGGTTCTTCCTCTGTTTTAAAAAGAGGTACCATGGTAAAAAATATCAAATTGACAGATGATAACGAAGCCATAGAAGGCAAAGTTGAAAAAACAATGATGGTTCTAAAAACCATGTTTCTTAAAAAAGTATAAAGCTATGACAACTCTATTTGTTAACAGTACCATTCGTATGAAGGCAGATGCTGCTCAAGTTTGGGATGCCCTCACCAACCCCGAGCAAACTAAGAAATACATGTTTGGTTGCGAAACAATTTCCGACTGGAAAGTTGGCAGTAGCTTGCTTTGGCAAATGGTCTACGAAGGCAAAGATTTTGTTGCGGTAAAGGGATATATCACGCATATTGAACTCAATAAAAAATTATCATACACTGTTTTCGACCCGAACTCAAGTATACCTGACATTCCAGAAAATTACCTAACGGTTACTTATGAATTAAATGCAGAAAACGGATTCACAGAACTATTGGTAACCCAAGCTGATTATGCGACTGTTGCAGAAGGTGAGCGGAGGTATCAAGAAGCATGGAACAATGGTGAAGGATGGAATCCTATACTGATACAAATTAAAAAATTGGTAGAAACTACAAAAGAAGCATCCTAATTTCAAGTTATGCTCAACAAGGAAATACTTTTCGAACAATTGGATCAGAACACCGATGACGCAATGACCCTTTTAAAAAACGTTTCGGCAGATGACCTTTTAAAACATCCTGATAATAAATGGTCCGTCATTCAAATCATGGAACATATATTACTTACAGATCAGGTTGTTATTATACTTATTCAAAGAACTCCAAAAGCCTATGCAGAGCAAGAAGAACTGCATGGCAGAGAGCGATTGCATAAATTTGTGGTAACGCATAGAAACAGAACTGTGGAGGCTCCAAGCACCTTGCATCCCAAAGGCAATATCCAAAACTTTCAAGATTTCAGCAAAGTATTTCTTCAGCAAAGAGATCAATTGAAAAATCAAATCAATAGTGGCCAAATTGCCCTAGACAATGCCATACACCAGCATCCATATTTAGGAGATATGACGACTATAGACTGGTTGCATTTTATCTCCCTACATACTCAAAGGCATTTGGAACAGATTAAAGAAATTTTGGGTTTCAAAGCAACAGAATAATAAAAATTATATGGTCAACTTAGTTGACTAATTATAGGTTCAATTTTGCTCATTTTTAAAGGCAATAACAGGCTTGATTCTATTGTTATTAATTACCCATTTGATTCTGTAAATTTAATTGTAGTACTTTTAAATTCAATTACTTAAAAGCGCTTCAAATATAATTTTATTGTCATATTTTTATCATAATTTATGTTTAAAGGCAATAACCTATATATTTGCCGAAATTCTGTGTAATATGGCTCAAAATATTAACGATGATGTTGAACTTAACGAAATAAAAAATTACTTTTCCAACGTACAAAATTTTTATATTCAAATCAGCAACTGGTTGTTTAAAGGTTTCTTAAGTTATTGGTATATTCTTCTTATTGGAGTTATTGGTGGAGGAATGTTTGGATACCTTCAGTTTCAAAAAAAGACACCCTATTTTGAGGTGCAGGCTTCTTTTACATTTAATGAATTGCACAAAAAAATTTATGGTGAGATGACGGACAAGTTGCAGCAGCTTGTGAGTACTCACTCTAACAAAACCCTTTCTGAATTGCTCAAATTAAAAGAGCAAGAAGCAATGAACATTTTAGATATTCAGGCATTAACAGTAAGTGGCACTCCCCTTTCCGAAGACTTGAGTATTGGCAAATTGCCATTTTACATAAAGGTTAAATTAAAAGACCGCAATGTGGCGGCTCCACTTTTAATTAGTTTAGAGAATTATTACAATAATAATCCACAAGCCAAAACCATCATTGAAAACAGCACCCTTCAAATGAAATCTAGAATTACTTATCTAAATTCTGAATTACAAAAGTTGGATTCTTTGAAACGTGCCTATCAGTTTTATCTAATGCAACAACCTCTGAATTCAAATACTACCGTTAATACATTTAATCCCATAGAACTTTACAAAGAATCTGAAAAATTATTCAATATCAAATCTGATTTAGAGTCTGCCATTACCAATTTTAAAGCCGTTAAAATTTTAGATCAGTTTGTGGTGAATGATACCCCTATCCAACCGATTCTTTCGAAAGATTTGATAAAGTACATGGGCATTGGACTCATGTTCTCCGCGGTACTTTGTTTATTATTAATGGTTTTCAAAAAACGTTAAATTGGCTGCATTCAACCTTTCGCGCAATTTCAAAAACTCACTGTGGAATTTGGTGGATATTTTTGCTTATCCCCTAATTTTTTTGGTAAGTACACCCTTCTTTATTGACAGATTGGGTGAAAAAGAATTTGGTGTCTGGATGCTGGTGAATAGCCTGATGATTGCTATGCAAATTTTCAATTTAGGATTGGGCACAGCTACCTTTAAACATGTGGCTGCACATGCAGGATTGAAAGATTTTGAAAAGGTAAGTTCTACAATCAATACCAATTTTTCATTAAGCAGTCTGCTCCATATTTTATGTGTATTAAGTGGGCTTAGCATTTCAATAGCGATGCGCTATTTTTCATTGTTTAAAATAGAACCAGCTTATATTGATTTGGTATGTGCAGGGACTTTATTAGGCAGTATTTTGGTTGGCTTTAAATTTTACGAACAAATTATTGGTTATACTTTTAAGGCGCTAGAGCGCTTTGATTTAGACACTTTTTTAAGCACAGGACTAAAGCTAAGCGTACTTACCATTAATATTCTCCTTGTATTCTTAGGGTTCGGATTAGTGGCACTTTTTATAGCTTCTATTGCTTGTTCTTTTATCAATTTAATTATCAGTTTCGTTGTTATCAAAAAACAAATACCTGGTTTTGAATGGCGTTTTAAACTGAACAAAATCAATATTATGCAAGAACTTAATTTTGCTATTTGGCCCTGGTTTCAAACTTTGGCCATCATTATTACTTTTCAATGCGACCGTTTTTTTGTGGTTACCTTTGTTGGTCTCGCCACTCTGACCTATTATGGCTTAGCGGCCACCATGTTTAACCATATACACATGGGATTTAATGCCATTGTACCTTGGCTTGCACCTAAAATTACCAAAATGAAAACCATAGGTGAAGACCCTGAAGCATTGTACCGAAGTGCCCGCAACTTTTCACTTTTATTGTCTTTGAGTGCCTTATTAATATTCAGTTTGGTGAACGAACCAATTCTAAGTTTATTGCTAAGCAAAACGAAATATGCAGCAGCATCAGAATTTATAAGGCTATTCACTGTTTTTGAAATATTTTTTGTTTTCAGCATCGTGCCAAATTATTTTTTGAATGCCGCAGGTTTTGAGAAAATGTATTTTAAAATCGTGCTGTTTTATTGCATCAGTATTATGAGTGGCATGGCCATTGGATATTTTACAACCCACACTGCTGGTGGAATTATTATGGGCATGACTGCTTCAACAGCCCTTACAATGTTCATACAAAACTGGATTATTAGCCAACAAATATTTAAAGGCAATGGATTGAAAGAAGCTTTCATTTTGTATTTACCACCTTTCCTTCTTTCATGGGCTATTATGAGTAGTGATAAATGGTTGCAATTTAGCCTTTATGGCCTTACTATTTTAAGTTTGCATTTCGTATTTACAAGGCATCAAAAAATCAACTTTAATTTATTAAAAATTGACTGATTCAAAAACCATAGCGCTGAATAAATATATTCCCTTCGTGCTGATTTATTTCTTCATGAACAGTTTATTCTTGCCTGAAGGTTTGTTGTATACTACCCTGCTAACACCTTTGTTTTTTTATGAATTGGAGAAGAATAAAATGCTGAATACACTTGCACTTATTTTGGGCATAGCGCTTGTATTTTTTATCCTACATCTGTTTATTGGTGTGCAGTTGGCATCCTACCTCAAATCATTTGTTCTATTAATAACGGTTGTCATTTTTTGCCTATGGTTTATCGGTTTTTGTAAAAAAGTCAACCATATTGACTATTTATTTAAAGTTATTTTATATACGAATACTGTGCTTACTGTTTTTGCATTACTATCTCTTAAATTTGGTTTTCTTCAATCTTATTTTTGGTACATGGTGCCCATTTCGCCCGGTATACCAATAGTACCGCGTTTAAAAATGTTTACTTACGAAGCCTCTTATTATTCATTGCTTTTAACACCCTTGGTATTTTATTATTTGTGGCAATTTTTAAATTTTCGCAAACGCATTAATACACTGTATTTAGTCCTAGTGCTTCTACCTTTGGCCCTTTCATTTTCTATGGGTGTTATTGCGGGCATTTTAATAACAATGGCCTTGGCAATTTTACTTAATATTTCTTCTTTATCACGAAATACACGTTTAATGCTTTATGGAGTATTGGGTTGTCTGGCGCTTTTGGCAGGGTTTGAAATACTCTACCATTTTTATCCTAATAATCCATTGGTGGCTCGCTTAAAAAATATTCCTGCAGGCAAGGATACATCTGCTAGAGGCAGAACATACGAGGCATTGCAAATTGCCTTTCAGATTGCCGCACAAAAAAGTTTATGGCTTGGTGCAGGGCTTGGACAGATTAAAGAAATTGGCCGTGATATCATTATCAATTTTTACCAATTTATTAAAATGCCAAATGCCGCTCGCATACCCAATGCCGTTGGCGAAACAATGGCCATGTATGGCTTTTTAGGATTATTAATTCGATTCAGCTTGATAGTATACTGTTTCTTTAAAACAACGGTTTATAAAAATTATTACCGTTTATCTCTGTTTATTTTTATATTCATTTATCAATTTACAGGATCTTATTTTTTCAATATTGCAGAATACGTCATTTGGATTTTAGCCTTTAGTGCTTTGTTTCCGGAATTTAACAAACCTTACACCCAAGCCCATGAATAATCCATTGCGCGTTTTATATATCCTAAGGGCTACCCTTGTTTCGGTAAAAGGGGGCGATACCATTCAAGCCATTAGAACAGCAGATGCATTGAGAAATTTAGGCGTCAAAATCGACATCCATTTGTGCAACGATTCAGATATTGTATATGCTCATTACGATTTCATTCATTTTTTTAATATCATTCGTCCTGCGGATATTTTACCACACATCAAAAAAAGTGGATTGCCATATGTTATCTCTACCATCTATGTAGATTATAGCTACTATGAAAAAAGCGACCACAGCATTAAAGGGCGTATACTTAATTTATTTGGTAGCAATACCCGAGAATATCTAAAGGCCCTTGCACGAATGTTGTTTAATGGCGAAAAAATTAGACCATCGCAATATCTTTTTTGGGGTCACAAAAAATCCATACAAACCATTCTGAAAAATGCGCTGTGGTTATTGCCCAATTCGGAAAGCGAATACCAGCGATTGTTAAAAAATTACGGCATTGCGAATGACTACACCGCAGTAAACAATGCCGCAGATACTCACTTATTTCATTGCACAGAAACCGACATACAAAATAAAGATTCAAAAATGGTATTGTGTGTTGCAAGAATTGAAGGCCGAAAGAATCAACTCAATTTAATAAAGGCGCTTAATCATTCATAATATGAATTGTACCTTATTGGCAACCCCGCGCCCAACCATTTAAGATATTACAATACCTGCAAACAAACTGCCGCCTCCAATATTCATTTTATTTCGGAACTTCCACAATTAGAATTAGTGGATTATTACAAAAAAGCTAAGGTGCATATTTTACCGAGTTGGTTTGAAACCACTGGCTTATCCTCTTTGGAAGCTTTATTTTCTGGATGCACAATTGTTGCAACAAAATTTGGAGATACACAAGATTATTTCAAAGATAAAATATTGTATTGCCAACCCAACTCTCCCGAATCTATTAGATTAGCTATAGACAAGGCCGCTAATAGTGTAACCAACCAGGCATATTTAGAAAAAATGCGAACTACATGCAACTGGGAATACACTGCAGAAACAACATTACTAATATACAAAAAAGCAATTACCAAACATGAAGATTGGCATCATAGGGACTAGAGGAATACCTAATAATTACGGAGGTTTTGAGCAATTTGCCGAAAATTTTGCCCTTTATCTCAAAGAACAAGGACATGATGTATCGGTGTATAATTCATCGCTGCACCCTTACAAACAAAAACAATACAAAGGCGTGACAATTATTCACTGTTTCGACCCCGAAAATAAAATAGGTACTGCCGGTCAGTTCGCATACGATTTGTGCTGTATACTCAACAGTAGAAGCAAAAAATTTGACATTATTTTACAATTGGGATACACCAGCAGTTCTATCTTCAGTTTTCTTTTTCCGACATCGGCTACCATTGTTACCAATATGGATGGATTGGAATGGAAACGCAGCAAATATTCTCCGAAGGTTCAGAATTTTTTATTAAAAGCCGAAAAATGGGCCGTTAAAAATAGTGATACCTTGATTGCCGATTCCACTGAAATTCAAAATTATTTGATGCGCACTTATCAGGCACCTGCCACTTATATTCCATATGGAGCAGATGTTTTTAACACCGCTGATATGCAAGAATTAATGCCCTATGAAGTGCAAGCGTATCGTTATAATATTTTGATTGCGCGACTTGAACCAGAGAACAATATAGAGACTGTTATAAAAGCCCATTTGGAAAGTCATCACCCTTACCCCCTCTTGGTTATTGGCAATTATCACACGCACTACGGACAACAATTGAATAGAAAATATGCTTCAGATACCATCAGATTTTTAGGGGCTATTTACAATCAAAATACTTTGAACAATTTGCGCTATTATTCATCCATATATTTTCATGGGCATTCCGTTGGAGGCACTAACCCTTCTCTTATAGAAGCAATGGCAAGCAGCAGTTTTGTTTTTGCACATAACAATGTTTTCAATCGCAATATTCTCGGGCCAGACGCCTTTTATTTTGACGAGGTAGAGTCATTAATAAAACTGCTTGAAAAAAATTATCAAAAAAAAGAAAATGTATCTTTCATAGAAAATAATATCCTAAAGGTCAAAGAAATTTACAGTTTAAAAAGCATACATGAACAAGTTGAAAATTTGTTCTTCCAATGCCTCAAAAATGCTCAAACAAGAACAACATAACGCTCTGTACAAATACCTGCTGATGCTTGTAGGCATTAGTCTTCCATTGAACATACACATCAATGTTGCTTGCATTGTTTTGCTTTTTGTGAACTGGCTATTGGAAGGCGACTTTAGAAATAAAATAAATACACTTAAGGAATCGCCTTTTGCACTACTTTCTATTGCTTTATTTATTTGGATTTGCATACAATTACTACTTACGGATGATGCCAACATGGGAAGATTTGCTATAGAAAAAAAGGGTGCACTTCTCATCATACCTCTTATCATTCACAGTAAAAAATATTTATTCAAGAAATTCCTTGGCGATTTTTTGCGCGCCTTTACCATTGGCATTATTGACGCCATGCTTTTCTGTTTTGCAATGGCCTTGTGGCATTATTCAAAAGACCATCAAAGCAATCATTTAGTATACCACCAATTGGCCAGTGGTTTGCAACAATCTGCTATTTATATGTCGCTATTGTGCATGTTGGCGGCTACTTTCCTTATTTATAATTTAACTCATGGTGTACGGGGAATAAAAATCATAAATATTATTATGCTTTCTTTTCTTTGCTTGTGCATACTACTCTTAAGTTCAAAATTACATATTGTTGTATTTTTTACGCTGGGAATTATAATCATTTATCCAGTTTTCAAAAAACAAAAACTTGTTTTCATTGGCGGTATTATTTTGCTTATCACAATGCTACTTGTTGGCATATTTACTAATAATTCCATAAAAAGAAGATATGCCGATATACATTTAGACCGCTTGCAAATGTTACAACAACAACAGTACTCACGAGATGTGTATTTCGATGGACTGGCATTGCGTTTGGTGTTTATTCGATTTGGCTATGAAATTTTAAATGAAAATCATGCTTGGGTTTTAGGCGTTAGTCCGGGTAATAATCAAAACCTATTGAATCAAAAGATTGTAGATTATCATTTGTATACAGGAGATACTAAAGCAGGAAATACAGGATATCTAAATTATGAATATCACAACCAATACATGGAAACCTTGGTTGGTTGCGGGCTAATAGGCCTTTCTATTTTAATCGCATTGCTTTTTGTGGCCTATAAGAACGGTAGGCAAAACAAGCACACACTTTTAATGGTTTATACTTCTATTTTTAGCATCTGCTTTTTAACGGAATCAATGCTCGAAATGGAAATAGGCATTGTCAGTTTTACACTCTTTCTCTCCTTGCTTTCATTATACTCTCCAGCGACAAGCGAAGTTGCAGAACCTATTCAGTATTACGCATAAATGAACACCAATCATACAGACTTAAGGAATGAAATATTAAAAGTGGTGAGTTATTATGCGCTTTTTAAACACCCATTATTAATGGATGAAATATACAGGTTGTTGCAAATTAAAACAGAGCGAGAAGTATTCGACATTTGCTTTAACGAAATGCTTGCAGATGGCTATTTATATATGCACCACAATTATTACTCAACCATAGATGAAGCCAACCTCGTAACGAAAAGAGTAATGGGTGAAAAGAAAGCCGCAGAATTAATGCCCAAAGCGATTCTTTGTGCTCGCTTTATTTCAATTTTTCCGTTTGTGAAATTTGTTGGCATTTCGGGCTCACTTTCCAAATGTTATGCAGATACCAAAACTGATTTTGATTTTTTTATAGTTACTTCCACAAACAGATTATGGATATGTAGAACGCTGTTACATCTATTTAAAAAATGCACGTTCGTAATAAACAGACAACATTATTTTTGCATGAATTATTTTATTGATGAAAGCAGTTATGCTATCGAAGATAAAAATTTATTTGTGCGTTATGAATTAGCTCATTTAGTGCCCGTTTATAACAGCGAGAATTATCAAAAATTAATGTTGGCTAATGCTTGGGTAAAAAGTGAAATGCCTCAGTTTATGTTCTATGAAAAAGCATTGACAAATTATCAATCTGTTTTAAAAACAATTGCCGAAATTTGTTTGAGAATTTTGCCATTGAATAAATTGAATACATTTCTGATGCGATTAACAGACAATAAGTGGAGACGGAAATGGAAATACGCCAATTACCCAATGGAAGACTACGAACTGGCTTTTAGAACCCGCATCAATATTTCTAAAAACCATCCCATGAACCATCAGAAATCCATACTCACACAACTCTCAAAATTTGAAAAATAAACGCCTTTGAAAATCCTGTTCACACATTCTTACTTTTTGCAATTCGACCCCAAACAGGTTCAACATGCCATGCCCTACGCCCCCTTGGGAACTTTATTTGCCGCTGCATTATTAAGAGAAAATGGCATGGATGTGAGTTTGTTTGACACCATGTTTGCCCAAACACCAGAAGAAATTATTCCGAGTATTAAAAGTTTTAAACCAGATGTTTTGGCAATTTATGATGATGGGTTCAATTACCTTACTAAAATGTGCTTAAGCAATATGCGCGAGGCTGCATTTAAAATGCTAGGATACGCCAAAATTGAAGGGTGCAAAGTAATAGTAGCCAGTTCGGATGCGACAGATCATTATGAGAAATATTTGAACAAGGGTGCAGATTTTGTAATTATCGGTGAAGCCGAATACACTTTATTGGAATTGTTGCAAAGCATGGCCAACCCAATAAATGATTACAAAAATATTGCAGGTATTGCTTATAAGGAAAAAGATAGCGTTGTGAAAAGCGATAAACGCGTTATCAAAAAAGATTTGGATGCTTTTCCTCTTCCTGCTTGGGATCTTATCAATATAGCGCCTTACAAAAAAGTATGGATGGAGAAGCATGGTTATTTTTCCGTAAACATTGCTACCACCCGCGGCTGTCCATATAAATGCAATTGGTGTGCTAAACCTATTTACGGTAATATTTACAACATGCGCAGTCCCCAAAATGTGATTAACGAAATGAAATTAATAAAAACTTATTTCGATTTCGATCATGTTTGGTTCTGCGATGATATTTTTGGATTGAAGCCAATTTGGGTTGAAGAATTCTCGGAATTGGTGAAAGAAGAAGGATTTAAATTTAAGTATAAAATTCAATCAAGAGCCGATTTACTCGTGATGGATAGATATGTAGAAAGTTTGGCTGCATCTGGTTGCGATGATGTTTGGATGGGTGCAGAAAGCGGCTCACAGAAAATACTGGATGCTATGGACAAGGGCACAACGGTGGAACAAATTAAAAAAGCGCGACAACTTTTAAAACAAAAAGGCATTAAAGCATCTTTCTTTTTGCAATTTGGATATTTAGGCGAAGACATGGAGGACATTCAAAAAACCATTGCACTCGTTGAGGAATGTATGCCTGATGATATTGGTATTTCTATTTCCTATCCTTTACCTGGAACTTCTTTTTTTGAAAAAGTTAAACACGATTTGATTAGTAAAACCAATTGGACCGACTCAGATGAACTGGCGATGATGTTTAAGAATACCTATCCTCCTGCCTTTTATAAGACATTGCACCGCCTGATGCACAGCATTTATAGAAGGAGAATAGCATTGAATAAATTAAGTGGTAATGCTAAACTCTCAGAGAAAACAAAAGCCGTTGCTAGTTATATAAAATATAATTTAAAAGGTCGCATTCAAAAATACCAATTGCAAAAAAACAAAGCGTAAAAAATGAACGCTACAACAAATGGCATATCACCTTTAATAATCATGACCCCGAAGGGGTCACATGTATATAACCCCCGACTTCAGTTGGGGACCCCAATCCTCTCGTGCATTATAGTTTGGCGACTTATTACAAAAAGACTCATAACACTTTTCAAAACTATTACATATTCAAAATTGACCCCAGAGGGGTCATATATCTCTAACCCCCGAATGAGGTCGGGGGTCAATAATAACCCAAGCATGATGGTTTGGCGACTTATTTGTGCTCTGACAAATAAGATGACAAACCATCTACCACACTCAACTCATCTGGTATACTAATGGATCACAATGTACATAAAGTAAGCGATGCATTCTCGAAACAATCTGTTGTGTTTGATAATTTGTATACGACCAATTTATTATCTGAGTACATGCGTCAAAAATTCAGAGAGGAATTAGTCTTACACCTTAAACCACAATCGCATATCCTCGAATTGAATTGTGGTACTGGCATGGATACTTTGTACATTGCAGGATTAGGTCATACCATACTCGCCACCGACAATGCAGATGGTATGCTGAAACACATTAAAGAAAAGGTAGATAAATACCAATTGCAAGACAGCATTAAAATACAGAAATGCAACTTCGAACATTTGGAACAATTGCAACCCGAAAAATTCGACCATATTTATTCTAATTTTAGCGGACTGAATTGCACTGAACAACTCGACAAGGTATTACAATCCATGACACCCTTATTGAACGACAAAGGAAAAATAAGCATGGTCATCATGCCAAAAATTTGTCCTTGGGAATTGATCATGTTATTCAAAGGTCAATTTAAAACAGCCTTTCGCAGATTTAAAAAAGGTGGCACTGATGCACATATTGAAGGAACAGTTTTTAAATGCTTTTACTACAATCCCAACTATGTTATTAAGGCTCTTAAAAAAGACTTTAAAATAGTATCACTTAAAGGTATTTGTATTACAGTGCCTCCGCCATTTATAGAAAATTTTGTTGAGCATAATCCTCGTTTATTTAAGTGGCTGAGTAAAATTGATTCCAAAATTGAAAAATACTTTCCTTTTACAGTTTGCTGTGATCAATTTATGATAACGCTGGAAAAAATATGAGACAAATCACTCCTTAAAAATCATATTATCCACAGCGAGATAGCCTTCCTTATTGTTGGGTAAAAACCAACTGCACTTTTTTATTGGAGGAAACTCCACCCAAGGTGCGAGTCTAAGGATGCCAATTTTCCGTTACTTGCCCACCACCTCGAATTTCACTTGTTGCGAAAAACCATTCTCGTCCGTCAACAACAACACATGCTCTCCTATTACAGGATTCAATGCCATTTGATGAATCTCTCTGGTTTCACCCAAATACACTTCATCTAAATGCCAGTATATTTTAACGCCCGAATTGCGATGTACTGCCTCAAATATTGTTTGCCCTACAGTTCCATCTATCTCAATGGGCACATATATTTTCGCTCGCGGCCTTGGCGATAAAATCGCCATAGATTTATCGCTTATTTTAGCCAAACACTCTGGCTTATAATCGGGCAATACTTTATAATCGGGATGGTTATATTTATAGTATTTTTCTATGGCGGGTGGTAAAACATACCAAGTGGTATGTAAAATTTCAAATGGATTTTCACAATCGGCATCTACGCGTTTTAAACTGTGTTTGTTTAAATGCACCAATTGATGATAAGGGCAAACTGTTGTATTCAAACAAGTAGTAGGCACCGTAACATTGTCGGCATGCTCGCATAATTCTCCTGCTCTGTAACCGCTTTCTCTGCATATTTTTATTTCAGTCATATCCTGCAATGGTTTTGAAAACCAAGATACCGACTTAGGCAATTGCTGAAACACATTGAACATTAATGGAGCTGCGGCTCTAATACCTGTGAGTCCTGGCCTACCTTCGCCATCGGCATTGCCCACCCATACCGCTACCACATAATCGGGTGTTATGCCTATGGCCCACGCATCTCTAAAACCAAAACTGGTACCTGTTTTCCAAGCTACTTTTTGTGCCCCAGCAAACACTTGCCAATTGCCATCTTCATCGGGTCGATTCACTTCGGTCATGGCCTCAAAGGTGGCATAAACACAGGCCTTACTCATAGGTTTAATTGTAGATATTGAATTATTTCTTTTAATCAATAAGCTAATGGACTTGCATTCATTCATACTTAATTGCTGAGCCATGTTGGTGTAAATTTTATTTAAGTCCCACAGCTTTACTTCCGCTCCTCCTAGTATCAACGATAAACCATAATGCCTGGCCGATTGGTTCAAGGTAGAAATCCCACAGCATTTTAAATGATGGTGAAATTTTTCGAGACCATACTCATTTAACAGACGTACAAATGGAATATTCAAACTGCGAGACAATGCTTGATTAGCTGGCAAGGCCCCATCGTATTCTCTGCTGAAATTCTTAGGCGAAAAATTACCAAAATGCGAAGGCACATCGAGCAATAAAGTTTTGGGATTTATTATACCATCTTCCATTGCCGCTTCGTATAACAAGGGTTTTAAAATACTGCCCGAACTACGAGGCGCCACTAGACAATCTACATTGCTGCTATTCTCCACCCCTTCCGAAAAAGTGTTTCCCACATAGGCTAACACCTGACCTGTTTTTATTGAAGTTACAACTACTGCTCCATTAAAAATTTTATTATCTCGCAATTGCAAACTATGCTGTTTTAAAATGGCAGCTACTTTTTCTTGTAATACATAATCAATACTGGTAGTAATGGTTTGTCCTTTCTTACCTTCTTTAATTAAGCGAACCAATAGATGCGGAGCCAATTGAGGCAAGGGCAAAGGCTTATCGGGCAACTGCTCGCTCAAAGCCAATTGAAAAGCGGTTTCATCTAATACACCAATGCTAAGCAAACGCCTTAATAAACGATTGCGCTTCGCCAATAATCGCTCGTGATTTTTACCCGGATAAATTAAACCAGGTGTATTCGGCAATACAGCAAGGGTAGCACTTTCGGCCCAACTTAAACTCGAAGCACTTCGTCCAAAGTAGCGCCAGCTGGCCGCTTCAAGTCCTACCACATTGTTGCCAAAGGGAGCATGCCCTGTATAAAAACAGAGTATCTCCTTTTTTGAATATCGCCACTCTAGTCGAGTAGCAATAATCATTTCTATAATTTTTTCTAAGAATGTACGCCTCGGATTTTTTTTCATAATGCGCACAACCTGCATCGTAAGGGTGCTGCCTCCACTCACAATTTTCCTATTCTTGAAATTTTGCACCACCGAACGACCAATGCCTTGAATACTAACACCCGGGTGCTTATAAAAATTCCTATCCTCGAATTGAATGATACAGGTCTTGAATTTATAAGGAACACTATCGGACTCGGCAAAGCGCCACTGCCCATCTTCAGCAATCTTAGCACCCAATAATTTTCCATTTCTATCAAGTACAACTGTGGCTGTCGAATCGTTAAACAACTGTTTAGGCAGACAGAAGGCATACCAAATTAAAAACAAAATGAGAAGCAAAATACTTATCCATTTAAGTTGTGAGCGGTGTGCTTTGATAAATTGTTTCATTATAATTCTATATTCAAAGTTGCAACCTATCCTTCTATTTTTTTGAGCATTCTATTATTCGTATGGTATTTAATTGGAAATGTTTTTTACCTTTGATTAATTGAAATTACATCCTTGAAAAAAATTGCATTGTTATTACTGCTTATCCTTTCCTTGGCTCAAAAGCCATTGCAGGCTCAGCAATACAATTTTAAAAACTATTCTGTAAAAGAAGGTGTAGCACAATCGCAGGTTTATAGCTTATTGCAAGATGCACGTGGTTATTTATGGATGGGCACCCGTGGTGGAGGAATCTCCCGATTTGATGGCGTAAATTTTAAAACCTATACCATCAAAGATGGTCTTTGCAATAACTATGTTTATTGCATAAAACAAGATGCCAAAAAAAATTTATGGATAGGTACCAACAATGGCATCTCTTGCTTCAATGGTTTGCAATTTAAAAATTATACAATTGCCGAAGATTCAGCGCAACTTTCTGTACTCGATATGGCTTTCGATGCGAACGGAAGTATTTGGTTGGCCACAAATTATGGGGTGCTGTTGTTTGAAAACGGCCAATTTAAAAACATCACACGCCTATTAAAAGACCGCATCAGCCTTATAAATTGCATTTACGTTGACAATAAAAATACCGTTTGGTATGGCAATGCCATGGGCCTTGCAAAAATCACGCAGAATAAACAACAATACAAGCAACACCGCTATTACAAGAACAATCTGTTTGTGAAAAATTCCGTCAATGCCATTGAAGAAAATAATGACGGTAGTTTATGGATAGGCACCTATAACGATGGTCTATATATTTTTAGGAATGATAGTTTTTTTCGTTTGGCAAATATACCCGAATTAGACAAACAGAGTATTTTCGACATTTGCTTTGATCATAACAACATTGCTTATTTCGCCACTTTGAGCAAGGGCATCTGTATATACAATCCGCTTACCCAAATCAGTACATGGTTAGGAGAAAATGAAGGATTAAGCAACAATCATGTGCGCAGTATTTTGCAGGATAAGAGCGGCAATTATTGGTTTGGCACTTCGGGTGGAGGTGTCTGTAATTACTCAGGAAAACAGTTCACGACTTACGATAAAAGCGCTGGTTTGGGAGGCAATTTCATATATAGTATATACAGGGATAGTAAACAAAGATTACTAATTGGAACTTCAGATAAAGGCTTGACAATTATGGACAGTGGGCGTTTTAAACAATACAATGCAGGCAATGGTTTTCTTGATTTGAAAATAAAATGCATACTCGAGGACCATGCTCAAAACATCTATTTAGGTACAGAGGGTAATGGTCTTTATTTGTTCAAAGATTCTAGCTTTCAACCCCTACCCCTTTTCGCGAAAAAATACATACGCAGCATGGTAAAAGACCAAGATGGCAATATTTATGTGGCCACTGCTGGAACTGGTATTTTCAAAATTAATAAAAATATTAAAGACACTTCCACCATTCAATTCAGTATGGGCAATGGATTATTGAGCAATCGCATCAATTGTATTTACTACGACAAAAAAGGACAATTGTGGTATGGCACCGAGAACAACGGCATAGGCATTATTGCCAATAACAAAGTTATACCTCAAAGTTTTAATTCTAGAAATGGTTTGCCTTCTAATGCCGTTCGATGCATGACAGCGGACCAAAATGGATTGCTATGGATAGGCACTGCTGGTAATGGTATAGCCTCCATCGCTTTGTATCAAGG
The DNA here is from genome assembly GCA_025354385.1 of Bacteroidota bacterium. GTDB lineage: Bacteria > Bacteroidota > Bacteroidia > NS11-12g > UBA955 > JABMMZ01. The sequence goes on from JANXMZ010000033.1 coordinate 53,745, forward strand.
CGACTACAAAATTAATGCTTATGATTATAACAACGGGCTAACTTCTTCTAATATTTATTTACTCACTACAGATGCTTCCAATCATTTATATGCAGGTTCTGAAACTGGTTTGGATTGTATTACACTCAATGCCATGGGAGAACCAGAAAACGTAAAACACTACGGCAAGGGAGAGGGTTTTACAGGCATAGAAACCTGCCAGAATGCCGTTTTCAACGATGCCAATGGCAGCATATGGTTTGGCACCATCAATGGATTAACAAGGTATATTGCGGCAGACAATTTTAAAAATAAAAACGAGCCGATTACCTCCATCACAGATATTCGTTTGTTTTATGAGCCCATTGCTAAAACTGCTTATAAAAAATTTGCAGGCAATTGGAATCAGATTCAAAGTTTGGTATTGCCTTATTATCAAAATCACCTGACCTTCGATTTTCAATCCATCAATTTTAGCAATCCAGAAGCTGTCGATTTCCAATGGAAATTAGAAGGATTTGATGCAGATTGGTCGCCTGTTTCTAAACAACATACCGTTACTTACTCTAACCTACCTTATGGCGATTATAAATTTTTGGTGAAAGCATGCAATGAAGATGGCGTTTGGAATAAAACACCTCAAAGTTTTCATTTTAGTATTACCCCACCATTTTGGTTGCGCTGGTGGGTCATTGTACTTTTTATTTTCTCTTTAGGAGGCATTATCTATTTTTCTGTTCGTTGGCGCATTAAAACAATTCGCAAAAAAGCAATGGAACAACAGCAAAAAATACAACTCGAAAAAGAAGTATTAGAGTTGGAACAAAAGGCCTTGCGCTTGCAAATGAATCCTCATTTTATTTTCAACGCACTCAATTCTATTCAATCCCAAATAGGCACAGATAATGAACAAACTGCTAGGTATTATTTAGCCAAATTCTCGCGCTTAATGCGACAGATACTCGACCACTCTCGCAATACTACTATAAGCCTCGAGGAGGAAATTAGCACATTGGAAAATTATTTACTGATAGAGAAATTTTGCAACGGAGAGCGCTTTGATTACGCCATTGAAGTAGATGAAAATATAGAAACCGACTATATTCAAACCCCCCCCATGTTATTGCAACCCTTTATCGAAAATGCGATTAAACACGGTCTAAGACATATGGAAGAAAAACGAGGTAAAATTACCATTAGCATTCAAGAAAAAGCAGGTGTATTGGAATGTGCTGTCATAGACAATGGTATTGGCAGGGTAAGATCTGCCGAATTGAATAAGAATAGTAAAGAAACCTATCATAAATCGATGGCCTTAATCGTAACGCAAGAGCGTTTAGATTTAATGAAGATGAACAAGCAAATTATACCGCTTGAAATCATAGATTTGTACGATGAAAAAGGACAGGCTTCGGGTACACGAGTCATCATAAGAATTCCATTATAATAAAACAAGCATGATAAAAGCAATACTCATAGATGATATAGAACAAGCACGTGTAACACTCAAAAAAGACTTACAGGTGTATGCACCCGATGTAGCAATAATTGCGGAAGCAGCAGGCGTTATTGAAGGCGCTAAACTTCTCAAAACAATGCAACCAGATGTTCTATTTCTCGATATTCAAATGCAAGATGGCAGTGGGTTCGATCTATTGGACATACTACCTGAAATTCCTTTTAAAATTATTTTTATAACTGCTTCTGATGCTCATGCCATTAAAGCCTTTCGCTATGCCGCCATCGATTATCTTCTAAAGCCTGTAGATCCTGATGAATTAGTAGCAGCCATGGATAAATTGCGAAAAGAAGGTATGAATGAAAATGAAAAATACAAGTTACTCAATCAATCCTTAAAAAACCACCATCAACCGCACACCAAATTGGCGTTGCACACCCACGATAAAATTCATGTGGTGAATATCAGCGATATTGTGCGTTGCGAAAGCAGTGTTAATTACACAGAATTTTTCTTTGCAGATGGCAAGAAATTATTGGTAACCAAAACACTCAAAGAGTTTGAAGATTTATTGGTTGGTCATGGCTTTTACAGAGTACATCAGTCGCACCTAATAAACACCAAATTCATCAAAGAATTCATCAAAGCAGATGGGGGCTATATTCTTATGAACAATGGCAGTAATATACCCGTATCCTCGCGCAAGCGAGCCCAGGTGGTAGAAATGTTGGAACGTTTATAGATTTTTTTGTTGGTAGTTTTAAATTTACCTTTATTTGCCTATAAACATACCAACTAGTATTTTTTATGAAAAAATCGGAAGCAACAAGACAGGACATTTTAGAAAAAGCATTTGAGTGTATTTATAACAATGGCTATAAGACAACAAGCATTGATGATATTATCACTGCAAGTAGATTAACCAAAGGGGCATTTTATTACCATTTCAAAAACAAAGATGATATGGGGTTAGCGGTTATTAATGAGGTTTTGTATCCATACTTGCACGAAACCATGGTTCAACCTTTGCAAAACGCTTTGAGTCCAGCCGATGATTTATACGGCATGGTATCGTATTTACTGCTTGATGAAACCTATTTCCAACCTGAATTTGGATGCCCATTGGGGAATTTAATGGTAGAACTTTCACCTGCTCATGAAGAATTCAATTCTATTTTGCTAGGCATTTCGAATGAATGGGAAGAAGCCATTGTAAAATGTGTGAACCACGGCAAAAAAACTGGTTTAGTAAAAACTGAAACCAAGCCCAAACAAGTTGCTAATTTTATCATGTCAGGTTATTGGGGAACCCGATTAATGGGCAAAATGGAGAATAGCAATGCGCCCTATAAAATCTTTTTAAAAGAACTCAAGCAATACCTGAAAGGCATTTAACCCAAATACAAATTCGTGATAAGAACATACCTAGTGGTATGTTCTTATCACGAATTAAAATACTCTCCAGTCCCGTAGGGACGACATTCCGGTAGCCTTACGGCAAACCCATAAGGCAGAATCCCGTAGGGATGTCATATTAGGGATTTAAACCAATTCGTTGAACACATATTTCAAATCGTAATCGATTTCGAATTTTTCAAGATGTTCAATATATTCCTCGCGGAAGGATTTTTTTGCATGGTGTTTTTCCTGGTTATTGATATAAGCAATCACATTTTTTAATTGAGATTTAGCATATGAAAAGGCACCATAACCTTCTTGCCATTCAAACCTATTATTTTTAATCTTGTTTTTATTTATCCAAGCCGAAGAACCCGATTTTACAAATTGCATTAAATCCGAAATGGATTGGGTAGGACGCAATCCAACGAGAATATGTATATGGTCCTCCATGCCGTTCATGGTAATTAATTTATGTCCATATGATTGAATTATAATGGTCATATATTTATACAATTCCTCTTTCCATGACGCATGAATCATAGCCTTTCGGTATTTTACAGCGAATACAAATTGAATATGAATTTGTGTATATGTGTTTGGCATAAACACAAATATATAATGCCCAAAACACCTCTTCCTAAAAAATTCAAACAAAAATATTTTTCGAATTTTTGTCTTTTGATTTTGAAATAAATATGAAAATTGTACGATTTGATTTTGGGAAGGTAATTTTCATTATTGGCTACTTCGATTGTGAATTGAGATTGGATTAACGAATTACATCCTACTGGAATGCCGTCCCTATGGGACTAGGGGACATTTAAAAACATACCATGCGGTATGCAATCACAATATTAATTCATTTTAAAAAAATAGCTGGTATAGAATCATACTTGGCGGCAGTGCCATACTCCTTTTGACAGATAATTTTATTACTCGCTGTATCGTAAAAAAAATCATCGTATTCAACATCTGTGACTACTTCGCCATTGACATGTAGCAAACCCCAAGAGCAAATTTCATTAATATTTCTTTTATCGCGCGAAAAGCTGTAGAAACCATTAATTACAGGTTGCCAATATTTGAAGGATGGATAAATTACAATCTCTCCACTAAAATCGGCCACGCCATATACTGCATATTTTTTGGGACCTTTTGGGAAATATATACCCTTAAAATCCTTATTTGGCAACACCAATGGTAAATACAAAAAACTATCCGCAATGATGTATTTTCTATATTCAACAAGCGTATCTACAATGGTAAAACTATCAATTGTCTTTCTCACAGAATCAAGCCCATCAGACCTATCTATGTATTCATACATCACCATTCCATGTTTAAATATGTAACCCTTTTTTAGGTCATCAAAATTATCAGCTGGCTTTAAAATACCATTGCATCCTAAACCCATAAACATTAGAAGGAAAATAAATTTAAATCGAAAATGGCTTGGAATCTGCATTGTTTCAAATATACCTTTTTTGATATAAAACAAAAATTGGACCCACATAAATACATTTTAACGGAATTTCATTCCTACCGATATGTCGTCCCTACGGGACTCGGGGCAATTTAAAAACATACCTTTCGGTATGTTTTTTTGGGAGTTTTGCCAACTGCCAACTTTCCTCTTGCCAACTGGCATTGCTTTTGTCATTTTATTATCATAGTTGCCCGTTGGCATTGGCTTTTGCCTGATATTGAGTATTTTTGATACTGTTAAAGAAACACTTTCCAACTTTTTTACGTCTATTGTAATACTTGAAACTTATTGTGCACTATATCCTTTTGGCACTTTGCTGCTTTGCTTTAAATACCGCATTGGGTCAGTGCAGTGCTAATTTCACAAGTTCGAAAACTAAGTACTGCTTGCACGATACATCTCGTTTTACAGCTATTGGCAGCAATTTATCACCCTCTTATAGCTGGGATTTTGACGACCCTTATAGTGGCAGCGAAAATACCGACACTAGCAATCAACCCAAACATATTTTTAGTCATACTGGTTGGTTTAATGTTAGCTTAATTGTAAACGATGGCACTTGTAAAGATACCATCACACACACCATTCTTATTTTAGATTTACCAATTGCTAAAATAAAAGTGCTCTCCCCTTGCCTTGCCAGCAGCACCTCTTTGGCGAGTCTTTCTAGCTCCGACACCCTCGACCAGATTAGTTCTTATTCCTGGCAATATGGAGACGGCACAACGGGTACTGGAGCATCCACTCTTCACACTTATGCTGCAACTGGAAATAATACCGTTCTTTTAAAAATTACCACCACCAATGGATGTATTGATAGTGCTAATAAAAGCATCAGCATTTTTGACAAATTGACTTTAATTAAAAGTTTCGATTCTCTTTGTCAAGAAGATGAGATTGATTTTGATGTAAATACTGGCACTTCAACGGCTGCACAATGGCAATGGGATTTTGGAGACTCAACCACAGGCAACATATCTAACCCGTTGCACCAATACAGTAAAAGTGGTTTATTCAAACCACAAATTACAGTGACCTATTCTAATGGAGCCAAATGTTCTGCTGCAGACGCCGTATACGTTTATGCCTTGCCCGATGCTAGTTTTTACATTATTTCAGATAGTATTCAATGTTATAAAAACAATCAAGTATGTATTAAACTTAATAATCCCAATCAATTATTAACCAGGCGTTCGGTTGCTTTTGACGATGGTTTTGTTGATGATTTTTCTCCTTTAACAGATAGTATTGTTTGTCATACATACACCGATGCTGGTGGTAGCAAATACACCCTTTCCATTTCCATACTAGACAATCACTTTTGCGCAGCCAGCTACAATGTAAAACAAAAAGTAACCATACATCCATTATTAATTGCCAACTTCGACAACAAAGCCTCGAATGGTTGTTTTGGTACACCGGTTACCATTAATAACCTTTCAAATTTTAGACCCCCATTTGTAAAAAAATTTAAATGGACTTTTGGTGATGGGGCTGTCGACTCTAGCACCTGGTCTTCCGTTTACCACAAATATGTAGCAGATGGTCAATTTAGCATTAAACTTTTTTTGAAAGACACATACAATTGTATCGATTCAATGACGAGCAGCAATACCATTCGGAACACCACTTTTGTGATAGATGCCAAACGCGATAGTATGAACGGACATTGTTACTCGCGCAACCGTTTGTATTATTCACAAACTCCAATTGCCGGTGCTGGTGTTCGCTGGTATTTAGGAAGTCAGGATTCTTCTTTTGGATGGAAGACGGCAGCTTATATCAGAAGCACTGGTACATTTAAAAGTTATATTCGCATTGACAAAAATGGTTGTGATAGTATAACCTATATAGACACCTTTGTTATCAATGGACCTATTGCTCGTTATGGGTTGGTAAGCAACCAATACCAATGTCAGATCAAGGACACTGTTGAACTAACTAACAGCTCAATTACTTTTAGAAATGGCCCCTTATCCATTCACTGGGATGCCGTAGATATATTTGCCAATAATTGCACCATTGATACTAAAAATGGCAACAATCTCAATATGAATTGTCGCTATTCTATCGATTCGCTCATCTTTCGACACATGTATAAACCTGGCAAAGAAAATTGTTATTACCCAAAAATTGTTGTTTCAGATTCATTAACTGGCTGCAATGATTCTGTGACAATAAATTTACCGCTTCGCCCGCCAGATGCCAGTCAAGGTTTACCCTTTTTCCGTTCTATAGGTTGTATAGGTCCAGAGCAATATAAAACCATTACCCTCGACTTAAGTCGCACCCAACCTATTTGCGGACGCGAGGCTGCATGGACCATGTGGGATAGTACTTGCGCTGCTAATTCAGGTAATTTTAATGCCTACTGGAACTTAAATTCACGCACCCATAATTATGGATATGATAATCAACCCTGCGATTCAAATGGGTTTGTTACCATTGGTATTATTATACAAAATGGAAAAGATAGTTTTGGTAGAACCTGCCGCGACACCGCTTTTTATCACAATGTTCTACAATTTCAAAAAGTCGACCCAAGATTTACTTCCAACTATAACCCTAATATTCACTATTGCAAAAATTCCACAATAACATTTTTTCCAGATACAAAATATCAGGATTCAATAGGCTCTATGGTTTGGGATTGGGGCGATGGCAGCAGTACCAATGGCATTAATTTTTCGCCAACACCACATACTTTTAAGCAATCCGGATTCTATAAAGTAGTATTAACCATTACGATGATCAATGGCTGTGCAGCAATAGATTCTACAAGAATAAAAATAGGACTCAGTGAGAATATTGGATTTTTGAAAGGCGAAATTTGCTTGGATGATACCGTTCAATTACTAGAACATATTAATTACTGGGGCGATGCATACCCATGGTGGAGCAATGCCTCTCGAGCTGGTCAAAACAAAGAGACACTTAAGTGGGATATTGGTGATGGCAATGGATTTAGTGTGAGCGGTGGTAACCCATTTATTCAATACAATAAAATTGGCAACTACAGTTTAAGAGTCGCCATAAAAGACAGTATGGATTGCCTTGACACCATCGGACTAAAAAACGCCATAAGGGTATTTAATATCAAATCTAATTTTACTGTTTTAAAAGATACATTTGTTTGCGACCAACTTATTGCCTTTAAATCCACTGCATCTGTCTATGATTCTATTCATCATTTTGGACATCCAGATGATTATGTCGCCTCTTTCATTTGGAGATTCAAACCTGGCACTTCATTTAGTACACTTAAAAATCCATATAAATTTTTAAAAGCAGGAACCCATTTGGTGAGTTATACCGCCACTAATTCTAGAGGGTGTAAAGACTCGACAGTTAAAAATGTAGTGGTTATTGGCCCTACTTCTCAATACGAATTTATTGGCGATACAATTGGTTGTCAACCACTGACTGTTCAATTTAAAAACAGCAGCAAAGATGCCAACTCTTATACATGGAGTTTCAAAGATTCAAGTAACAATACTTATAGCACCAATGCAGATACAAATGTTAGTTACCAATTCAAAAGTTATGGCAAGTTTTATCCTGTACTTACAGCACGTGGTAAATTTAAGAGTAATGGATTTCCTGTAACCTGTCAAACAGTTTTTCCGGACACTACAATTGCTGGCTTTCGAGAAGTAACAGTTTATGAGACCCCTCAACCTAATTTTACCTATAGCACTAACTGCAATACAAATACTACTGCATTTACAAATACTTCAAAAATGAAGAGTGCTGTTATTGATCGTTTCGAATGGGATTTTGGCGATGGCGACACCTCTATGCAGACCAATCCTATTCATCAATTTACAGATACTGGCCGCTATGTTATCATTTTAAAAGCTTATTCTCCCAAAGGTTGTACAGATACCATTATACGAAAAATTGTGATCTCTCCATTTCCTGTTACCCGTTTTTCGTATAACTTAACATGTTTAGGTAAAACAACTTTTTTCATCGATTCAACTGTTGCATTTAATGATAGAATTTTTAAATGGAGTTGGGACTTTGGAGACAGTACTTTTTCCAATTTAAGAAACCCTTCTAAAAAATATTTCAAAGACAGCAGTTACAATGTAAAATTAACGACCACTAATTTAGCAGGCTGCAGTGGCACCCTCACCAAAACAGTTGTGGTGCATCCTCAACCAAAAGCTAATTTTACTTTTGTGAATACTTGCCTAGAGAAAGCCATAGAATTGAAAGATTCAACCAATTCGAAAGACACGCCTTTAAAATTGTTGTGGCGCCTAGGCGATAACAGTACTGATAGCACAGCAATTGTATTAAAAAAATATGCCGGCGCGGGAAATAAAACTGTTAAAATAATTTGCACCACAGCCAGTGGTTGTATGGATTCTGTTATTAAAACAATTCATATTTATGCAAAACCTTTATCTGATTTTAGCATTGCTAAAAAAGAACAATGTTTGAGAAACAACTTATTTGTTTTTAAAAATAATAGCACCACTGACACTGGAAGTTTAACCTATCATTGGACATTTGGAAATGGTTTAGCAAGTATTGCAAAAGATACTACTCTTACCTATGCAGCTATTGGTTCATATACCATTCAATTAATTACAAATACCGCCAATAACTGTAAGGATACTGCTACCGATTCCGTACTGCTCGACCCACATCCTGCAACAGGTTTTCAGATTAACAACATTGCACAATGTTATAACATCAACCATTTTATTTTTATAGATACTTCACATATTTCTAAAGGAAGTTTTACGCGCAAGTGGAATACAGGCGACAATCAAAATTACACCGATTCTTTTTTACTTCATCGCTATAACGACTCGGGTAATTACAGTGTACAACTTTCATTATTGAGCGATAAAGGTTGTGCAGATACTTTGCAAAAAAATGTTCGTGTTCATCCTCAACCATCGGCACAATTCACCATTGACTCAATTGCGAAATGTTTAAGAAATAATCTTTTCAAATTCACCAATACTTCAACCACTCCTTATGGCTCTAATACCTATCGCTGGTTTTTTGGCGATGGAGACTCTTTGCAATCCACAAATGCTACGCACAGCTATATCAGTTTCGATACATTTGCCATCCAACTAATTGCTACCAATAGCAATTTATGCAGAGACACCATTTCTAAAACGGTTATTGTTCACCCTATGCCAAATGCACAATTTAGTATTGATGATAGCTTACAATGTACCTATGCCAATGCATTTAGTTTCACAAATCGTTCCAACATACAGCTTGGTATGTTAACATATAATTGGAATACTGGAGATGGCAATGGTTATAACAATAAAGACTTGCAACACAGTTACACAAAGTATGGCAATTACAAGGTTACTTTAACCGCTACCAGCAATCAAAACTGTATCGATTCCACTGTCCATCCGCTTGAAGTTTATGCCATGCCATTGCCAGCTTTTACTATCAATGATGCAGGGCAGTGCGAGAAGAACAATAATTTTATTTTTACTGATTCATCAAAGATTGGCTTGGGCACCTATAGCATCTATTGGAATTTGGGAGACAATAGCAATTCCAATTTAAGCAAAGTTTCAAAAACATATAATACAGCAGGTACTTATCTCATTAAATTAACACTCACCAGCAATCAAGGTTGCAAGGATTCATTGTCAAAGTCTATTACACTTTTCCCAAAGCCAACGCCTCTTTTTATTATTGATAAAGACAAACAATGTGAGAGAAATAATTTATTCAATTTTACAAATCAATCGAGCATTATAACAGGTCGTTTTAATAACACGTGGGAATTTGGTGATGGCAAAAAAACGACTTCACAAAATGCCATACATACTTATGATACATTTGGCGTTTACTTCGTCAAATTGATTACAGAATCTGATTCTGCATGCAGCGATTCTATTACAAAAAATATTACTGTAGAGCCAATGCCTTTGCCTGCTTTTGCAGTAAATAAAATCGCCCAATGCTTGAACGACCAATTATTTAAATTTACCGATACCAGCAAAATCGGCTTGGGTACTTATCAAAGACTTTGGACCTTAGGAGAACTTGATAGCTCTGCATTAGCAAATCCCAATAAACTATTCAAAGCATTTGGCTTGTATACCATTTGGTTAAAATTAACTTCAGATAAAGGATGTTTTGATTCTACCAAAATGGATATTGAAGTCTATCCAAAACCTTTACCTTCTTTTTCAATTAATGATTCTACGCAATGTATCAATACCAACCATTTTATTTTTAAAAGCACCTCCAACATACCAAACGGTATGTTAAAAACCTATTGGAATTTTGGCGATGCTATAACCGATAGTTTAAATTTGGTTACCCATAATTACAAGCAATATGGTATCTACCGAATTCAACTCACTTCTGTATCAGATAAGGGCTGCACAGATAGTACATTCAAACCTGTGGAGGTGTATCCAAAACCAACAAGTGCTATAGTTGCCAATGACAGTTCTCAATGCGAAAATACCAACTGGTATGTTTTTAACAGCATTATCAGTATACCCTATACAAACATTACTAAACAATACTGGAATCTCGATAATATTTATATCCAAGGCAGCTCAGATACATTCAAGCATTATAATAATTATGGTCCTTACATTTCAGGGTTAATAGCCGAGAGCGAATATGGCTGTCGAGACACTTCGCTATTAAAAATTGATGTATTGCCAATTCCAACTGCAGGATTCTCTATTAACAAAGCCAACCAATGTGAAAACGACAATCAATATATTTTTACCAATTCTTCTACTGTGCCTTATGGCAAATTGAGTTACTTATGGAACTTTGGCAATGGAGAAACTGACACTACCCAATCGCCAAAGAAAATATTTACAATTTATGATTCACTTGATGTTACTTTAATTGCTCGCACTGTTCCTGGTTGCGAGGATACAGCTATATTACCAGTCGTTATTTATCCTAAACCATTGCCACAATTTTCTATCAGCGATTCAACGCAATGTGTAAATGGCAATCTATTAATTTTAACCAATAACAGCAGCATTCCAATTGGAACCTATTCTTCCTTCTGGACATTTGGTGATGGCAATTCTTCTAACGCCAAAGACACCTCCTATGCTTACGCACAATTTGGATTGTATAAAGTAAGACTTAACCTTCTATCCGATCAAGGTTGCCGCGATTCTTTAGATAAGACAATAACTATTTACCCCAAACCCATCCCTGAATTTAGTATTAACGATACAGGGCAATGCCTCAACAATCAGAGTTTTGTTTTCGAAAATTTAAGTACCATCAGTTACGGACCAATTCACAATGAATGGCGTTTTGGAGATTTTACAAAAGATACTACCACTTCACCCATTCATCAATATGCAAGTTATGGTAATTTTATTGTTGAATTAATGACACAATCGCAATATGATTGTAGAGATTCAATTAAAATTCCCGTTCGTGTTTTTGCATCGCCATTCTCTCAGTTCAGTGTGAATGATACTGACCAATGCGTAAACACACAAATATTTAATTTTACTTCCAATTCTAAGATACCACAAGGCAAAATTATTCAACAAAATTGGTTCTTTACAGATAATGGTATAGCAGCAGGTTTAACAGCAAAAAATCATTTCAAAAAACCGGGTTATTACAATGCATTACTAGTTGTAAAATCAGACAGTAATTGTATTGATAGTTTTATAAAACCTTTACGGGTGTATCCAAAACCAATTGCAAAATTCATGGTGAATGATTCGGCACAATGTCTATATGAAAATGCTTATGTATTTACAGAAACTGCCTTTGATTCGATAGGTGTGAGCACCTATGAATGGGATATCAATTCGGAGAAAAAAGTAAGCACAACATCTGTTAATCACATCTTTAAAACTGTTGGTTATAAATATGCTAATCTCATTGTTACATCTGTAGTTGGCTGCAAAGACACCACGCAGAGAGATGTATACGTAAAAGCCATGCCCGACCCTTTGTTCAACAAATTGAAATCATACTATTGCAGAGGCGAAATGGCCTTTAATTTAATTCCAAAGACTTTAGGTGGCACTTTCTTTGGCAAAAATATCCTTGCCTCCGATTTTGTTGCTCAACACTTATGGAAAGATACTGTTAAGTATGTTGTTACCGTGAATGGCTGCACCGATAGTAGCTTCCAATATACCAATGTGTATCCAAAACCGGAGGTACATTTAGGCAATGATACTCTACTGTGTAAATATGAATATTTTGAAAAAAATATTTCATTTTGGAATTCAACTTACAAATGGAATACCTTAAGAGATGATTCCGTTTTCCGTTTTAATAGACCTGGCATATTTTGGGTAACTGTTTCAAATATTTGCGGCACGGCTTCCGACACCATTGAAATAACTTTCCGCGATTATAATTGCCATTTCTATATGCCTAATGCCTTCTCACCAAATGGAGATGGCATCAATGATTTTTTCATGCCAATTTTATATGGGGTAGATCGTCTTGAATTCGAAATATACAATCGCTGGGGTGAAAAAGTATACATGGGTGATATTAACAGCAAAGGTTGGGACGGCAATTACCAGAACGAGCCCGCCCAGCAAGAAGTATACCTATGGCGGGTTGGCTATAGTTTTATGGCTGGCAATCAGAGAGTCAATTTGTATGAGAAGGGTATGTTTACTTTATTAAGATAAACGATAAAACATACCGATTGGTATGTTTTTATTTGAAGATTAATTAATAACAATTTTTTTATGAATCAAATTATCATTTGAATAAAATTCCAAGGTATAAACACCCACTGGTAAATTATATTGATTTAATTCTACACACCCATTGGCACTCATAAAAGTTGACTCATAAACCTTTACCCCATGCAAATTATAAATACTTATTCTATCAAAATTATTAAAGCCCTTAATTCTAAAATTTCCGTGATTAGGATTTGGGAATACCCCAATTTCATTTGCCGTTACAACATCCACACTAGAAACCATCTCATTAATGGGTCGCATCCATAACCCTGAACCATTAACTCCCACCAAAACATAATCTCCACTAATACCTATTGCTTGGGTATATACAGTAGGTAAGTTTTCAGTAACTTTTTGCCAACTACTGCCCGCATTTGAAGATGAGAGCACACCTGAACCAAACGATGAAGCGAATACATAGTTCCCTTTTACTGCAAGTGAATATACATTTTTGATACTTGAATTTAATTTCACCCAGTTGCGACCATTATCGGTCGATTTAAATACACCCGTTAGGCTACCGGCATAAAGAGTTGATCCATTTATAGCAAGCGAATAAATAATTGTATCTGTTAATCCAACATTCACTGGAGTCCAATTATCACCATAGTCTGAAGAACTGAAAACACCTCCCCCATTTGTTGCGGCAAAAATATTACTATCATTTGATGCCATTGAATTGATCAAGGTGTTTGTCAAACCCTTAATAATAGTACTCCAAGTTTTACCTTCATTTGCCGAGCGAAACATTCCTCCAACACCATTTGTACCTGCAAGCAAATAAGGACCTTTTATAAGTAAACTTTTTACAAAAGGATTCGATAATCCATAACTACGCCATGTCCAATTATCTCCACTGTCTAAAGAAAGATAAACTCCAAAGCCCGAGGTACCCACAACTATTTTAGGCCCATCAACAGCTATCCCAAATAAATCTCTCTGCGTAAGTTGTATATCAATATCAGTCCAACTAAGTCCTAAATTAGATGAATAATGAACGATGGCATTATCTGAACCTACTGCTGTGGAATTACCATTCGATGCTATACAATAAATATTCGTGCCGTATGCCTTTAATTCCCATTGTGCTTTTAGAACATTTGACAAAGAAAACAAAAGAAAGATGATGACCGTAATTTTTCTCATTGTCGATAGTTTTTTAAATTATCAACCAAACTTAATAGCTACCATTAGAATTACCAAAAACCTTTATTAATATTACAGAACTATGACAAAATAACTATTTTAATCCTTAAAATTTTAATAGTTATTATTTTGCCAATCAAATTTACTAAATAACACGCCTTACCTTTATATTATTTGAAAACTGAAACAAACTAGCGCCTGCCTAAAGCAGCCAAGCCAACCGGATCCTTAATCACTTCCACCCATTTGCCCGGTATGCGGGCGTTGATGGCATGGTTGTACATGGCCTCTGTATAAACGGTTGGCAAGTAAAATTTACCCAAATAGGTAGCATTTAATTTTACTGTAAATACTTTGGTGTGTTTAGACATTAAATCATAATAACTGTATATTCTATCATCGCGAATATCTTGATAACGCGAATCATTAACGCCTGAATTTTGTCCATCCATTCTGTTGTTGTGTATCTCCCAACCAGATGCAAATATTTGGTTCAATGCCATTTCATAATAGTTGCCTTTATTGCCCGGGTTTGTAATGCTTATCTCTGCGATAAAATCTGTTCCTTGCACAATTTTATCGGGTTGTATTATCTGCCCTTTAATAGTTTTATAAACGATATTCATACTCAGTTCATTCGATACAAGGGTTTGGTCGCCTAACAACGGAATACCTTCTGTCATTAACTTTACGTACAACGTAGTATTGCCCTTATTGGCAATTTTTACATTACTATTACTTTTTATTTCCTTATCGTTATAACTAAATTTACTAATGGCTTTGCGACTTTGCTCTTGTATTGGGGCACCATTGTTTAAAGAATAACTATAACTAAAACCGTTGCCATTTTTATCTGCACCAGTATATTTACAAATGGCCAACAAATTATAAGCAGTTTCCTGCGTGCTCATCCATTCGCTGTTGTTCAATTTTTGAATAATATTTTTAGAAAGTTGAGCAGCTTTGGCATCCTCTTTCATTAATGTGAGTGTTTCCAAAATCATGGCCTCATCGCGCATATCAGAACCATAGCTGAAGGCGAGTTCTTTGTAAGGCTCTATTCTAATACTTAACTTCCCTATTAACTGTTTGGCAACTTCCGTTTGACCCACCAACTGATAAGCAGCAGCCAAGCGCCATTTAGAAGCTTCCCCTAAACCTCGCTCTTCACGAATTCTGTTCATAGCGCCCAACTCTGCATTGCCAGAGAGGGCCAATACGAATAAGCGATAAGTTTGTGTAAGTTGATAAGATTCATCACCATGCGGTTGATTGTAAACTGAGTTTTTCATATCCCAATTCCTTGCTTCATTTATTTGATATTTGAGCCATTTGTTTTTCATATTAAAAGGCAAACTATAGCCCATTTTTTCTGCTTCTATCATAAAATGTCCAGCATAATTACTTCCCCATTCACTTTCATAAGATTCTCCTGGCCAATAAGAAAAACCACCATTAGACGTTTGGAACAATTGTAATCTTTTTATACCTGCTTTTATATTTTTTGCGATCTGATCCTTCTGCGAAGCTTTTAAATCCATTAAATTACTCACGAACAATTGCGGAAAAACAGAAGACGTTGTTTGTTCGATACAACCATGCGGATATTTTATTAAATAATCCAATCTTTTATCCAATCCAAGCGAAGGAATATTAGATACCTCCACCACAAATTTATTGGTACCACTTAAACCAATGAAATTAATTTGCTGTGATACAGATTGGCCTGCAGCCATTGTAAATTCTTTGGCATCGGTAACTTTCGGATTCGCAATTCTTACTTCTACTTCTATTTCCTGTGTAGCCCTTTCTTTACCACTTGTTGCCACAATTTTTATTTTAGCTACACCAATTCTTGGCGCTACATTCAATTTAAAATTCAAAACCTCATCCCCTGTTTTTCTAAAAGTTATGCTTTGCTTTACCACACCATCTACGCTCAATAAATCATTCACTTCAATTTCTACTTTCACATCTTTAACATGGCTCTCCATTGCAAATACATCCACAGGCAAGTAAATACTTTCCGAAGGACCCAATACTCTCGGCAATGTGGCCAGTACCATCAAAGGTTTTTTAACCGCTATTGTTTTTTCTGTGCTGCCATAAGCGCCATTATTTTCTGCCACTACCATCACTCTTACCGAACCTACATAATTGGGAATTTCTATGCTGTGATTTTTTTGCTGACCTGCACCTAAAGTATACGGTCCCATAAACTTTACCATGGGTTTAAAACGATTAGCTTTTACGCCCTTTCCTGCTAGGCCATCGCCATCGCCACCTACACTTAACAATTTATCCAACCTGCCTGCATACGCTCCAATAACTTGATCGTACATGTCCCAAGTTTTTACACCCAATGCTTCTTTCGCATAAAATGACTGCCATGGTTGTGGAGTTTTAAATCTTGTTAAATCTAACAAACCATCATCTACAATGGCCAAAGTATAAGTCATGGGTTTTCCCAATTCCTCTTTTACCAAAACATTCACTTTGCTTTCGGGTTTCCAAACATCGGCCATTACCATTAGAGGCTTTAAATGAGTTTTAGGATCATCTATGTTTAATGAAATAACACCATACATGCGAATTGGTAGATCATTTTTTGTATTGGCATGAGGTTGTAATAGGGTAACATGCACATAGGCATTCGGACTCATATCTGAACTTGCAACAAAAGTTGTTTTGGTTTCTCCTTTAATGGTATTCACCCAGAATTTTTTGATGACTTTCGAACCTGTTTCTATGCTTATCAAAGCCTTTCCATCTGCCGGAGAAGGGAATGACAATTTAATATTTTCACCTACAGTATATTGTGTTTTATCGCAAGAAAAATTAAGCATAGTAGAATTATCGCGGTTGGTATTATTTCCTCTGCTCCAATAAGGCCAGTCTACTTTAATTATTTTTCCTGTTTGATGACCCCCTTTTAAATCTGTAAGTGTAATTAAATATCTGCCGTAATTATTATTATCCATTCTAAAACGATAATTATTTTTACCGTTTACAATTTTCAACAAAGTATCTTTTAAAACAATTGCACTTGAGCGAGACACGTATGAGGCCAAATCTTCTTCATCATTTTCGTACCACCAACGCCACTGTAATTTATAAATTTTCAATTGCACCTGTTCCATATTAACGGCCTTTCCATTGGCATCTACACTGGCAATTTCAAACAAATGATTGACATCTGTAGACAAACCTTCGTATTCATTTTTTGTTTCTGGTGTTCTTAATCCCACATAATTTTTATATGGTGAATAGGGTGCGCTAAAACGATCGATACTAAAATCGCCACCCTCCTCGAATACACGCGTTACAAAATTAGCCCTCAATAAACCCGGTGCATTTTTTCCAGCCGAAAATACCGATCGAATAGAGGCTTCTCCATCTTGATTTAGCGAACCATCGAACACGGTCATTTCATCTCCATAATAAGTACGCAATGGCGAATCAAACACATAATTTTTACATCCATCAAATTTTGTTTCTGTTTGACTGAGTGAAACATTCACTACCGTTTTTAAATTGCGAGCAATTGCGCCATGCAACCATTGAACACGCAACTTACCGACCGTATCGTTTTCATGTTCTGAAATTTTCGAATTTTTTAAATCAAAATAAATTTTTAAACGATTGGGTTTTACCGTTTCAATCTTAATAGTATGCGAGAATGATTGACTTCCTACACGCGCTACTGCCATATAATTTCCCGTCATAGCTTCGTCTACTGTAACGGTTCTAAAATCGTATAAGCCATTTATATTTTCCGATTTTGTTTGTTGATAAACAACGGTACCATCAGGATTTTGCAACTCAAATTTTACAGGATAGTTAGCAGGCAATCTTTTTTCTTTATCTTCCAAAATAAAATTTAAATACAGGGAATCGCCAGGGCGCCAAACACCGCGTTCGCCATAAATAAACCCTTTAATACCCTTTTGCACTATTTCTCCTTCTATATCATATTTGCTCAAAGAATTGGCATGACCGTCTTGTAGTTTTAAGTACCCTTTTTGGGCACCAAAACTAGCCACCATCAAAAATGGTTTCTGTTTCAAATGTGTTTCCATCATCCCATTTTTATCTGTTACACCTTTTGCAATAAGCTGCTTGGTATAATCGTAATAAGCTACTTCACAATTTGCCAAAGGTTGCGCGGTAATCATATTGGTTATAAAGGCATGTGCTTTTTTATCTTCATCCAATTTATATATCATGCCAATATCTGAGGCCAATATATTGCGACTTTCGGCCTTGCCTTCATAATATTCATCTGTGCAAGGTGAATATTGATCATTGTAATAGTCATCCCAGTTTTCATAACCTCCATCAAAACTATAACTATTCCATTGATCCTCGTTCCAATTTTTATCTGTATGAAAAAAATCCATAATAGAAGATTGTTGATTCTCCAAATTTTCACTACTTGTTGCAGTCTCTTCCTCATCATCACAATTGCATAAGGCGTATGATTTATTAAATTTAATACTAACCCTATAAATAGCACCTTGCTCAGGTTTAATCAAATGAGCCAAATCAATTACATGTGCATTCCATTGTTTCAAATTTTTTGATTTGTCGTAAGTTAGATCAATTTTTTTCTCAACTATCACTTTACCAACCCTGGTCAATCCATCCTCCCCATTCAAATTATTAACTTGCAAAAACTGGTGTACATTGTTTTGAAAAATTTTAATAATACGCACATCTACTGCTTTTAAACTAATGGCTTTAAACGGAAATATGAGTCCGCCTGAATTCGGCAAAATACTACCATCGCCAAACAATCTAACCCTTGGCAAAGGCGCTTCAAAATTAACGGCTTCAGAAAATGCTTCATTCATATGAAACCCCTTTTGACTTTTAATACCAGTGCTTACTTTAATAGTTTTAACCCCTTCTAATCTCAGTCCAGGATATACTTTCACCACATTACCCTCTACAGAATAGGTTAAATTATCGGCCCCCTCTAATGTTACAATTCCCTTCAAATTTTGATTATAAGCAATGGGTTCCGTAAAATTTAAGACCATGGTTTGATCATCTTCATCTATTACTTTCACCTCCGAAACAGAAAAATCTCCCATGGCAGAAATTTCTATTTTTTGATTGCCGCTAGACAGGGCCTGTATGGGCTTACCATTCCAATTAACAAGCACTTCACCCTTATTCATGCCGCGTTTAATACTGTCTATATAAAAATAGAAATCGTTGTTATTATACGAATTGCTCCAATTAATCTTAGCTTCTTTTTGATTGACCAATGCAGAAATGGTTTTTTTTATAAGCGCAGTGTCAGCAAAATCTGAAGTGGTAATTCTACCAGTTAATTTTCGCCATTCCGTATTATTATCATCATAAGTTCTTAATCCATCTATCACCACATTCATATTTTGAGGATAAGAAGCAAACTGAAATTGAAATTCTTCAAAATCATTTTTTACGATGGCTACTTTTTCCAACTGAAATGTAGCGGTGTAAAATTGATTGGCAGGCAACGGCCTATCGGGAATAAACTCAATAACCCTCTCATTTACCCATTGGCTTCTCCCTTTAATTTCTGGTTCGAATTCAAAGATATCTTTCAGTAAATTTGAATCGGGCAATAATTTTTTATTATCATTGTTCGCTCCTTTAAACGGCTCTGCAAGTTCTATGCGAATAGCTTGTTGGCTGCTAATATTGCCTGATGTATAGCCAGAAACATATTTGGCGTATTCTGGGTTTACAGTTATCATTTGCGGTCTTTTGTTAAGACAAGAGTTCAAAAAGATGAGCACTCCGGCTAAAAAAAGAAGCATAAGAAGTTTGATTTGATGTATCATAATGGATGAATTAATGAAACAAAATTGAAGTGCCGAGACTGCTATTTTTTGACAATCTATAAAATGCAGGGAATTAATTATTATGCGCAGATGAATGGAAATTATTTGAATTGCCCATGTCTTCAGTCATGGTTCATTCATTTTTAATTTTCCATATCTTTGAATCCAATATAAATTACAATGTCAAAAATTGGGTTGGTCTTATCTGGCGGAGGCACGCGATGTGTAGCGCATTTGGGCATCGTCAAAGCGCTGAATGAATATGACATACATTTCGACATGATTTCAGGCACCAGCGGAGGAGCAGCCATTGGCGCCTTTCTTACCAAAGGTTATTCTCCTGAAAAAATTACTGACATTATTAAGAATGGTAAATTATTTGACTTTAAACATTTTTTATTTGGCAAGGCTGGTTTATTTAATATGAGCCTTTTCGAAAATTTAATATTGGAACATTTCCCCGAAAATACTTTCGAAAGTTTGAATATACCATTGGTGGTAACAGCTACCGATATTATAAATGGAGAACCTGTTTATTTTTCGAAAGGCAAATTATCTACAGCAATTATAGCATCTTCTTGCATTCCCGTTATTTTCGAACCTATTACCTATCAACATTATTTATTGGTGGATGGTGGCGTGTTAAACAATTTGCCCATTGAACCAATTAAAGATAAATGCGACAAAATTATTGGCATACATGTTAACTCGGTAAGCACGCGCAAAAAAGATTTGCGCATGAAAGATATGTTAGACCGCAGTTTTCATTTTGCCTTGCGCAGCTCTGTAACTCAAAAACTACATTTATGTGATTTGTTTTTGGAACCGCCCCACATGACCCAATACGGTATGTTTGATTTCGACAAGAGCGAAGAAATATTTGAATATGCATATCGATATGCGCTTTCCAAAAAAGAAAGTATATTGGCATTTAAAGCAGGTTTCTCACCAAATAATTAAGCCTTCTAATCCTATTTTAGATAACATACCAAAAAGTTTGTTTTTTACAGCTATGTTCTTTATGGAACCCCATTTTTTGTGAAATTTCAAATGCCCATCCAGTAATTTTTCATTTTTTAAAATCCAATTATACCCCTCTGTATATAAATAATCTGGCAAGTCTGATCTTCTTCTTTTCAAATTGTTAAAAGCCTCTGCACCTTCTTCTTTTTTTGTGGCAGTGTTTTCGCCACCTATATGTTCAACGATAGAATGAGATACCAAGGCATGTCGCACATGGTATTTTTTGAGGGTCATGGCGTAATCATCATCGGCATAATAAAAGTCGAATTGCTCATCCAATAATCCAATACTATCAAAAAGTTTTTTATCTGCCACCAAGCACCAACCTTTGATATGTCTGCGCACCTCGTAACCTTGCAAAAACATACCAACTGGTATTTTTTCTTTGGGTTGAACAGGGCAAAAGGACAAAAAATCAGGGTATTGCTTTTTTACTCTCAATATAGCACTGAACCAAGCATTATGAAAAATCAAATCGTTATTACACAGAGCTACCATGGATTGACTTGCCAATTTTATGCCTTCGTTTAGGTAGGCATGGAAATTAAAGGTTTGCTCTGGCACAATTACTTTAACATTATCTGGATAAGCAAAACCTTCAGATAAATAATTGTGATTACTTTCTATCAAAAGAATTTCGAGTTCATAGGTATTTATAAAATCTTCCGATTGAATAAGGGTGCGAATACAATTCAATGTCATGCGGTGTATTTTTTCACTACGCGTATAACTGAGAATTACAACCGAAAGCCCTTGCATAGGTGCAATATTAAATCATTTTTGTTAGATATACGTGAGGAGACTAGCGTATGGGTTTGTCAGCTTACAAAGAAAAATATCAAGATTCCTCTAATCTTTGATAATACTCATTCACAAAAGTCTTTTGACCTTCATGGTAAAGATTTACAACATTAAAATTTACTAACATACCTTTGGGAGCTTTTGTCAACTTCATATAAGTTAATAATTGTGCTTCATGAATGGGCATAAATTCAGCAACTGATTTCAATTCTAAAACCATGCAGTTTTCAACATATAAATCACATTTCAAATTTGGATTAAAATCACAACCCTTGAAATTCAGTGGCACCCACATTTCAGAGACAAAATTCACGCCTCTTAATCTAAGCTCATGCTTTAGACAATGGTGATAAACACTTTCGAGTAAACCAGGCCCTAGCGCCTTATGTACCTCAATTGCAGCTCCATTAACTTGATAAGTAAGATTTCGAAGAAAAGATTTAGTAATTTCCATAAGTAATAGTTTTCACCAAAAATCAATAGAAATAATGAGAAGAAAAAATTTCGCATCTAAAAAAATAGAAAATAGCTTTAAAGTGGTTCTATTAGAGGTATTTATTGCAAGCATTAAATTCAAAACCTTTTAACACAATAGTCACAATAGTTGGGGCAGATAAGTCACAGAAGTTTTTTTAAAAAAATTAATAATTTAATTGGCAAAAATTAATAATTCTTTTGTGACTTCTTGGCTTTCACTTTTGTGACTTTGTGTTTTATTCCCTTTCGACTGAAAGTCGGAAGCATTTGTTCCCTTTGCGTCCTAAATAATTCTTTTGTGACGCCTTGGGAGGTATTTATTGCAAGCATTAAATTCAAAACCTTTTAACACAATAGTCACAATAGTTGGGGCAGATTAGTCACAGAAGTTTTTTTTAAAAAATCAATAATTTAATTGGCAAAAATTAATAATTCTTTTGTGACTTCTTGGCTTTCACTTTTGTGACTTTGTGTTTTATTCCCTTTCGACTGAAAGTCGGAAGCCTTCTTTTCCTCGTGGTGTTTACCCCAACCCTTAAGCACCCTCTTTTTAATTTATTTTTGTTTCAATATTGAAACACATTAAATTCGCCCTGTATCGTGAATAATAAAATCAATAAAATTGCAGTCATAGGCAATGGTAGTTGGGCCACTGCTCTTATAAAAATAATGACGGACAGTGGTGCACCTATCAGTATTCACTGGGCCCTTAGGAAGGAGGAAGATGTTATCTTTATTAATAATTATGGTCATAACCCCCGTTATCTGGCAGATGTGCGCCTTAATTTCGACAAGGTAACCATTGGAAATAATTTAACAGAAATTGTAAAAGAAGCCGATACCATTTTGATAGCGGTGCCCTCCGCATTTGTGCATACAGTGCTGAGCGAACTTGATCACTCTGCTTTTGAAAACAAAATAATTTTATCTGCTGTTAAAGGCGTCATTCCAGAAACACATCAAATTATTAGTCATTATTTGCATGAAACATGGGGAGTTGCCAAAGATAATATTGCAGCTGTTAGCGGACCCTGCCATGCAGAAGAAGTGGCCATGGAGAAGCTCAGTTTCTTAACCATAGCATCTGCAAATGAAGATACGGCAAGTATACTTGCACAAATTTTATCCTGTCATTATATTCATTGCAAAACAACTACTGATATAGATGGTATTGAATATTCTTCGGTACTAAAAAATGTATATGCTATTGCCTGTGGCATTTGCCATGGCATTGGGTATGGCGATAATTTTCAGGCAGTAATGGTTTCGAGTGCTGCCCGCGAAATTGAACGTTTCTTAGATGCCAGTCACCAAACGCACCGCGATGTAAAAGAGAATGCTTACCTGGGCGACTTATTGGTAACCGCTTATTCTCAATTCAGCAGAAATAGAACCTTCGGCAATATGTTGGGAAAGGGTTACAATGTAAAAAGTGCTCAAATGGAAATGAACATGATAGCAGAAGGTTATTATGCTACTAAAACCATGCACGATATTAATGAGGAAGTAAAGTCGGATATGCCAATTCTAGATGCTGTTTTCGAAATCATTTACAAAAACGCCTCTACCAAAAAAACCATGGCAGCCCTTACTGAAAAATTAGTGTAACTATTTTTGATTATAAACAATCTACCGACTGTATACCTCGTGTCCTGTCACCCTGAGCTTGTCGAAGCGTGTCACCCTGAGCTTGTCGAAGGGTGCTTCCTCCCTCCTTCTCTAATGATGTATCACTTCCCCCTCCATTTTACTTACAGCAACGGTTGCAATTGCATTGCCCACCACATTGGTGGCTGTTCTACCCATGTCTAAAAACTGATCTATTGGCAACAATAAAGCCAAACCCGCTTCGGGAATATTAAAGCCCGAAATGGTAGCGGCAATAACGACCAAAGAGGCTCGCGGCACACCGGCTATGCCCTTACTTGTTATCATCAACACTAAGAGCATTGTTATTTGCTGACTGATGCTTAAATCAACTCCATAAGCTTGTGCTATTAACAAAGAACCAAAAGTCATGTACATCATGCTGCCATCCAAATTGAATGAATAACCCAATGGCAAAACAAAACTTGTAATTTTTTCTTTGATACCAAAACGATCGAGTTGATTCAATAATTTAGGATAAGCCGACTCGCTGCTTGCTGTGGCAAATGCCAACATCAAAGGTTCCTTAATATGACTCAACAAACTCCACACTTTGTTTTTTATAAATGCATAGCCAAAACTTAGTAAGACCACCCATAATAGTAGCAACCCAAAATAAAACATACCGATTAGTTTGCTATATTGCACCAGTATTCCTATGCCTTTTTCCGCTACCACAACAGATATAGAACTGAATACGGCCAATGGCGCAATCCACATAATCATATTGGTTAATTTCAACATGGCATGAGCCAAGCTATCCATCAATTTTACTAAAGGCTCACCTCTCTCGCCTATGCCTGCTAAAGCCAAACCAAAAAAGATAGAGAACACTACTATTTGCAAAACCATTTTATGACTGGATAGGGCCACAAAAATATTTTCAGGAATTAATTGATCTACAAAATGTGCAATGGTAAATCCTTCAGTGGTTGGAATACTGCTGATGGATTGTGTTGGCAGCGACCCCGCAAACTGATCGCCAGGGCGCAATATATTCACCAATATTAAACCCAATGTTAATGAAATTAGACTCGCAAAAATAAACCAACCAATGGTTTTAACACCCATGCGACCAACTGTTTTAGCATCGCCTATGCCTGCCACACCAACTATGAGGGTACTCAATACCAATGGACCAATAATCAATTTAATCAATTTTAAAAAAATGATAGAACCAAAAGCTGCAATTCCTGTATAGGTTTTAATAGTGGCCGCATCGGCATTCAAATTCACAAAGGTTCCAACTGCTATTCCTAGTAGCAATCCCAACATGATTAAATGGGTTAATTTTATTTTCATTCTTTTAAATTTTCTAAATCATTAATATCTCTTGGTCTTGCTGAAGCAGCCTTTGCTTTTTTTAAATCGTTGATGTGGATTACACGAACATCAAAGCCTTCTTCTTTATAAATACTAGAATTTTGATGTGCCCGTTCAAAAGACAAACCAAGAATATCGGTCATTAAGTCAATCCTCGAAGGGGGTAACCCAAATCTAAATACCTCCTTTTTGGGATTGAGAAACTCTTCTAGGGTCATATCAAACACAGGCATTTGAAACATCTCAAAAGCCTTTACAATTTTTTTGTAATTATCTTCCGTTTTGTTGACCCAAATGTCCATATCACCTGTCGTTCTTGAATATCCATGAATGATTACAGAGTAACCACCTACAAGTATATATTCTACATTTGAATGATTTAGACTTTCAATAAATTCTTGGAAATCAGTATTAAAGAGATTACTCATTTCTAATTAAGATTGAAAAAACGGTTCTATCAACTTTAGGTGGATGGTTGACATCATAACCATAAGCAATACTGTTTAAATAAGCCGCAGCATTTAATCTTTCGGCAACAGTTTTACTTTGCCAATATTTAAAATCATTGGGCTCCTCCTCCTTTTTAAAGGAACTAAAAACAGTTTTATCCATTTTCATAATTTACAAATTTAATTAAAATAAATTTACCCAAACAAATATTCAAAAGCTTCTTCGATTTTGCCAATCGTGATAACCTTCATTTTGGTTTTCATTTCTTCAATGCCTTTGTTGTATTTACTCACCATTATTTCTTTAAAACCCAATTTCTCGGCTTCGCTTACCCTTTGTTCTATGCGCGATACAGCTCGCACCTCACCACTCAACCCAACCTCACCTGCAAATGCAATATCTGGACTTACTGGTAAATTTTCGTATGAAGAAAGAATGGCCGCTATAATGCCCAAATCCAATCCTGGATCTTCCATTTTCATACCTCCTGCTATGTTCACAAAAACATCTTTAGCACCCAATTGAAAACCACATCTTTTTTCTAATACAGCCAACAACATGCTCAGTCTGCGCAAATCGAAACCATTGCTGGTTCTTTGTGGTGTACCATACACTGCACTGCTTACCAATGCTTGTGTTTCCAGCAAAATAGGGCGTATGCCTTCTACCGCACAACTGATGGTGATACCACTTAAATTCTCTTCGCGCTCGCTTATTAATATTTCTGAAGGATTTTCTATTTCGCGCAAACCACTGCCGCGCATTTCATAAATACCAATTTCGCTGGCCGAACCAAAACGATTTTTCAAGGTTCTTAATATTCTGTAATTATAATGTCTATCGCCTTCGAATTGCAATACTGTATCCACCATGTGTTCCAACACCTTTGGACCAGCAATATTGCCGTCCTTATTGATATGCCCAATCAAAAAAACAGGCACATTAGTAGCTTTGGCAAAACGCAATAATTCTGCCGTACATTCTTTAATCTGACTGATGCTCCCAGGAGGTGAATCAATATTTTCTGAAGACAAGGTTTGAACAGAATCAATGATTAAAATTTCGGGTTCATCGTGCTGCAAATAACTCAATAAATTACTTAAAGAAGTTTCACACATTACATAACAATTGTCGTTGTGAATACCAATTCGCTCGGCACGCATTTTCAATTGCGACTCGCTTTCTTCGCCACTGATGTACAAAACTTTTTTCTGAACATTTAAAGCCAATTGTAACAATAAAGTAGATTTACCAATACCTGGCTCTCCTCCTATCAGTGTTATTGAACCCGTTACCAACCCACTCCCTAAAACTCTATTCAACTCATTGTCCGGCAATATCAAGCGGGTTTCATGTCCCTCTATAATTTCTTTTATTTTTTTAGGCTCAGCCCTTTGTTGCGGATTTTTACCCCATAGTTTTTTCTCTGTACCTCCTTTGTTCACCACCTCTTCTGTAAAACTATTCCAAGCCTCGCATGAAGGGCATTTACCCAACCATTTATTGGCCACATGACCACATTCTTTACAAAAATACTTTACTATTGCCTTTGCCATTCTATGAATGCAAATGTGAGATTTTAATCAGACATATTTTGCATCGTGCATAATTATTTATCAAGTAAAAATATCCTTTCCATCTAATAATCCATGCCATTTAAGAACAAGTTCTCAATGCAATAAATATCAAATATATTACTACCCATAACCACCTGTACTGGCTGTGCTCCTCACTCAAACCATTAAAAGCCTTGTTATTTGATTTAATCAATTGCTTATGCTCTGGTTCACAATCTACGTATAAAAGATTATTGCTAACGTGATTCACAAACTTAATATCCGTTTTTTGTAACCGTACAGTAAGGTTAATAAGCTCTACTACAATACAAGTTCTGTGATATTCCAATTCATCGGGCAACCAGTTGAGATAGCTATAAAAATCAGCATCCTCTAAAAACTCTAGTCTGGAAATACTAGGTTGATTATAATTGTCCTTATCAAGTTCATTTATAAAATCAGCCATGTGTCGCAAATTATCATCAAGCAATCCAAAAACATGATCAGCCCCAACATATTTTATGGCCTCTAAAAATTTAAGAATTTCGTGAGGCCAATGGTAATGATTATTTTTTAGATTTATTTTTAATGCTGTTAATTCAGCATCTATGACAATGTCCTTAAAATTATCTGTAGTTTCCGGTTCATCAAAAACTACCTTTAAATTCTTTACGGGATTGGGTGCCTTTTTCGGTTGTTCACAAAAAGAAAGTATTTCCTTGTTTTTATACAATTGTAGGTGGGACTCTAAATCATCCAAATTTTTCAGTGTATCTATCTGTCCAATTATTTCATCTTTGGTATATTCCCTTTTATTAATATCAATGGTTGTAGAGCCGCTGAGATTAAACTCCGCCAACAATTTCTTCCTCAAACGAATAATTTCCTGATGGCTCAATTGAATAGCATCTATATCAAAACTTTCTAAAATGTGTAGTGGTGACTTGTAACTCAAATTTTTACTAATTATGACCCCAACCCAGTACCTTTAATTTTTTCAATTTCACTTCTCTCCTCTTTCAACTCAGCCCACATTTCTTTGCAGATAGATAACAACTCATTGTGATTACCTTTTTCCATGGCCTTATCACCTTTATCGAAGAGTTTCTTTACCTTGTTAAAATTATTGTAGTGACTGGCATCTAAGTCGCGGTGATGTAAAAAATTGCTAATTAAAAGTGAAGGGGTGGCATATACTAATTTACCATAAAACTTATCCAACTTTAAATAATAGGCATTCAATTGAAAATGATTGGTAGACTTTACAACATCACTATTGGACAATTTCATGGCAATATATTCTTCCTTTAAGTTTCCGGGAACATCATTGTGCATTTCGATTACAAAGTCTAGCACATTTTTTATATTTTGAATTTTTTCTTTCTTTTCAAACACTGGACTGTTGTTCAATCCAATATTATAATATTGTGTAGCCAATCGCCTTTTTTTCTCATCCAGTTGATAACGACTTTCATCCATATCGGTTTCTTTTAATTTGCCAACTTCTTTTATTAAAGTTTGAACCGATTCTAGTAAATCATTTAAAAATGCTGCCTTTTCATAATCATCTGTATCTAACGTTTTAGTAATAGATGCGTTAATTTCATTCTGCAGAGTCTTCAATTCATCGCGCAGTTTGGATAAGCTCACATATTTTACTTTTGGATTAAATACTTGCTGAAAAGTTTGATTGGTAAAATTAAGAATGGCATTTACTTTAATCTCCCTGCTTTCGGAAATTTCCAAGGTAATTTCAACATCCGAACCATATACCAAATCACTACTAATCATGTTTCCATTTACTTCTATTACACCAATTACTTTATTGGCACTTGGATGCACCGCTTGATTGCCTTCTAAAATATTAATAATGACACTATCATCTGACCCTTTTTTGATGGTTCTAGACAACTCTTTGAAAATGGTTTTCTTCAAAGGCAATAGGCTGTTTCTCGAAAAAATGACTTCGCTAAGGGTGGTATTGTTATTTGTATCATCTACTTCAATGCAGATATCTTCTGGCAGTGTTTGACCGTAAAGAGAAAATAAACCTTGTGTTATTTCTATCACTTGCGTGTTGAGCGAAATTTCATTCCCCGTTGCATCCAATAATTTAATGCTAAAAAAATTGACGGTATTCGGTTTCAACATTAAGAATTCACCTATTTTAACCGTTGCGTTTTTTAAACCACTGTCATAACCACCATCGTGTCGAACAATTCTATAGCGGCAATTGTCTGGCAAATTTTCAAAAACAGCAGTTATATACTCTTCCATATCCTTGGTTGTTTTATTATAGGCTGTTTTTATTGTTAAACTCTCTGCATTATTTTCCAAAAACGGTCTATTTTCTTGCTCACTTTGCAACAACCTTAGTTTTGAACCCGCGTAATATGCTGCACCAACGGCAACTGCTGTTGTTGGATCTGCAGAATAATTAACGGGTATACCAGTACTTTCTTCAACTCTTTTTCTTACATAAGGAATTAGAGTACTTCCGCCAATCAAAATAATATTCTTTATGTCTTCTTGCTGAATGCTATTGCGTTCAAATATCTTTTGAATAAAGGCAATTGTATATTGAATCTTATCTTCTATTAGGGCTTCAAAATCTGTTCTGCTAATTTCAAAATAAATTTCTTTGGTCTCACTCCCCTCTGCTTCAAAAGTAAATTCCACCTCCACATTGTCCTTGAAACTTAATTCCTTTTTCGCTTCTTCTGCTTTTAACAACAACACATAATACAATTTCTCGTATGGCCCATTGCGCTGATTAATGAGACGCACTAGATCTGTTTTCCCAGTTATCTGTTCCAAGCGAGGCAGAATTAAATGGCGAACCATCAGCTGATCAAAATCCACACCTCCCAAAAAATTATCACCTTCGTGATCTATCACACGCATCTCATCCTCATCAATCGTAATAAGAGCAACATCAAAAGTACCACCACCCAAATCGTACACCAACCATTTTCCGAAGCTTTCTAAATCGTTCATTTTTTCATTAAAAAAAGCCAAAGATGCTGCTATGGGCTCTTGCAATAAAACCACTTCTTCAAATCCTGCTTCTAATCCTGCCTCTTTGGTGGCATTGCATTGCACGGTATCAAAACTTGCAGGTATGGTAACCACTATGCTCCTTGGCTTTTCGCCCGAAGGAATAAAATTCTTGAGTTCCTTCAATACAAGCGCTGATAAATTTGCTGGTGAATAATAACTCATGAGCGAAGGAATGAGATATTTTTCTGAAGTGCCCATCTTTCTTTTGAAAGATGAAAAAACATTCAAAGGGTCTTTAACAATATATTCTCTGGCCTTATCGCCAATGAGTATTCTTTCGCCCCTAAACCCAACGCAACTTGGCAAGGTTTCTTTAAAGCCAATGGGGTTTTTGTATACTTCCACCTTGCCTTTGTCAAATTTTGCAATTAAGGAATTAGTAGTTCCTAAATCAATGCCGTAATCAATTGTTTTCATTTAGTTTTTATTGGCCTCCACCATAACGATGCCTTGTTGAACAATGATGTGATTGTGGTAAATAACAGGTTTTACAATTTGTGTAATGCGCATATCTTCTCCAATTTCTCCAACAATATTGGCCACTACATCCGTTCGGGTATCGTTGTATTTTTCGCCAATCGGCAAACTGTATTCATAGCCAATGCCCTGCCACTCCAACTTTATCCTATGAATAATTCTTTGAATACTCTCATCCGTATTGTCCTTTTTTAATTTCATTTCGAGCAGGGCAAATTGGTTAATAATTGATATGGTTTCCTTTATCATAATCCAATTTCAAACATACAAATTGAAATGGTAATAAAAAAGCCTTTCAACCCCATAAAACTTTATTTTATTGGCATAAAGCTCCAATGAATCTCATCTTGTTATCAACCCCATTGCAATAATTTCGCTCAAATTGCTTTGTTTTGAAGTTGAATTTCAAGTTTAACCAAGCAAATATGTCTATTATACTTTTTGACGATGCAACGACCGAACATCTAAGCCCATTTACATTGACGCGGGCTGCAGCTGATATTCGCTGTGGTATACTCACCATTGCAGAAAAATGGGAGAAACATTTATTGCAAGATATTGGCATAATGGCACAAGCTCATTTAGTAAAAAAGTACCATTCAACACTTGGCGAAGACAATCTTTTTATCAATGGTCGCTTATTACCTCAGGCACATCTTATTAGCGAAATACAAGCTTTACAATTGGGAGAAGCTCTGCTACAAGACGATATTGTATTGGCATACAGGGCTGAGCATGTTTCGCAAAATTTCCAACAAACATTTCAATACAAGGAGGCCCTTTTAATCAATCGCATTCACAATATTTTTTCTTACAACCAACAAGAAATCGTCAATGATTTTTTATTATTAACTAAAGATAGAACCACTTTTACATTGAGCGAAAGCAACAAACAATTCGGTGCCTTCCCTGTGTTTGTGGAAGCTGGAGTAAAAGCAGAAGCCGCTATTTTTAATACAACAGAAGGCCCTATTTATTTAGGCATAGACAGCGAAGTAATGGAAGGCGCTATGATACGCGGACCATTTGCTTTATGCGAGCATTCAACTGTAAAAATGGGTGCTAAAATTTATACAGGTACCACCATTGGTCCTCATAGTAAAGTGGGTGGCGAAGTTAGCAACTCTGTTATTTTTGGATACTCTAACAAAGGTCACGATGGCTTCTTGGGCAATTCCGTTTTAGGTGAGTGGTGCAACCTAGGAGCCGATACTAATAACAGCAATCTTAAAAATAATTACGAAGATGTAAAGCTTTGGAATTATGCTACTGGTAATTTCGAAAAAACTGGTTTGCAATTTTGTGGACTGATGATGGGCGACCATAGCAAATGTGGCATCAATACCATGTTTAATACTGGTACTGTTGTTGGCGTTTCGGCCAATATTTTTGGTTCAGGTTTTCCGCGCAATTTTGTACCTTCATTTGCATGGGGCGGTGCTACTGGTTTTGAAACTTACGCTCCTAAAAAAGCATTCCAAACTGCCGAAAAAGTAATGCAACGCAGAGGCCTATCACTCACAGAAATTGATAAAGAAATTTTAGAAAGTATATTTGCAAAAGAATCAGGATACAGGTCGTGGGAGACCATTACAAACAAAAATCTTTAAGGATAGATTACTAAGAAATTTAAACAACCATGAACAGAAAAAAAATAGCCGCAGGCAATTGGAAAATGCACAAGACCTTCACAGAGGGTCAAGGTTTGGTTCAAGAAATTAGAACCATGGCAGAAACAGAACTAATGAACAACGCACAACTTCTGATTTTTCCGCCCTACATTCACTTACAAAGTTTAGCCAAACAACTAGAAGGTTCTAATATTGGCATAGGTGCGCAAAACATACATCAAAATGAACAAGGTGCTTATACTGGTGAAATATCTGCAGCCATGCTTACTTCTATCGGCATTCATTACACTTTGGTGGGCCATAGCGAACGCAGACAATATTACAACGAAACCAACGAGAGCTGTGCCGCAAAAATTGTAACCGCTTTAAAACACAATATTGTTCCGGTATATTGTATTGGAGAAACATTGGCAGAACGCGAAGCCAATCAACATTTCAGCATTGTAGAAACACAGTTAGGCGCTTTAAAAGGATTGAGTAACGAAGGCATAACAATTTGCATTATTGCCTACGAACCCGTTTGGGCCATTGGCACAGGAGTTACAGCCTCTTCTGCACAAGCCAACGAAATGCATATTCACATTAGAAAAGTGATAGCGGGATTATTTACCGAAAATGTTGCCCAAGGCATCTCTATTTTGTATGGAGGCAGTGTAAAACCAGAAAATGCGAAAGAATTATTTGCACAATCTGATATTGATGGTGCGCTTATTGGCGGTGCGGCCTTGGCCTCCCGCGATTTCATCAACATCGCTAAATCGTTTTAAGTTTTGCCTCAATTTCCTGGCATTAAAGATTTACAGTATTTTGAGGTCGTATTCTTCGACCTCGACAATACACTTTATGCCTACGATCCTGCTCATAAAACTGCTTTAGACAGAGCACTCATGCATTTTGCAATGCAATACGACATGACGGTTGAAAACACCCTTAACTTGTATAAAAATGCTCGCAAAGAAATTAATCACCGCTTGCATGGACAGGCCGCCTCTCACAGTCGTCTATTATACTTTAAAGAAATGATTCAGGCTTTAAAAAATACACGCGTATTATCCGAAGCTCTGAAATTTGAAAAGCTATATTGGCAATATTTTTTATCGGAAATAACCATCAATAAAGAGGCTTTAAAGCTCATTAAACAATTGGAAAGAAAAGGAATTCGAATGGGTATAATTACAGACCTTACCACCCAAATTCAATTGCAGAAAATGAAAAAACTAAAGATTGAAAATTATTTTGAGCATTTGATAACCTCTGAAGAAGTTGGGGTAGAAAAACCACATCCTGTGATTTTTAATTATGCACTTGAAAAATTTAATGCAGATGCAGAAAATTGCGCCATCGTTGGCGATAACATAAAAACAGATGGTGGTGCCGAGCATGTAGGCATAAAGTGTTTTCTTATTTAAAAAAGTAAATTTATGAAATCTGATTCTGAAGCAAGCTATTTAAAACTAATAGATTATTTTGAAAAGAAGACCACTTTAACCGAAGGTGAAAAAACTGCCATCAAGTCTTCCTACAAAATAAAAAAGATTAAGAAGAAAGAATACCTTTTTCAACAAGGCGAAATTTGCAAATACGAGGGCTTCGTTTCCCAAGGTTCTTTTCGCACTTATTATACGGATGATAAAGACTTAGAACATGTGCTCTATTTTGCTTTCGAAAATTGGTGGGTAGGCGATATTGCTTCTTTTAATGAAGAAGAAGCTTCTGGCCAAAATGTACAAGCATTGCAAGACAGCGAACTTTTAGTCATAGATAAACCTGCGAAAGAAAAATTATTCAAATCCATTCCTGCACTCGAAAAAGTATTCAGAGTAATTACCCAAAAGCATTTAACCGTATTGCAAAAAAGATTTTTAATGACAGTAAGTTCTAATGCCGAGGCCCGTTTTAATGAACTGATACAACGTTGCCCAACCATAGAACAAATGGTACCACAGCATCAAATAGCATCTTACCTAGGTATTCTGCCAGAATCGCTCAGCCGAATGAAAAAGCAGATTGCGAAGCGGGAGACCCATAAATCAAATTAATACCCTTTGATAGAAGGCCGTTGACAAAAATATTTCTTAATAGTACATTTAAGTTTTCTTTGAACTTTTATGCAAGCTGAAGGCAGGAAGCTGTAATTTATTTCTCCCGGTTTCTGTATATCGCTAAGTGCCACTGGCTAAATGCATCCTTTAGCCAACTGCTCAACTTTGCGTCCAAAAAGTCTTAACCTACATCAATGAAACAGGGTATGCCGATGTTGTAGTTTTGTATCGTTAAATAATTAAATAAATACCAAAATGACAACAACATCTTTATCAACTACCAAATGGGCAGTTGACACAATGCACAGCGAAATCGGTTTTAAAATCAAACACATGATGATTACCAATGTAAACGGCAAATTCGGAAACTTTGCAGTGAACGTAAGCACGAATGGTGATGATGTATCTACTGCAGAAATTGACTTTTCCGCTGAAGTAGATTCTATTAACACTGGTGTAGCCGACAGAGACGCACATATTAAATCTGATGATTTTTTCAATGCAGAAGCTTTTCCTCAAGTAAAATTCAAAAGCACTTCTTTCACCAAAAAGAACGATGAGCATTATGAATTAACTGGACACTTAACCGTTCGCGATATTACCAACCCTATCACTTTAAATGTTGAGTATTCTGGTTTAGTAGTAGACCCTTACGGTCAGGTAAAAACTGGCTTTGTAGTAGAAGGCAAAATGAAAAGAAGCGACTACAACTTAAAATGGAACGCTATTACCGAAGCTGGTAGCATTGTATTGAGCGATGAAGTAAAAATTCACTGTGAAATACAATTGATTAAACAAGCTTAAGATTGAGTCTAGCGCTTAAAAACCTAGTCAAGCTTAACCCAAAATTGCTTATTCATAATTAACAACATCTCTCATAATTCGTAAAATCCGGTGGTGCAAACTCCCGGATTTTTTCGTTGTCAGGACCTTGAATTAGCTGTAAGCATAATAAAAATTACTATATTTATTGTTTGAAATATAAGCCTCCATTTGATAATCTTAAAATCCAATGGATACTTAAGAGATTAGGATTGGCAAGATATAAACTTAATTGTATCGATCTTCTTTCACAAGCATCGAATACATCTCAAAAGCCTAGGTGGGCAATTGATGCAATTATTTTTATTTGCAATCATCTAACCAGAAGAACCAACGCGATTAACATGTGCGTTTTATTTTGAGGGAACGAAAAAATAAATTAGAGAATTTTGGGGGATAAGCCCATTAAAATTGTATTATAATTATTGACATGCGTTTTAATATTAACATTACAAATTAAATGCCTCGAATAAGTTCAAATTTATTTTGTATTGTATTAATTACAGTATTAGTTAGTGGATGTAAGAAATATCAAGAACCTCCTCCAGAAAATTTAGGTTTTTCAGTTTAGGTGAAGCAAAGGATTATTTATTGTTTAAACCAGGGACTTGGTGGGTGTATAAAAATTCTATTACCAATGAATATGATAGTATGTTACTCGTAAAATGTACTCTGGACACCACCAATTGCCAATCAAACTTACGATATTTCGGTTATGAGAATATCCAATACTCTATTGAAAGTTCTAGAGATCAATGCAGTTATCTAAACTATTCTTATAAATGGAGTGCAGACACCTATGATTTTTATCCTCATTGGCGTTTTAATACATTTGCTTATAATGGGAATTACGGAAAATTTCACAATTTCAATTATGAGTCTGATTGCCATTTCTATTATCCATTCACAACTAAAGAGGGAATCAATGAATTGGACAGTTGGTATAGCACTTATTACATGGGTAGAATCGACTCAATGCAAGTTAATAGCAAAAAGTATTACAATATTGTTTACTTTAGAGTTCCAACTGATAAGTCATTCCCTTACCCTAATGAAGATATGGGAGATGATGGTTATAGCCTCTACTATTGGGCTAAGGATGTAGGTCTAATACGAATTAAACACCAAAGTTTTAAATATGTCAATTCAAATCAGACCGAAATTTTCATGTATTGGGACCTAATTGATTCGCATATAATTAAATAAAATGAGTAAGTCAATTCACCTTTCATACCACTCGGTATTTTTTTTCTTAATGTTATGTATTGGTTGTACAAAAGAAAATACCTCTCCTCCTAAACCAGAATACATAGGTTTAATTGGCTTGGAAGAGGCTAAAGATTATTTATATTTCAAAAGTGGTTCCTTTTGGGTCTACAAAAACTCCCACTCAAATGAATTGGATACTATCGTTTTAACAAATTCTAATATATCTATTTCCGAGTTTAGGAATACGAATACCATTAATCCTGACCCCTATGAATTCGATTCAGAATACCTTACCTACAATTCTTATAGTTTAAGAGATAGTGCTACGTATAACACTTATTGTTCAAATGGCGGCATATCTAGTAATGCGCCAGGTTTCTATAAAATTTTTGAATTCCAATGTGAGAGAAAAGGTGGTTATTTTAAAAACACTCCATTTAACAAAGAATCAACCATTTTCTTTTATCCTTTTTATACCAGTGAGCATAATAGGATTAGTAATGCAACTTGCTTAGGAAAAATAGATTCTGTCAGTTTGAATTCAAAAACGTATTATGAGGTTGTTTCTTTTTCTGTAGAACAAGATGTGGCATACCTTTATCCCAACTTTTATGTATTCAATCATGGAACAAGTATTTATCATTGGGCCAAAAATATTGGACTAATAAAAATCGAACACCAAAGTTATGATAGGAATATGAATGTGATAAAATTTAATTGGGAGTTAATTGACTGTCATGTTATCAAATAAAATTGGATTAGTAATTTACAACAGCAACCAATTACATTCTGTAATCGAAGTCCAATACATTATGAAACCATTTAACTACCTTTGCACCTACAATTGGCAGATAAAAAAGACATACGCAGCATCCCCATTGCAGACCTCATTACACAATTTGAGACTGCAGGACAGAAAGCATTCCGCGCTAAACAAGTGCATGAATGGCTTTGGAAAAAAGGCGCCCGCTCGTTCGATGAAATGACCAACCTCTCACTAGAATTTAGAAATTGGCTGAACGAAAATTACACTTTGCATTTGGTGAGCATT
This sequence comes from Bacteroidota bacterium, assembly GCA_025354385.1. Classification (GTDB taxonomy): domain Bacteria; phylum Bacteroidota; class Bacteroidia; order NS11-12g; family UBA955; genus JABMMZ01. The sequence continues at coordinate 91,327 of JANXMZ010000033.1, forward strand.
CATAGCACCCAAATCAGCACCGATGGCACCATTAAATTAGCTCTTAAACTGCATGATGACGCCATTGTTGAAGGGGTATTAATTCCTACTGAAAAGAGAATGACCGCTTGTGTAAGTTCACAAGTGGGTTGTAGCCTGAGTTGTAAATTTTGTGCAACAGGTTTTCTTAAACGCATGCGCAATTTAGAAGCTTCAGAAATTTACGACCAAGTATTATTGATTCATCAATTGGCCCTTAAAACGTATAACATACCTCTCACCAATATTGTATTCATGGGCATGGGCGAACCGCTTTTGAATTATAACAATGTATTGAGTAGTATTCAAAAAATAACTTCTCCCGAAGGTTTGGGCATGTCGCCACATCGCATTACAGTTTCTACTGCAGGCATTGCCAAGATGATAAAAAAATTGGCCGACGATGAAGTGCGCTTTAATTTGGCCCTCTCCTTACATGCCGCTACTAACGAAAAACGCAGCTCCATTATGCCTATTAATGATTCTAATCCTTTAGAAGATTTAACAGAAGCCCTGCAATATTTTTATAGAAAAACCCGCAATAAAATTACCCTTGAATATGCGGTAATGAACGACACCAACGATGGTACCGAAGAAGCCGATGAACTCATTAAATTTGCAAAAAAGGTACATTGTAAAGTAAATTTAATAGAATACAACGCCATCGATTTAGCAGATTACAAAAGCAGTGACAAAGATAAGATAGCCCAATTTGCCGAACGAGTAGAAGCTAAAGGCATAGTAGTAAACATTCGCAGAAGCAGAGGCAAAGACATTGATGCGGCTTGCGGACAATTGGCGAATAAAGTATAGACATCCTTCGACAAGCTCAGGATGACAAAGTAGTTGACAGTAAGCAGTAAACAGGTAGGGTCATGATATATCATGACCATTATAAAATAAAAATATTAAAATCAAAAAACAACCATGTCCCATAAAGCAGGATTTGTAAACATTATAGGAAAGCCCAATGCCGGCAAAAGCACCTTGAGCAATGCCTTAATAGGTGAGCAATTGAGCATTATTACCCCTAAGGCTAGTACCACCCGTCACCGTATCAAAGGCATTATCAATACCGATGAATACCAATTGATATTATCCGATACGCCTGGCATTATCGACCCAGCCTACAAACTGCACGATAGCATGATGACGGCTGTAAAGGAAAGTGTGGAAGATGCTGATTTACTCATCGTTTTAGTGGACGTAACCAATGCCGATTTAACCGAAGATCATCTTGCATTGATTGCAAAAGCCACTTGTCCGGTAATATTAATAGTCAACAAAGTTGACCTTTCTACTCCTGAAAAAGTAGTAGCTGTTATGGCCGATTTGAAAGAGAAAATTAAACCAGTAGAAGTATTTGCCTTATCCATTACGACTGGCTTAAATGCTGAATCACTCATTAAAACCATTGCCACTTATTTGCCCGAGCACGAAGCCTATTTTCCTAAAGACCAACTCACCGATCGCAATACCCGTTTCTTTGTTTCTGAGATGATTCGCGAGAAAATATTTAAACACTACGAGCAGGAGATTCCCTATAGCACAGAGGTGATTGTACACGACTATAAAGAAGAACCCAATATTGATAAAATATACGCCTTTATTATTGTTGAGCGCGACTCACAAAAAGGTATTATTATTGGCAAAAATGGAGAGGGCATTAAACGCATAGGTACCGAAGCACGCAAGGATATTGAAGCCTTCGTTCAGAAAAAAGTATTCCTCGACCTAAGAGTAAAAGTGGAAGAAAACTGGCGCAAAGACGACTTGAAACTCAAGCATTGGGGTTACATAGAGTGATCCATTTATTGATTTTGATATTCGTTTTTCAATGGCCTCAATGCCGCTGCATGGTGGTGATGGGATTATCTTATGTTCTGGATTAACATTCTAATAAAAATTGACTGCTGACCAAAAAAATTTAAACCTTTACCACTTAAGTCACCTAAAAACCTAAGTTTATTAAATCTGAAGATTTAATCGCTAACTACCTACTTTTCCTTTAGGTATGTAAAAAACTCATTCACGTATGTTTTACGACCCTCATGAAAAAGGTTAGCAACATTAAAATTCAATAGTATTCCTCTTGGAGCTTTCATCAATTTCATGTATGTCATTAGTTGGGCTTCATGCACCGGTAAGATAGTTTCTACAGCTTTCAACTCTACAACCAAGCAGTTTTCAATCAGAAGATCACATCTGAGGTTTGACATTAACGCCATATCCTTATAATTAACAGGGATAATCATTTCAGATATAAAATTAATTCCCCTAAGCGTAAGCTCGTGCTTCAAACATTGATGATAAATGCTTTCCAATAAACCAGGTCCAAGAATTTTATGAACCTCAATTGCAGCTCCTGTAAGTTGGTAAGAAAGGTCATTAAGAATTGATTTTGTAATCTCCATTCAAATTAGTTGTTTGTTACCAAAATTGATTAAAATTTGGGAGATATACCTTACCATTCAGAGCTCATTCTTCAGGTGATCAACATAAAAAACTACCTCTCAAATATTTATATCACAATAATTATTTTTTCACCAAATACATTCCCGTTTATATCCGGGATTCCTTTATTAAGCGAAGCGAAATAAAAAACTTACGTGTACTTGCGTGACTTACGTGGTTTATGGTTTCCTCTAAATTCATTTTTAAAGGTTTTCTATTTCGGGTAGTAAGTGGTTTTATTATACTATTAAAAAAGATTTGGAAAGTTTTGCTAGCTCTATGGAATCTCCTAAAAGGAGAAGGGAGAATAGTAATAATTAAAATGCCAAGAGGATTAGACTTTATACTAAACCGCTAACAAGAGGCTGAAATAATCCAATCAAAATTACACATTGAACTAACCATATTTTTTTCATCATGTAAATCACATAGTGCGATACCTAATTGCTTATCTACCTCATCCAAAGATTCAAATGTGTTGTTA